>NC_014394.1:1264988-1897482 GCF_000145255.1 Gallionella capsiferriformans ES-2
GTGCTGCTCACGCACTGAACCCCACCATCAATATTGCTAGCTCCGCTATGTGTTTATCGTTATGTATTTTGATATATGCATTTAGATATATGCATTTAGGTCTATGTATTTAGGCATATTTTAAATTATCTATCAGTTTATTGGCACGTCCATCGCATTTTTAGTGTTGCTGACCCTCGTGGAGAGCGTCTATCTGGTCAATGCGCGCGTGTATATGCAGGAGCAGCTGACCTCGCATGCACAGGATGTGGCCACCTCTCTCGGGCTGGTGCTGCCGCCGGCTTTAGCGGACAAGGACGAATTGCGCGCCGAAATTACCGTCAATGCGGTGTTTGATCGCGGATTTTATCAGTCCATCGTGGTGGTGAACGCTAAGGGCGACAAGCTGATCGAAAAGACGCTGGCGCCGGCACCCGTCGGTGTGCCGGTCTGGTTCACGCGCGTGTTTGCCTTGAATGCGCCGTTTGCCGAGTCCTTGATCAGCAAGGGCTGGCAGCAGTTGGGGCGGGTAGTCGTCACCAGCCATCCAAATTTTGCCTACAAACAGTTGTGGCGCACCACGGTAGAGGCCACTTTGGGCATGCTGCTGCTGTATGTACTGTCTCTATTGGCGGTGCACGCCTTTTTATCGAGAATATTGCGGCCGCTGCATGAGATCGAGCGCGTAGCGCACGCCATCAGCGAGCGCGATTTTCAGCAGATCAAGACCATGCCCGCTGCGCGCGAGTTGAGCCGCGTGGTCAAAGCGATCAATTCGATGTCGGTCAAGCTGTTCGCCATCATCGAGCACGAAGTGCGTCAGGCGACGCGTTATCGCGATGAGTCCAGGCGCGATCTGCTGACCGGTTTGGATAACCGGCGCGGCTTCGAGCAGCACGTGCACGCCCTGCTGGAAAACGGTGCCGACATGGTGTCAGGTTCTATGTTCCTGTTGCAGGTGGCTGATTTCAACGCCTACAACGTCAAAAACGGTTACAAGGACGGCGATGCGTTGCTCAAAGATGTTGCCGCCGGGCTGCGCGGGGTCTGGCCTGATAGCGAGTTGTTGCGTTGCCGCATCAATGGCCCGACTTTTGCCGTGATGGCGTTCAATATCACGCGCGATCAGGCGGTACAGTTGGGCGATGCGCTGTGTGTGGCGCTGGGTACGGCGGTGGGCAATATCGGATCTGAACCGCGCCTGAATTATGGTTGCGGCGGGGTGTATTTCGCCGGGCAAAAGGTCACGCTCAATGCCTTGCTGTCGCAGTGCGACATGGAATTGCTGCAATCCATCTCGCAAGGCGCGGGTTTGAGTCAGCTGCAAAATCTGCGCGACGAGGAAAAAGTCAAAGGCTCGCAATACTGGAAGGAATTGATTCTGGATGCGATTGCGGCCGAGCGCGTGATGTTGCTGGCACAACCCGTGATGTATTTCGGCGGCGAGCTCAAGCTGCAATCGGAAGTGGTCGGGCGTCTGATCAACCCGGAAGGCGAGATGGTGCTCGCCGAGCATTTCATTCCAATGGCCAATCGCTATCAGTTGACGCCGGCCTTCGATCTGTCGGTATTGAAGCGACTGTTCGGGCGCATGCAGGCGTCGGGCGGCGATGAGCTGGTGGCGATCAATTTCTCTATCCATTCGATCCATGATGTGGAGCTGCTCAGCTGGTTGAGCACGGCGATGCACGCGCATCCTGCGGTAGCGCGCCGTCTGGTATTCGAGTTTACCGAATTCGGCATCGTGCAGGACCGGGTCGGTATCGAGAACTTCGTCGCCGATATGCGTAAATTAGGCGGCCAGTTCGCGGTGGATAATTTCGGTCTGCATCATTCGGCTTTTGAGTACCTGCAGCGACTAAAGCCGCTGTATGTGAAGCTGAGTCCTGCCTATATCCGCAATCTGCATGGCAACCTTGAGAATCAGTTCTTCATCTCGTCGGTGGTCAATATTACCCGCTCGCTCGATATTCGCGTGTTCGCGCTGGGCGTCGAGGATGTCAGCGTGCTGCCATTGCTGCAGGAACTGGGGATCGAAGGGTATCAGGGCTATGTGAACGGCGGTATGACGGAGTGGCAGTAGTCGATGTGTGAATTTGTTTCTGGCTGCTGGAGTTTGCCATGTCGCGTAGGGCTATAATCAACTAACTATCGTAGTGGAAACGACAGGCCACGATGACCAGCTCGGAATCAGTGGCGCGATAGACCAGGCGATTCGCATCGTCTATACGCCGCGACCAGTAACCAGATAAATCGCCACGAAGTGGTTCCGGCTTGCCTATGCCGGCGAATGGATCGCGCGCAGCAGCGGTAATCAGCGTATTAACCCGCTTCAGTGTTTTCTTGTCCTGCCCATGCCAATACAGGTAAGCCTCCCATGCGTCCGGCACAAACTGGATGGCGCGCATGACTATTCAATTTCAAGCAGTTGACGTTTCTGTGCCTGGCCTGCTTTGTCTTGCGCTATTGCCTTGGCCAATGCGGCAGAATTTGCCGGGTTGCTTGTCAGGTGCAATGTTTCCATCATGCTGTTGTAACTATCCAGTGACATGACCACCGCATCCCCTTCGGCATCCCTCCGGCTGATTATGGTTACGTCCGCATCCTGAACAACACCATCCAAAACGGATTTGAGTGAATTACGCGCATACGAATAGGTAACAACTTTCATGATGTTCTTACTTGATCAATAAGTTGACCAAGTGTAAGTTGGATGCTTGCGTCTGGCAAGTTAAAAATGCTGCGAACAGGTTTCGGGCTGAAAGCCGGGTTCTGGACATGTGATTTGTTACGTGCGGTGAAGGGCGGGTGGTTCATGCTCCGCAAGCAGCAATATTGTTTACTCAGTACGCGATATTTGCGGTACGGCAAGGACAAGATGGCTTGCCAGGATTTCCTCCTTGAATGCCGCTGGAATGAGTGCCCAATCGACAATTTGTACGATGACGGGCAGGTTGCTTTCTGAAAACGCTTCGATTACATCGTGTAGATGTGTTTGTCTGTGCGTTAAATCATCCGGCTGGCGCGCCACCAGATCGAGATCGCTGGCCTCATAAAAATCGCCGTTCACGCGGCTGCCGTATGCCCATACTTCCGCTTCCGGCAGATGCGTGTGCAATATGTCCTGCACCATCTTCAGATAGGCGGGTGGCAAATGCAGCGATTCAACCTTCATGAGGGGTTGCCCAGTTTGCGTTCCAGTACATCGGCCAGCGCGGCAATATCCTCTTTAGGATAGAAGTACATGATTGACCGCAGTATAAATTAACTCAATGGGGGAGAGCCGTTTTTGGCGCGCGTCACAACATCGTTGCGATCCCGAAGTACGAAAGTGCATGTCGGTATTGCCAGTTAGCACGCTATAATCGGACTGTTGTATTCAAAAGGATTTGCCATGACTATCATTCGCCAGCAGGATTTCATCGACAGCATCGCTGATGCGTTGCAATTCATCTCTTATTACCATCCCGCAGATTTTATTCAGTCGCTGGCACGCGCGTATAACGCCGAGGAATCGGTCGCGGCCAAAGATGCGATGGCGCAGATACTGACTAATTCGCGCATGTGCGCGGCAGGTCATCGCCCCATTTGTCAGGATACCGGTATCGTCGTCGCATTTGTGCGCATCGGTATGCAGGTGCGCTGGGAGGCAGAGCTTGATATCGTCGGCATGGTCAACGAGGGGGTGCGGCGCGCCTACCTGAATCCGGACAATGTGCTGCGCGCCTCCATCGTGTCGGATCCTGCAGGGAGTCGCAAAAATACCCATGACAATACCCCGGCGGTGGTGCACGTCGAGCTGGTGCAGGGCGATAAAGTCGAGGTGCGCATCGCGGCTAAGGGCGGCGGCTCTGAAAACAAGGCGGTGATGAAGATGCTCAATCCGGGCGATGATATCGTCGAATGGGTTTTGAAGAGCGTGGAAAGCATGGGGGCGGGCTGGTGTCCGCCGGGTATGCTGGGGATCGGTATCGGCGGCACGGCAGAAAAGGCGGTGCTGCTGGCCAAGGAATCCCTGATGGAGCCGATGGACATGCATGAACTTAAGGCGCGCGGTGCGCAAAACAGCATCGAAGCGCTGCGCATCGAGTTGTACGACAAAGTTAATGCGCTCGGCATCGGCGCGCAGGGATTGGGCGGCTTAAGTACGGTGATGGATGTCAAAATTCTCGACTATCCGACTCATGCGGCCTCTAAACCGATTGCCATCATCCCCAATTGTGCGGCCACGCGGCACATCCATTTCGAGCTCGATGGGACGGGGCGTGCAGAATTTACGCCGCCAGCCCTGTCTGATTATCCCGATGTGCACTGGCAGCCGGCAAAGGATGCGCTGCGCGTGAATCTCGACACCGTGACGCGCGAGCAAATTAGTCTGTGGCAGCCGGGCGATACCGTGTTACTCTCCGGAAAGTTGCTGACAGGACGCGATGCTGCGCACAAACGCATCGTCGAAATGCTGGCTCGCGGAGAAAAATTGCCCGAGGGCGTGGATTTTAATGGTCGCTTCATTTATTATGTCGGGCCGGTTGATCCTGTCGCCGGTGAAGCGGTGGGTCCTGCGGGTCCTACCACAGCGACGCGGATGGATAAATTCACCGAAACCATGCTGGCACAAACCGGCTTGATGGGGATGGTGGGTAAGGCAGAACGTGGTCCGGTGGCAATTGAGGCGATCAAAAAGCATGCCGCTGTGTCTTTGATTGCGGTAGGCGGCGCAGCTTATTTGGTGTCGAAAGCGATACGCAGTGCCCGTGTTGTCGCCTTTGCCGACTTGGGGATGGAAGCGATCTACGAATTTGATGTGGTGGATATGCCGGTGACGGTGGCGGTCGATACGCAAGGGCGTTCGGTGCATACGACGGGTCCGGCAGAATGGAAGATGCGCATCGGTATGATACCGGTGCGGGAAAGCAAGGTTTAATAAAGTGCGGCGCAAGCCCGCTTGGTAACGAATTGGCGGGTCTCCCCGCATTGCAGGGTAGTGAATCTGGTCAGGTCCGGAAGGAAGCAGCCACAGCTAATTACTGCAAGTGCCGGGGGTAAGGCTCGCCTCCTTATGTATGGCCATTGGAGGGCGCGATGAAGAAGGCAGGTGGATTTCTTTACGCAAAGGTTTTCAGTGGTCGTGTTTTGGCGTGTGACGCGGGCTGCGATAGTCCTCGCGCAGGCCGGTCGTCTTCAGTTGATGCGCGGCAGTTCAGGGTTAAATGTGCGTATTAATTTGAATCAGGTGTTAATCTTTTCTGACGTGGCATAACTTGTCCGATACCTCTGTCCTAGCCCGTAAATGGCGCCCTAAAAATTTCGCGCAACTGGCAGGCCAGGAGCACGTCGTCAGGGCGCTGGGCAACGCGTTGTCGCAAAATCGCCTGCATCACGCCTATCTGTTCACGGGTACGCGCGGGGTGGGGAAAACCACGATTGCGCGTATTTTTGCCAAATCCCTCAATTGTCTGACCGGCATCACGGCGACGCCGTGCGGCGTGTGCAGTGCCTGCACGGAAATCGACAGCGGGCGCTTTGTCGATCTGATTGAGCTTGATGCGGCGTCCAATACGCAGGTCGACAACATGCGCGAGTTGCTGGAGAGCGCGTTGTATGCGCCGACCTCGGCGCGCTTCAAGGTGTATATCATCGACGAAGTGCACATGCTGTCGAAATCTGCCTTCAATGCGATGTTGAAAACGCTCGAAGAGCCGCCCGCGCATGTGAAATTCATACTGGCGACGACCGATCCGCAGAAAATTCCGGTCACCGTGCTGTCGCGCTGTCTGCAGTTCAACTTGAAGCAGTTGCCGCCCGCACTGATCGTCGCGCATTTGCAGCACGTGCTGACGGAGGAACACATTGAATTTGAGCCGGCTGCGCTGAATCTGGTGGCGCGCGCAGCGCAAGGGAGTATGCGCGATGCGTTGAGTCTGACCGATCAGGCGATTGCTTTTTCCTCCGGTAAGCTCGAAGAATCCGCGATGCGCAGCATGCTGGGCGCGATCGATCAGGGATATCTTTTCGAATTGCTGCATGCACTGCACCGGCAAAATGGTGCCGACTTGCTCGGCGTTGCCGAATCGATGGCGACTCGCAGCATTGCGTTCGATGCCGCCTTGCAGGAACTGGCCTCGTTGCTGCACCGCATCGCGCTGGCGCAGACCGTGCCGCAGGCGATTGCAGAGGACGACCCCGAGCGGGGCCGGGTGCTTGAACTTGCCGCGAATTTTACGCCCGAAGAAGTGCAGCTGTTTTATCAAATTGCAATACACGGGCGCGCCGAAATCGAACTGGCTCCGGATGAATATGCCGGATTCAGCATGACGCTGTTGCGCATGCTGGCGTTTGCACCTTCGCGTGTAGCGCTGCCCGTAAAAGGCTTTACGCAAGCTGCCGTTCAGACCGCTCCAGTGGTTCAAGCAGCCCAACCCGTTCAGGTGGTTCAAGCAGCCCAACCCGTTCAGCCTCGTGCGGCTCATGTTGCAGCGCCTGTCGCAACGCCCCCGGCGCCAGTCGTGCCGGCCGCTGTCGCCGTGCCTGTGGTGGATGCACAGATTGCCGTACCCGTTTCAACTGTGGCACCCGTCCGGCATGCGGATGATGCGCCGCCCGACTGGAATTATTTGCTGGGCAGGTTGAATGTGCAGGCGATGGCGCAGCAGTTGGCCAAGCACTGCGTGCTGGATTCGGTGTCCGAGCAGCAGGTTGTGTTGCGGCTGGCGCAGGAGCATAAACATCTGCAGACCAAGATGGCGACGGATAATTTGCAAACGGCGTTAAGCGATTATTTTGCGCGCCCTTTAAAACTATCCGTTGTGTTGGGAAAAGTGGAAGCGGCGACGCCGGCCAAGATCGAGCATCAAACGCGTGAGACGAGGCAGCAGCAGGCGCTCGACTCGGTCGCCTCGGATGCCTTCGTTTCAGGTGCGGTCACTGAGCTGGGTGCCACGGTGGTACCCGAATCAATCAAATATGTTAATCAATAGGAGTTTCGTATGATGAAGGGCGGATTGGGCGGCTTGATGAAACAGGCGCAGCAAATGCAGAAAAATATGCAGCAGGCGCAGGCCGAATTGGCGACCATCGAGGTTGTCGGTCAAGCGGCTTCAGGGCTGGTCAAAGTCACCATGAGTTGTGCGCATGAAGTGCGCCGCGTAGCTCTCGATGACAGCGTGCTGGCGGATAAGGAAATGCTCGAAGATCTGATCGTACTGGCGCTTAACGATGCGGTTAAACAAGTCGCCGCGACGACAGAGCAGCGCATGAGCGGTTTTGGTGCAGGCATGGGCCTGCCGCCCGGGATGAAGCTGCCCTTTTAATGGCGCTTTCGTATCTCGATGAGCTGATTTCCGCGTTGCGCTGTCTGCCGGGCGTAGGACCGAAATCGGCTCAGCGCATGGCCTATCATCTGCTGCAGCGCGACCGCAAGGGGGCGTTGCATTTGGCTACCTCACTGGAACGTGCCGCGGAAAATGTCCAGCATTGCTCGCGCTGCAATAATTTCTCCGAGTTGCCGGTGTGCGGTTTGTGTGCCTCCGCCGCGCGCGACGAGAGTTTGTTGTGCGTTGTGGAGATGCCGGCTGACCAGTTGATGATAGAGCAGACGCAGTGTTTTCGCGGCATGTATTACGTGCTGATGGGCAGGTTGTCGCCCCTCGATGGGATCGGCGCGAAGGAGTTGCAACTGGATAATCTGGTCAGGCGTGTGCAGCAACACCCTTGTGAAGTGATACTGGCGACCAATTTTACCGTGGAGGGCGATGCGACTGCGCATTATTTGGCAACCCTTTTGCAGTCCTTAGGTGTTAAAGTGTCGCGTATTGCGCGTGGTTTGCCGGTTGGCGGCGAACTGGAGCAGGTGGATAGTGGGACATTGGCGCAAGCCGTGCTAGAAAGACGTGAGTTATGATTGAACAGGAAATTGAAGCGGAATACCAACCGGAAGCCGGCGAGAAGTTGCAAAAGGTATTAGCTCAGGCAGGATTCGGTTCGCGCCGTAACATGGAAGAGTGGATTGCTGCGGGGCGCGTCAGCGTGAACGGCGAGCCTGCGACGCTGGGTATGCGCGTTGTGCCGGGCGATCTGGTGAAAACCGAGCGCCGCACCATCCGCGTCGGTGAGCGCGACCACACCGCGCGCGTGTTGTTGTACCACAAGCCGGAAGGCGAAATCGTCAGCCGCGATGATCCGGAAAAGCGCGCGAGCGTGTTCGATAAATTGCCTAAATTGCGCGGCCAGAAATGGATCGCGGTTGGGCGACTGGACTTCAATACCAGCGGGCTGCTGATTTTTACCACCTCAGGTGAATTGGCTAACCGGCTGATGCATCCCCGATTTGAGGTCGAGCGCGAATATGCAGTCCGCGTGCAGGGCTCCATGACCGAGGATCAGATCACGCAAGTGTTAAAAGAAGGTGTCATGCTCGAAGACGGGCCGGTCACGTTTGACAAGCTGGAAGATAACGGCGGTGAAGGCTTCAATCACTGGTACAAGGTGATGTTGAAAGAAGGGCGCAATCGTATCGTGCGGCGTACTTTCGATGCGCTGGCTTTGCCGGTGAGTCGACTGATACGGGTGCGCTTCGGTATAATCAATCTGCCGCCGCGTTTGAAGCGCGGCATGAGTGCCGAACTGGGCGAGGGCGAAATCGCACAAGTGCTGGACTGGGTCGGTATTAGCACCGATGAAGTCGAGCCGCCCGCACCTAAATTTGTCGCGCCTAAGCCGTCTGTGCCGGGGAGAACCCGTAATCCAGGTGGCGGAAATCGTCGTAGCGGCAGCCGTAGCAGCGGGAGTCGTGGTGTTAAGCGTTGAACGTCCGGTTAACGAATTAACCCAGTTACTATTAGTGAATAAAAGCTGAATGGAAGATCGCAGCAATAAAACCATCATTTGCAGCGTGCTGTTTTTGGATATCGTTGAATATTCAAAAAAGGCGGTATCCGGGCAAATTTCTCTGAAGGACAGGTTCAATACCTATCTTTCAGAGGCGATCCATGACGTTCCCGTCAGTGATCGCATCATTCTTGATACGGGTGATGGGGCTGCGGTGAATTTTTTAGGCGATGTCGAGTCTGCGCTGACTGCTGCGCTACGCCTGCGCGCCAGCTTGCTTGCCGAAGATATTGCGATCGATCCTCCTTTGCTGGTGCGTATCGGCATCAACTTAGGCCCGGTCCGTCTGGTGCGGGATATCAATGGTCAGCCCAATATCGTCGGCGATGGCATCAATGTCGCGCAACGCGTGATGGCTTTTGCAGATCCCAGTCAAATTCTGGTGACTCGTTCGTATTTCGATGCCGTATCCCGACTTTCCGATCAATACACCGGGATGTTCCATTATCAGGGGTCGCGTACCGACAAACATGTACGTGAGCATGAGATTTATGCCATCGGCTATCCGGGCGATCAGACCGGCAAGGCAGAGCATTTTACTCCTCCCGCCGCCAGCAGTCGCGTTGGCGCGCTGCTGGACAAGGTTCGTGCGATGGGGCGTACGGTCGCGGTTAAGCCTACCGTCTTGACTGAAAAGTCGGATGCCCGGCAACGGCGGATTTATATCGGTTTGGTCGCTGTGCCTTTGCTGCTTCTGGTCGGGATGTTCGTGCTAATACCCGATAAAAAGGTAGCGCCCCCTCCCGCAGAGGTCGAAATCATGCCGTCTGAGAGTCCTGTTGTTGAGGTTCAGCCTGCGCCGGTAAAAGCATCCGAGGTGGTTGCCGCGACGCCGTTGATGGCTAGTGCGGTTAAAGTAGCCGTCGCACCGCCCAAGACGCACGATGTTAAGCTTGCCGCAAACGACAAATCCAGTTCTAAGGTGCTGGAAAAGCAAAAGTCTGATCTGGCCGCCCTTAAAAAGCAGATTGCCGTTGAACGGAGCGCTGAGCGCGGGCCGGCTAAGAAGAGCGACGATGCCCTCGACGGAAAGCTCGATTCGGTTGCGGAAGCTACGATTTCCGTTGTGTGCAAAGATAAGGATGATGTGCAGCTTTTTGTGGACAGCGCTAACAAGGGGAAAATTTCTTCGGGCCGTTTGTCGGTTACGGTCAAACCCGGCAAGCATAAAATTATCCTGACACATACGAGCTTCGGTATTTATAGTGAGGAAGTGACTATCGAGCCCGGTAAGACTCACAGTTTTAAGCCTAAGGTGTGCAATTAGCAATGCTTAGCCTGACACATAAAATCTCGACTTGCAGGTGGCTGAGATGATACGCCAGTTGGGACGCTATGAAGTGCTCTCAGAGCTGGGGCAGGGGGCGATGGGCGTGGTTTACCGGGCGCGCGACCCGCTGATTGACCGCATTGTCGCGATCAAGACGATCAATCTCGGGCTGGCTCAGGAAGAAAAGGACGAGTACGAGGGGCGTTTCTATCAGGAGGCGCGTGCCGCCGGTCGTCTGAATCATCCGAATATCGTGACCATTTACGATGTGGGCAAAAGCGGCGATATCGCCTATATCGCCATGGAGTTCCTCGAAGGGTGCGAGTTGCGCGATCTGATGCGCGACAACGGCATGTTGCCGGTAGATCAGGTGCTGGATATCGTCGCGCAAGTTGCCGCAGGTTTGGCTTATGCTCACGAGCACGAAATTGTGCATCGTGATATCAAACCATCCAACATCATGGTGATACGCGACGGACATGTGAAAATCACCGATTTCGGCATTGCGCGTATGGCGTCCTCCGCCGTCCGTACTCAGACAGGTATGGTGCTGGGCTCGCCAAAATACATGTCGCCTGAGCAAGTTTTGGGTAAAACCCTCGATCAGCGTTCCGATATTTTTTCTCTGGGCGTGATGTTGTACGAGATGCTGACCGGTGAGTCACCCTTCATGGGTGAGAACGTGAACGCCATCATGTTCCAGACCCTCAATTCGGTGCCCCTGGCCCCCGGCAAACTCAATCCGCGTGTGCCGGATATGCTAAATTTCATCGTGGCGAAAGCGCTGGCTAAAGAACTCGATGACCGTTACCAGAATGCGAAGGATTTTGCGACGGATTTGCGTGCCTGTCGCGATACCTTACCGCGCTCTGAGCAGCCTGTCGAGATACCGCAGGCCAGAAAACTCGCGGGGGTTATGGTCAATGAGCTGCGTCAGGATACCGAGCAGCTAGAGCCGGCTGTCGCCACACTCGGATTGTCACGGGCATTTGATTCGAATGAAGCGACGATGCGACTGGCTGCTTTGACCACGAACGCCGAGGATCTGGACGAGTTGTCGAAAACGCTGAAGATGAGGGCACCTGTTGCGCCCTTAAATAAAGCCCGGCCGGTGATAAAATCCCGTAAGCCTGAATCCGGTGCTAGTTTTAAGCTGCTGGTCATGCTGCTGATCGTGCTGGTATTGCTTGTGCTGATTTATCTCCAACGGTAGTGCTCAGAGCGCCCGTGCTCAAGTCGTTTTCCCTTAAACCGTCCCGAACCTACTCCCTGCTTTTGACGGCGATTCATGTGCTGGCCGTCGTGTCGATTATTTTGACGAATTTACCCGTTTGGGCGTGCGCCGGGCTTACCCTTGCGGTAACGGCCAATCTTATTTGGCAGCAGCGCAACGCGCAGCGCTGGCGCAGTTTTACGCTGGATAAAACACAGCTGCTCGTGAGCGATACTTCAGGTGATGCCCTAGCGGGCGAGCTGTGTGCTTGTACGCTGGTGATACCTTTGTGTGTCGTGTTGTGCGTGAGGCAGGTCGGGCGCAGATTGCCGGTTTGTCAGGTGATCTTTGCTGATGCAATGGTTGCTGACGATTTTCGTGATCTGCGCGTGCGCTTGAGGCTGGACCGTTAGCGGGGGGTCAGGATGGTCGGGCTCGGGACAGCTAGCGTTTCAGGGTAATCGCGGCTGTAATGCAGTCCACGGCTCTCGTGACGAGACAATGCGCTCTGGACGATTAGGTCGGCGTTGGTGACTAGATTGCGCAGCTCCAGCAAATCCGCGCTGATGTGAAAGTTTGCATAGTACTCATCGATCTCTTTTTGCAGCAACTGGACGCGATGCTGCGCGCGCTGCAGGCGTTTGTTGGTGCGTACGATGCCGACATAGTCCCACATGAAGTGGCGCAATTCCGCCCAGTTGTGTGAAATCACGATATGTTCGTCCGCGTCTCTCACCTGACTGTCATCCCATTCGGGTAGTAAGGGTGCCGACTGTTGCGCGCGGCTTAAAATATCTTGTGCGGCGGCATCGGCAAACACCAGGCATTCGAGCAGCGAGTTGCTCGCCAGCCGGTTTGCGCCGTGCAGTCCGCTGTAAGCCGTTTCGCCGATCGCATACAGATTGCTGACATCGGTGCGCGCGCTGAGGTCGGTCACGATGCCGCCGCAGGTGTAATGGGCTGCGGGCACGACGGGAATCGGCTCCTGACTGATGTTGATGCCGAGTTTCAGGCAGCGGGCGAAGATATTGGGGAAGTGTTCCTGCAAAAATTCGACCGATTGATGCGAAATGTCCAGATAGACGCAATCGAAGCCGCCTTTTTTCATTTCGTAGTCTATCGCGCGCGCTACGATGTCGCGCGGTGCCAGTTCTGCGCGCGTGTCGTGTTTGGGCATGAAGCGGGTACCGTCGGGCAGCTTGAGGATGCCGCCTTCGCCGCGTACCGCCTCGCTGATCAGGAATGACTTGGCGTGCGGATGATACAAGCAGGTGGGATGAAACTGGATAAACTCCATATTGGCAATGCGGCAACCGGCGCGCCATGCCATGGCGATGCCATCGCCAGTCGCGGTATCCGGGTTTGTGGTGTAGAGATACACCTTGCCGCTGCCGCCGGTGGCCAGGATGGTATTTTGGGCGCTGATGGTGACAATTTCGTCCGTTGCCGTGTTCAGCGCATAGGCGCCGTAGCAGCGGTTATCTGATAATCCCAGCTTTTTTCCGGTGATAAGATCCACCGACATATACGCTTCGAGCACGGTGATATTGGGGTGTTTGAGGACTTTTTCGATCAGCGTTTTTTGTACGGCATGTCCGGTTGCGTCAGCAGCATGGAAGATGCGCCGCCTGTCGTGTCCGCCTTCGCGCGTCAGGTGATAGCCCGTATCGCTCGTGTTGTCACGGGTAAAAGGCACGCCCTGCTGTATCAGCCATTCGATTGAACGCTTGCCGTGTTCGACGACGTAACGGGTCGCGGCTTCGTCGCACAGGCCGGCGCCGGCCAGCAAGGTGTCCTGAGTGTGCGCTTCCTGAGTGTCTTCCCCTGATAAAACGGCGGCAATTCCGCCTTGCGCCCAGCCGCTCGCGCCGTCAAGCAGTGCTCTTTTGGTAATCAGACCGATTTTTTGCCTGTCGGCAAGTTTGAGTGCCAGAGTCAGACCCGCGAGGCCGCTGCCGATAATCAGAGTGTCAAATTGAAGCAATTGGGTTCTCGTCCATTTCAATTGACGAACTATAGCAAACTGTCGCATAGAAAGAATATGATTTATTTTTGCCGGCCGAATTGCTGCGATTGTGTGGCAGGCTGACGAGTGTGCCCTAGAGCGGTTATACTGTGCGCTGTGGCATGCTTTGTGCTATTTCAATCGGAATTGTCAGGGATGGGTGATCGGGAAGTTGATCAGCAGTTGGTCGAGCGCGTGCAGCGCGGGGATAAGCACGCCTTCGATCTGTTGGTTGCAAAATATCAGCGCAAACTGGGGCGCCTTATTTTGCGCTTTGTGCGTGATACCGGCGAGGCGGAGGATGTCACGCAGGAGGCTTTTATTAAGGCCTATCGTGCGTTGCCCGGGTTTCGCGGCGACAGCGCGTTTTACACCTGGCTGTATCGCATCGGTATCAACACGGCTAAAAATTATCTGCTGGCGAATAAGCGCCGCGCCCCCACCAGTACGCCTTTCGATGCTGAAGAAGCCGAATCATTTGAGGATGCCGGACTGTTGCATGAAATAAGTACGCCTGAAAATGAACTCATGAGCAAACAGGTTGTCAGTGTCGTGCAAGCAGCGTTGCAACAGTTGCCGGAAGATCTGCGCAGTGCGCTCACCTTAAGAGAAATCGAGGGGTTGAGCTACGAAGAAATAGCTGGCGTGATGAACTGCCCTGTCGGCACGGTGCGATCAAGAATTTTCAGAGCACGTGAAGCGGTTGCTGAGAAGCTGCGCCCGTTGTTGGAAACCAGTCAAGATAATAGGTGGTAATGATGAAACATGAAATTTCGGCTCTGATGGATGGCGAGTTGTTCGAAGACGAAGCAGATAGCGTGTTGGGACAGATTAAACGCGAGCCTGCGGCTCAAAGCGATTGGGCTGTTTATCATATGATCGGTGATGTGCTGCGTCAGCCGGAATATGTTCATCGCGACATCAGCGCCATCGTGCGTGAACGCTTGCAGAATGAACCCACCATTTTGGCGCCGCGCAGTCGGGCGCTCAAGCAAAAGGCGCGCGTGTTTGCGCTGTCGGCGGCCGCTTCCTTGCTGGCTGTCGGCGTTGTGTCATGGATGTCTTTGCAAATCAGTCCTGAAACTGCGCCGCAGATGGCGATGCAACAGTCAAATATCCGCCCTGTCAATATGCAGATCCAACCCAAGTCTAATGATTATCTGATGGCGCATCAGGAGTTCTCTCCCAGTAACGACATGAATGGCGGTGCGTCGTATATACGCACGGTTACTTTTAGTCCTGAGGAAAAGTCGCAATGAAAGTATGGGCAGGCTTGTTAGGTCTGTGTCTGGCAGCCGGAATGGCTGATGCCGCATCTATTCCCGAGTGGTTGAAAACGGCTGCTTTTGCAGGTCATCAGACCAATTACAGCGGTGTGTTCGTTTATCAATATGGTAACCATGTTGAGACATCTCGAATATCGCATGTCGTAGAAACCGACAGCGAGTATGAAAAGCTGGAGAGTCTGGATGGTCCCAAGCGCGAAATTATTCGCCATCACGGGCAAGTCTGGTGTTATCAAAATCATAAAATGGTACAGGTAGATAGTCAGCAGGCCGGGCGTTTTCCGTTTCTGCTGCCGGATCAATTAGCGGCACTGAATGAAAATTATCAGGCTAAAGAGCTCGGCACGGACCGGGTGGCGGGTTACAACGCGCAGGTCGTCTTGTATCAGCCTCGGGATAGTCTGCGTTACGCCCATAAGATTTGGGTACATACCGAGTCCGGATTGCTGCTCAAATCGGCTGTGTTGAATGAAAAAAATCAGGTTGTCGAACAATACGCATTTACCGAGCTGAAAATCGGCGGTGACATTGACCGAAGTTGGGTGGTCAGCAGTGCTGCGCTGCCGGGATTTGGTCGCAATAAACCCGTGCAGAGCAAGCCCGTCGTTAACAGCGGTTGGGTTGTCGATGCGCTGCCGGGCGGTTTTAAGAAGACGATGGAAATCATGCGCCCGATGCGGGGTAAGCATGCGCCGGTGTCGCAGCTGGTCTTTTCGGATGGGCTGAGTGCGATTTCGGTGTTTATTGAGCCTGCCGATGCCGACGAGGATGATAACGAGGGCCTCACCAGTCGGGGCGCGGTCAACCTGTATCACAAGGTCGTGGATAAGCATTTGTACAATGTGGTGGGCGAAGTGCCCCCCCGTGCGGTGATGCAGGTGCTGGACTCTATTCGTTTTAACGGTAATAAATAATGCTGGAAACCCGGGCTGTGGTGGTGCGAAAAGAGGCTGGGGTGACGCTGGTGCGGGCCGACGGTGCCAGCGGGTGTTCGGTATGCGAGGGGAAAGGGTGCGGCTCGAGCAAGGTGACGCAGCTGTTTTGCAATAAACCCCGTGAATTTCAAGTAGAGAACCGGATTAATGCCGCGGTCGGTGACGAGGTGATTGTCGCCACGGTTGACGGTACGGTTTTGCGTGGCATCAGTCTCGTATATCTGCTGCCATTGGCCTTGATGTTTGCTGCTGCAACGCTTGCCAGTGTCTGGTCGGGCGGGCAGGATGGTTATGTCGCAGCGGGTGCCTTGTCTGGGGTGGTCGCGGGGTTTGCGATTGCCAAATGGATTTCAATTCGTCCGTCGCGTCAGCAGCCTTATATCACCCGTTTATTTATCGAGTGAGTGGTGTCATTTTTGATTTTTTTATTGTGAGGAGTTGCGCATGCTAAAAGAGTTATTTAATCGGCTGGTGTTGCTTGCTTGTGTTTTGTGTGTTGCTCCGGTTTATGCGAACGGTTTTCCCGATTTTACGGCGCTGGTTGAAAAGCAATCCGGCGCAGTCGTCAATATCAGCACCACGCAGCGTATCGCCCAGCCTGACTTTTCTGCAGGCGATCCTTTCTTCGAATTTTTCAAGCGTTTTGCGCCGCAGATGCCGCGTGCGCAAGAGTCTCAGTCGTTAGGTTCCGGCTTTATCATCAGCGCAGACGGTTACATCATGACCAATGCGCATGTGGTGGATCACGCCGATAAAATTACTGTTAGGCTCACCGACAAGCGCGAATACAGTGCAAAGGTGATCGGCGCTGACAAACGCTCTGATGTGGCGCTGCTGAAAATTGCGGCGGCCGGCCTGCCCAAAGTGGTGCAGGGCGATCCGGGTAAGCTCAAAGTCGGTGAATGGGTGATCGCCATTGGTTCGCCATTCGGTTTTGACAGCAGCGTGACTGCCGGTATCGTCAGTGCCAAAGGGCGCTCGCTGCCGCAGGATAATTTTGTTCCCTTCATTCAGACCGATGTCGCGATTAACCCGGGTAACTCGGGCGGGCCGCTGTTCAATATGAGCGGCGAAGTGGTCGGTATCAATTCGCAAATCTACACCCGCTCCGGCGGTTCGATGGGCTTGTCTTTCGCGATCCCGATTGACGTGGCCACGCAAGTGGCGGATCAATTGCGCAGCACGGGCAGTGTGGCGCGCGGACGAATCGGCGTGACGATACAGGAAATGACGCGCGAGTTGGCCGAGTCATTCGGCTTGAGCCAGCCTGAAGGCGCTTTGATCAGCAGCGTTGAGAAGGGTGGTCCGGCCGACAAGGCAGGCATAGCAGCGAGCGATGTGATCCTTAAGTTTGACGGCAAGCCGGTTGCGAGTTCTGCTGATTTGCCGCGTATTGTGGCAGCTTGTAAGCCGGGCGGCAAAGTATTAGTCGAGTTGTGGCGCAAGGGCGCTGTCAAACAAGTCACGGTTGAAGTCGCCAGAATGCCGGAAGAGGGCGGGCGTGTGGTAGAGGTGGCGGGAGGTCATGCCGGCGAGGGGTGGGTCGAACGCCTTGGGCTTGTTTTGACTGATTCAGGTCGCGCTGAGTCGCGCAGTGGTTTGCAGGTGGTGGAGGTAGCGGGCACCGCAGCTAAGGCCGCCGGTATACAGGCAGGTGATGTGCTGCTGGCGGTCGGCAATACGCCGTTGCGCTCGCTGAATCAGCTGATTGAGATCATTAAACGCGTACCGGCAGGGCGCAATGTTGCGCTGCTGGTGCGCCGTGGGGACGCAGCCTCCTATGTTGCGATCCGTCTGGACGAAAAATAATCAACACGGAGCCTCAAATCGTTAAATTTTTTGAGGCTCATCTATCACAGTCCTGCGTTTAATGCCTAAATCGGCTAGAATTCGCCTTTTGCAAAATACTGCGGGCTTCCTGATGTGCTCAGGCTGTCGGAGTCGGCGGTTTCTATTTGGAATTTCATGCAGCTAATCCGTAATTTTTCTATCATTGCTCACATCGATCACGGCAAATCCACGCTGGCTGATCGGATCATACATTTGTGCGGCGGCTTGTCCGATCGCGAGATGGACGCTCAAGTTCTTGATTCTATGGATATCGAGCGCGAGCGCGGTATCACGATCAAGGCACAGACGGCAGCCTTAAGCTACAAGGCGCGCGACGGGCAGGTCTATAACCTGAACCTGATCGACACCCCGGGACACGTCGACTTCTCCTACGAAGTGTCGCGCTCCTTATCCGCCTGTGAGGGTGCGCTGCTGGTGGTCGATGCATCGCAAGGGGTCGAAGCGCAGACGGTAGCCAACTGTTATACCGCGCTGGATCTGGGCGTTGAAGTGGTGCCGGTGTTGAATAAAATCGATTTGCCTTCCGCAGACCCTGATAATGCCATCGAAGAAATCGAAGAGGTCATCGGTATCGAAGCACACGATGCGGTGCACTGTTCGGCTAAGACGGGGGTGGGCATAGAAGATGTGCTCGAATCGCTGATCGTCAAAGTGCCGCCGCCCAAGGGCGATGTGAACGCACCGTTGCAGGCCTTGATTGTCGATTCGTGGTTCGATAATTATGTCGGCGTGGTGATGCTGGTGCGTGTGATGAATGGCACGTTAAAGCCTAAGGAAAAAATCCTCTTCATGGCGACCGGCGCGCATCATCTGACTGAACATATCGGTGTGTTTACGCCTAAGTCGCAGCCGCGTGAAACCCTGAGCGCGGGGCAGGTGGGTTTTGTGATCGCAGGGATCAAGGAACTCAAATCTGCGCGTGTAGGCGACACGATTACGCATCAGGCAAGACCCGCCGCCGAGGCGTTGCCGGGCTTTAAAGAAGTGCAGTCGCAGGTATTCTCAGGCTTGTTCCCGGTGGAGTCGAATCAATACGAAGCGCTGCGCGATTCGCTGGAAAAACTCAAGTTGAATGATGCGGCGCTGCATTATGAACCTGAAGTCTCGCAGGCGTTGGGTTTCGGCTTCCGTTGCGGTTTTCTGGGCTTGTTGCACATGGAGATCGTGCAGGAACGACTGGAGCGCGAGTTCGATATGGACCTGATCACCACGGCACCTACCGTGATTTACGAGGTGGTGCTGCGCGATGGTTCGGTCGTCACGGTCGATAATCCGTCCAAGATGCCGGATCCGTCGAAAATCGATCAGATCAGAGAACCGGTTGTAAGCGTTAATTTATACATGCCGAACGAGTATGTGGGTGCGGTGATTACCTTGTGTACTCAAAAGCGCGGTCAGCAGATCAACATCAGCTATCACGGCAAACAGGTGAAACTGATCTACGAGATGCCGATGGCGGAAATCGTGATGGACTTTTTCGACCGGCTCAAATCGGTGTCGCGCGGCTATGCATCGATGGATTATGAGTTTAAGGAATATCGTCCCGCTGACGTGGTCAAGGTGGATATGTTGATCAACGGCGAGAAGGTCGATGCACTGGCGATCATTGTGCATCGTGCAAACAGTCAGTATCGCGGGCGGGAAGTCGCGGCGAAAATGCGCGAATTGATCCCGCGCCAGATGTACGACGTGGCGATACAGGCGACAATCGGTGCAAACATCATTGCGCGCGAGAACGTTAAGGCCATGCGCAAGAACGTGCTGGCCAAGTGTTACGGCGGCGATATCTCCCGCAAGAAAAAGCTGCTGGAGAAACAAAAGGCCGGTAAAAAACGCATGAAGCAGGTGGGTAATGTGGAAATTCCGCAGGAAGCGTTTCTGGCAATTTTGCGCGTGGATGACTAAAACGCTTTGTAGTATTTAAAGGATAAAAATGGATTTTGCGTTAATCATGTTTGTGCTGCTGCTGGTGTCGGGCAGTATCTCGTTGCTGGACCGTTACTCGCTGGCGAATAGCCGTGCTGCCGGGGTTGCCGAGCCGTGGTGGGTTGAGTATGCCAAGAGTTTCTTTCCGGTCATCTTGATCGTCTTCTGTATCCGCTCTTTTCTGGCTGAACCGTTCAAAATCCCGTCCGGTTCGATGATTCCGACTTTGCAGGTGGGGGATTTTATTCTGGTGAATAAGTTCACCTATGGCATTCGGCTGCCGATCATCAACCAGAAAATCGTGCAGTTGAATAATCCTGCACGCGGCGATGTAATGGTATTTCATTATCCGGAAAATCCATCGATCGATTACATCAAACGCGTGGTTGGTCTGCCCGGTGATGTGGTCGAATACCGCGACAAGCATCTGTCGATTAACGGGGTTGAACAGGTCCAAGTCGCTGACGGTGACTACAATTACGTCGAAAGCGGTCTGAATTTCGTGCATACCGAACGACGCGACGAGACGCTGGGTGAACGCCGTCACGCCTTGCTGGTCAATCCGAGCATGCCGAATGTGCACTTGAATTCGGTCGCTGAATTCAAGGGGCATGAAAACTGTACTTACAGCGAATCAACGGTGCGCTGTACAGTGCCTGCGGGAAATTATTTCATGATGGGTGATAATCGCGATAACAGCCGCGATAGTCGCTATTGGGGCTTTGTGCCCGATAATCAGATTGTCGGCCGCGCCTTTTTGGTGTGGATGAATTTTTCGGATTTGAAGCGTATCGGTTCGCCCATTTAACTAACAGGAGAGCATGCTATGAATACTTTGCAGCGTCAGCGCGGTCTGAGTTTTTCTGGATTTATTTTTGGCGCTTTTTTGCTGGTGCTAGTGAGCACAATTGGCCTTAAGTTGATTCCGGTGTATATGCAAAACGGTGAAATCAACAAGCTGTTTGTCACGATAGCCAACGATCCGGAGATGCAAAAGGCTTCGATGCGGGAGATTCGACTGTCTTTTAGCCGGCGTGCTTCGATTGATAATATTACTGCGATCAAGGCTGAGGATATTGAAATCGATACCAGTTCGGGACGCCCAGTCTTGAGCGCGAGTTATACGGTAAAAATTCCGCTGGCCGCTAATATCAGTCTCTTAATTGACTTTAACAGTGCGTCCAGATAAGGGCTACACAGAGCTGTGCCGCCAGTTGGGGTATGTATTTATACAGCCTCAATTGCTGCAGCGCGCACTGACGCACCGTAGTTTTGCGCCCGATCATAACGAACGGCTGGAGTTTCTGGGCGACAGCATTTTGGGCTGCGTGATCGCCAAACATCTGTACAGCCAACATCCGGATTTGACCGAGGGGGATTTGTCGCGTTTAAGATCCAATCTGGTCAAGGAATCCACCCTGGTGTTATTTGCACAGCAACTCAATCTGGGCGCGCAGTTGAAACTGGGCGAAGGGGAGCTCAAAAGCGGCGGCCATAAACGTCCGTCCATCCTGGCCGATGCCGTCGAAGCCCTGTTCGGCGCCATTTTTATCGACGGTGGTTATGTCGCGGCTGAGGCAGCAGTGTTAAATTTGTTTGTGCCCTACCTTGCAAAGGTGGATATGAAGACGCTGGGCAAGGATGCAAAGACATTGTTACAGGAATATCTGCAGGGCAGGCGGCAGCTTTTACCTGTCTACAGCGTGGTCGATACGCTGGGGGTCGCACATGAGCAGTTGTTTCAGGTGGAATGCACGATTCCATCGCTCAAAATATCTACACGGGGTGCGGGCACGAGCCGCCGAAATGCCGAACAACAGGCGGCACTTGCTGCCTATCAATTAATTGGAAAAAACAATGACTGAAGAAACAACAAACGCGCCGGATGATTCCTATCGCAGCGGCTATATTGCCATCGTAGGTCGCCCGAATGTCGGTAAATCCACGCTGCTCAATCACCTGATCGGGCAGAAAATCAGCATCACCTCGCGCAAGGCGCAAACTACACGTCACCGGATCAACGGGATTTACACCGATGATCATTCGCAATTCGTGTTTGTCGATACGCCGGGCTTTCAGCTCAAGCATCTCAATGCGCTCAATCGCGGAATGAATCGTGTGGTGACCAGCAGTCTGCGTGATGTTCAGGTCGTAATGTATGTGCTGGAAGCGTTGCGTTACGATGAGCGCGATCAGGAGGTCTTGAAACTGTTGCCGGATAATCGTCCTGTGTTGCTGGTGATCAACAAGATCGACGAAGTAGCGGACAAGGGCCAGCTGTTTGATTTTGCCGAGCGCATCGCAAAAGATTTCAAATTCGCTGATATCGTGCCCGTTAGCGCGAAGTTTGGCAAAAAGATCGAAGAATTACGCGATACCTTGCGCAGCTTCCTGCCTGAAGGCGGGCTCATCTACGATGCGGATGATGTCACCGACCGCAGTGAACGATTTTTGGCCTCAGAAATTCTGCGCGAAAAAGTATTTCGCTTCACGGGTGAAGAGTTGCCCTACTCTGTGAGCGTTGTGATCGAAAAGTTTGAGATGGATAAGAAATTGCGCCGCATCAGCGCCGCCATTTTAGTGGACAAGGAAGCGCACAAGGCGATGCTGCTGGGCAAGAAAGGCGAGAAAATCAAAGAAATCGCAACTCAGGCGCGCCTTGATATGGAAAAACTGTTCGATGGCAAGGTATTCCTCGAAGTGTTCATCAAAGTGCGCAGCGGGTGGGCCGATGACTCGCGCATCCTGCAAACGCTGGGATATGAATAACTTCAATTATTAATTGATAATTTTCAATTGTTAATTGTTTGATATGACGACCCGGCAAAACAGGCATCAGGATGAGTTGGCGTTTGTTTTGCACTGTCACCCGTTCCGGGAAACCAGCCTGCTGCTCGATGTGTATAGCCGCGAATACGGCAGGATGGCGATTGTCGCGCGCGGCGCCAGACGTCCAAGGTCTGCATTGCGTGGCGTGCTGATGAGTTTTCAGCCGCTGCGGTTGTCCTGGTTCGGTAAGGGTGAGGTGCGCACGCTGCACAGCGCGGAGTGGCAGGGAGGTCAGCCGTATTTACAAGGCACGGCGTTGATGTGCGGATTTTATCTGAACGAATTGCTGATTAACCTGCTCGCGCGCGACGATGCACATGAGCAGTTATTTGACTACTACCGTGCGACGCTGTATCGATTGGCACACGAGACGGATCATGCGGCAACGTTGCGCTGTTTTGAAAAGCATTTGCTGCAGGAATTGGGTTACGCGCTGAATCTTGAAACTGAGGCCGCGAGTGGTAGTCCGGTGCAGGTGGGCTGTAATTATCGCTATTTTGTTGAGCGGGGCGCGCTGGCCGATACGCCTGACAATCACGGTGGGATGAAAATTGCAGGCGTTACGTTGCTGGCTATGGCCTCGGATGATTACAGCGACCCTGTGGTGGCGCAACAGAGTAAGCAGTTGATGCGCATGCTGCTGGGTCACCATTTGGGTGGGAAGCAGTTGCATACGCGGGAATTAATTAAGGATTTGCAAAAATTATGATCAAATTAGGACTGAATATCGATCACGTTGCTACCTTGCGTCAGGCAAGAGGGGCGCGCTATCCGAATCTGGTGCGTGCAGCGCTGATTTGCGAGGAAGCGGGCGCGGATGCGATTACCATTCATCTGCGCGAAGACCGCCGTCACATTCAGGATGCGGATGTTGAGGTATTGCGCGGCATGCTGCAAACCCGCATGAATCTCGAATGCGCCGTGACGGAGGAAATGATCGCTAATGCCCTGCGCATTAAGCCGCACGATCTGTGTCTGGTGCCGGAACGTCGCGAGGAGCTGACGACCGAAGGCGGTTTAAATGTGCTGCGCTATTTCGACGCGGTAAAGTCAGCCTGTGAGCGCTGTGCCGATGCCGGTATCCGTGTGTCGTTGTTCATCGATGCGGATAACGCGCAGATCGACGCGGCGGTGCGTGCTGGCGCTCCAGTGATTGAATTGCATACCGGAAAATACGCCGATGCGGACAGTGTGCCGGCGCGGGCGTATGAACTTGAACGCATCCGTGCTGCGGTTGAATATGCCCATGGTCAAGGGCTGCAGGTCAATGCCGGCCACGGCTTGCATTACCACAATGTGCAGGCCATCGCGGCCATTCCCAATATCGTTGAGCTCAATATCGGTCATGCGATTATCGCCGAATCCGTGTTTATCGGCCTGGATGCCGCAGTGCGGAAAATGAAGGATTTAATCAGGCCGTTATGATTTTTGGTATCGGAACGGACATAGTCGAATACGACCGTATCGCTGCGATGTGGCAGCGGCACGGCGAGCGACTGGCGCAGCGTTTGCTCAGCGAGGCTGAAATGCCGGCGTTTCATGCGCATGCGCATCCCGCCCGATTTTTGGCCAAACGATTTGCAGCCAAAGAAGCCTTTGCTAAGGCTGCGGGCAGCGGGTTGCGGCATCCGGTGAGCTTGAGCCGCATCTCGGTGACGCACGACGGAATGGGCAAGCCGGTGCTGCAATTCGATGCGCTGCTGCGTGCTTATCTCGCGCAATTGGGCATTTGTGCCCATCATCTGTCCATCAGCGATGAGCGCAACACCATCGTCGCCTTTGTTGTGCTGGAAACTATTTAAATATTGGAGTCGTCATGGGTTTAGGGCCGGTAATGCTGGATGTGTTGGGTACGCAACTGACGGATGACGATAGAGTCCGCCTGTTGCATCCTCTGGTCGGCGGGGTGATTTTGTTCAAGCGCAATTATGAGTCGCCTGCGCAACTGATTGAGTTAACCTCATCGATACGCGCGCTGCGCTCAACACCTTTGTTAATTGCGGTGGATCATGAAGGCGGGCGGGTGCAGCGTTTCAGGGAAGGGTTTACCCGCATACCGGCGATGCGCGAGCTGGGCCGGATTTGGGACCGGCATCCGCAGCGCGCGCGCCATCTGGCGCAACAGGCAGGCTTTGTGATGTCGTCCGAATTGCGCGGCTGTGGGGTTGATTTCAGTTTTACGCCGGTGCTGGACGTAGATTATGAACAAAGCGGCGTCATCGGCGATCGCGCGTTTCACAGTGATCCACAGGCGATTGCTGAATTGGCGCATCACTTGCTGCTGGGGCTCAAACAAGGCGGAATGCACACCGTCGGTAAACATTTTCCGGGACACGGGTTCGTGGCGGCCGACTCGCATCTGGCCATTCCAGTCGATGAGCGTGAGTTTGTCGATATCGAACTGTGTGATCTTGTGCCTTTCAGGCAAATGATCAATTTCGGTCTGACCGCAGTGATGCCGGCCCATGTCATCTATCCTAAAGTCGATGCACGTCCCGCGGGATTTTCGCCTGTCTGGCTAAAGGAAATTTTACGCGGACAGCTGGGGTTTGAGGGCTGCATTTTCAGCGATGATTTGTCGATGGAAGGCGCAACGGTTGCAGGCGGTATCGTGCAGCGCGCGTCGGCGGCTTTAAATGCAGGCTGCGATATGGTGGTGGTATGCAATAAGCCAGAATCAGCCGATGAGCTGCTAGCCGGCTTGCATTGGGATATGCCGGCTGTCAGTCGTGCTCGCATCACCCATATGCGCGGCGGTCACCATCCTGCGCCGATGGCCGGACTGCACGAGCATCCCGAGTTCTTAAAAGCGTTGCAGGAAGTCGCCAGCATCGGGGTCAGTTCCCCCGAATTGCCATTGGCATAGCTTTTTACCATGGTGCTTGAGATAATGAGCGCCCGAAATTCGTCATAGCATTCAGGTATAGATAACATGAGTGAATTACAAGCAGCGTTGCTGGCAATCGGTGTGGGTGTCGTGGTCGCGGTGTATCTGTTTGGCTGGTGGAAACAGCGCCAGTACAACCGCAAATTCGGGGCGGCTTTCCGGCAAAGTCACGACGATGCGCTGTATCAGACTAATGCCCCTCAACCGACACCCGAGGCACTGGATGAACTCGTTATGATCAACGACGATGCGATTCCTGACGAAGCCGTCGCACCCGTCGCGGTTGAGTTGCCCCCTGAGGTCACGCCAAAGCTGAATGAACCTTGTCCCCTGCTCGACGGGCGCAGTGATTTTATTATTAGTTTGCGACCCGCCGAACCTTCGTTTGCGGCGATTCTGGACGGGCTGTGGCAAAGAAAATTTGATTTTCGTAAGCCGCTGCAGGTCGTCGGGTTGAGTGCGCGTACGGGGCAGTGGGAGCGCGTCATCGCTGAGAGTCCGATGCTGTATGTGCAGTTCAATATCGCGCTGCAACTGGTAGACCGGAGCGGGGTCATCAGCGTCGCTAAACTGGGCGATTTTCGTGATCTGGTGTTGGGTATTGCAAAGTCCATCGGAGCAGATACGACCGTGCCGGATATACTGGAGACGCATTGCGCCGCGCAGGGTTTGGATGCGCTGTGTGCCGAACTTGATCAGATGGTCGGCATTAATCTGTTGCCGCCGGGCGAGCGCTTGCTCAATGGCGAAAAAATTGCCGATGCGGTCGCACTGCATGGCATGACGCTTGAATCGGATGGCGCTTTCCATTTGTCGAACAGTTCGGGAAATAGTCAGCTCACACTGATTAACAAGGATACTAAACCCTTCCAGCACCATAGTCTGGCGCAGTTCACCACGGGCGGGATTACGCTGATGCTGGATGTGCCTCGGGTGGAAAATCCTGCCGCAAGCTTTGATTTAATGGTGCAGATCGCCCGCGATCTGGCGCGCGATTTGCAAGTCAATCTGGTTGACGATCACCGCGTGCAGTTGACCGATGCGGGATTGGCCAAGATACGCGCTCAGATCGTCGAGGTTGAAACGAAAATGTGCGATAACAACCTGACTCCTGGCAGCACTCAGGCGCTCCGGTTATTTTCCTGATGGTGTCAGCGGTTGTACAGCAACGCATTAAGGCGTTGCGCAGCGAAATCGAAGCGCATAATTATCAGTATTACGTGCTGGATGCCCCTACGGTACCCGATGCCGGTTACGACACGTTGTTTCGTGAACTGCAACGGCTTGAAGCACAACACCCCGAGTTTTTAACGTCAGATTCGCCCACCCAGCGGGTGGGCGCCGCGCCGCTTAAATATTTTGCCGAGGTGCCGCATCGCACGCCGATGCTCTCGCTTAACAATGCCTTTAGCGCCGATGAGGTCATTGCTTTCGATGCGCGCGTTCGCGATGCGCTGGGTATTGACGAGGTGGAATACGCGGTCGAACTGAAATTTGACGGGCTGGCCATTAATCTCAGTTATCGCAACGGCATTTTTGTACAGGGGGCGACCCGCGGCGACGGCAGCACCGGCGAGGACGTCACGGAAAATTTGCGTACGGTGCGCAGCATTCCTCTGCGACTTAAAGAGGCGAATGGCGAGGTGTTGTGCGCTGACGTCGAGGTGCGCGGTGAAGTGTTGATGTTTACCCGCGATTTCGATTTGTTGAATGAACAGCAGCGTTTGAACGGCGAAAAAGAATTTGTTAATCCGCGCAATGCAGCAGCCGGCTCTTTGCGTCAGCTCGATTCTGCCGTCACAGCGACCCGTCATCTGAGTTTTTATGCCTACGGTGTTGGATTGTGCGATGGCGTTAATTTGTCTGGTAAGCATGATTTGCAAATGGCGCAGCTGGCCGATTGGGGTGTGCCGGTTGCTACGCAGCGCAGCACAGTACAAGGCGTCGCCGGTTTGCTTGACTATTACAAAGAAATGGGCGCGTTGCGCGCCGCGCTGCCGTTTGCCATCGACGGGGTGGTGTACAAGGTTAACGACATTGCGCAACAGCAGATGTTGGGGTTTGTCTCGCGTGCACCGCGTTTTGCCATCGCGCATAAATTTCCCGCTGAAGAGGCGATGACGACGCTGCTGGATATCGATGTGCAGGTAGGCCGTACCGGTGCGCTGACGCCTGTTGCCAGGCTTACGCCGGTCTTTGTGGGCGGTGTGACGGTGACCAATGCGACGCTGCACAACGAGGACGAGATACGCCGTAAGGATGTGCGTATCGGCGATACGGTCATCGTGCGCCGTGCAGGCGATGTAATTCCTGAAGTTGCGCGCGTGGTGTTAGAACGCCGCCCATCCGATGCCCGGGTGTTTTCGATGCCGCAGGCTTGCCCTGTGTGCGGCTCTCATGTCGTGCGTGAAGAAGATGCTGCGGCATGGCGGTGCACGGGCGGTTTGTTTTGTCCCGCACAGCGCAAACAGGCGTTGCTGCATTTCGCAGGACGCCGCGCGATGAATATCGACGGGCTGGGTGACAAGCTGGTTGAGCAGTTGGTGGATGCGCAACAGGTCAGCACGCCGGCGGATCTGTACAAATTGGGCATGTCCGGCCTTGTTTCGCTAGAGCGTATGGGGGAGAAATCGGCGCTTAATTTGCTTGATGCCATTGAGGCCAGCCGTAAGACTACGCTTGCCCGCTTCCTCTTCGCGTTAGGGATACGCAATGTCGGTGAAACAACGGCCCGGGATCTCGCGCAACATTTTGGTGCCTTGGATGCGATAATGCAGGCGGATGCCGAACGACTCCAGCAGGTGCGCGATGTGGGGCCGGTGGTTGCACAAAGCATGGTTGATTTTTTCGCCGAGGCTCATAATTTGGCTGTGATAGCACAACTGCGCGAGGCGGGTGTGCATTGGGATGAGCATAGTCCAGCGCCGCAGGAAGACCGGATTTATACCGGAAAAACCTTTGTACTCACGGGTACGCTCGCGAGTTTGTCCCGTCAGCAGGCAAAAGAGCGCCTCGAAGCCTTAGGGGCTAAGGTCAGCGGCAGTGTATCGAAAAAAACAGATTTTGTTGTGGCAGGTTCAGATAGCGGCAGTAAGCTCGAACGTGCGATGGAATTGGGCGTTGCAGTGCTCAGTGAAAGTGAATTTTTATTATTGATCGAGGGGGAATAATGACAAGACCGTTAAAAATCATCCGCAAGGCGGTTTTTCCCGTGGCAGGTATGGGGACGAGATTTTTGCCGGCGACCAAGGCCAGCCCCAAGGAAATGATGGCGATTGTGGATAAGCCACTGATTCAATATGCCGTTGAAGAGGCGGTTGCCGCGGGTGTGACGGACATGATATTTGTGACCGGGCGCAGTAAGCGTTCGATCGAGGATCATTTTGATACCGCTTATGAATTAGAAGCGGAGCTGGAGAAAAAGGGCAAGCTCGAACTGCTGCGCCTGACGCGGGAAGTGATTCCCGAAGGCGTTAATTGTATTTACATCCGTCAGTCAGAGCCTCTGGGGTTGGGGCACGCCGTGCTCTGCGCGCAACCGGTCATCAAGAACGAGCCGTTTGTGGTGATTCTGGCGGACGACTTTATGGTCAGCGATGTCTCCGTAACGCGTCAAATGGTCGATGTGTTTGATCGCCACCACAGCTCGGTACTGGGTGTGCAGGATGTGCCGCGTGAATTGACGCGCCAGTACGGTATTGTCAGCAGCGCACGTGTGAATCATGAACTCGAACAAGTGACAGGGATCGTCGAAAAACCGCGCCCTGAGGATGCGCCGACGACCTTGGCGGTGGTGGGGCGCTATGTGCTCACGCCGCGTATTTTTCATCACTTGCACAGAGTTGGCAAAGGAACGGGGGGCGAAATTCAGCTGACCGATGGTATCGCCGCGCTAATAGAGGAGGAACGTGTTCTGGCCTACCGTTATAAGGGTACGCGTTACGATTGTGGCTCGAAAATTGGATTTTTGCAGGCGACTGTCGCGATGGGACTCGAACATCCGGAAGTAAAAGCAGAATTTGCCGAGTATCTGAAAAATCTGAAAGTACCCTGAATGATGCTTGATTTGCGTGCCCGTGAAATTTTGCAGCAGGCTCAGCTGCTGTGTCCGGAAGCGCAAGTGCAAGCTGCACTGCACAAGGTCGCGCAGGAAATCAATGCGGTGCTGGCAGGGCATTTTCCGCTGGTGTTGTCGGTGATGGGGGGGGCGGTCGTATTTTCCGGACAGTTATTGCCGCTGCTGAATTTTCCGCTTGATTTTGATTATGTTCACGTGTCCCGATACGGGGATGCGCGGACCGGTGGCGCGATGCACTGGAAGGTGGCACCGCATGAGTCGGTGAAGGGGCGTGTCGTCTTGCTGGTAGACGATATTCTGGATGAGGGGCATACTCTGGCCGCCTTGAAAGAACGCGTCATGGCGCTGGGGGCTAAGGCCTGTTATAGCGCGGTGTTCGCCGATAAGCAACACGGCAGACCTAAACCCGTCGCGGCTGACTTTGTAGGACTTGTGCTACCAGATCGCTTTGTATTCGGTTATGGCATGGACATTGAAGGGCTGTGGCGAAATTTGCCTGCAGTGTATGCGGTCAGGAATGAGATCCTGAATCCTAAATCCTAAAGGGTGTTTATATGTTGGCAATCATAGGTGGTCGCGGCTTGACGGAACTGGCCAATCTGAAAATCACCCACCGGCAGGTGATGCGCACGCCGTTTGGCGAGCCGTCTTGTGCCTTTTTGTTCGGTACGCTCAATGAACATGAGGTGATTTTTCTCGCGCGTCACGGTTACGGTTATACCATCCCGCCGCATCTGGTGAATTACCGCGCTAACCTGTGGGCATTGCGCGAACAGGGGGTGAATGAAGTGATTTCGGTGACGACCGTTGGCGGTATTCGCGGCGATCTGACTCCCGGATTGCTGGTAGTGCCGGATCAGGTGATCGATTACACGCATGGACGCGATTGCACGTTTTTCAACTCCCGTAACACCAGTTACAAGAACATCGATTTTACCCAACCCTATGATGCGGTGATGCGTGCACGCATTTTGCACAGTGCACGGCAGGTTCAACAACCTTGTCTGGATGGCGGTACCTATGCCGCGACGCAGGGGCCGCGTCTGGATAGTGTTGCTGAGGTGAATCGCTATGAGCGCGATGGTGCCGATATGGTCGGGATGACCGGCATGCCAGAGGCTGCGCTGGCAAGGGAGCTTGATATGGCCTATGCCTCGATTGCGGTGGTCGTCAATTATGCGGCAGGGCGGGGCGACAGTCAGTTCGCGATTAATATGGAGTCGGTTAATGCGACGGCCCGGAGTGCAATGGTGCGGGTGCGCACAATTTTGGAACGCGTTTGTACGGATGAGGGGTGTTATGGCGATTAAGCCTGTATTACGCATGGGTGATGCGCGTTTGCTGGAAGTTGCAAAGCCGGTGACAGATTTTTCTGCACTACAGGATGTGTTAAACGACATGCAAGATACCATGCATGCCTTGAACGGGGCGGGACTTGCCGCGCCACAGATCGGGGTGGGATTACGTGTGGTTATTTTCGGTGTTGAGGAAAATTCACGTTATCCGGATGCGGAATCGGTACCCTATACTGTGTTGATTAACCCCGTTGTGACGCCGATCGATGACCTGATGGAAGATGACTGGGAAGGCTGTTTGAGTGTACCCGGGCTCAGAGGTCGTGTTGCCCGCTACCACGCGATTCGTTATCAGGGCGTTGATGCGAAGGGCGCTCCGATAGACCGCAGCGTCAGCGGTTTTCACGCACGGGTGGTTCAACACGAATGCGATCATCTCGATGGCGTTTTATATCCGATGCGCATGACTGACCTGCGCCACTTTGGCTATAAGGATGTGTTGTTCCCCGACTCTTTGCAGCAGGACGAATAGTATGGTGGCACATCAGCAATCCCGTGTGATTCACAATCTTTTGATTGCACTGCTTTTATTGGTCGCGGTGTTTGTGATCGGTACGGTCGGTTATCATATTCTGGGTGGCTGGCAGCACTCCTGGGTGGATTGCTTTTATATGACCTTTATCACGATCTCAACCATCGGTTTCGGTGAGATTGTCGATGTGTCTCAATACCACTACGGACGGCTGTTTACCGTAGTGATCGGCATGTCAGGTATCGGTGTGTTGGGTTACGTGCTGTCTACTTTTACGGCCTTTATGCTCGAAAGTGATATTAATATTGCCTGGCGGAGAAAGAAGATGCAAAAAAAAATCGCACAATTGAAGAATCACTATATCGTCTGCGGTGTAGGTCTTGTGGGGCGGAATGTCGCGCATGAGCTTGAGCTGACCGGCAGGCCTTTTGTCGTGATTGAAAGTGACATGAAAGTGATCCAGCGTTATCTGGATACGCACCCGGAACAACTCTATTTGCAAGGAGATGCGACCGACAACGATGTGCTGCTCGAGGCTGGCGTGATGGATGCCAAAGGCGTATTTGCCGTGGCGCACGATGATAGCGCGAATCTGGTGATCAGTTTGAGCGCTAAACAGCTCAACCCCGGTTTGCGCGTCGTGGCGCGCTGCCACGACATGAAAAATGCGGAAAAGACCCGCAGGGTAGGCGCTGATGAAGTTATCTCACCGGATTACAGCGGCGGACTGAGCCTCGTCTCTGCGATGGTACGACCCAATGTGATGAATTTTCTGGACGATATGTTCAAATCGGATAGTAAGTTACGCATGGAGGAGATACTGATTCCTGAGAATCTGGCAAATCAGACTCTGCATGTTTTGTATCATGAAAATAAGGATTGCATGGTGCTGGCCATTCAGCGTAACGGCGTCTGGCAGTACAATCCTACATCGAGTTACCATCTGCAACAGGGGGATGTGTTGATGGTGATGACCACGCCGCAAGGCCGCACGCGGCTTGAGCAATTGATTCGGGGCGATTTTTCCATATAGCCGCGAAATTTCTGCAAGTTCTGAATGATTTTTTAGGCGTGTCAGTCGTAATCGACGTCTTGCTCCAGACCCGCATGATAGTTTTGAATTTCGGTGACCATTGTTTTGATTCGGGTTTTCGACAGAATTTTTTTGACTAGGGTATCGCGATACTCGTTCATGCGCGCAGACAGCCAGGGTTGATGCGCTACCGGAATTTGTTCCAAAAATTTCTCCCAGTTGGCATTTACATCAGGCATTGATTTTCGGGCGCGCTGGATCAGGTTTTCGATCTCTTTTTGTCCGGTGCGCGCGACTATCCGGCCATCCCCTGCGATGGCAAAAATGACCGAAATGGAGATCACGGCGTTGGCATCGAGCTCCTGGTCTTTGACCGGGCCTGCGAAATGATTTTTACGCAGCCATTTTGCGCAATCGATAATGCTTTGGTTCTCGCTTCTTACCTGTAGCTCACGGCGATAGTCTTCATCGCCCCTCCAGTGGCTATTGGGCTCTGCGCGGCACAGTTCCGAGAACAGTGCCTTGATGTTGCGCTGCTGGATATACGGATCGTTGTCAAAATCAGTGACCATGGTCTGCGAGGGCATCAGCGCCAGCGTTTTGATATGCCGGAATCCCGCCTGAAACACCTGTTCTGCACCCTGCTCCAGCAGGAAATTCAGTTCCGATTCCGCATTGTGTGGAATCTCCGCCTGACTGAGCCCCAGCGAAATACAGCCCATCGTTAAATATAAGGCCTCCTGCAGTCCTTCCGCCGTACGTTCATTGGTGAATTTTTTAGCGACCAGTACCGTGATGCCGGATAAATCCTCGATAAGTGCATCGGCTTGTGCGTCGGAACGTATCCGCTGCGCTAAGGTTACTAAGGCCGCCAGTAAATTCGGCTGGCGTTTGGTGAAGCTTGCGAGTTTCATCAGCGTTGCATCCGCTTATGCAAAAATATCTTCGCCCATGCTCGGACGGTTGCGTTGTTTTCCTGTAACGGGAACTTGTTTGCGCAGGCGGATCAGCAGGGCTTGTGTGCTGCGCGGTGTTGCATATTCGTAGCCATATCCGTAGCCGTAGGGGTCATCACCTTCGTCAGGTTGTACGTGTAACTGGTTTTCACCGGGCTGCCAGTCGGGGAAGAGTTCAAAGAGTACGCGATCCCAGGCATCGGTATCGCTTCTGGCGATGGCCTGCGCGAGCGGAATGATGTCGTGATCCGAGGTGGTTTGTCCGGCCATATGCGGGCCGCGTGCTTCGATATCGTTGGCAAGTTCGATGATGTCATCGATGGCGGTCGAGAGCAGGGTGGCAAAGGCCGTGGTCCCCCAATCAGTTGAGAGTGCTTCATGGATCAGTGCGGTGCGGCGATCCAGATCGTCGCTTGCGAACAGGACGCCGTGAATATGCGCGAACAGCGATTCCGCCAGCATTTCGGGTTCATCTTCGATCTGCTCTATATTCCATACCGCCGGGAAATAGGCCAGACTCTGAGCCCAGGCTTTGGGCGAAATCAGCAAGGTGGCCAGCGACAACTTTCCGCCATCGAAGGCTGCGAGGTGCATCGATGCAACTTCGGGTGCCATGGCTTCGAGCACTTCAGACACCGCCAGATCGCCAAACTGTTCGGCAGTGTCGTTGAAGGCTTCTTCGGCGTGCTCGGTCGCACCGGAGAGCACCATTTCAGTGACTTGTCGGCTAAGCGCCGGGTAGTTGATTTTATCCGGCATTTTGCTCTCCATCGAATAAATGGTCGATACCGTGACCTGAACTGAGTTGATCTTCCTCTTCATCGTCGCCTTCGTCACTTTTTTGCAGCGACTCTAACGAATGGTCTTCTTCGCTCCAGCGTTTCGGGTTCTTGTACAAAAAGGCCGTGATAATCGCGCGGCGTGCTAATTCGGGGCGGCTCGCAGCGACCGCGATGACAGCACGACCTGCTGCATCGTCGTTGCAGGCCACCATGCTGAGCACCTTAGCCGTATCTCCCTGATCATATTGCTCGCATTGGCTGAACAGGCCGGGGATATCGATAAAGCGCAGATGATCCACCAGCGCAAAGGCCAGCAAATTCACGTCATCAATTTCCGAGCCGTTGGCGAATTCGTCGATCAGGGACTTGACGACTTTGGCATAGGTCTTCCGATCAGGCGGGTCGCCCAGCGTATCTTCGATTTGTATGCCTAGTTCCCGGGACTGGTAGGCGAATTCAGCGTGTATTTTTTTCATAATTTTTTAAACTTAATTGGCTGATCCTGAGGCGGCTTGTTGATACAGCGTATGCCACAAAGCGGATGCCGCTTCCTCAGGGTCAATGATAATTTTGTTGTTGATACTCTGATTGTATTCAGCTCTTTTGGCAGGATCTGACAGCAAATCGTAAGCGGCCTGAATGGCGTTGAATCGATTTACCGAATTCGGATGTTCGTTTCTGTCCGGATGATGCCGCATGGCCAGCGAGCGATAAGCCTTCTTTATTTCCTCGCCTGAGGCGGTTGGTGATACGCCTAGGATATTGTACAGATTTTCCAATGCAGGCCTCCTGTTAAGCGCGCATTCTACGCTGGAATGGATTCGGGGCAGGCATAGCACCTGCCCCTGTCATGCAAGCGTTAACGGCTTACCAGTTCTTTCAAAACAAACGGCAGGATGCCGCCGGCTCGGTAGTAGTCGACTTCGATCGGTGTATCGATACGCAGTAGCAAAGGGACTTGCAGGGTCGTGCCATCTTTACGGGTAATGGTCAGCGTCACGTCCTGTTGTGGTTGCAACACCCCTGCAATGCCGCTGATGTCGAAACATTCATCGCCTGTCAGTGCAAGACTGGCAACCGAGGCATCACCCTTAAATTGCAGCGGCAACACGCCCATGCCGACCAGATTGCTGCGGTGGATGCGCTCGTAGGATTTGGCAATCACGGCCTTCACCCCGAGGAGTTGCGTGCCTTTGGCCGCCCAGTCGCGAGAAGAACCCGTGCCGTACTCTTCGCCGGCGAAGATCACGGTGGCCGTACCCTCGTTGATGTAGCTCATCGCCGCATCGTAGATGGCGGTCTGATGACCCTCGTACAGAGTATAGCCGCCCTCAATGCGGCTGCCGTCGCTGTTTGCCGGCAGCATCAGATTTTTGACGCGCACGTTGGCGAAGGTGCCGCGCATCATGACCTCGTGATTGCCGCGTCGTGAGCCATAGCTGTTGAAGTCCCGCACGCTTACGCCGTGTTCCTGCAAATATTTGCCGGCCGGCGTCGAAGGCCTGAAACTGCCCGCCGGGCTGATGTGGTCGGTGGTGACCGAATCGCCGAAAATCGCCAGTGCGCGTGCGCCGGTGATGTCGGAGGCGACCGGTACGGCGGCATCGAAGAACGGCGGACGGGCGATATAGGTTGAATCATCCCATTGGTACAATTCTCCGGTCGGTGCGGTAATCGCATTCCACAGCGGCAGGTCGCGGGTCAGATCGGAATACAGTGCGCGGTAGACGGCAGGATCGGCGGCAAAGTGGCTTACGGCCTGAATTTCGTCATTGGTGGGCCAGATGTCTTTCAAGAAGACAGGCTGGCCATCTTTGTCCGTGCCCAGCGCTTCGCTATCGAGATCAATGTTCATCTTTCCGGCGATCGCATAGGCGACTACCAGCGGCGGGGAGGCCAGGAAATTGGCCTTGATGTTGGCGTGTATGCGTGCCTCAAAATTGCGGTTGCCCGACAACACGGCCGCTGCGATCAGATCATTTTTGACGATGGTCTCTTCGATGTGGGGCTCCAGCGGGCCTGAATTGCCGATGCAGGTGGTGCAGCCATAGGCTGCGACGCTAAAACCCAGTTGTTCCAGGTAAGGCAGCAGGCCGGCATTGGTCAGATACGCCGTCACGACGCGCGAACCGGGTGCTAAGGTCGTTTTGATATGCTTTTTGACCGACAAGCCCTTTTCAACGGCTTTTTTCGCGAGCAACCCTGCGGCTAACAACACGCTCGGATTGGAGGTGTTGGTGCAGGACGTGATCGCTGCGATCAAGACGTCGCCGTTGCCAATGGCAATGTCATCGTGGCCGGTGGCGAAGCGTTGCGACAGTTTTTCAGCCGGCTGATTGAAGCCGTTTTGTGCGGTCGGTTTTGAAAACAGCGTGTTGAACGTGTCTGCCATGGACGACAGTGCGATGCGATCTTGCGGGCGTTTAGGTCCTGCAAGCGAGGGCGAGATTGTAGACAGGTCAAGTTCGACGACGTTGCTGTAGTCGATTTGTCCCGCCTCTGGGATACCGAACAGGCCCTGTGCCTTGAAGTAGGACTCGAAGGCGTCGAGTTCAGCTTCGGTGCGTCCTGTGTTGCGCATAAAATTAACGGTGACGTCATCGACCGGGAAGAAGCCCATGGTCGCGCCGTATTCCGGTGCCATGTTAGCGATCGTGGCGCGATCAGGCAGCGTCAATGATTTTGTGCCCGTGCCGAAGAATTCGACGAACTTGCCGACGACCTTCTGGCTGCGCAGCAGTTCGGTGACGGTCAGCACGAGATCGGTCGCGGTTACGCCTTCGCGCAAAGTGCTGGTGAGGTTTACGCCGACCACGTCAGGCGTCAGGAAATAAACCGGTTGGCCCAGCATGCCGGCCTCCGCCTCGATGCCGCCCACGCCCCAGCCGACGACGCCGATGCCGTTGATCATGGTCGTGTGTGAATCCGTGCCGACCAGCGTATCGGGATACGTTACGCCATCTTTTTGTATTACGCCGCGCGCCAGATATTCGAGATTGACCTGATGCACGATGCCGATGCCCGGGGGCACGACCTTAAAGGTATCGAATGCCTGCATACCCCATTTCATGAATTTATAGCGTTCGGTGTTACGCTCGAACTCCATCTCCATGTTGATCTTGAGCGCATCCGGATTGTTGTAGCTGTCAATTTGCACCGAGTGATCGACGACCAGATTGACCGGAACCAGCGGCTCGATGATCTTGGGGTCACATCCTTGGGCTGCGGCGGCATCGCGCATCGCGGCCAAATCGGCCAGCAGCGGCACGCCGGTGAAGTCCTGCAGCACGATACGGGCGACCACGAAGGGGATTTCTTCCGTGCGCGGGGCATTAGGCTGCCAGTTAGCCAGTTCGCGGATATGGGATTCAGCGATTTTCTTGTCGTCGTAATTGCGCAGCACCGCTTCTAACACGATGCGGATGGATACCGGCAGGCGTGATATTTTGCCGATGCCGGCCGCTTCCAGCGCGGGCAGCGAGTACAGCGTGCCGGTTGCACCGCTGGCAAGGTTGAAAGAAGTTCGGGTGTTGAACAAATTATGCGACATGGCAAAGGCTCCGGATACGCGAGATGAAGTGGGGATTATAGATTGCAGGCAGACTGAATTTTTGCCGGCGCAATTAGCCGCCGGGTTAAACCCGGGCTATTTGACCGGTGGCGCTTCCTTCTTGGGTTTTTTTACTTCCTTGTTCTTGCGCTGTTGACCTTTAGCCATGATGTTTCTCCTTTGAGGTGAACGAATAGTAACTTGGCGCGATTATAGGCGGCTATCGGTCAGATTTCTACACGCGTGCCCATCTCGATGACACGATTAGTTGGAATTTTGAAGAAATCGGCCGCATTCATCGCATTTCTGGACAGCGCCATGAATAAGCGTTCACGCCATTTCATCATGCCGGGGTTGGGGGCGGACACGATCATCGCGCGGGAAATGAAGAACGAGGTCGTCGTCATGTCGAACGGCAGTCCCCATGATGAACACAGTTCAAGGGCGGCGGGCAGGTCCGGTCTTTCCATGAAACCGTAGAAGACTCTCACGCGGTAAAAATTATGCCCCAAATCATTAACCAGGATGCGGTTGCCTTTTGTGACGTAGGGCTTGTCCTCGACGATCACGGTCAGCAGGATGTTGCGTTCGTGCAGCACCTGATTGTGTTTGAGATTGTGCAGCAAGGAGGAGGGTGCGCCATCGCCGGTGCCAGTCAGGAAGACCGCCGTGCCGTGCACCCGGCTGACGGAGTCGGAGCTGTCCAGCACGACTTGGATAGGAACCGCTTTGCGGGCAATTTCAGCAAATAATAATTGGCGTCCGCGCTTCCAGGTCGTGAGTACGGTGAAGGAAATGACTGCCATTCCTAGCGGAAACCAGCCGCCTTGTGGGATTTTTATCGCATTGGCGGCAAAATAGGCCATATCGACGCAAAGAAAAGTGCCGATCAAGATAAACACCAGCGGTGGAGACCAGCGCCAGGCGACCAGTACGAAGGCGATCAGTATGGTGTCGATCATCATCGTGCCGGTGACGGCGATGCCGTAAGCGGCTGCCAGATGACTGGAGCTCTGGAAGGTCAGAACCAGAAATACCACCGACAGATACAGCGTCCAGTTGGTCAGCGGGACATAAATTTGACCCTGTGCTTTATCTGAGGTTTGCCGGATCTCCATGCGGGGCAAAAAGCCCATTTGCACCGACTGGCTGGCCACCGAAAACGCGCCTGAAATAACGGCCTGCGATGCAATCACGGTGGCGGCGGTCGCAAGCAGTACCATCGGTATCAGTGCCCAGGCGGGTGCTAACAGATAGAACGGATTTTCAATGGCGTGCGGATTTTGCAGCAGCAGTGCGCCCTGACCAAAATAATTTAACACCAGTGCCGGGAGGACGAAGGAAAACCAGGTAAGCCGGATCGGGAATTTTCCGAAGTGTCCCATGTCCGTATACAGCGCTTCGCCGCCGGTGACGGCGAGTACCATGGCACCTAATGCCAGAAAGGATACCCAGGGGTCTATGCTTAAAAAATGCCAGGCATAGGCCGGGTTGAGCGCCCACAGTACATGGGGCGTCTGCGCGATGGAGTGGATGCCGAAGGTCGCCAGACAGGCGAACCAGCAGATCATGATCGGGCCGAAGGCCAGACCTACGATGCCGGTGCCGTGTTTCTGGATAAAGAACAGTGCCGTCAACACAATCAGGGTAATGGGCAGGACGAAGGTCGTGAGCTGAGGCGAGATGACCGTCATACCTTCCACTGCGGACAAGACCGAGATGGCCGGGGTGATCATGCTGTCGCCATAAAACAAAGTGGCCGCAAATACCCCGAGTACGGTGATCGTCCAACGGGTTTTAGGTCGTTTGGAGGTGAGTTCGCTGACCAGTGCCAGCAAGGCCAGAGATCCGCCTTCGCCGCGATTGTCCGCGCGCATGATGACGATCACGTATTTTAGCGAGACCAGCAGCATGATGGTCCAGAACATGACCGACAGCACGCCGAGTATATTCACTTCTATTACCGGCAGCGCATGGTGGCCTGAAAAGGTCTCTTTTAAGGCATACAGCGGACTGGTGCCGATGTCGCCATAGACCACACCGATTGCGCCCAGCAGCAAAGCAGGCAGTTTTTGTTTCGTTGCACTCATTAGTTTCTCCCCCCAATTTTCTTCTCTGCGGAAGAATGATGCCGGACTCTACACGTGCTTTATGCTGGAAACAATCGTGTCGTTTTGTGGATGAAAAACAAAATGACCGCAAGCGGTCATTTTGTCATCTGTCGGGTTGAATTACTTGTTGATTGATAATAAAGTTCTTTCCTGAAACGAGCGTATCTGATTGATTAATAGTTGTCAGGCTTTACGGTCAAAAAAATAGAGTTCTTTCCTGAGCCGTGAAATAATACGAGATATGCAACAAAGACACATAATAAAGTTCTTTCCTAGAGGTGGGCAGTACAATGTGACACGCATTGCCATCATCCCGTTTCACAATGGCGCTATTTTACCAAACCGGCCTAGCGTCGGGGTTTTTCAGCAGCCTGCTAGGTTTGCCACCAAGCTATGAGAGATATTTCCATAACAAGATTCATAGCAGCATAGCCGGGCTCGTCCAACAACCGGTACTGATCGAGGCTCACTTCGCGATCATGACCTAACCTTACTCGTTGGCATAGTCGCGCCGCGCTATTCGAATACCTTCCTCAATGTCCTTGAAGAAATTTTCATAGTCTTGATAGAAAACTGAGTTTGGGCAAGCGAGTTCTATCAGAACCTCAAGCATGGTAGAGAACCCCTTAATATCACCCTCCATTGGTGGAATAGAATGCGTGTGCGCAATGTAGTGAACTGCACGAACAATGATATTGGGATCTTGACCTTGACCGGTGAGGAATTCCACGTGTTGGATAGCCACCTTAAAGTAAAGCTCAACATATGCTTTAGCGATGACTTCATCAACTTGATTGTCTTTCCAACGAATTGAGCGGGCCACTTCATAGCAGGCTGCGATGAGAGCGTTATTGTCGAGTTCCATGAGTTTCCTTGTAGTAAAAGTGAGGGGCTGCGCTATTTTCCGTAGTCGCAAGTATTAGTCAGGTAATTAATGAATTCCACACGTAGTCCCATGCAATACGCTCTTGCTCAAGTCGAATGTTCTGGCCCCACTGATGTTGTTTTATGCCTCCGTACACCGCTTGCTCGGCATCGGTCAGGAGCGGATGCGCTTCTGCAGCATGTTGTTGTTTTTCTTTGACCCACAATGTTCTGTGACTGAGTAATGTTTCCTCGTCCATGAGTACGGATTGAAGATTCGGCAAGTAGGACCTAGCGCGATTCAAAATTGCGAATCCGTGTGTATCCAAATCTCCCCAGTAGATGCACCTTGCTTTAGCAATCCATGGCAATCGAGCGAGAACATCGACGTTGTAACCCAGTCGCATAATGACGACCGTGCCGAGCATGTCAGGAAAGGCCAATCCGGTTTGAAGGTTCTCGACAATGAAAACTCTGGATACCGAAAGATTTAAGGCGGCAAGTTCATCCAATGGGGCAGAGAGGTCACCGAGGCCACCAATTTTATTTCTGATTTCCTGATCTAGAACCCTCATTCGTATTGGATATGGCAGAGGTTTCAGTCCGCAGAGCTGGAAGAAATCTCGTTCACTGGTGTATCCCTTGATCGTGGCGACGAGGTCAGACAATAGCCCCTTGCGTCCCTCAAGCCATTTGCTGTCAAGGCCGGCGATGGGTAATTGGCGTGGGTAGAGATTGGAATTCGGATTGGCAATAACCCAGTCCAGCATTGCGTAGATCCGCTTGTAATCAGCATCGCTATAGTCGGCAAGGACATCAAAATATCGAGTTATACCTAACGCCAGTGATGGCCAGCGTGTCGTGATTTCAGCGTGTCGAATGCAGGCGCACTCCCAGCGCGCGGTCTCACCAGTCCACGAGGCTACGTCGGCAGGTCCCTGCAACACTAGCTTATCGGGCAGACGTTGGGCGCCCAGTGAACGCCAACGCCGATCATTCCAAATGAGCGTGCCGACACCTCGCCAGTTTTGCCATGTAGTGACCCAAGCGCGCACGCCTTCAGGTTGCTTAAGGGCAGCCACCTCAGTTGGAATACCGAGATTGATTTCCAATGGCCAACGTGTGTTCTCGGTTTCATTGGAGGGACCGGGAACCAGCCATTCGCGGTGCTTGTTTTGGAAGCGGCGAATAAGCTCCTGTCGGACCTCGTCAGGAAGCTTCAATTGTTGACCCCTCGTGCGCATGCTCTGGAAGTTTTAGCCTTTGTCGATCATGGTCATACTCAATGAGCAAGACACCTGAAACGCGACGATCACTGATATCGACGAAACAAGCTCCGCCGATGAAAGGCTCTAGGGTCATCACAGATTTCAGTGGGGTGGCAACAATCATCTGGAAACCAAAGTTGGTAAAGATGTTCATGGCAAGGGTAGTGAATTCGTTGTCAGCTTTGTCGAAAGCCTCATCAAGCACAACTGGCGCGTACATCGGGACGCCATGTTCATTACCACCCAACTGATACCGCAGGGCTGCAGCAAGGCAGGTTGTTGCCAATTTTTGCCGTTGACCTCCCGACTTGCCTGCGCCACTCCGATAAATCTCTACTTCCACGCCACTCTCATCAATCTCGCAGCCGATGAATTCAACATGCTGGCGCACATCCAGCACTGAGTCGCGCCAGCGTTTCAGTTCCGGGTCTTGGCTTGATAGTCGTTCGACGAGTCGACGCAGTGCAATAAAACGTGACTCGGCGAATTCGCGGTCCTCACTCCAGGCATGGCTGAGCGCCTGTTGAATATCCTGCTTGAACTCTTTGACCTCAGGCAATTGCCGGTCGGTGGCATCTATGTGGAGATAAGTTTGTTGGTTTGCACTCTGATTGAATGGAACCTGGCCTAAACTGTCATTGACCAGCTCCATCCGTTCCAGAATCGCCTTTCTGGCATCGTTCAGATAGGTTGATAGTGCAGCAAGATTCTGGTGGCTTTGATTCTGGAGAAGATCAAAGAATCGCTGCTCGTAAGCTGGCAGTCCATCCGCCTCCAAACGAACCAGCTTGGCAAAGAAATCTGATGCGCTGGACAGGCTGCTGTCCATATCGCCCGCATCCATTGGCCATTGCCGCTTGAAGTCGGCGAATCGATTTTCAATAATTTTCTCGCAGCCGCTTATCCCCTGGTTATGTTCCTCGATTTCTTTGCTCAATGCCTGCACGACAGAGGTGGTGAGGCGATCAATATTTTCAAGATGAACGGCATCTGGCAGCTTGGCAAAGCGTTCATCAAGTTCTTGAGTCTGATATGGCGTCAGAGGAATAATCGTCAGGTTTTGTAGGAGAGACTCGAGTTTTTGATTGCTTTCTTGAATGTGATCGAGAATTTTGTCGTGCCTGATCTCAGCTTTTCGAAGCGCTTCGTCTGCCTCCTTAACCTGAACTGTCTGATGTTCAATACGTTCACTAATCTGTAGTAATGCCGTATTTCCTTCCCGAACTTTTTTAAGTTGCCGTTCGATATTGGAAATGCGTACCAGCAAGGGGGTGACATCGATTTCTTGCCACTGAAGGTTGATCAGCGTCTGGCATTGGATAGCTCTGGAAGCTCGCTTGTTGTCCTGATCTAAAAGTGTCTTTAACTCTTCTGTGAGAAGAGAAATTGCTTCTGCCAGGTCTTGTGCCTGCTTCTCGAAAATCGCAAGTTTTTCGCGGTTGTCGAAGCCTAGCACCCAATTCCGCCGATCATCGACACGACTACGATCATCTTTTTCGTGGCGATTCTTGTTGTGTTTGACCTGCCCCTCTCTAGTAAGCGCACGATCTGTGCTCCTGAGAGTTTGAATAGAGTCGACGCAGGCATAATCGAATCGTTGCCGTAATTCAGCCTGTAGCCAATCAGCGTGATTGCACTGTTTAACATTCAGTTTAAGGACGAGGGAATTGGCACCGATGGGCTTAGCCTGTGAGGATTCGGCTCGACCGGTTCGGTAATACACCAGACGCCGTCCCAAATTGGTGCCGTTGATGTGATTGGCCAGTGCCGCATAGTGGCGCTCATCCACCAACAGTGATAGCGCAAAGCCATGCAAGACGCGCTCGATAGGGCCTTGCCATTCAGTCTCATCGGACTTCACTTCTACTAGCTCACCAACAAATGGTAACGCCTCTTCGGATATCCCAATTGCGTCGGCTATGTTTCGGCGAAGTTCGAGCATATTCGCAGGGATATTCGATGGCTGACGCTGGAGCGCCTGTACCTCCCTCACTGCTTGAGAAAATTCGCTCTCAGTTGTGTTTTTCTTGTTGGATAACTTGAACTGATTTTCGCGCGTCTCGTTATTACGCTGCTCACAGTTCTCGACTTCCTGTCTGGCGCTTCCGACCAGTTCCGCAAAACCTTGAGGTGAGTCAGATAGTGCCCAGCCCAGTTTTTTGCAGGCATCCTCTGCTTGGGAGCGTTTGCGCAGGCGCTCATCACGTTGGGTCTCCAGACCTTTCTTTTCGGCTTCCCATTGCTCGATCTGATCGCCACCCATTTCGCGGTGTTGTCCTTCCAGATCGCGCAACGTGGCAGCATGATTTTCTCGAATTCCTTTCTTTTTGACTATCTCACCTGCAGCTCCACTAGCCGAAATATCGAGGTCAAAGATATTTTGCTTAAGTAATGCAATGCGACGGGTATCACGGTAACTATTAACTCCCATCTGCAGCTCTTGGAGTTCGTTTCGTTTGCGTTGCAGAGATTGCATATGTTGGTGTTGCTCACGTGCCGGAACTAGGGTCTGAACTTGTTCACGTGCTGTGACAACCGCTTTATGTGCGGCATTGAGCTCGCCAAATTCACTAACCAGCCGATCCGCGACATCGAATGTTTCTGGCTTGTCGAGCATGAAATCTCGGAGAAAGGTATTCAGATCCCCCAAGTTTTTTGCTGACTGAGTCTTGTGCAATAGACGGAGCGCCATCTCACTTTCAATGCCGAGCAAGCGACTAAATCGCTCGCAGTACGGTCTGAATTCATCGCGGCTAAAGGCCTCGGGGAAGGACAGCTTGAGCTTCCGAATATCAAAATTGGATTGACCAAAATCCTCAAGTTCGCGCAGATCAAATGCTCGTTCAAAGATCAGGTAGTGCCGTTTGACGTCCGTATTGCCGTTTGCATTACCCCGTATCCAGAATACCTGGACAAGAGTGACATGCACCCCAATGGAGTTCTGATAACTCAATGACAGCGCCGACCAAGTCGTTCCTGGACGCAAATAGCGTGTCGCGATTTCGCCCGATTCGCCATCTTTCTGTTCCGCCCATGCCCCGCGTATGTAGCTCACAACATTTCGGTCGCGACCACTGCGATCCGCTTCGCGTGCGGCCGCATTGAAATCTACCCAGCGTGGTGGCACCAATAATGCCGAGAATGCATCCAACAACGTTGACTTTCCAGCGCCAGATCGGCCGACAAATAGGAAGCCGCGTTCTGAAATCGGGACGTCATGCAGATCTGAGAACGTTCCCCAGTTAAACACCTGTAACCGAGACATTCGAAATTGTTCTCGGGCGAATAGCAAACCGGTTTGAGATTCTGAATTCATTGTTCTGCCTCTTCATCATGCTCGGACTGGATTGCCGGTGCAGGCGTCTCACCGGCTGCCATACGCTGATATAGATGGGTGAGCGCTTGTATCTCCTCTGCCGAGAAAAGTAGTTTTAATGTGGGCGAAATTTCGAGCCGGTCGTCGCTGGATCGTATCTTCTGAAGGATGCTGTGTTTTTTGATTTTCTCAATTGATGCATGAACGCGTTTGGTGAAACCAGACCGATCGGTGTTTGCTGTGCGTTCATAGGGAATAAGGTATTCCACAATCTCTTCGATGGACACGACGGCACGCTCTCCTTGCGTATCGGCTTGGGTTAATCGTTGGCGAAGATGGAGCAGCAGAATCGAGTCGATAAAAGTCAGTTGAGCACGACGCAACAGCAATGGGACTTCCAGGTCCCCGGTTTCTGCCTGACGGGTGAAGGCGACCTGCACATCCAGATCGATCACCAATTCAAGAAATAACTCGGCCAAGCGACGACGTATTATTCCTTCGTCGCGTATCAGCATCGGCCATAGTTTGGGGTGGCGTCGACCATCCAGAGATGGTCCCTGGAGAAGTTGAACCAAGGCACGGCGAGTGTCCAGCTGCAACTCGCCACTATCTCCAATGAACAGTGTATTTGTAGGAATCTCTGCTGTGACAGGCAGCTCAACTTCGGTTGGCGAGGCGGCCATCTCCTGTCCCGATGCGTTTTCAGACCAGCTCATTGGCTCGCTCCCTCAAGAAAAAGATTTTCGGAATTTTCGCACTGCGTCGCTGATCGTCGTCGCCAACCCATGCAACTGTCTCATTGAGGTCAACCTTTAAGCCGTGCCGACTGCCCAATGCCAGTAGTCCTATAACACTGCCCAGCCCCTGTTTGGCGGGGAACAAATCCAGCACATCGGCAATAGATGCTTGTGATCGTTGTTCAAGTATGGCGCGAACGTTGGCTTTCAAGTTGCGGAAGTCAATTTCCGACTGTGCGACCAATTCACCGACCGATTCCAGGTCAATCGGTGCCGCATCTCCATCTGTCATCTGGCTTGGCAACGCCTGAAGCGATGGATCGTGCAATACCCATTGAGATAGCGACTGTAGGCGACTGCTAGTGAGCTCCAGCGTGTATTGGAGAGCTTCTGTTGCCCTAACTTCATCCTTCAGAACGAGTGCCGCGCGTTGTGCATCTTTGAGGAGTTGGTTGAGCCGCCGTTGCTCAAGGTATTCGCGGCTCTGAACAAAATGCTTGAGGCTACGCGCAAACGACTGCAACACCTCGTGAACCATCCCGCCCTGTTCCAGCAGTGTTCGTGTCAGTCGGAGGAGAAAACGCCTGTCTTTGGCATCCAGTTGCGCCACAAACTCGCGTGACATGACTCTGTCCAGTGCTTGATCCAGGGTGGCAGCCTGCTCGGGATCGGTCAGCAAACGCCAGAACGCCGAGAACGTCCTTCCTGCCTCGCTTTCCGTAATGAGATCGATCCCGGCAAAGAGCGAATCCAGCACGTCGCCCCGACTGCCGTCGTTGTCCATGATCCGCTCTCTCAAATCCCGGTTCAGTTGGTCGAACTGATCGCGGACGCGGCGAAAATCACCCGCCAGATCATCTGCCAAGGAGATGATTTCCCGTGTGCGCTCCAATGCCTTCGTATGGGGAAGCACTCGCATCTGACCTTTTTGGATAGCATCTATTTCCTTGTCGATGCGCGCCTGCTCGGCCATCAGTCGGTCGATCCGGCGGAATTTGTCGGTATCGGTATCCTCAGCAAGTCGTGCCAAGGCATCGATCACCAGTGTTAATCGGCTTTCGGTTGCGGCCGAGTGGGGTTTGGCCAGACCGGATACATATCGAATGGCCTCGACAGCGGCGGTGGAAAGTTCATATTCCTCTTCTTTTGCGCCAGGAAGAAACCGCCGCTCCAGATATCCCTCGGCTAACCAACTGGCCACATACGCCTGCGCTGTTTGCGGGAAATCTTCGCCTTGGGCACGAAGTTCTTCCAGATCGCGCCCGATCCGTTCGTGGAATATTGAGGCGGGAAGGCTCCGGTCACTTTCGTACAGATGTGATTGGAGTAGACCAATCACGGTCGGCCCATTATTCGAGGCAATCAATCGCCATAGCGGCTGCGTCCGCATGCGGCGGTAGGTTGCGATGGTCTTATCTGCTTTCATTGAGTACGAAGCCTCGAAAGTATGCTTGCCTTAGTTATTGTCATCATCAATATGATTATGATGTCGGATTATATTGGAATGATTGCGGCATTCTATTACGACGCATATACTATGCGCAACAACACTCAAAATCCATCATTGATTTTAATTAACCGGACAGAATGTCAAACGAACAACTTATAGACCTGACCCAGCCACAGCGTGACAGACTCGCTTTTATTGAGTTGCGCGTTCGTTTCATTGGGGAGATCCGTCGTAATGACTTAGTGTTGCGTTTCGGCATTCAGTCGGCAGCGGCCACCCGTGACCTTGCACTCTATAAGGAATTAGCCCCGAATAACATTGATTACGATTCCAAGGGAAAATCATATGTATTTGGAAGCGATTTTCATCCGGTGTTCGATTTCCCTCCGGAGCGAGTGTTGTCCTGGTTGTCGCAGGGATTTGGCGATGGGGAGCCATCACAGCTTAAATCATGGATCACCAGTGACATCCCCATCCGCTTGACTCAGCCCGCACTTGATACGCTTGCAAGCGTGAGTCGGGCCATACATCAACAATGCCCTCTGAAAGTTGAGTACCACTCAATTTCGAGTGGTAAATCGGAGCGTGAGCTCGTTCCATTCGCGCTGATCGACAACGGCCTTCGCTGGCACGTCAGGGCATTCGATCGCAAAAGCCAAGAATTTCGTGACTTTGTCATCACACGGATTACACATCCAGTCGTAATGAAAGATGCTGATCTGCTGCCGCATGAGAAAAGCGATCAGGATATCCAGTGGACACGCATCGTTGAGCTTGAGCTGGTGCCACATCCTGACCAACCGTATCCAGAGATTACATTGATGGACTACAACATGGATCAAGGCGTGTTGAAAGTAAATCTGCGTGCCGCGACAGCGGGTTATATCCTCCGAAAATGGAGCGTGGATTGTTCGCCAGATCATAGCTTGCGTGGCCCTGAATATCGGCTATGGCTTCGTGATTCATTATCACTGTATGGTGTAAAAAACGCTTTACTAGCCCCTGGATATCGTGATCCAAACGACTCAGTAACTGGATAAATTGAAAGAGTAATGAATAATGGCAAAAACACTTGAGGCACACGACAAGCTGATCCGCGAAATATTCGAGGGCAGCTATCAGTTTGAAATCCCAGATTACCAACGCCCTTATGCGTGGACGACGGAGCAGGCTGAGGAGTTATTTAACGATCTCGTGTCGGCGATGCAGGATGCGCGCACGTCCGGAGCGTCAAGCCAATACTTCCTTGGCAGCATCGTTCTCATTAAGAATGACAGGGAGCCGAAGTCGTCGGTGGTCGATGGTCAACAGCGACTCAGCACACTCACGATGCTGTTCTCTGTACTGCGTGCCATGATGCCAGATGCGGCCGACGACATTACCGATTTCCTCTATAAGAAGGGAAAAATCAGCCTCGGCGAAACTAACGAATACCGTTTGATTGCCAGAGAGGAAGATGCCGATTTTTTCCGCACTTACATTCAAGAACCAGGAGGCATTACTCGGCTGGTAGCTAGCACCGACAAGCTTGAAGATAGCCGACTGCGCTTCCGTGAAAACGCTACCCTGATGCTGGAGAAAGCTGGAGCACTTTCGATCTCAGATCGTGAAGCGCTATGGAAATTTCTGGCCAACGACTGCTCGCTGGTCGTCATCTCGACGCCTGACCTTGAGGCGGCATATCGCATCTTCTCTGTTCTGAACAACCGTGGGCTCGACCTTGCCCCCATCGATATCATCAAGGCCGCAGTGCTGGGTTCGATCCGCACCATTGCCGGCGACGCGAAGAGCCGTGTTTATGCCAAGGAGTGGAGCCGGATAGAAAGCGCACTCGGGCGAGATGCCTTTGGTGACCTGTTTGTACACATCCGCACTATTTACGCCAAGCAGAAGCAGCGGGCGACGCTGGTTAAGGAGTTCCAAGATTACGTCACCGAATACAAAATGCCGATTGACCTAGTCGACAAGGTCATCAAGCCTTACGCCGAGGTCTGGGACTTTGTGCGGGAGGCCGACTTTGAAGCCACCGAGCATGCCGAGACGATCAATGACTATTTATCCTGGCTCAATCGCGTCGACTTCAAAGATTGGGTGCCGCCCGCGCTGGTCTATTTCAAGCGCTTTCGCCAGCAGCCTCAGTTGCTGGCCGACTTTTTCAAGTCGCTGGAACGCTTGACCTACTTTCTGCTCGTTACGAAGGTCGGCATCAACGAACGCATCGAGACCTACGCCGACCTCACCAAAGAGATCGAGCCGGATGCTTTTGATGGCGAGTTGGCTGCGTTGAATACGCTCAATCTCACTGACAAGCAAAAGCGGGAGTTCGTCGCCGCGATCGACGGTGATATCTATCGCAGGCTGCCCAAAGCCCGTATGGCGCTGATGCTGCGCCTCGAAGCCCTGGTCAGTGACGGCAGCAAGAAGCAGGCGTTTGAACACCTGTCGCTGGAGCACGTTCTGCCACAAACCCCGCCGGCCGCTTCTGACTGGATCAAATGGTTCCCCGACGAAGATGAGCGAGACTCGTGGACACACCGGCTTGCCAATCTGGTGCCCCTGCATGCCCGCAAAAATCCGGCTGCAAGCAACTACGATTTCGCTACCAAGAAAAATGTCTACTTCAAGGGTAAGGGGACGGCATCGCCTTTCATCCTGACACAGGAAGTCAGGTCGGAAGATTCGTGGATGCCTGCAATGCTTATCGATCGGCAGAAACGACTCGTCGGTGTTCTTGAAAAGCACTGGGTGCTCGATGCTGCTGGTGCTGATTCCGATAGCCTACAAGCCGCCGTTACTGCAAGCGCACAGGGATAAGAATATGGCACAGAACGACACGAACAAGAACGGCGGCAACCTCGGCTTCGAGGCGGAGATGTTTAAGGCTGCCGACAAGCTGCGCGGCAACATGGAGCCGTCCGACTATAAGCACGTCGCGCTCGGGCTCATCTTCCTTAAGTACATCTCGGATGCCTTCGAGGCGAGGCACAAAGCGCTGCTGGAAGAAGACCCACAGGCGGCCGAGGACAAGGACGAATACCTGGCCGACAATGTTTTCTGGGTGCCGAAGGATGCGCGTTGGTCGCACCTGCAAGCCAACGCCAAGCTTCCCACCATTGGCACGCTGATCGATGACGCAATGCGCGCCATCGAAAAGGACAACGAGTCACTGAAAGGCGTGCTGCCGAAGGATTACGCCCGACCTGCGCTCAACAAGGTCATGCTCGGCGAGTTGATCGACTTGATTTCTGGCATTGCCCTCAATGAAGAGGGGCACGCCTCCCGCGACATCCTCGGTCGCGTCTACGAATACTTCCTTGGCCAGTTCGCAGGTGCCGAAGGCAAGCGCGGCGGCGAGTTCTACACACCGCGCTCCGTTGTGCGCGTCCTCGTAGAGATGCTGGAGCCGTACCAAGGACGCATCTACGACCCGTGCTGTGGCTCGGGCGGGATGTTCGTTCAGTCTGAGAAGTTCGTGCAAGAGCACGGCGGCCGTATTGGCGACATCGCGATCTACGGCCAGGAGTCGAACTATGTCACTTGGCGGCTAGCCAAGATGAACCTTGCGGTGCGCGGGATTGATTCGGATATTCGCTGGAATAACGAAGGTAGTTTTCACAAGGACGAGCTGCGCGACCTCAAGGCCGACTACATCCTCGCCAATCCACCGTTCAATATTTCGGACTGGGGTGGCGACCGTCTGCGGGAGGACGTGCGCTGGAAGTTCGGCGCGCCCCCGGTGGGCAACGCCAACTATGCCTGGCTGCAGCACATCGTTCATCACCTTGCGCCGAATGGCACGGCTGGCGTGGTGCTGGCCAACGGCTCGATGTCCTCGACGCAGTCCGGCGAGGGTGACATTCGCCGCGAGATGGTCGAGAAAGACATCTTGGATTGCATGGTAGCCCTGCCGGGCCAGCTCTTCTACTCGACCCAGATCCCCGCTTGCCTGTGGTTCCTGGCCCGCAACAAGAATCCGGGCAACGGGTGGCGTGACCGGCGCGGCGAGGTGCTTTTCATTGATGCGCGCAAGCTTGGGGTTCTCGTTGATCGGACGCGACGTGAGTTGTCCGACGCGGATGTCCAGAAAATCGCTGACACATACCATGCGTGGCGGGGTGAGCCGAACGCTGGTGCATACGAGGACATTTCTGGCTTCTGCAAGTCCGCATCTCTAGACGACATTCGCAAGCAGGGACACGTTGTCGCACCTGGTCGCTACGTTGGCGCAGCTGAAACCGATGACGATGAAGAACCGACGTCAGAGAAGCTCTCTCGGTTGTCATCGCAGCTTCGCACGCATTTTTCTGAGAATGCTCAACTCGAGCAAGCGATTAAGAATGCCTTGACGGAGATTGGTTATGAGTGCTGATACGGCGCTGTTAAGCGATCTCGTGACATACCTGAATCGCGGTGTCGCACCCAAGTACGTTGAGACCGGTGGAATTCGTGTTTACAACCAGAAATGCATTCGCGGTCAGCGAGTTTCTGACGGGCCGTCCCGTAGGACGCAAGCCAGCGCACGCCTTAGCCAAGTGGATAAAGAACTGCGTCTGTTTGACGTTCTTATCAATTCGACAGGCGTGGGCACCCTAGGGCGAGTTGGACAGATCTTTGGGCTAGATGAGCCGGCGACGGCAGACAGTCATCTGACCATCGTTCGACCTGACCCGCAAAAAGTCGATCCCTTGTTTCTCGGATACGTGCTGAAAGCCTATGAGCCCGAAATCGAGAGACTAGGAGAGGGAAGCACCGGACAGACAGAATTATCCAGAGCGAAGCTCGGAGAACTTGAAATCCCACTAATTTCGCGCGACGCACAGAAAAGTGCGTCTGCGTTCCTGTACGCCATCGACAAGCGATTAAATTTACTTCGACGGATCAGCGAGGATATTGATGTCTTTGCGCGCACCCTCTTCCGGGAGTGGTTTGGTGCGGGGAACAGCGAAGACTGGCCAACGGCACGCCTTGATCAGCACCTAACAGCGCATCGAGGGTTGAGTTACAAGGGAGCGGGGCTTTGCGAATCGGGAGAGGGAGTTCCGATGCATAACCTCAACTCGGTATATGAGGGCGGCGGATACAAGTACCCAGGAATCAAATATTACAAAGGCGAGTTCAAGGAGCGCCACGTTTTGAAGCCTGGAGACATTATCGTGACCAATACCGAGCAAGGCCATGAACATCGCTTGATCGGTTTCCCCGCTGTCGTGCCATCAATCTTTGGGGACAATGGGATTTTTTCGCAGCACATCTATCGCATTGTTCCGTTGGATTCAAGTTACCTAGGCCGAGAATTTATCTATTACCTACTGATGGCAGGCCATGTTAGAGATCAAATAATCGGCTCCACCAACGGTTCGACCGTAAATATGTTGGCAATCAGTGGCCTGCAAGACTCGACGTTCTCGCTGCCGCCTCAAGATATCGTCGAAAAATTCACAGCGACCGTAAGACCACTTTGGGAGATGGCCGAAAGAAACGAAAAGGAGTCGCGCGATCTCATCAAGCTTCGTGATCTTCTACTACCAATGCTGATTGCGGGTGATCTGCAGCTTAAGGGCTCGGTCGAGTTACTTGGGGTGCTCCCATGAACTTCGACTGGTGCCCCGGCATCCGCGAGGCTTGCTCGCACTGGCGCGACGCGCCAATGCTGCAGCAGACTTTCGAGGAATTAGAGCGGGCGCTGGCCGAAGATAACGACGCCTGCATCGACTCAGCAAAGGCCATCGTCGAGGTGATTTGCCAGATCATCCTGCAGGAGTTGGACTCGCCGTCAAACCCAGTGCGCCCAGTCGAGGCACTTCCGACCTTTGGTGCATGGATGAGTGCAGCCGTCCGGGCGTTGAAGCTCGGGGACATCAGGCATAACGGTTTCCAGAAGCTGGTGTCACAGCACAGGAAGCTCACGGACGCATTGGGCGACCTGCGCAACGACGCTGGAACGGCGAGCCACGGGCGTGAGGGGTTCTTGCAACGCCTGTCGGTTCATCATCGACGCGCGGCGGTGTTGTCGGCGGATGCCATCGTCACCTTCCTGCATCAGGCCTATCTGGAAGCGGAGCTGGACTTGGTGCGAACACGCGAACCTTATGAGCGGTTCGGCCACCTGCACGAGCTGATAGATGCGCACGTTTCATTGCAAGCAGACGTCGATGAAGAAGGTTTTCTCACGATAGACGTGACCCTGCCTTCCGGTGATGTCTTGCCTTTGCGGGTTGAAGCAAGTCGCTTGCTTTACCAACTGGATCGTGACGCCTTTGTCGAGGCGTTGAACGCTGCGCGAGGGGCTCCTGCTGCGGTGGTGGAGCAAGACGAATTACAAGGGGAAGAATGATGGCGTTTTTGTCGGAGGCAGCCGTTGAGCTGGCACTACTAGAGCAACTGCGAGGGCTGGGCTACAGCATCGAGCAAGAAGAAAACATCGGCCCAGATGGACATCGCCCTGAGCGTGACAGTCACGACGTGGTCGTGCTGAAGAAGCGATTGGAGGACGCCGTTGCGTTGCTCAATCCCGGAATGCCATTGGATGCGCGTCAGGATGCGATCCGCAAGGTGATGCAGTCCGAGCTGCCATTAATGCTTGAAGAGAACCGCCGTATCCACAAACTGATGACTGAGGGCGTCGACGTCGAGTATTACGCCGACGACGGAACACTGACCGCAGGCAAGGTTTCCCTCATCAACTTCGAGCGGCCAGAGCAGAACGATTGGCTGGTGGTGAGCCAGTTCGTGGTGATCGCCGGGCAATACAACCGCCGCCCAGACGTGGTGGTGTTCGTTAATGGCCTGCCGCTGGGCGTGATCGAGCTGAAGGCTCCCGGCAGCGGGAACGCAACATTGGTCGGGGCTTTCAACCAGCTGCAGACCTACAAGAAGCAGATCCCGGCGCTATTCAATACCAACGCACTGCTAGTGACATCGGATGGGATTACCGCGCGCGTCGGCTCGCTGTCTGCCGACCTGGAGCGGTTCATGCCATGGCGCACGACCGACGGCAAAGACGTTGCACCGAAAGGTGCGCCCGAACTCTCGACATTGATCGAAGGCGTTTTCGAGCAGCGCCGCTTGCTCGACATGCTGTGCCACTTTACGGTCTTCGGTGAGACGGGCTCGGGCTTGGCGAAGATCATCGCGGGCTATCACCAGTTTCACGCAGTCATCCGCGCGGTCGATTCGACCCTTCGCGCATCAAGCCAATGGCAGGGCGTGCAAGAAGATCCGCGCGACTACGGCTTACCCAGCGTCAAGACCCAAGCCAAAGGTGACAGAAGAGCTGGGGTAATCTGGCACACACAAGGCTCCGGCAAAAGTCTGTTGATGGCGTTCTACGCTGGGCAGCTGGTCAAACATCCGGCGATGGCCAATCCAACGCTCGTAGTACTGACCGACCGTAACGATCTCGATGACCAGTTGTTCGCCACCTTCTCGATGTGCCGCGACCTGATTCGGCAAACACCGGTACAGGCTGACAGCCGCGAAGACTTGACTAAACTTTTGGCGCGGGCATCTGGCGGCGTGATTTTTACAACCTTGCAAAAGTTTGGCGAGACAAGTCAGGCGCTGACAGACCGTCGCAATGTGGTTGTGATCGCTGATGAAGCGCACCGTAGCCAATATGGCTTTCGGGCCAAGGTGGATGCCAAAACGGGTGAGATTTCCTACGGGTTCGCCAAGTACCTGCGCGACGCGCTGCCCAACGCGTCGTTCATTGGTTTTACCGGAACGCCCATTGAGGCCGACGATGTGAACACCCCGGCGGTGTTCGGCAATTACATCGACGTTTACGATATCAGCCGAGCAGTCGAGGACGGCGCGACAGTGCCGATCTACTACGAGTCGCGGCTCGCTCGCATTGAACTTGATGAGGACGAGAAACCCAAGATCGATGCCGAGGTCAACGAACTCACAGAAGACGATCCGGAGGTTGAGCAAGAACGCTTCAAGCGCAAATGGTCAACAGTAGAAGCCTTGGTGGGCAGCGATAAGCGCCTCGCGCTGGTTGCGCAAGACATGGTTACCCACTTCGAGGATCGCGTTGCTGCGCTGGACGGAAAAGCGATGGTTGTTTGCATGAGCCGTCGCATCTGCGTGAAGCTGTATGACGAGATCGTGAAGCTCCGTCCAGACTGGCACAGTGCCGATGACAACGCGGGGGCGGTCAAAATTGTGATGACGGGCGCTGCCAGCGACCCCGAAGACTGGCAGCAGCACATCGGCAACAAGGCCCGCCGCGATCTGCTGGCCAAGCGCGCTCGCGACGCCAAAGACCCGCTCAAGCTGGTGATCGTGCGAGATATGTGGCTTACCGGGTTTGATGCGCCCTGCATGCACACGATGTACGTGGACAAGCCGATGCAGGGGCACGGCTTGATGCAGGCGATTGCGCGGGTGAATCGTGTGTTCCGCGACAAGCCTGCCGGGTTGATCGTCGACTACATCGGTATCGCCCAGAACCTGAAATCGGCGCTTCAGCAATACTCGAAGAACGACCAGGAAAACACCGGCGTCGACGAGTCGCAGGCCATCGCCGTGCTGATGGAAAAGTACGAAGTCGTGCGCGACATGTACCACGGCTTCGACTACGCCTCAGCAATGGGCGGAACACCTCAAGAACGCTTGGCAATGATGGCCGGTGCAATTGAGTGGATTCTCGACATGCAGCAAAAGTTGGCGGCGAAGGAGAAAACCAAGGACGGCAAAAAGGATGCGCATCGCCGCTATCAGGATGCCGTGCTTGCGTTGTCCAAGGCGTTCTCCCTTGCATCGGCATCCGACGAGGCCCGCGAAATCCGAGAGGAAGTGGGCTTCTTCCAGGCAATTCGCGCGGCGCTGGTAAAGAGCAGTACCGGGTCGGGCGTGACTCAGCAAGAGCGTGAACTGGCAATCCAGCAGATCGTGAGTCGCGCCGTAGTTTCCACCGAGATTGTCGACATCCTCGCTGCCGCCGGGATCAAGAGCCCGGACATCTCGATCTTGTCAGACGAGTTCCTGGCCGAAGTTCAGCAGATGGAGCGCAAGAACCTCGCTCTCGAAGCGTTGCGGAAATTGATCAACGATGGCATCCGCTCCCGCAGCAAATCCAACGTCGTGCAGACCAAGGCTTTCTCAGAGCGGTTGGAAGATGCTGTCGCGCGGTATCACGCCAATGCGATCACCACCGCTGAGGTCTTGCAGGAGTTGATTGATCTCGCTAAGGATATTCGGGCAGCTCGTCAGCGTGGTGAAGAGCAAGGTTTGTCCGAGGATGAAATTGCTTTCTACGACGCGCTGGCCGAGAACGAGAGCGCGATTCAAATGATGGGTGACGACAAACTGAAACTTATCGCACACGAGTTGTTAGTCAGCCTGCGCGAGAACGTATCTGTGGATTGGGCGCATCGTGATTCTGCCCGCGCACGGATGCGAGTGCTGGTGAAGCGCATTCTGCGCAAGTATGGTTACCCGCCTGATCTGCAGGACGCGGCCGTGCAAACGGTACTGCAGCAGGCCGAGGCATTGTCGTCGACGTGGAGCATGCCGAGACCTGGCAGAGGAGATGGCCATGGCTGATGTATTCATTTCTCACTCGCAGGTTGACTTACCACTTGCCGAATTCCTTCACAGGCACTTGACGCAGGAAGGCTTGGAGGTCTATTTGGCCTCGGTATCGATGCAGCCAGGTGAACGCTGGATGCCGCACATTATGGAAAGTTTGCGAAGTTCGACTTGGGTACTCTGCCTCGCAAGCCGAACGGCGTGCGCGTCACCTTGGGTGATGCAGGAAATGGGCGCGGCGATTGTCGGAAACAAGAAGTTGATCCCGATTATTTGGGACCAGCCTGCAGAAGCACTCCCGGGATGGATGAAACAATTCCAAGCTGTAAATCTGGCTGGAGCCAGCCAGCAGGATGCAGTGGCTGCATTTGGTCGAATTGCGGAGACCATTAAGTCCGAAAAGCAAAAGGGGTTGGTCATTCTCGGCTTGTTGGTGGCTGGATTGGTTGCCTTCGGGAAATGATATGACCGGTTTTTACAGCGATCCGAATATGAACGGCTTGTTGGCTGCGCTGATGAAGCCAGCACGGCGGAAGGTGTTCGTCAGTTATCACCACGGTGGCGATCAAGCGTATTACGACGAATTCTCTCGCTTCTTTCACGATCAGTATGAGGCGATTCGGGATAACTCGTTGGAGCGCATGATCCAGAGCGATAACACCGAGTACGTGATGCAACAGATCCGGGAGAAATACATTGCCGGCACATCCTGCACCATTATTATGATTGGCGCGGAGAGCCACCAGCGCAAGTATCTGGATTGGGAGATCAAGGCTACCCTAGACAAATGCCACGGCTTGATTGGGATCGTTTTACCCACACATACCAAGAACCCTGCTGGCGAGATCGTTGTGCCGGATCGCTTTCTTGATAACTGCAAGAGCGGGTACGCGGCTTGGGCACACTGGAGTGAACTTACGGCTCAATCATTGACCCAATTGATCGACACCGCTATCGCGAAGCCGCAGTGGCAGATCGACAACTCACGACCGATGCGTCAGCGAAACGGATAGGAGATAGCTATGGCCGTAATGAAGAAGGGCAACTTTTCGATAGATATTGGGTTTCTCAAGCTGGGGGCCGATTTTGAGGAAAGTGACCGGCAATGTGCGTGGGAACTGTATACCGAGCTGGCGACGAGAATTGCAGTTACCGGAAAATCCAAAGATCGCGACTGCACGGATTTTTCAGGGGAGGTCTATGCCGAAAGCCTTACGTCGTTGCACACGTTTTTCGGCGAGGCGAGAAAGATCATGCGCCAGTTCCCAGTCTGCTCGACCTATGTGAAGCCGAGAAAACTTTTTGGAATTCGTACTGGTGCGGGTATAGAAAATCATCTGGGTGCGTTGATTCATCGCGCAATGCGTGATGTGCTCCGGCCATTTCTTGAGACTTGGCAAGCCGACTATCGGTTCTGGTGGGAGAGCACCAGTGACAAGACACTACCGCCTTTCGAGCGGCAAAAAGCATATCCGAAACTAAACGACATGATTTCTCAATGGAGCGATGTTCGAGCGATCATGCGCGCCATCCAAGATGAATTGGTGAGCATGTACAAGTTAGTAGATGTCACTAAGCTGTCCTCATGACCTCACCAAAAGTATTTCTGAGCCACGCAAGCGAAGACAAAGAACGCTTCGTGCTGGATTTCGCGCGACAGCTGCGGGAAAACGGCGTTGATGTTTGGCTTGACCAGTGGGAGATGAAACCGGGCGATAGTTTGGTGGACAAGATATTCGAGGAGGGGCTGAAAGAGGCAAGCGCAGTGATTATTGTGCTCTCGACCACCAGCGTTCAAAAGTCGTGGGTACGAGAGGAGCTGAACGCTTCTGTTGTAAATCGGATCAGTCGTGGAACAAAGCTGATCCCGGTCGTCATTGACGAATGTGACGTACCAGAGAGCCTCCGATCTACTGTCTGGCAGAAAGTGGACTGCCTCGACGACTACAGTCAGAGTCTGCAGCGCATCTTGTCTGCGATTTTTGATGTCAGCGACAAGCCACCTATCGGTAATCCCCCCGCGCGATTTTCAGGTGCGGAGCCCCTGATTTCTGGCTTGACGCGCATCGACGATTTGGTCTTACGTGAGATCGCTCGTCTACAAATCACGGAGAACAATGGGCTGGTGATGTTTGATCAGCTCCGTGCTGAGCCAGCACTTTCGGACGTACCTCAGCAGGAGTTACTTGATTCGCTGGAAATCCTCGGACAGAAATATCTGATCAAAATCTCCTATGTGCTTGGCGCGCCCCTCTCGCACGTTGTGCTCACGGATTTTGGTTTTCAGCAGTTTGCAGAGGCATACGTTCCAGACTATAACGAGGTGGTCGCCCGGATTGCTGCGCTACTCGTCAACGAGAACGTCTGCCGGAACGAAGAATTGGCGTCTCGAATTGACAGGCCGGTCGGGTTCGTGGATTTTGTGCTGAATCTCATGGAGAGTAACAACCACATCAAAATGTCGAAATATATAGGGGGTCAGTCGCAGGTTTGGCAGATATCGCCGTCACTGCGTCGGGCATTGCTGCAGTCATAAGGTCACCGTCCAGATACATGCTGAGGTGGAAACAATCGGACGCTGTTTCCACCCTTAATCTGGAAGGTGTTGTACGCTGTTTGACCGGTTTATGCTATGTGCAGAGTAGCATTAGCGATTGATTGTTGGTTGGTTGGTTGGTACGAAAAATAAAAGTATCCGAATTATGTATGTGCGCGCTTTAGCTGTTCGATATGATCTATTGCATTTGATATTCGACATGATGAAATCCTTAAAAACTCCTCAAGATCGGCAACCATTACGCCATGTTGTGAACATGCCTCCAGAATAGTTGTACCTTGGCTGAAATCCCTAAATGCGTGTAACAACGCACTAGATTCGTAATGTTTCAAGCTTGGAAACCCCATGCTTATCATTTTTTCGCGAGTATTTTTTCGATCTAAATTAAATCTGTCCGCAACATCTGAATAAATTCCATGACATTCAATGTATGCGGAATACAAAGTATGTCCATTCCAAAAGCTCTGGCCCAAGCGCTTTGGCGATGGATACTTTGCCTTTTCTTTACTTGGATCAATGGGCGGAGCGGTAAAGGCACCTAATGCGATTTCAGTTGAATTGTACGTTGCAGCCAAAACCAATGAATAACTCTCATAACTAGCAACATACCCCATTGATTTTACTATCCCATCGATACAAAAAAAATTCTGATTTATATGCTTTTTCTGGTTACTACTTGCATAGACGCTGTTGTTGAACCAGTCAGTTGGAGCCATTTTTATTACATGGTCAGAAAGCAGAATTTTCCGACCATATTCTCCGACAGGAAAACACAATGCTTTAACTCGTAAATTTATCCTGCCATTTACGATAGCGACCGTCAGTGGTTTAGCTTGTTTCAATAACGCGATAGCATTAGCTGAATATTTTTGAACGAATTCTGGTGTTTCATTGATATGTAAACAAAAGGAAGGTAGGGGTGTAATCATTTTTTGTTGACGCCAAAAATGGGGCAGTTTTGAAAATGGATTGTCAGAATTAACCCGATTTAACACTTCTCCATGATTTGGACACCAATCAACTCCATTGAGATGATGGCTTCTCCTAAAATAACTAAAGCCGTGCTGATCAAAATCCTCTTGAATACAGCTTAAACACACACAAGCGAATTTTCGTGGGATGAGCATTCCTAGCCGCCGATTAATAGACATAGCTTCAGGGGAGCCATGTACAAATTCATTTCCATATTTTGCGGCCACTCGCATCACTGGAAGCATCGAGTGATTAAGTGCATAGTCTTGAGTCGGAATTCTAGCTGCCTTGGCCAAGATATCCAGAGTGGATAGGTCCTGAACTTTTTTTCCTTGCTGCAACTGATTAGTACGCAAATTTTTTATTAGCTTGTCAAATTTTCCAAGGCCATTGAATATTGCAATCCTGTGACCATGTCCTAAAGCAATTTCGTCCGACATAGGTTTAAACATTATTATTTCGTCTCCACTGCCAATAACATAAATCTGTTTAATTTGAGCACCGCAGCAAGTAATCTTGCTGTGTTCATACCGCATGGCGCCATAGGGCGGGTGCTGATTCCAGCTCTACATTGATTTTTTCACGGTAGTCAGTCGAGCGTAGCCCTGTTTTTCTCAATACTTGCCACGCTTTCACAGGCCTGCCGGCTGACTCTAGTTCCTGAATCGCCCAGCGAATCCGACGAAGCTGGAAGTTCTCAAGATTTTCCAATGTGCGATCAAGGAATGCTTTTGTCTGGGGCAAAAGGTGCTGGTGCGTGAGCAGCCAGTCGCGTTTTCCGATGCGGCGATTGAGTTCTGCAAACGTTATGCGCACAGGAGGGGATTCTTTATAAATAAGAGCTGGCAATGAGCTTAGTTTGGCGATACAGGCTTCGTCTACTTCAACCCAATCACGCCTGAAGGAAGCCGATATATTTTTTCCAGGTGATGATGCTAATTGTTTTTTAATACTTGTATTTTTCGCCGGTATTTTTAGGGGGGCATCCTTTGATGGAGACTTGCACTGCTTGGATTGTTTCTCAATATCCAACGCGCGCGTTAGGCGAAATACTGTCTTCGGGTCGAGTTGAAGAATCTGCCCAATTTTTCGTCGGCTGACGCCATCATCTATGAGTTTTCTTAATGCTGGTTTTAGCAGTGGCCCGTATTGCTGAAAACGCGGTGGACCCACTTCACTTGTTGCCGAATTGAAGCTGCGTGTATAAACGTAGCCACAATTGCATGTGAACACCCCAGTAATTTTTCCGTGATTGTTATGTTCTGTAACCTCTTTAATTGGTGTAGCGGTTCGATGCTGAGCCAGTGGGTTAAGGCATGCCCAAGGCCCAGTGCCAAACCGAGAAACATGCCTTTCGCGTAGTGCTAGAAAATTCTGCACTAGCAGGTGGTAGATCGGGTGGCTTGCCTTGCGATGCTTGCGCACCATAATCTTGAGCCAGTTCCCTGAAAATCCGTTGCCATCCAACAGATTTTTAAATAACTCCAGAGTGCGTCCATAGAAATTCCTAAATTCTTGAGAGAAGCGCTGCTGGTCCATTCGGCAATCGGAAAGTGCCAACCCAGTTTCTATCATCCTGTCACGATAGAAAACTGTCCAACCGGCGAAAGTGCGTGGCGTCGGCGGACTCTCTAGCAGTTCGGTGCTTAATCGCGCCAAACTCTGTAGGTGAGAGAGTGTTTTATTATCCACCATCGGGATAACTGGTCGCGCATGTTGCGGACAATTCGCGCGCGTCGCCGCGATAAATTCATGCCGACTGTGCTGCACGAAGGAAAGATTGCTTTCCAATAATAGGCATCCATGCTCTGGACAAACCAATACGCTGGACAATTGGTGATCTCTGCGCCAATACATTTCGCCGTGGCTGGCGATCATTTTTTGTGTGCATTCCAAACAGAAGCGAAAACTCTCAATTCGCCCAACTCTGGATGCAGTTAACCCCAAACGAATGTGTAGGTTTTTAACTATTCCTCGCATCATTGCTTGCCGCACCTTGGCTTGCAACGATGGTGGCTCGAACGCAGCGACATATGGAAAAAGCGTTAGCGTGTCTATCAGATGATTAGCCGTTAAGTTTCGTTCGGTTGGAATACGATCCGCCAATTCCTGGAGGTTTCCCTGTAGGTCTATCGATGCAATTACCTGCTGCTTGCCAAAAAGAGTCTCCATCGTGTGCATTGATCCTGGCAAACCCGTGTGTCGGTGATAGCGTGCCAGTACGCTATATAACAACTCTCCAGGATAGACAGCAGGAAAATACGACAACATCACTAATTCCTATGCCGCAATATCTAGTAATGGTGGTTTGACCATTCCAGCCACAAGCAACGCTTCGTATCCAGAATGTCCAGCTTGTTTGCCTTGAGTGACTATGCGACGTAAGTCATGCTCTGGTTGTGCTGGGAGCTCATCCTTTTTAGGTGATTTAGGTTTTTTTATTTTGATGGGCTTAGCAGCCAGCTTTTCCGCTATTGCTGCCATCAGTAGTAGTGGATCGGCAGAGGAATGTTGAGCCCGCGCTTCGTTGAGTAATACTTTCGCAACATCGTCGGCGACATTGAGTGAGCGTAAAGCCACCAGGATTGGATCAAGATCCTCTGAATTTTGTGTAGGTGTCTGTACTTTATTCGCCTTAGTGGAGTGTTGCAAAACATCTGCGCCTTGCGATTGGATTGCATCTGCTATTATTTGCTCAACATGCGCTTGTAGGGGCAGCAGGTCATCGTACTTTAGCAGTGCATTGCTGTCATTCATTCGAAGAGCGTCAATCATTGGCCGTACGATACGGAAGTCTTCACGTGCAACCTTGCGCAGAAGTTGTGGTGTCAGAATTTCCTGTGTGCCGCGCACATCACCTATACCGACTACCCGTAATTGAGCGAGCATGAAAAGTTTGACGACAATATCCAAGATGCCTTGACTTTCGTCGTACAATACATCACGAACTTCTTGACTAATTGGTGTGTGGTCGCGAGTCCACTGATGTTTCCATAGTTTTTCGATAAAATAGTCCCATGCTTTGTTTTTCTGCATACGATCCCAAACCAATGAGCCTAGGCCGCTTGCTCTTCGTGCTTGGCGGAAATTCTCCTGCAGCATTGGAACCGCGCTAAGCGTACCGATGAGGATCACCGGCACACTGATCGTATTGACCAGGGTAACTAAGAAATTCAGCAGCGCATCAGGCCCGATCTTGGTTTTATTCAGGTGCTGAATTTCATCAATTACCAGCACGCCAAGTGCATGCAAGTTGGCTACATGCGCCATGTGTACCATCATCTCGTCTACACTGGCACGCCGGCTACCATACGCGTTGAAATAGTTAGTTCCGACGAGCCGATCTACGGCTGAAAAGAAGTTGATGCACAACTGTTTTGGTGATCCCTGATGTGGGCAGTCGAGCTTTAGCCATACGATCTGCACCAGAGTAAAAGGCGCAGAATGTTGGATGCGTTGTGGATATTGAAGCAGGACTTTCTCAATTGACTTCGACTTGCCAATACCAGAACAGCCTACAAGTGCGAAGCTGGCAGCAGTGTTCTCCACAGGATGAAGCGTCGCAACGTGTAGCGAATTCGCTTCAATGCGCTCAGCACCATTTTGCAAATGGCGAATGTAATCGTGAGTTAGTGGATTGCGTCCGACATAACCTTGCCGCAAAAGCATGCCAAACCTTTCAGCCAATTGAAGTTGTCGCTCTAGTGGCTCGAAATATCGACCCAATCGCATGATGCAGTGTTTGCGCAACTGCGCTGGATAAGTACGTTCCTTTTCATTGAACTCTGGATGGTTTGCAAGTGCCATCAACATTTCACGTTGCAATAACAATGGCGGTAACTTGGCAATGAATGGATTGTCTTGGTATTCGCGTAACACGGGAATATCAGCGCTTTGCATCGTCATCCCCCTTAGCACCCATTATTTCCATAATGTCAGGTTCGCTGTAGTCATCAGTCACTACTCGGGGAAACGACAGAATATCGGCGCTCTTAGCTGGTGCCGGTTTATCAGTATCGAAACGGAATGTTTCTGATCCACGGTTGGATTGTTTCTCATCAGCACGATGCTTATGTATATTTTTAGTGCGGCTGGCAGCACTTGCGGTGCTCGGCTCGCCTTTTTTCTTGACCGCATCGTCTACAATATTTTCGATATCTGCGGACAAGCCGACTGCTGCAAGTTGCTGCCGGGGCTGGCGTTTAGCTGACACCTGTTGTTCGGCTTGTTGCTGCTGTGCTATTTCCCAAATCGACATCTGTTGGTGCGCACGGCTTCGTTCTGTCATTGTGCAGGTCTGAAACTGCATCGACACTTGGTTATCATGCAGATAGATTTCATCCATGTTGCGTGGATCGTAGGAAATCTTCACTTTCCAATTCCCTCTTTGACGGGCGCGATCAAACCACCGCTCCTCAATCGTTTTTTGGCAGGTGTAAAAATCACCATGAAATCGGATACCGTTTACCGTAACCGTTGCCTCATCTACCGGCAGAAGGCTAAACCGTACCAAGTTTTCCGGATACTGGCGCAGGCTACCGCTACGATTGGCGATGCCCCATTCCCACAAGTCAATCGGTACGGCAGGTATGTTGTCGGCGGCGAGATCGCGATCCTTGTCATAGCGCTTTAGCTCGTGGTGGTTGTTGTAATACAGCACGACCTCGATGATGATTTGAGTGAACTGATCCAAATCAAGCACGGCATCCAACCGATAGTCCTTGCCGCCACGCGCACGGAAATCAACATCAATGTAACCTGGAACATAGGGTTTGAACTTGGCGGGCAATAATTTAAAGCGTTGCTCCACGATACCTTTCCAGTCAGCCCGGAATGCCGCCGCCGTTTCAACAGTGACATTGAAGTTGTTGATCAGTGTTTCGATCATGCGGCTTTCGATTTCACCACGATCACCTAACAGGCTGGCTGGCAAATGGCGACACGGCCATTCATCGGGTTCAATGCTGCGCCCGAATTTTTTACAGAATGCTTGTTTGTCAGACGCCGTGTTTGCTAGTGCCATCATTGCGCCGACCCAAGACGGTCCTTCCAGACCGATGTAAATGCCAGTAATCATCCGGCTGAATACGTCGATGACGACATACAACACTGGTCTGCCAATGATTCTGTGACGATCCATTCGCGAAACCAGGTACACGTCTGCAATCGTTGCATCAATCTGATACCGAGCGCCAGGTCCCCATACTTCCGCTGTTGATGTACCCAGCAGACCGCGCAGATCTTTGTCGTAGATTCTCGGTTTCAGTCGCTTGCGTTTAATGTCAAGACGATCATTGTCCTGTTCCAGCCAGTAATTGAACTGGTTGAATGTTGGAAATCCTGTCGTAGCCATATTAGCCTTAGGGCTGTGCGTGACACACAGGGTTTCAGGGTTTATTGAACGTTCACAAAAGAACTCCTTGATCATCTGATCGTACGAGCCTCGCAGGGTAAATTTGGCATTTATTGTGTAATAGCGTGCCACAGCGACACGAAACACCTTTCGGATTTCTTCGGTGATGTTGAGACCTATTTGATCGCCAAATTTGCGCGGACGTCCACGTTTTACATCAGATTTGGATTGGTGGGATTTACCCTTGCCGCCAGAGTTGGCATAGTCCGGCAACAGCGCATTAGGTGTCTGGCCCCGCTGCCAGTATCGGCGCAGGTACAGATATAGAGTCGGTCTTGTTGCCAAGCCCGCTGCGACGCATTTAGCAACCTGCTTTGCTCGATATGTTGCGGAGTAAATGCTCGGCTCGGCACGAACCAAGTCAGCAATTGCTTTCCATGCAAGGTCACGTCTTTGCTTACGATTTTCCGGAATGGCACTTTCTTCGAGTACTAACAAATAAGGATCTGCAGTAAATACCCTGGCTCTGCCAGAATTAAGGTCGCTTTCGAGCGCCTGTTGCTGGATGAGTTCTGGTACGGCATACTTCGCATTCACATCAATTACGAATGCCACAGGCATCTCTGGGTGTATCCATAAAATCCTGATTGTCTTCGCTTCAGGCTCCGCGTAATCCAGAATGTCGTTTTGTAATAGCATTAGGCGAACCTCCTAGCTGAATCAGCGACACCCGCCGAAGTAACTATGTCGAGCACGTTGAGCGGTGCGTTCATGTCGAATTTTGCATCGAGATTCATCACGATATGTTTGATTGCGACTAAATGCCGTAGCACCATCAACCCTTCTCCAACTGAAAACCCCTGTGTCCCTTCCAATTGATGAATGAATTGTTTAATCGTCATGTCGCCAGCCTGCTTGCAGCAGGCGGCGAATCGTGTACACCGATCCTCCCAATATCCAGGGTATGGAACCACCATATGCTCCAGTGAATTCATCTCGTGTAGCCAGTGAAGATTTTTGATGCGTTGAGCCGGAAGGTCTTTCTCAGTGATCAAACCCCAGTCGACTTTTTTAATTTCCCAGTAGCGGCGTTCTATTTCCTGTTTTTCCAGAGTGCGGTCATTGTCCAGTTCCCCGTATGGCTTTACTGATCGCGCTAACAGTAAGGCGCCATTACTTGTTTGGAAATTAACCAGAAAATCGGTAGTCATCACAACGTCGGTTTGACTCTGCGAGTCGATCGGATGACGCACTCCCATCTCTGTCGCGATTCGCCGGGTTACATCTCTCTCCAGTGGAAACTGTTCGCGGATGTCTGTGACGGCGTTCGACCAGTCAAGCAACAAGAACGTTGCCGTTTCCATATCCGACAGCAAGTGATGCTCTCGTCCAGTCTTAACACCATGAATACGACTAGATCTGCCGCGCGAGGATACGTCCTGAACAGTCAACCATGGGCGGTATTCCGGGCCGCAGCCTTGCCCGCGACCTTCCTTTGTAAAGCGGATAATTTTGTCTTCATCAATGCCGTATCTTCGCTTTGCCATGAAAAGGTATTTCCCTATAAATTATGTATAGCCCGTCTAATCTGGCTGAATCATCAAGCTGAAATGAGAAAGCCGAAGGGCAGTAATTTTCACGTATGCTTCCCTGTTTTTGTAGACTAGCTGGCTAGAGTAAGCCGGTTAAAGAAAATAAATTCATTCATTCAATGCTTTTAATAAAAGACTTTTGTAAAGCTCGCAGCATTTAATCCCGCTATTGATACTTCTGCTGGGTGGGCAGACTACTTGGAGGTACGCCGAATTGTGTATGACTGAAACACCTATTCCTTTAGGGATGTTTGCGATAACTTCATTTAAAAGCGTATCACGCGTTACAACCCACATAAAGTCACAATATTGCATGAGTGTTTCTAACGTTTCGCAAGTTTGAGAATACATGGGGGTGCCAATGACCACTATGCCATGTAATGTAAGTTGAGATTTTAGCTTATGACCTGTGGCAACAACTGCATCAAACATAACGAACTTATTTCCGCTTCCTCTTAAGGTCGGCTCAAAATGAGTAAAAACCTTATAGAAGTCATTAGTGCCGGAATGGATCAAATCTCCGCGTTTATTGGAAAGCGCACTAAAAATTTCCGCCTCCATTAAAGTGTGACGTTGGGAATGGACTGTGGAATCATACTTGGGCGCATCCCGTTTTCCTCTTGCTGTTTGCCCAGCAAGTACGGGTCTAAATATTGTCCATGCGGCGCGTAGTTCCGCTCGTGTAGCTTCTCCTGAAACTACGCGTTTAGAAAGATTTTGTACCATCTCATATGGCGCAACTCTTTCAATTTTGGATAATAGCTCAAGATTCTCAGGACTTATTTGATCGGGCAGATTTTTCAAATCAGGTAACTGAATATTGAGTGCCAACATTTTTTTCTGCAAACCAGAGTAGTAGCGCCCTGCAGTAAGGTAGCGCCATAAAATACTTTTTGTCTTTTTTAGTTGCGCTGCACACTGGTTTAGCCATTCAGTGAACGATCCGGAGTCCTCGCGCCATATTTCATGCAATTCTACTGAATCCAACAAGAGGGCAGTTTCAGCCCAAGTGCGGGAATCACCACGTAGGATGGCGGTCAGTTCTTGTTGTGTTTCTGATAATGAAAAATATTGACTCATATCTGTATTCTAGCTGGCTAGAGTTATTTTGCAAGTAATAATCGCACTGTATTGATAATTTTGGGCTAAGTAAATTTTGAGGAAGTGTAGTTAGGCCTGTATTTTGGAATTATGTTGATTTATGCAATCCAATGTTGACCCACCTTGAAATATGATGCCACAGTTTGTGAAATAAAGAATTGAAGAGCGAAATGCCTATGATGGCAAAATAGAAAATGTGGTCAAGGGGTGTAGAATATCCAAGGATTAAGGGGAAGGTCGCTATGTGCATCAAAGTGCCATTCATAAAATACACATAATTTAGCCATGCTCCATGGGTTAGCGGCGTATTGACATACATCACCGCGCTCATGACAGTTCACTCACTTGCAGAACTGCTCACAACGCCTCTCACCACACGTATGGCGGGAGGCTGAAGGCATACGTGGCAGCGGAAGGAGGCAACAAAGTCGCATGGCATGGTCAAGGGCATCTTTCCGATTCGGATGATGATGAAGGGACTGGGTGATGAGTTGTGGCGCGAGAAGGAAAAGTGTGCGATGGCTTGGCTGGAAGTGACACTGCCTACTCTACAAAGAGCGTTGACTTCGGAAGTGTGGTTGGGGAGTGAATATCTATTGGAAACGATAATCGGGGGGGTGTCCTGAATTTTGTGTAAACGGGTTTTCAATTACTCGATAAAATCCGTTCTTCAAACTGGATGGAGAAGCGGTTCAGAGCGGCTTTCCAGTCCCGGATTGGCATTGTCCACTTCTTGCTGATGTTTCTCAGCGCCAGGTAAAACAGCTTGGTCACAGCCTCGTCGGTCGGGAATGAACTGCGAGTTTTGATGACTTTGCGCAGGCTCATGTTAATCGATTCGATAGCGTTTGTCGTATAGATTACTTTTCTGATTTCAGGCGGATAGTCAAAAAATGGGATGATCCGTGCCCAGTTCCGCCGCCAGCTCAGCCCAATAGACTGGTAATCCTTGTCCCATTTTTTCTCGAAGTCGGTCAGCATTTGTTCGGCGAGTTCGACGGTCGACGAGGTGTAAATCAACTTCAGATCAGCGGCGACTTCCTTCTGCATTTTCCACGGCACAAAGTTCAGGCTGTTGCGGACCATGTGCACGATGCACAGTTGCACCGCCGCTTTCGGATAGACTGCCTCGATGGCTTCCGGGAAGCCTTTGAGTCCATCGACACAGGCAATAAAAATGTCTTGCACGCCCCGCGTCTTCAGTTCAGTGACCACCTGCAGCCAGAACTTGGCACCCTCGGTTTGGGCGATCCACAGCCCCAATACTTCCTTGTGCCCATCCATGTTCACACCGATCGCCAAATACACTGCTTTGGTCCGCACCGCACCGGCGTCACGCACTTTGACGTGGATGCAGTCCAGATAAAGAATCGGGTACAGCGGATCGAGCGGGCGTGCCTGCCAGACCTTCAAATCCTCGCTCACGGCGTCCGTGACCGCCGAGATGAGGCTTGGTGATACCTCGGTGCCATACATCTCTTTCAGGTGACCCTGGATCTCACGCACGCTCAGGCCTCGGGCGTACAGCGAGATGATCTTGTCGTCAAAACCTGACCATCGGGTCTGATGCTTGGCAACCAGTTGCGGCTCGAATGCGCCTTGGCGGTCGCGGGGAATATCCAGTGGCAATTCACCAAAATCGCCCTGCAAGGTCTTGGCACTGTGACCGTTGCGGGTGTTGCCGGTGCTGTTGCTAACAGCGCCGCTCCTACCATGGCCGAGGTGTTCGGTCATCTCGGTTTCGAGTGCCCGCTCAACCAGCATCTTGGTCAACTGCTTGAGCAGGCCATTCTCACCAATCAGGTCTTCGGGTTTCTGGTAGTTGGCCAGAAGCGCATCGGCCAGTTTTAATAGTTCAAGATCGGGTTTAACTCGTTTGTTACGTTTCGGTTCGGTCATTGTTGCTCCTTTATGCTGGCAGTTTCCTGCCAAATGACCGTTTACACAAAACTATTTACACCCTCATAATCGGCTTTTCGGTATATTGCACCAACTAATATTTTGAAGTTAAATATTTCTGCTGATTTAGTTGAAACTTAAGGATCCACCATGAAAAGAGCCTTTCTTTCCCACTCATTCCTAGACAAAGAGTTTGTTCGTGCAGTTGCCCTCGATTTGGGGCGGCAATTTTGCTTATTTGATGAGCAAGTTTTTGATACTGGCGAGTCATTCAAACAATCAATTGAAAAACACTTGGACGATTCTTCAATTTTTGTTTTGTTCGCCAGTACGGCCTCATTGAAAAGCATCTGGGTAGATTTTGAAATCGAAGAAGCGTGGTATCGTCGACTTGAAGGTCGACTTTCACAAACACTGGTGTTCATAACTGACACATCCATATCTCACGATGACCTCCCGCCTTGGCTAAAGAGAGCAAAGGTTTCAAGAGTGAATGTTGCCAAGATAGTCGCTCGTGAGATCAGGCAGCACCTAGAAGAGATGCTTAGAGTTGAGCAACATCCATACTTTGAAGGTCGCACAGAAGACCTTGGTCGTTTGCAAAAGTTGATGCGCCCGATAGCCGAGCCAGCTCCGCGAGTATTAGCCATTTATGGTTTACCTAGTATTGGCAGAAAGACTTTTATAAAAAAAGCAGCACAATTGATGCTTTCGTTTAATCGGGCAATCACGATTCAGATAGGCGAAAGTGACAAGCTTCAAGATATCGCAATAAAAGCGGCAAATATTCTTGAACCTTTCGCAACCAAGGCGGGCTTTGACAATATAGTGTCACGCATTAGGTCCGAATCTAAAGATCAACTAGTAAATAGATTGTTATCTGACTTGAGAGTTGCGGTTTCGAATAAGGAAATACCGGTTCTTATTGATGACGGTGGGGTATTTACGCAAGAAGGTTATTTTACCGAAACAGCAAAGACGATAATCGACGCCATTAAAGGGCAAGACGACCTATATACATTTTTAGTTTCAACAAGAAAGCCCGTCGATACTCTACCATCCCTTCAACTTAAACCGTTAGAAATTGATGATGTAAAGAGGCTCATTGGTCAAATCTCAGCCTCACAATCTTTAACACCGCCACAAATATCTGAGCTGGCCGAATACGTAAACGGCTACCCGCCCTCCGCATATTATGCGATTGAACTTGTAAAGGCTTATGGGATTAATGCCGTTCTTGCAGACAAGCATAGACTTGTACAGTTCAAAGCAACAATCTTCGTTAAATATTTAGCTAGTCGTCTGCTCACTGAGCACCAAAAATCCATACTTGTAATGCTGGCTCAATATAGCCCCATACCAATGCAAATTTTGGTAGACACGCAGAATCGCAGTCCTTCAGAACTTGCTGGAGACATAATGCAACTGGTGGACCACTCACTTGTCATTCCAAATGAGACTGGTCTTTACTCAATTGCCGGGCCAATTGTTGATGCAGTGTCAAGCGAGTTTAGAGCTTTTGAGGTTGACCACAAAAAGGTCTATGAATCACTAAAGGCACTATTGTCAGATGAAAGTCAGGAATTGCCTAGATTGGATTTGTATAGGCTTTTCTTTAAGGCATCGATCCGAAGCAATGCCAAAGATGGCGCAGCCTTTCATATGACAAATGATTTAATCAAACTAGTCGAAGATTATTACCATGCTGGAGAATATAAGCCGTGCATAGCAGTTGCAAAGCTAGCCATTAATGAAGATGCACAGAGTTTTACTGCCCATGACTACCTTATTCGCAGTCTTGTCCAAGAAGAAGAATGGCAGGCTGCAGAGACCGAGATAAGAAATCTTGAAAAGTTTTCCCAAAGCAGGGATATATATTTTCTAACAGGTTTTCTTAATCGAAAAAAAGGAAATTTTGTTACTGCCATTGATAACTTTCTTAAGGCGGAAAAGCTGGGTCGGACAGGCGCAGCCCTTAAGCGAGAGATCGCAAGCTGCTATTTCCATAACGATCAACTTCCTGAGGCTAAGCGTTATGTGCATGAAGCTCTATCAAGGAATAGTGACAACCGATTTGTACTAGATATTGCTATTCAAATCGCCGTCCGAGAGGGAGATGAACAGACAGCTCGAACTTTACTTGAGAGACTATCCGCGTTCGATACGCCTTCGTTCGTAAAACACAGATTATCAACAATAGAGCTTAGCTTTGGCACACTAAAAAATGCGCTCAATGCCGCTATAGATTCTGTAAATTTGGCGGATTCTGAAAATAAAAAACCAAAGTTTGGAATGTTGGCGCAATTAATAAATTGTTACACCCGCACTGGACAATATTCCGAAGCAGAGAACACTTTAAGTCGCTTATCACGTATATACTCCAATCAGCGACCAGACATTCGAGCTGGTCTTGAGTGCAGAATTGAAATTGAGCGCAAACACTTCCCGCGAGCGTTGTCTATCTTGGAAAATATCGGAAATAAATCACAGATATATTTAGCAATGCGTCGTGATGCAATAGATGGAATTCTTAATGGTGTCGTAAATGATGACCAAAGGATCAAGTACGAACAAGAACTTGCTGCTCTCAACGCACAGCTTAATACGTATGACCCGAACGGTGCCTGGCTAACTCTAATTAGATGAAAATGCTAACGGGGTACCCATTAGCCGACCTGCGTCAAGGGTGCCAAACCTGCCGGAGTCGAAATGCTTTCAAAATAGGCTGGAATGTTAGAAAGAAAATCGTCGCCGGTATCTTTCGCCCGCTACAAACCACTCCAAATTAACTGAAAAAAAGGCCAATACGTAATTGGCCTTTTTGAGTCTATATGCATTCCGATGTATTTATATATCAGTTTACGTCCTACAAAGTTCAGCGTGCCACACTAACATTCATCGTCAAAATTACATACTAACAATGGAGAAGTCCGAAGGCGGGCTGTCTAAATTGATAATCAGTTATTTTCAGGAAAGAACTTTATTATCCAGGAAAGAACTTTATTACTTAGGAAAGAACTTTATTATTTCTTAACATTACTTGCTCACTGCCGACAGTCTTTCTGCAGCTCTAACCGTATTGGCAACTAGCATCGTGATGGTCATCGGACCCACGCCGCCGGGTACCGGGGTGATGTAGCCTGCCACGGGTTTTACGCTGGCAAAATCCACGTCGCCGCATAATTTACCCTCGGCGTTGCGGTTGATGCCCACGTCAATGACGACAGCGCCCGGCTTTACCATATCGCCTGTGATGAAGTTGGGGCGACCGACGGCAGCGACCAGAATGTCCGCATCCCGGGTGTGCTTGGCCAGATCAACTGTTTTTGAGGTACAGATGGTGACAGTCGCATTTTTATGCAGCAATAGCAGCGCCATCGGCTTGCCGACGATATTGCTGCGCCCGACGATCACCGCGTGCTTGCCCTCGATACTGATACCGGTTTTTTCCAACATTACCATTACGCCATAAGGCGTGCAGGAAGGGAAGGGCGTCTCGCCGGTCACCAGTGCGCCGACATTTTTCTCATGGAAACCGTCTACATCCTTGTCGGGATTGATCGCTTCGATGACTTTATGCGCATCCAGATGCTTAGGCAGCGGCAGTTGCACCAGAATGCCGTGTATCAGCGGATCGCGATTTAACTTCTCGACCTCGGTAAGCAGTGCTGCTTCGGTCGTGTCGGCCGGCAGTTCGACGTGTATCGAATAAAGTCCCAGTTCTGCACAGGCGCGTACTTTGTTGGCGACATATACCTTGGAGGCCGGGTCATTTCCTACGATGATCACCGCCATGCCGGGCGTGATGCCGCGTGCGATCAAGGTGTCCGCACGGACTTTCCACTCGGCACGCACCTGAGCTGCAATGGCCTTGCCGTCAATGATTTGTGCTGTCATTATTTGCCCGCAACTTCTTTTTTGTAGGCTGCCAAGCCGTTCAAAATTTCATTGTGTGCGGCATCAACGCCTTCCCAGCCGCGGATTTTGACCCATTTGCCGGGTTCGAGCGCCTTGTACAGTTCGAAGAAGTGTTTGATCTGTTCGAGCGTGATCTTAGGCAGATCTTCGTAGGTCTTGATTTCGTGATACAGCGGAGTCAGTTTGTCGGTCGGGACGGCGATAATCTTTGCATCGTCGCCGCCTTCGTCGCTCATCATCAATACGCCAACAGGGCGGCAGGGGATGATGGCGCCGTGGACGATAGGGAACGGGGTGATGACCAGCACATCGACCGGATCGCCATCGTCTGCGATGGTTTCAGGGATGAAGCCGTAGTTACAGGGATAGCGCATCAAGGAGCCGATGAAACGATCGACGACCAGCACGCCGGATGCCTTATCTACTTCATATTTGACAGGGTCTGCGTGTTTCGGGATTTCAATGATGACATTGCATTCGTGGGGTAATTTGTTTCCGGGGCGGACGTTCAGCAAGCTCATGGCATCTCCTTGGTGTAAGTTGTAATGAAAAGACGACACAATTATAAGCGATGCGGCGCAGTCGTGTCGTATTCGGTTAAAATGCAGGCACTATTATTCTAAGGAGACGATGTTATGGCTAAGCAACTTATCGGCAAGATGGTTATCGGTCAATCAGGCGGTCCTACGGCAGTGATCAATCAGTCACTGGTAGGCGCGATTCTGGCGGCACGAAAACATGCTTGTATTACCGGTATTCTCGGTGCGCACCATGGCATCGCCGGTATCATGAAGGAAGATTTTATCGATCTGACCACGCAAAGCGTTGAGCAATTAGAGTTGGTTGCGGCAACGCCTGCGGCTGCATTGGGTTCGGTGCGCTTGAAACCCGGTCGTGCCGAATGCGAAAAGGTCTTTGAAGTGTTCAAAAAACATGACGTGCGTTACTTTTTCTATGTGGGCGGCAATGATTCGGCTGAGACAGCCCATATCATCGCCGAGATGGCAAAAGAGGCGAATTACGATTTTTGTACCGTGCATATCCCCAAGACTATCGATAACGATCTGAAAGTCACCGATCACTGTCCGGGATTTGCGTCAGCTGCGCGCTTTGTTGCGCTGGCCTTCATGGGTGACGATCGTGACAACAATGCCTTGCCCGGTATCAAGGTTAACGTGGTGATGGGGCGTAGCGCCGGATTCTTGACCGCCGCCGCCGCGCTCGCGCGCCAGTCTGAAACCGATGGCCCGCATCTGATCTATCTGCCGGAACGCGTGTTTAATGTGGCATCCTTCCAGCAGGACGTGCGCGATGCGGTGGCTAAATATGGCCGTTGCGTGATTGCGGTGTCCGAAGGGATCACCGATAAGGATGGCAATCCGATTTCAACGAGCGGCGAACGCGATTCACATGGCAATATCCAGCTCTCCGGCAGCGGTGCACTGGGCGATACGCTGGCAGCCCTGGTAAAAGCCGCTTTCCCGGGCGAAAAAGTGCGCGTACGTGCCGATACCTTCGGGTATTTACAGCGTTCTTTCCCGACGATTATTTCACCGATTGATGCTAAGGAGGCGCGTCAGGTCGGCGATTTCGCGGTGAACCATGCGGCGACAACGGGGGCTCCAGGTTCCGTGTCGATACGCCGTTTGTCGAGCGTGCCGTATCAGAGCGAATGCTTTATTACGCCGCTGTCCTCTGTTGCGCGTGAAGCGACCGAAATGAAGGATGAGTACATCAACGCTGCGGGCAACGACGTGACGCAGGCGTGGCTCGACTATGTCGCGCCGCTGGTGGGTGAGTTGCCGAAAATCGGCCGTCTGTAATTAATTTTTTACATTAAAAAAGCCGGCCCTGTGCCGGTTTTTTTATGAGTCAGAATTGAGCGTGAAAAAATGAACAAGCAAGTATCCGTTTTATTTGTCTGCATGGGCAATATCTGTCGATCTCCGACCGCGGAGGCGGTATTTCGTCATTACGTTGAGAGTGCCGGGCTGTCGGAATCAATTCTGATCGATTCGGCAGGAACGCACGATTACCATATCGGTCATGCGCCCGATCAGCGTTCACAGCAGGCAGCAGAGCAGCGCGGCTACGACATGAGCGGACTGCGCGGGCGGCAGGTTGAAACGCTTGATTTTGAGCGCTTTGATTACGTGCTGGCGATGGATAAAGCCAATCTTGCCATACTGCACTATCTGGCGCCGCGCGGATGCAAGAAACAGGTCGGTTTGTTCCTGGAATTTTCGCGTTATCACAGCGAACGTGAAGTGCCTGATCCTTATTACGGCGGCACGCAGGGGTTTGAGTGTGTGTTGGATATGGTGGAGGATGCTGCACAAGGCTTGTTGCAGCACATCCGATCGAATGAGCTGACCTAGATTTTGTCGTTGAAAATAAAAAAGCCTCGCAATTGCGAGGCTTTTTTATTGACGGGTGCGGCTTAGGACTTGGGGTTTTGCGTTTCGATTTGAACCAGTGGTTCGTTCTCAACGTAAACTTCAAGCGGGCGAGCACGGCGACGAATTACCGGCTGGGGACGTTCGACGGGCGTCTCAGTTGAAACCTTGTTCGGTGCGGTTTCAATTTGTACCAGACCTGCTGATTTGGTTTCAACGGCAACATTGACGACGGGGGCCGCAACCATTTCAGCTGCAACAGGTGCGGCAACCGCTTCAGCTACGACTGGCGCAACCACTTCAGCTACAACAGACGCTGCAACTGTTTCCGTCACGACAGGTGTTGCGACGGGTGCGACCGCCATATTGCTTGGCATCGCGATGTATTCCGTCGGTTTGACTTTGGTCTGCGGCTGAACGGCTGTCGATGCGCTTTCCTGATTATCAGCAGCACCCGCGTTTTCAGACCCGGGTGTCACTTCACGTTTTTCACGTTCGCGACGACCGCCACGACGTCCTCTGCGACGGGCGCTGCTCTTCTCAGTCTTCTCAGCTTCTGTTTCACCCTCAGCTGCGATGGATTCGATGACCGGCTTTTCTTCTGTTGGGCGCTGTTCATTCGCAACTTTGGGCGGACGTGGTGGACGCGGAGGTCTAGGCTGTCTGACTTCCGCCGTTACCGTCGATTTTTCTGTCGACTTTTCCGCCGACTTTTCAATCGCCTGAGCTGCGTTGCGTTCAGGATTGCGGTCGCGACGCTTGCGGCCTTCGTTGCGATCCGGGCGATCACCGCGCTCAGAGCGTTCAGGTCTATCATTGCGGCCGCGCGGAGGACGGCTCACCGCTGGCGTTTCTTTTTCAGGTTCTGCTGCAACCAGTGATTTGAACCAGCCGCCGATTTGGCTGAGCAGGCCGGGAGTCGCTGCAGGTTCCGTTTTTACAGGTGCGGTCGGCGCCGGTGCGACGGGCGTGATGCCTTTGACAGCGGCCTGTACGCGTACCCCTTTTTGCGGTTCTTGATCAGCTTTGTTTTCTTCCGGTTTTTCGACCAGTGTATAGCTAGGCTGCGCGTCCCCCGTCAATTCGTCCTGACGCAGACGGTTGATGGTGTAGTTTGGCGTTTCTAAGTGTGGATTCGGGATCAGCGTGATCGGCACGCGCAGGCGCGATTCGATGCGGTGCAGGTCGCCGCGCTTCTCATTGAGCAGGAAGGTTGCCACATCGACCGGTACCTGAGCGTGAATGGCCGCGCTGCTGTCCTTCATCGCCTCTTCCTGAATGATGCGCAGGATGTGCAAGGCGGAGGATTCGGTGCCGCGGATATGGCCGATGCCGCTGCAACGCGGACAGGTGATGTAGTTACTCTCGCCAAGCGAGGGTTGCAGGCGCTGACGGGATAATTCCAGCAGGCCGAAGCGCGAGATTTTTGCTGTCTGCACGCGGGCACGGTCAAAGCGCAGCGAGTCACGCAGGCGGTTTTCCACGTCGCGCTGATTCTTGCTGTTTTCCATGTCGATAAAGTCGATCACGATCAGACCGCCCAAATCGCGCAGGCGCATCTGGCGGGCGATTTCTTCGGCCGCTTCCAGATTGGTATTGAACGCAGTCGCTTCAATGTCCGACCCTTTGGTTGCGCGTGCGGAGTTGATGTCGATGGCGGTGAGCGCTTCGGTGTGATCGATCACGATCGCGCCGCCCGAGGGTAGACGCACTTCGCGAGAATGGGCGGACTCGATCTGATGTTCGATCTGGAAGCGTGAAAACAGCGGCACGTCATCCACATAGCGCTTGATGCGATTGACGTTGTCCGGCATTACGGTGCTCATGAAGGCATGTGCCTGTTGATACACTTCGTCGGTGTCGATCAGGATTTCGCCGATTTCCGGATTGAAGTAGTCGCGGATGGCGCGCACGACTAAAGAACTTTCCAGATAAATCAGTGACGGTGCTTTTTCAGATTTTGCCGCATCGGCAATCGCGGTCCACAGCTGATTTAAGTAGTTTAAGTCCCACTGCAGCTCTTCTTCGTTGCGACCGATGCCGGCGGTGCGCGCGATGATGCTCATGCCATCCGGTACTTCCAGATTGGATAGCACTTCACGCAATTCGGCGCGCTCGTCGCCTTCAATACGGCGCGATACGCCGCCGCCATTAGGATTGTTAGGCATCAAAACGATGTAACGACCCGCCAAGCTGATGTAGGTGGTCAGGGCTGCACCCTTATTGCCGCGCTCATCTTTTTCAATCTGAACCAGTAATTCCTGGCCTTCGCGCAGCGCTTCCTTGATGGAAGGGCGGGGGCCGCATCCGGGTTGGTGGAATTGAGGTGCGACTTCTTTGAAAGGCAAAAAGCCGTGACGGTTGCCGCCGTACTCGACGAAGCAAGCCTCTAAACTGGGCTCAATGCGGGTGATAACAGCTTGATAGATGTTGCTCTTGCGTTGTTCTTTGCCGGCGATTTCAATGTCGAGGTCAATTAACTTTTGACCGTCCACAATGGCGACACGGAGTTCTTCCGGTTGTGTCGCATTGAATAACATGCGTTTCATTTTTATTTTTCTCCCGCGCTCGAACACGGGCAAGACTCAAACTCGCGCAAATTAAGCGTGAGAGAGGAACAGCTGACGGCGTTGGTTACACAAACGGTGGGTCAAATGGATTCTCTGTAATAGTTTGGTCAAAAATGTTTTGGGCCGCGTGGCATTCGCTGTAACGCGTTGGGGAGGATTCCTGGACTGTTGCAGTGCGGCATGCGGCACTTGCAAAATCTGGCTCAACCAGCTACGTATTACAACTCGTCTGCCCCGTTGCGGAATTCACAGGTGCTTTGAGCGCGTAAATCAATTACTATCGCTGCTGGTTCCGGTGAGCGATATTAACCGGGTTGCGGTTGGCGGGGGGCGCAGGGCGCCTGTACCAACAATCTGATATTTTTCGCAGGAAAAATTCAGGAATTATCGGCGGGAATGTATCCCAAACTTACCCGATCCAAAACGCGCGAACGGCGAAGTATAAGCATAATGAATAGTTTAAGCAAAGAATCTGTCACATTCCTCACGATCGACGAAAGCGGCGAAGAGCAGCGCATCGATAACTTCCTGTTTCGTCACTTAAAAGGTGTACCGAAAAGCCACGTCTATCGCATTTTGCGCGGTGAAGTTCGTGTGAACAAGAAACGCGTGGATCAGACGTATCGCCTCAAACTGGGCGACTTGTTGCGCATTCCTCCAGTGCGCGTCGCGCAAAAACAGGAAGTCGATGAAGTCTATATTCCTGCGCTGGAATTGCCGGTCATTTATGAGGACGATGCACTGGTGATCATCAATAAGCCCTCAGGGCTTGCCGTACACGGTGGCAGTGGCGTGAGTTTCGGCGTGATCGAACAGATGCGCCGTGCGCGCCCTCAGGCCAAATTTCTCGAACTGGTGCACCGTCTGGATCGGGAGACCTCGGGCGTCCTGCTGCTGGCGAAAAAACGCTCAGCCTTGACGGCGATGCACGAAATTATGCGCGAAGGGGTGAGCGACAAGCGTTATTTGACGCTGGTGCTGGGACAGTGGAATAACGCCCGTCAGCATGTCAAATTGCCGTTGTTCAAGTTCGATACCCCTCAGGGGGAGAAGCGCGTCATGGTGCGTGAGGGCGGACAAGCATCGCACACCATTTTTTCCCTGCAAAAAAACTGGCCGGGATACAGTCTGTTAGAAGCGCAGTTAAAGACGGGTCGTACCCACCAGATTCGCGTGCATCTGTCGCATTTGGGGTTTCCGATCGCAGGAGACGATAAATACGGTGATTTCGCGCGCAACCGCGAGCTAATGAAGCAGGGCCTAAAACGCATGTTTTTGCATGCGCACAGCATTTCGTTTTCGCATCCGCTGACCGGGGAGCCTATGCACATCAGTGCGCCGCTGCCCCCGGAACTGGCGAGTTTTATTGCGAAATTAGATGCCCAGGAGGCGGCGAAAGACAATCTTTGAGGCGCTCAATTCAATACGCGTGGTTTTGCTACTTCATTTTTAGCAGGTTCAGCCGATAACAATCAGGAGTATTGTTAAGGAGGAGCTATGTCTTATTTGTCGAATTTGCCGCGTGAATTGCGCTTTAGTGGCGAGCGGAGCTTGCAAGAGGCCGCAGACGTCAGACTAGGTCGTCAGCAGCGATACCCTAATCATTTTGTTGAGGTGACTCCGAAGTCAATCGAAACACGAACCGCAGAGGTTCAAGCGAACGGCAGACTAGCGCTCGCCGGCGACAGGCGAAAAATTTGTCAGCGGATTTTGCACAAACCCGTGCTGGTCGATTTTCGCTCCGGGGTGCACCGCCGTTGTCGAAATTTGCGCGAGGACGATATGGTTGAGCATGTCAGCGTGAGTGCATAACACCGCATGATTGAACTCTTTACACATCCATTCGTTCCGGTATGTTTCAATTCTTTGGTTTTTCGGTATAAACCATTACACTGTCGGCGGCCTGTTTTTTTTCCCAAAATTTACTATTTGAAAGTCACTCGATGTACGCTGTTCATGATGTTGATGCACTACTTTTACTTGCCATAGCGATCTCCTCAAAAAGACGCCCGGCGGAACTTGCAGAGATTATTGCTGCGAACGATTTGATACACGGCTCTGTTTCTTTAAAGTCGGAATTGACCGCGGGATTTAAAAACCTTTCCTCGCATGGTCTGATCGTGCAGGTGGATAACGGCTATACGCTGACACCGGTCGGGCTGACGCTGATGTCAACCGGGCGTAAAAAAGCCGATAACGAGGAGCGACTGCACGGCCTCAAAGCGGCCATTTCTGCATACAAGCTGAAGAGCGATCATCCTGTTATTCAGCTGACAGATGAGCAGATGGCTGCTGCCATGCATGAACATGAGGCGTCTAAAGCGCTGACAGGAAAAAATCTGCTGGTTCCAAAGCCCAAGCCCGTTGTCGATGCCAAGCGTCCATTGCGCCGCAAGCCTATGCCTGCACGCCGCAAGTTTTAAGCTGTGCGGGCATGAAGTTTAAAAATAAACATGTAAAAAATATTGCACGTACCGTTTGCCGCGAGTTCGACCGGTTTTGTGCGGGGGCGGCAAAGCCTTATTTGACGGAGCGAGACGGGGTCCTTGCGCTTAATTTTGATGCCATGTCGGTGCAAAGCGAGATGTATGTCGACCGGCCTGATGAACTGGTGATTTCGTATACCCGGGCGATGATGAGTTTTCTGCTGCTCAATCCTGCGCCCGAACGCATCGCGATGATAGGCCTGGGCGGCGGCTCTATTGCCAAATATTGCTACCGAAATGTGACCTCTGCCGAAATCCAAGTCATTGAAATCAGTCCTGACGTGATCGCATTGCGCAACGACTTTGCTATTCCTGAGGATGATGCGCGATTTTGTGTGCTGGCGAATGACGGGGCGCGCTGGGTCGCGGATACGACCTTTCAGCCTGAGGTGTTGATTGTCGATGGATTTGATATGGAGGGTTTGCCTGCGGCCTTGAGTAGCCAGCGTTTTTACGATGATTGCTTTGCCGCTTTAGCAGATAGCGGTATTCTGGCGGTGAACCTGTGGGGGGGATACCCGCATTACGAGGACTATCTGGCGCGCATCAGTAACAGTTTTGCGGGACGCATCGTGGTGGTTGATTCCGATGATGAGTTTAATAAAATTGTACTTGCCGTGAAAAATGGGGTATTTCCGCCGGACATCTCTTTCATCAGGCAGCATGCGAATGTACTGGATATGTCGCATCCTCTAAATTTCCAGTCTAAATCGAACAGGCTGATCGGGGCGCTTAAGGCTGCAGGGGTGGATTAGCTGCGAGCCTCGGTTGTTAAGCAAGTCCTAATATTTCGCTGCTTGCTGCACGCCGCATCAATCATTGTAAAATTAAAACGTATCGGATTTAATGAGCGGCCTGAACGCCCAAGCCCAAGTGTGCTTGCTCAATAATACGCAGATCGCAATTTTTTAAGCGCTGCGCCATCACTCTCATGACATCGATTGCAAATCCGGGTGACTCATCAACTAGGTAATGAAAGCGTTTAGCATCGATCACGACAAACTTACAATTGGTAATAGCCGAGACGGTCGCATAACGTGGTGAGCCATCAATAACAGCCATTTCACCCACAAAAGTTCCAGCTCTACACTCTTCGAAATGAACGCCTTTGATTGAAATATGGGCTCTCCCTTCGATGAGCACGTACATTTGCTGACCTTGATCTCCTTCATTGAACAGTGCCCCACCTTGTTGAATTTCAATAAACTCTGGGTCATGACGAAACAAGTCAAAAAACAACATTTTTTGATTACCTTAATTGATTTAATGGCGAATTCTAATGGCCGGAATCTTCGTAGGCTATTGTAATATGAGCGGCGCTCAACTTGTCTGACTGGTCAGTCTTGATTTTATCCAGCCCGCGTTAGCGCTGAATTTCTTACTCACCGCAGGCAAGGCGATACGATTTCTTCTGAACACAATGATGCGGTTACGATAAGTTGTTAATCGGGCGGCGTATAAATGGAAATTTGATCCTTGCCGCTATTTTTCGCTTGATACATCGCCTTGTCAGCAGCGGTTAACAGTGCATTCACATCATCGGCATGATCAGGATGTTCGGCGATACCGATGCTGGCCGAAATACAGGAGATATCTTTTTTACCCAATTCATAGTGTGAGCGAAGTATATTCAGTATCCGGTTCGCAACACTGACAGCTCGCTCAATATTAGATTCAAGCAGAATCACGACGAATTCATCTCCTCCCATACGCGCCGCGGTATCCCCTTCTCTCAGGCAGGAGAGCAATCTTGTTGCCACTTCTTTCAACAGGGAATCGCCGATGGCGTGACCATAGCTGTCATTGACGTATTTGAAGCCATCCAAATCAATAAATAACAACGATATGGCTCGCTCAGTCCGGTTGGCGACGGAAATCCCCTGACTTAGTCGATCCAGCAGTAGCGTTCGATTAGGCAGGCCTGTCAGTTGGTCAAAATGCGCTAGTCCAAAGAGATGTTTTTGCCTGCGGTGCGTTATTTCCTTGAGTAAGTCATAGCCGTTGGCCATGCCGAAATATTTTTTTTCACGGGTTACGATAAAGCCACTCACCATGTGCTCAATTCCGGCATCCAAAATGATGCGGGCGATATCATCAATGCTGGTATTTCTGTCGACGATAATCGGCTTTTCATCCATCAAGGTGGAAATGGGTTTCTTGCCTTTTAGCTCTTTGACGTAGGGTTTACTGAAGAATTCGGTAAGATTTTGCCGGACAATAATACCAACGGGCCTGTCCTTATCGTTCACGACAGGGAGTGCATAGAGTTTTTTATCGCTGTGAAATAACTCCAAAACCTTGATGCAGCTGGCGTCCTCATTGACTGCCGGAATGTTTTTTAGCAGATATTCTACCGTCACAGCGGTGTTGTTTGCGTGTTCAGTTGACATTCAAATCCTTGCTGACGATCTCTGCGCTGCGTTGGGGGAAATTATCTTGCCAGGAATTCAGGTTGTTCTGCTCAGTTTGATATCCATAAGGATTCGTTAGCTCAACTTCGTCGTGACATATTGAACTTAAAATACGATCAATTTCTTCCGGCTGAGTGAGGTAATGAGCCACGATAATCCTTTCAAATAGTAATTTGATTTCTCAAAATAACCGAAATTTTTTGTTAAGTTACCTTGTTCCCTTTAAATCCAGTGCATGTCCTAGGCGGTCAATCAATTCAGCCGGAGTGCTTGAAATAATTTCTTCCGGCACGCCAAACTTTTTGCTCAGACGCGAATGGTCCTCAAAACCATAAGACACCACAAAGGGGTGCATTGCCGCACCAACGGCAGCCAGATAATCGCTATACTCATCCCCGCAGGCAAATGTACGCGCGGGATTGATGGCAAAGGACTGTCTCGCCTGTTTTAGATAGCCCGCTTTGTCCTTTTTAAGTGGGATGCAGGCGAAGTAATCGAACTCGTCAATATCAATGTCATGCCGATTGAACAGGCAGCGCAGTGTTTGTTCGGGTTCATTCGTTACATTGCGTGTCACCAAGCCCACTCGAATATCGGATCTGTCCAGCAGCGTGCGTAACAGGGCGGCGATCCCCGGATATAAACACGCCTCCTTGCGGTAGATGTCGGTCAGTGTCTCCAGCAATCGTTTGCGACTCTGTTCGCCAAACTGCTGACGCAAATTGGTGGGAAACTCACGCAACCCGCCAAGGAATTTGAACAATTTGCGACGCTTTTGAAATCGGTCGATGTCGCCAATATCCATGCCGTGCTGTAAAAAAGCCAGTTCAATAGCATGAAATGCGTCGATAGTCGTGCCGTCGGCGTCAAAAATTACCATTCGTTCACTGTTTGCAAACTGAGTCATAAATTCCATCCTAGGCCAGAAATATGACAGAAGTATGAAAGGCGTCGTTGTTGATGGAGGGCCTCAGGATGAATAGCCCGTTTCGATGCGGGGGCGGTTAGGCGAATTCTTAGCATTCTGGTGTAGGTGGCTAATGGGGCAATAAGTTGAAATTGCCAGATTCCGCTGCTTGCCGGTGGATTTAGTTTAGCCGGATAAACTTCAAATTTTTACGTGCGTCTGGTCATCAGGGGCTGAATCCAGTAAAGTGCAGTTCCTAACCTTAACAAAAAGAGCAATAACATGAGTGCAAAAGGCCAGCAGTTGCAAGATCCCTTTCTTAACGCCCTGCGTCGCGAACACGTACAGGTCGCAATTTATCTGGTTAACGGCATCAAGCTGCAAGGTCAGGTTGAGTCCTTTGATCAATACGTGGTGCTTCTTAAAAATAACTCCGTTGTCCAGATGGTCTATAAGCATGCTATCTCGACGATCGTGCCGGCACGCTCAGTGAATATCGCTTTTGACGATACTGACGCGTAAGTATGCAGCAAACATCTGAAGGTACCCAGGCGGCGATACTGGTCAGCATCGACTTGGGTGGCGCCGATTATCGTGAAAGTCTGGCGGAATTGCGTCTCCTGGCCGAAACGGCCGGTGTGCGCACGCTGGCAACGTTTGAAGCTAAACGCATGCGTCCGGATGCTGCATTATTTGCCGGCAGCGGGAAAGTGGCCGAAATCGCCGAGATGGTGGAATTAAAAGAAGTGCCGCTGGTAATTTTCAATCACGACCTGTCGCCTGCGCAAATGCGTAATCTAACCGCAAGGCTGGGTACGCGTGTGATTGACCGCACGATGCTGATTCTGGATATTTTTGCGCAGCGCGCGCAAAGCCATGAAGGCAAGGTGCAGGTGGAGCTGGCTCAACTTAAATACATGGCGACCCGTCTGGTGGGACTCAACACCGACATGGGACAGCAAAAATTTGCAGTGGGCGCGCGCGGGCCCGGTGAGACTCAGTTGGAGCTGGATAGACGTAAACTCGACAAACGGGTGCATCTGCTCAAAGAGCGGCTGGAAAAACTCAAAGCCCAGCGTGATGTGATGCGTCGTTCGCGCAATCGCTCGGGCGTATTTTCGGTGTCGATAGTCGGCTACACCAATGCCGGCAAGTCGACGTTGTTTAATCGCCTGACCAAGGCTAATGTGTATGTGGCCAATCAGTTGTTTGCAACGCTCGATACCACCTCACGCCGCATGTATTCCGAAGGCGCAGGCGAAATTGTGGTGTCCGATACGGTCGGATTTATCAGGCATCTGCCGCACGGTCTGGTGGCGGCGTTTCGCAGTACGCTGGAGGAGACGATACAGGCCGACTTGCTGCTGCATGTGGTTGATGCGAGCAATCCCAACCGCGACGATCAGATTGCCGAGGTTAACAAGGTGCTGAAGGAAATCGATGCGGGGGATATTCCGCAGTTGATGGTGTATAACAAAGTCGATCTAACTGAGATGGCGGCGGGTGCGGAACGGGACGACTGTGATAGAATCGCCCGCGTTTTTCTGAGCGCGGTAAGCGGCGCGGGTATGGACGATTTACGTCTTGCGTTGACGGCGGCCAAAGATGCGAAGCTGGTTGTGGAACAAAATGAAAATCAAATTAGACAAGCGAGAAATTTGCCATGGGATTGAATGACCCGCAATGGGGTAACAATAAGAACAACAGCGGACCTCCCGATCTTGAGGAGTTGTTGCGCAAGCTCAAAGCGCAGGTTGCTATTTTGCTCGGCGACAAGGGCGGTGGCAATAAAGGCGGGGGCGGTAATATGCCGAAGCTGGGGAGCGGGGGGCTAGGGCTGCTGGCTGTGATTGCCGTGCTGATCTGGCTGGGTAGCGGCTTTTACATCGTGGACGCGAGTCAGCGTGGCGTTGTCTTACGCTTCGGTAAGCAGGTCGATGTCACGATGGCCGGCCCGCGCTGGCATATGCCGTATCCGGTAGAAACGGTCGAACTGGTCAATTTGAGTCAGGTGCGTACGGTTGAAGTCGGCTATCGCGAAAACGTCAAAAATAAGGTTGCTAAAGAGTCGCTGATGCTGACCGATGATGAAAATATCATCGACATTCAGTTCGCGGTGCAATATTTCCTGCGTGATCCGGCCGAATATCTGTTCAATAACCGGAACTCAGATGAAAACGTGCGTCAGGCGGCAGAAACGGCAATACGCGAAGTAGTCGGCAAAAACAAGATGGACTTTGTTTTGTATGAAGGACGTGAGGCGGTGGCGGCAAACGCGACTAAACTGATTCAGGAAATTTTGGATCGTTATAAGTCGGGTATCGTGATCAGTAAACTGACGATGCAAAATGCGCAGCCGCCCGAACAAGTGCAGGCGGCTTTCGATGATGCGGTCAAAGCGGGCCAGGATCGCGAGCGGCAAAAAAATGAAGGTCAGGCTTATGCCAATGACGTCGTGCCGCGTGCAAAAGGAACGGCTGCGCGTCTGATACAGGAGTCCGAAGGCTATAAGCAAAGCGTGATTGCCAATGCCGAGGGTGATGCGAGTCGCTTCAAGCAGATTCTGGTGGAATACGAGAAAGCGCCGGCGGTGACACGAGACCGGATGTATCTGGACATGATGTCGCAAGTGATGGGCAATATCAGTAAGGTGATGGTTGACCAGAAGAACGGCAATAGTCTGCTGTATCTGCCGCTCGACAAGCTGATCGAATCGAGCCGTACTTCGGGGGCTGCCGTCGACGCGCCGGCTGTACCTAAGATTGATCCTGTGACATCGCAGGGAAATGACAACAATGCCGCACAGCGTGCACGCGATTCTCTGTTGAGTCGCGACCGGGAGGCCCGCTAATGAAAACTAATGTCGCTAATATCCTGATCGGTGCGGTACTCGTCCTGATCGTATTGAGCCTGAGCCTGTTTATCGTCGATCAGCGCCAGACGGTCATCGTGTTCCAGTTGGGTGAAATGGTCAGCGTCAAGACCGAACCCGGTCTGCACTTCAAGCTTCCGCTGGTACAGAATGTGCGTTATTTCGATTCGCGCATCCTGACGCTGGATACGGGGGAGCCTGAGCGTTTCATCACGGCTGAAAAGAAAAACGTGATGGTCGATTCATTCGTCAAATGGCGCATTGTCGATGTGAAGCAGTACTACATCAGCGTGGGCGGTGATGAAGTGCGCGCCAATACCCGTTTGAAGCAGACCGTCAATTCGAGTATGCGTGAAGAATTCGGTAAGCGCACCATACACGAAGTGGTGTCTGGTGAGCGCGAGGAAATCATGAACGTGCTGCGCACCAAGGCCGATCTTGATGCCCGTAAAATCGGTGTTCAGGTACTCGATGTGCGATTAAAACGCGTCGATTTTCCGTCAGAAATCAGCGATTCCGTGTATCGCCGCATGGATGCCGAGCGTAAGCGCGTGGCCAATGAATTGCGCGCTTCCGGTGCTGCTGATGGCGAAAAGATCAAGGCTGATGCGGACAAGCAGCGTGAAGTGATTCTGGCTGAAGCGTATCGTGATGCGCAAAGCACCAAGGGTGAGGGCGATGCGAAGGCTTCTTCAATTTACGCTGCGGCCTTTGGCCGGAATGCAGAGTTCTACTCTTTTTATCGCAGCCTAGAAGCCTACAAGCAAAGCTTTAAGAACAAGAGCGATGTGATGGTGATGGATCCGAGTTCCGCATTTTTCAAGTACCTGAAGAGTTCGGGTAAAGCGGGAAAGTAAGTTTGCGGTGTTGGCATCGGATCAGATTAAATAGCGAGTTTATTAAATAATGCAAAATTGGTTACTACCTGAATATATACAAGACATGCTGCCGGTCGAAGCCTGGCGTGTCGAAAAAATGCGTGCGCAAGTTCTTGATTTGCTGAAAAAATCAGGTTATCAGCTGGTGGCGCCGCCCTTGCTGGAATATGAAGAGTCGCTATTGATTGCCGATAGCGCCGATATGGATCTGCGCACATTCAAGCTGGTGGATCAGTTAAGCGGTCGTACACTGGCATTGCGTGCCGATATCACGCCGCAAGTGGCGCGCATCGATGCGCATCTGCTCAATCGTCAGGGCGTGGCGCGTCTGTGCTATGCAGGCAGTGTGCTGCATACCATTCCTGCGGGTTTAAATCGTACCCGCGAATTGTTGCAGATCGGTGCCGAACTTTATGGTCACGGCGGCATTGAGAGCGATCTGGAAATTCAGCAGCTGATGTTGCAGGCGTTAGCGCTGATCGGTGTTGAGCAGGTGCATCTCGATCTCGGGCATGTGGGCGTGTTCCGTGCGCTGGTTCAACACGCACAGTTGAGCAAAGCGCTCGAAAATGAGTTGTTCGCCGCTTTGCAGAGCAAGGACAGTACCAGTTTACAGGCGTTGACGGAACAACTGGACAGTGTGTTGCGCAGTGCGCTGCGAGTGTTGCCAACGCTTTACGGCAGTTGCGACGAGGTGCTGGCGCGGGCGCGCAAGTCCTTGCCGGATTATCCTGAGGTGTGTGCTGCGCTCAGCGATTTGCAAACGGTATCGGTTAAATTACACGGAGCCGTTGCCAGTGTAGGCATCGATCTGGCTGATCTGCGCGGTTATCATTATCACAGCGGTATGGTTTTTGCGGCCTATCATGCGGGCAGTCACGATGCGATTGCGCTGGGTGGACGTTACGACGATCTGGGCAAGAGTTTTGGCCGTGCGCGGGCGGCAACCGGGTTTAGTATGGATTTGCGTCTGCTGTATCGCCTGCTGCCGGCATGTGCGGCACAGCCGGGTATCCGTGCGCCGTATCTTGATGATGCCGATCTGGCGTGTGAGATTGCAACATTGCGTGCGGCGGGCGAGGTAGTTGTCGTCAGTTTGCCCGGAAGTGTTGATTATCCGGACGAGTCGTTGTGCAATCGTGAACTTGTTTTGCAAGGCACTCGCTGGCAAGTTGTCACGATGGTCAATTAACAGTTATTAATTATCAATTTTGAATTATTTTTATTGAAAGCTTCGTAATGGCTAATAACGTCGTAGTAATTGGTACCCAATGGGGTGATGAAGGCAAGGGTAAGATCGTCGACTGGCTGACGGATCACGCGCAGGGTGTCGTGCGTTTTCAGGGCGGCCACAACGCGGGACATACGCTGGTCATCAACGGCAAGAAAACGGTGCTGCACCTGATTCCCTCCGGTATTCTGCGAGATCATGTGATGTGCTACATCGGCAATGGTGTGGTGCTCTCGCCTCAGGCTTTGCTCAAAGAGATGGACGAGTTGCAGGCAGCGGGTATCGATGTTTACGGGCGTCTGAAAGTCTCGGAAGCTTGCCCTTTGATCCTGCCATATCACGAAGCGATCGATAAGGCGCGCGAGCTTGCCAAGGGCGATGCGAAGATCGGTACCACCGGTCGCGGCATCGGTCCTGCCTACGAAGACAAGGTCGCCCGTCGCGCGATTCGATTGCAGGATATCTTTTACCGCGAACGTTTTGCGGCGAAATTAGGCGAGGTGCTCGATTATCACAACTTCGTGCTGAAGAATTATTTCAACGCGCCGACGGTCGATTTTCAGAAGACGCTGGACGATACGCTGGCGTTGGCCGAGCGCATCAAGCCCTTGGTGATGGATGTGCCGCGCGCGCTCTATGAAGCCAATAAGGCTGGCAAGGGATTGTTGTTTGAGGGTGCGCAGGGCGCGTTGCTGGATATTGACCACGGCACTTATCCGTTCGTAACCAGCAGTAACTGCGTCTCAGGGGCTGCCTGTGCCGGGGCTGGCGTCGGACCTCAGATGCTCAACTACGTGTTGGGGATTACCAAGGCCTATACCACGCGCGTGGGTTCCGGTCCTTTCCCGACGGAATTGTATGATGCGGTCGATAAGTGCGATCCGGTCGGTGAAGGCTTAGCGCGTCGCGGACACGAATTTGGTTCAACAACGGGCCGTGCGCGCCGCTGCGGTTGGTTTGATGCGGCAGCCCTCAAACGCTCGATTCAAATCAACGGTGTGTCGGGCTTGTGTATTACTAAGCTCGATGTGATGGACGGCATGGAAACGGTGCGTCTGGGCGTGGCTTATCGTATCAATGGCGTCGATAGCGATATCCTGCCGGTGGGTGCGGATGCCTTGCTTGACTGTCAGGTCGTGTACGAGGAGATGCCGGGCTGGAGCGAGAGCACGCTGGGTGTGCAGCAGTACGATGCATTGCCTGTGGCAGCCCGCAACTATCTGGCGCGTATCGCAGAGGTGTGCGGCGTCCCTGTGGACATGGTATCAACCGGTCCTGATCGCGATGAAACGATCGTACTGCGTCATCCATTTGAATAATCCGTTTTTAATGATGCAGTTTGTATTACCGCAGGCGTGTGACTCGGCGAGTCGTCTGGTTAGCACGTTACGCGGATTAACGCCTCGTCCGACTTTGGCTGTTAAACAGCTAAGTCTGACAGGCAACGAAAAAAACGTGGCGCGAGTGCGCCACGTTTTTGTTTTATGGGTAACCGTAGTGCGTATTTTTTGGTCGTTGTGTTTATTCTGCACGAAAAAAAATAGCCAGCTTTCGCTGACTATTTCTAGTTTCTGGTGCCCAGAAGAGGACTCGAACCTCCACACCTTACGGCACACGGACCTGAACCGTGCGCGTCTACCAATTCCGCCATCTGGGCAAGCAATGTTTCTTGCTGAAGGCGCGCATTTTATAGCTAAAGGAAAATTTGTCAATGAAAAAGAAAAATAATTTACGTTTGCAGGATCCGTTCTTAGAACGCGAGCGCGAACAATACGAACATCCGCTGCCGAGCCGCGAGTTCATTTTGCAGATTTTGACTGAGCATGGTGCACCGATGCACGATGACGATCTTCTCGATTTGTTGCTCATTGAGCGCGACGAAGAAGACTTGTTCTCGCGTCGTTTGCGCGCAATGGAACGCGACGGCCAGATCATGCGCAATCGCAAGCGCGCTATCTGTGTGATGGATAAGCTCGATCTGGTCAAGGGGCGTGTGCAGGGCCATCCTGACGGCTTTGGCTTCTTGATCCCTGAAGACGGCAGTGCTGATATGTTCCTGTCCGAGAAGGAAATGCATCAAGTGCTCAACGGGGATGTGGTGATGGTGCGTCAGGCAGGTGTTGATCGCCGCGGACGGCCTGAAGCCAAAATCGTCGAAGTGCTAGAGCGCGCAAACAACAAGCTGGTCGGTCGCTTGTATGAAGAGCACGGCATCCAGTTCGTGGTGGCAGAAAATCGCCGTATTACGCAGGATATTCTGGTGGCGGCGGGCGGCACGGCGGGTGCTCGTGCAGGGCAAGTGGTGGTGCTTGAAATCATCAAACATCCTGATAAGCATGCGCAGCCGATTGGTCGCATCGTGCAGGTGTTGGGTAATTATGCTGATCCGGGTATGGAAATTGAGATCGCATTGCGCAAGCACGATCTGCCCTATGAGTTTCCACAGGATGCGGCACGTCAAGCCAAAGCGATTTCGCCTGTGGTTTCAGCTGAGGACTGGGCGGGGCGCGAGGATATCCGCAATTTGCCGCTGGTAACGATCGACGGAGAAACGGCGCGGGATTTTGATGATGCGGTGTATTGCTCGCCCGAGAAAGGCGGTTACCGTCTGGTGGTTGCCATCGCTGACGTCAGTCACTATGTGAATACCAATGATGCACTCGATCGTGAGGCGATTTTGCGCGGCAATTCGGTGTATTTTCCGCGCCGCGTGATTCCGATGCTGCCCGAGGAGCTGTCTAACGGTCTGTGTTCTTTGAATCCACAGGTTGATCGCCTGTGCATGGTGTGTGACATGCATATCAGCGCTAAGGGGGAAATTGGCGAGTACCGTTTCTACCCTTCGGTGATGTATTCGAATGCGCGTCTGACCTACAATCAGGTCGCCGAGATGCTCGCGCAACCCGATGGCGAGATGGCAAAGCAAAACGCTGCGATCGTGCCGCATCTGCAGCATTTGTATGAACTGTTCCAAAAGCTGCTCAAAGCGCGCGAAAAACGCGGTGCGATCGACTTCGAAACGGTTGAGACGCAGATGATCTTTACCGATCAGGGCAAGATCGAGCGCATCGTGCCGGTGGTGCGCAACGATGCGCATAAGCTGATTGAAGAGTGCATGCTAGCGGCGAACGTGTGTGCGGCTGGATTCTTGCATGATCATCAGCATCCTGTGCTGTATCGCGTCCATCAGGGACCGACACCTGAAAAGCTGGAGGCTTTGCGCGAATTTATGAAGGAGTTTGGTCTTGGTCTGACCGGGGATGACGAGCCGCAAGCGGCCGACTACTCAAAATTGTTAAAGCGCATCAAGGGTCGGCCGGATGCCGCTTTGCTGCAAACCGTGATGTTGCGCTCCTTGCGTCAGGCAAAGTATGAGCCGGAAAATATTGGTCACTTCGGACTGGGTTATGAGGCCTATGCGCATTTTACTTCTCCGATACGCCGTTATCCGGATTTGCTGGTGCATCGTGCCATCAAGGCGGTATTGCAGGGTAAACAATACAAGCCTGCGCAAAAATGGGCAGAGCTCGGGATCCATTGCTCGATGACAGAACGCCGTGCCGATGATGCGACGCGCGATGTGGAAGCGTGGCTCAAATGTTTTTATATGCGCGATCATCTGGGCAGCGTCTTCACCGGTACGGTTTCTTCGGTGACAAGTTTCGGTATGTTTGTATCGCTTGATGATTTGTATGTTGAAGGTCTGGTGCACATCTCCGAGTTGGGTAAGGACTATTTTCATTTTGATGCCGCCAAGCATCATTTGCTGGGTGAGCGCACCGGTCAGAGCTATCGTTTAGGCGATCGCGTCGAAGTGCGTGTGGTCAAGGTTGATATGGAAAGCACCAAAATCGACTTTGTGTTGCACTCTGAGGTAGCTGAGGATGCGGCGGCAGGTAAACCTGCAAAGAAAGCAAAAGGGAAAAAGAAGCATGGCTGATTTAAGATTGATATACGGTTTTCACGCGGTAACTTCACGGATTCGTCAGAATCCGGAAGGGGTGATGGAAATTTATTTGCAGTCACAGCGTCAGGATCAGCGTATGCGCGATTTGATCGCGCTGGCTGAACTCAGCGGCGTGCGGGTGATTCCTGTGGATAGCGCGCGACTCGATGGTATGGCGGGTGGTGCACGTCATCAGGGCGTCGCCGCGAGGGTTGATGCGGCCAGGCGCGTACAGCATCTCTCCGATGTGCTGGAGACACTGACTGAGCCACCCTTGTTGCTGGTATTGGATGGTATACAGGATCCGCATAATCTGGGCGCTTGTCTGCGCAGTGCAGATGCGTTTGGCGTGCATGCGGTGATTGCACCCAAAGACCGTGCTGTAGGTATTACGGCGACGGTGGAAAAAGTGGCGTGCGGTGCTGCTGAAACCGTGCCTTATATCACGGTGACCAATCTTGCTCGTACCTTGCGAGAACTCAAAGATCAGGGAATCTGGGTGGTGGGTGCGGCAGGGGAAGCCAAGCAGGATCTACACAGTTTTAAACATACGGGGCCGCTTGCGATCGTGCTGGGGGCGGAGGGTGAAGGGTTGCGGCGTCTGACGATGGAGACCTGCGACGAGTTGGTGCGCATCCCGATGCTGGGTAGCGTGGAAAGCCTGAATGTCTCTGTGAGTACTGGAATCTGTCTGTTTGAAGCAAGGCGGCAGCGGTCGGTGTTGGCTTAAACTTTAGCAAAATACTCTGTTGTATTTATGCAACAGTCATCGAGTTTAGGGGTTGTTGAGATACAATGCCGACCAGTATCGGTTAGATGCCGATTAAAAATTTTAATTACACCAGAAGGATAAAAAATGAAAAAAAGCACAATGAGTATTGCTCTGGCCGCTGCGCTGTTGAGTATTTCTGTTGCACAAGCGGGTGAATTCACCGGCGGCTGGATCGGCCTGAAAGCCGGTAACAACAATTCTGATGTCACTTCTTTGGTTGCTGCTGCATCTGCAAAGAACGCTAGCACATACGGTCTGGAAGGTGGTTACAACTGGGATATGGGTGGTTTGTTGTTGGGTGTAAACGGTTTTGCAGACTTCAACCAAAAAGTTGACCATGCAACGGCAACTCCTGGTGTTGTTAGCAATTACGGTAGCGATGCGCTCGGTCTGGATGTGAAGCTGGGTCTGCCATCAGGCAACTGGTTGCCGTACGCTAAAGTGGGTTACGCTTCTGTAGCCGCTAAAGGCGTTGCTGTGACAGGTACCGGTTCAGGTGCACATCTGGGTCTGGGCGTTGAATATAAGTTTGCGCCTCACTGGAGTGTTGCGGGTGAGTACACAACCGTATCTGACAACTTCAACAATAACACACAGAAACTCAATAACAACAATTTCACGATTGGTTTGAATTACTACTTCGACAGCGTAGCGCCTGCTGCCGTAGCTGCTGCGATCGTCGCGCCAGTACTGGTTAAGGAAGCGGCTAAGCCTGTTGCTGTTGCGCCAAAAATTGTTGAAAAGACCATTTTCACCGACAAGCCAGTGACGATCGAAGGTGCGAATTTCGATACCAGCTCTGCTAAGATTAAGCCTGCTGCTGACAAGAAATTGAATGAAGTGGTTGATTTCGCAGCTAAGTACAAAGAGTCGAATCTGGCTATTTCAGGCCACACAGACAGCCGTGGTTCAGAAAAATTAAATCAAAAACTGTCTCTGTCACGCGCAGAATCAGTTAAGGCTTATTTGGTTAAGAAGGGTGTTTCTGCAGCTCGTATCACAACTAAGGGTGAAGCTTCAACTCGTCCTGTTGCTGACAACAAGACCAAAGCAGGTCGCGCTCAGAACCGCCGTGTTGAAATCAACTCGGTCGTTAGAGAGTCAAAGCAAGTACGCGTAACTGAGTAATATTTTCAGTTAAAGTTAAAAGCGGGCTGGTGACAGCCCGCTTTTTTGCGTTCTGGATTAGTAAACCGCGTTCTTTTTGGCGGGCAAATGGAATAAGATGTGAACCCCTAATGTATGACTGAGAAGTTATGAAACTGGCTATTGCGCAAATCAACTGTGTTTTAGGTGATCTGGCGGGAAATTCCGCGAAAATTTTGCATGCGGCACAGCGCGCCTGTCAGGCAGGTGCGCAATTGATGCTCACACCTGAACTGAGTTTGTGCGGATATCCTCCGGAGGATTTGTTGCTGCGCAATGGGTTTTATAAGTCTTGTGCCGCCAGCTTGTCAGAACTTGCCCGGAATATTTCGGATATTGCCGTGATCGTCGGGCATCCGCACGAGCAGGATGGTAAGCGCTACAACGCGGCATCCCTGTTGCGGGACGGCCGTGTTGAAGCGACCTACTTTAAGCATTTTCTGCCCAATTACGCCGTGTTCGATGAGGAGCGATATTTTTCCTGCGGGAACGCGCCTATGGTGTTCGAAATGAGCGGGGTTCACTTCGGGGTCAATATCTGTGAGGATGTATGGGGGTCAGAGGCCGCGAGGGTGGCCGCGCAAGCGGGCGCTGATGTATTGCTGGTTTTGAATGCCTCTCCTTACTCTGTTGAGAAGCTGGCGTCGCGTCATGAAGTCGTGCGGCAGCGTGTCGCTGAAACGGATATGGCGGTCGTGTATGCCAATATGGTGGGTGGTCAGGATGAGTTGGTGTTCGATGGTGGCTCTTTTGCAATGGACCGTTCGGGGCGTCTGATAGCGCAAAGCGCGATTTTCGAAGAGACGCTGTCTTATGTGTCTCTTGATGCGCATGGTGTCCCGAGCGGTGAGATCGCGGTATTGCCTATGCAGGAAGCGGCTGTTTATCAGGCGATGGTGTTGGGTTTGCGAGATTATGTCGGAAAAAATCGTTTTCCCGGCGTGTTGCTTGGCTTGTCAGGCGGTATCGATTCTGCATTGACGCTGGCGGTTGCAGTCGATGCCTTGGGGGCGGATAGGGTTCATGCGGTAATGATGCCGTCGCCCTATACCGCGCAGATCAGCCTGGATGATTCGCGCGAAATGATCCGGATACTGGGTGTCAGATACGACGAATTTAGTATCGAGCCTGTCATGGAAAGTTATTTGTCCGTGCTTAGGGCGAGTTTTGCGGGGCGGCCTGAGGATACGACTGAGGAGAATCTGCAGGCGCGTATCCGTGGCAATTTACTGATGGCCTTGTCCAATAAGCTGGGGGCTCTGGTGCTGACGACAGGTAATAAATCTGAGATGAGTGTGGGCTATGCGACGCTGTATGGTGATATGGCCGGTGGTTTCTCGGTGCTGAAGGATGTGGGTAAATTGCTGGTGTATCGTCTGGCGCGCTATCGCAATACGCAAGGGCAGGTGATACCCGAGCGCATTATTACCCGGGCGCCTAGCGCCGAATTGCGTCACGATCAGACAGATCAGGATAATTTGCCGCCTTATGAGGTGCTGGATGGCATTATGGCATGCTATGTTGAAAAAAATCTCTCCATTCCTGAGGTGATCGCAGCGGGTTATCAGGAGGCTGATGTGCGTCGGGTTGTGCGTTTGATACAAAGCAGCGAATACAAGCGTCGTCAGTCAGCTACCGGTGTCAGAATTACTGAGCGGGGCTACGGAAAAGACTGGCGTTACCCGATTACGGTGCGATATCAGGATCAATTCTGAGTTGTTCAGTGCGCCGCTGGCAGGGGATTTTTCCGTAAAACTTCTACCGGCGGTATGGATACAAAAAAACGCCTGAATGGTAGTTCCTTTGTGCGGTATTTTTTGGTATAATCCGCGCGGTTTATTGATGGGCTTTGTGCCCGTTTTTTATTTGTGGGTTGCGAACATGGATGTTGTGAAGCTAATAGAAGTTACGGTAAGTGGCTTGGGGTACGAGTTGGTCGATGTTGAACGCGCAGGTCGTGGTTTGTTGCGCGTGTTTATCGACAAGCCTGACGGTATTGCTGTGGAAGATTGTCAGGTCGTCAGCAATCAGTTGACGCGCTTGTTTACGGTTGAGAATATTGATTACGACCGGCTTGAAGTCTCTTCGCCCGGTCTTGATCGTGCATTGAAAAAAGAGGCGGATTTTATTCGCTTTGTCGGGCAAAAAGCGCAAATTAAGTTGCGTATGCCGATTGCAGCACGCAAAAACTTTATCGGTGTGATCGGTGAGATTAACGACGGTGTGTTGCAGTTGGATGTAGAGGGTGTTCCGGTCGCAATCGAGTTGACCAATGTAGACAAGGCACGTTTAGTGCCGACATTTTAGAATTTAATGCTCGCAGCTTGAGCGTATAGCCGGAGAGATGGTATGAGTCGTGAAGTTTTGTTGCTGGTAGATGCGTTGTCACGTGAAAAGAACGTGGACAAGGAAGTTGTTTTTTCTGCGCTGGAATCAGCGTTGGCGTCCGCTACCAAGAAGCGATTTGAAGATGAGGCCGATGTGCGGGTTGCAATCGACCGCAATACGGGTGAATTCGAGTCCTTCCGTTGCTGGGAGGTAATGGACGATGAAACGTTTGAGACGCCAGATCTGCATATCAAGCTCGAAGAGGCGTTAAAGCGCGACCCGGCTATTGCGCTGGGCGGTTTTATTGAAGAGCCGTTGGAGTCGGTTGATTTTGGCCGTATCGGTGCGCAGGCTGCCAAACAAGTGATTTTTCAGAAGATACGCGATGCGGAGCGTGAGCAGATTCTGGCTGACTTTATGGATCGTAAGGAACATCTGGTGTCCGGCACGGTTAAGCGTCTGGAACGCGGCAGTGCGATTGTCGAATTTGGCAAAATCGAGGCCTTGTTGCCACGCGATCAGATGATTCCTAAGGAAAATATGCGCATCGGCGATCGCGTCAGAGCGCATCTGTTGCGCGTTGATCGCGGTCCGCGCGGTCCTCAGGTGATTCTGTCGCGCACTTCGACGGATTTGCTGGTCAAGCTGTTCGAATTAGAAGTGCCTGAAATCGAAGAAAACTTGCTTGAAATCGTCGGTGCTGCCCGCGATCCGGGTTCCCGCGCAAAGATTGCGGTGCAATCGCATGATCAGCGCATCGATCCTATCGGTACCTGTGTCGGTATGCGCGGCTCGCGTGTGCAAAGCGTGACCAATGAATTGGCGGGTGAGCGCGTCGATATCATCTTGTGGTCCGAAGATCCGGCAACTTATGTGATCAATTCGCTCGCACCTGCTGAAGTGTCCAGCATCGTCGTCGATGAAGACCGTCATAGTATGGACGTTGTGGTTGAAGAAGAAAATCTGGCGCAGGCGATCGGTCGTGGCGGTCAGAATGTTCGACTGGCCAGTGAGATGACGGGTTGGGAGCTCAATATTATGACCGTTGAGCAGGCTCAGGAAAAGCACGATCAGGAATTTGTCAAAACACGTGCGATTTTCATGGAAAAGCTGGATGTCGATGAGGAAGTTGCCGATATTCTGGTGCAGGAAGGTTTTGCGACCCTGGAAGAGGTTGCTTATGTGCCGGTTGAAGAGATGCTGGAGATCGAGACTTTTGACGAAGATACGGTCAACGAGTTGCGCAGTCGTGCGCGCAATGCGCTGTTGAATGCCGCGCTGGTCAGTGAAGAAAAGGTAGAGCACGGAATTGACGGTTTGCTCAAGTTGGATGGTATGAACGATGAGTTGGCGCGCGAATTGGCCGTTAAGGGCGTTACGACTCAGGAGCAGTTGGCCGATCTGGATGTGGATGAATTGGTGGAGTTGTCCGGTCTGGATGCGGATGTTGCCAATGCGCTGATCATGGCGGCACGTGCGCCCTGGTTCGCGTAATTAAAGTTTCAAAGGTGCGGCGAACAGTTTCGTCGCGCAGCATGTTGTGTTTTTTGCATAACTTTGCTGGTTAATGTACGGATTGTTTGCATCACCGGGGCAGAGATGCCCGTTGGTTTAAAGGATGGTAATGGGAAAATTAGACGTAACACAATTTGCGGTTGAGCTGGGTCTGCCGGTGGCTTTGTTGTTGGAACAGTTGCATGCCGCAGGCGGCAAGCAATCGGATGCGGCGGATTTGGTTTCTGAACAAGATAAGGCTAAATTGCTCGAACATCTTCGTCACGCACATGGTGCGGACAATGCTGCCAAAAAGATCACGCTGACTCGCCGTGAGACGACAGAAATTCAGAGTTCGGATAAGTCCGGACGCGCACGTACGATCCAGGTAGAAGTGCGCAAGCGCCGCATCGTGGCGCCCATGTCTATTGAGTCCGTACAAGCTGCCGCACCTGTGGTGCTAACCAGCGCGGAGCAAATTAAAGTGCTCGGCACGGCTGAACTCGATTCGCGTGAACAGGAAGCGAAGTTACAGGCGGAGCTAGCCGCACGGCAGGAGGCGGAATTAATTGCGCGCCAGGCGTTCAATAAGCGTCGCGCTGAAAAACTGGCGCAAGTCGAAGCGCCCGTTGTAAAGGCTGCCTTGCAAGCTCCGGTTAAAGAAGACGTCGCAGCGGAAGTGCCCGCAGCGGTGGTCGCTGACATCGAGCCGGTTGCGTCTCAGCCCATCAAGCCTCAAGCGGCTGAAGTCGCACAGGGCACGTTGCATAAACCAACCATGCGCCCCGGCGATAAGGTGATCAGGCCGGACAGAAAGCCTAAGGTTGAAGTGGCTGCTGCGGCACCTGCCGCTCGCGAAGATAAGCCGGGTAAGCGTGTGCCTGCCAAGACGACAACGCGTGTGCCGCCGAAAACGACGACTAAAGAAAAGTCATGGGCGATGCCGGTTCGTGCGCCTAAGCATGGCCGTCATGGTAAACAGGTGGTCGATGAAGCGGCTCATGCCTTTACGTTGCCGACCGAAGCGGTTGTGCGCGAAGTGGCTGTTCCTGAAACGATTGTTGTGGCCGAGTTGGCACAGAAGTTGTCCGTCAAAGCGGTAGAAGTGATCAAAGTGCTGATGAAGATGGGCATGATGGTGACGATCAATCAGGTGTTGGATCAGGAAACGGCGATGATCGTCGTTGAAGAATTGGGTCATGTGGCTAAGGCTGCCAAACTCGATGATCCGGATGCCTATTTGATGGATGACGAAGTGCATCACGATGTTGAATCACTGCCGCGTGCGCCGGTTGTCACCGTCATGGGTCACGTCGATCACGGTAAGACCTCCTTGCTCGATTATATTCGCCGCACCCGTGTGGTGTCGGGTGAAGCGGGCGGGATTACGCAGCATATCGGCGCATATCACGTTGAAACGCCGCGCGGTATGGTCTCTTTCCTGGATACGCCGGGTCACGAAGCGTTTACCGCGATGCGTGCCCGTGGTGCCAAGGCGACCGATATCGTTATTCTGGTTGTCGCCGCAGATGACGGCGTGATGCCGCAAACTAAAGAAGCGATCGCCCATGCTAAGGCCGGCAGTGTGCCGATTGTGGTTGCGATCACCAAGGTCGATAAGACCGATGCGAATATTGAGCGCGTCAAGCAAGAGCTGGTCGCTGAAGGCGTCGTGCCGGAAGACTGGGGCGGCGATACAATGTTTGTCGAAGTATCTTCCAAATCAGGTCTGGGTATCGATCAGTTGCTCGAATCCATTCTGTTGCAGGCTGAGTTGATGGAATTGAAGGCGCCTCGCGATTGCAATGCCAAGGGGTTGGTCATTGAAGCGCGTCTGGATAAGGGCAAGGGTCCGGTTGCAACGGTACTGATCCAGTCGGGTACGATGAAGCGCGGTGACGCGGTGTTGATCGGTTCTGTTTTCGGTCGTGTACGTGCGATGCTGGATGAAAACGGCAAGAGCATTGCTGAGGCAGGTCCTTCGATTCCGGTGGAAATTCAAGGGCTGTCCGAAGTGCCTGATGCTGGCGAGTCGTTGATGGTGCTGACTGATGAGAAGCGTGCCCGTGAAATCGCCTTGTTCCGTCAGGGCAAGTATCGCGGCGTGAAATTGGCGCAGCAACAGGCAGCCAAGCTTGAAAATATGTTTGAACAGATGGCTGAAGGTGAAGTTCGTACCCTGTCTTTGATTGTGAAGTCAGACGTGCAGGGTTCTGCCGAAGCGATCGCGCAGACGCTGCAAAAGCTCTCGACGGATGAAGTTAAGGTTAACCTGATCCACAGCGGTGTGGGTTCGATCAATGAGTCAGATATTAATCTGGCGCTGGCCTCTAAGGCAATTTTGATCGGCTTTAACACCCGCACCGATGCACCGGCTAGAAAACTTGCCGAATCCTGTGGCGTTCAGATCCGCAATTACAGCATCATCTATGCAATGGCGGATGACATCAAGACAGCGCTGTCCGGCATGTTGGCTCCTGAGAAGCGCGAAAGCATATTGGGTATGGTCGAAGTGCGTCAGGTCTTCGTTGTATCCAAGATCGGTACGATCGCCGGTTGTATGGTCCTCGAAGGTGTTGTGAAACGCGGTTGCCGTGTTCGTGTAATGCGTGGCAATGAGATGATTCATGAAGGTGAGCTCGATTCGTTGAAGCGCTTTAAGGATGATGCGAAGGAAGTGCGTGCTAACTTTGAATGCGGTTTGTCGATCAAGGGGTTCAACGATCTGGAAGTGGGCGATAAGCTGGAAGTCTATGAAATCGTTGAGGTCGCGCGTACTCTGTAATGGCTAATTTTGCGAGAACAGACCGGGTCGGGCAGCAGATGCAGCGGGAAATCGCGCAACTGGTGCGCCTTGAAATCAACGACCCACGCGTAAAACTGGTGACGATTACCGGTGTTGAGGTGGCGGGTGATTATTCTCACGCCAAAATCTTCTTTACGCGCTTAGATGGCAAGCAGGCAGAGGCGCAGGAAGGCTTAGATCGCGCGGCCGGTTTCTTACGCAGCCGCCTGGCGCGCAGCATCAAGCTGCGCATCATGCCTCAGTTGCATTTTGTGTTTGATTCATCGGTAGAGCGGGGCAGTCATCTGTCGCAACTCATCGACAAAGCCGTTGCCAGCGATTTTAATCTTGACGACAACACGTAAGCCGCAATTTCGGAATAAATGGCGTGCCATCGATGGCGTTTTGCTGTTCGATAAGCCGCTGGAGTTGAGTTCCAACGATGCGTTGCAGAAGATACGCCGTTTGTTTCAGGCCGAAAAGGCGGGGCACACCGGTACGCTCGATCCCTTAGCGACAGGGCTGTTGCCGGTTTGCTTCGGTGAGGCGACTAAGTATTCGAACTGTTTGCTGGACGCGGATAAGTCTTATACGGCGCTGTTGCGTCTCGGGCAGACGACGACGACGGGGGATGCGGAAGGTGAAATTCTCGCCGAGCGTCCGGTGTGCTTTACTGATGCGGAGCTTGCCGCTGTCTTGGAACAGTTTCGCGGCCCCATTAATCAGTTGCCGCCGATGCACAGTGCGTTGAAGCATCAGGGACGTCCGCTCTACGAATATATTCGCGAAGGGATTACCATAGAACGCGCGGTGCGGGAGGTGATCATTCATGAACTGGTCGTGAATCGCAGACATGATTTGGAGATGGAAATTTCCGTTCGTTGCAGCAAGGGGACTTACGTTCGCACGCTGGCCGAGGATATTGGTGAGGCGCTGGGGTGTGGCGCACACCTGATCGGCTTGCGGCGTACAGCGATTGCGCATTTTAAGCTCGGTAACGGCTATACGCTGGCGCAGTTGAGTGAAATGAGCGAGGCTGAGCGCGATGCTTGTGTGTTGCCGCTGGTATCCTTGATGCCGGATATGCCGCAGCTGGTTTTGGATGATGTGCAGATCAGGCGGATGGCTCAAGGACAACGTTTGGGGCTGGACTGTGATCTTGCCGATGGCAATGTCAGTCTGTACGGGACGGGTGGATTTGTAGGGGTTGGCATCAAACAAGGACGTCGTATCGCACCCTTGCGTTTGATTTCCGGCGTGGCTAAATTGGCTGCGCGCACGGAATTGACGGAAGTGGTTGAGCAGTAACCGCATTCAAGAGTACAATGTAGCACTTTTTTTAGGAGAGCAAAACCAATGGCAATTACCGCCGCGCAAAAAGCGCAAATCGTTACAGACTTTCAACGTGCAACGGCCGATACCGGATCCCCGGAAGTGCAAGTGGCTCTGATCACTGCACGTATCACTTACCTGACTGATCACTTCAAGGATCATGCCAAGGATCACCATTCCCGTCGCGGTCTGCTGCGTCTGGTTAGCCGTCGTCGTAAGCTGCTCGACTACCTGAGAAGCAAGAATGAGGCGAGCTACCAAATTCTGATTAAGCGTTTGGCAATTCGTAAGTAGTTTTACAAGCGGGTCGCAATTGCGGCCCGTGTCGTTTAGTCCCGTCTATTTTAACGTGGCGCGATGGCGCGCCATGCATGCCATAAGAGGTCTATCTTGAGTCATTTCAAAAAAACAATCGCGTTCGGTAAACATCAGCTGACCATCGAGACCGGCGAAATCGCCCGTCAGGCAAGTGGTGCCGTTCTGGTAAGTCTCGATGATACCGTGGTGCTGGTCACCGTGGTTGGCCGCAAAGACGCCAAGCCTGAACAGGACTTTTTCCCGTTGACCGTCGATTATCAGGAAAAGACTTATGCGGCAGGGAAAATTCCCGGCAGTTTCTTCAAGCGCGAAGGCCGTGCCAGCGAAAAGGAAATTCTGACCTCGCGCCTGATCGATCGTCCGTTGCGTCCACTGTTTCCTGAAAGTTTTTATAACGAAGTGCAGATCATCGCGACCGTGATGTCGTCCGATAGCGAGATCGATTCGGATATTCCATCGCTGATCGGTGCCTCTGCTGCCTTGGCAATTTCCGGTATTCCGTTCGAAGGCCCGATTGCGGCTGCCCGTGTGGGTTATGCTAACGGTCAGTATCTACTGAATCCGACTAAGACCGAGCTTGTCACGTCCCAGATGGATCTGGTTGTCGCAGGGACTGACCGTGCCGTGCTGATGGTCGAGTCTGAAGCGCAACAATTGTCCGAAGAAGTGATGTTGGGTGCGGTGATGTTCGGTCACGAGCAGTTCCAGATCGTGATCAATGCGATTAACGAAATGGCTGAAGCCGTCGGCAAGCCGATGTGGGACTGGACGCCTCCTGCCAAGAACGAAGCACTGATCGCTCAGATTGCGGAACTGGCTGAAGCCGAGCTGCAAGCGGCTTACGCAATTCGCTCCAAGCAGGAACGTACCGATGCAATTTCAGCGATTCATTCCAAAGTATTGGCGTCCGTTTCGCCTGATCTGGAAAAGAATGCAGTCAACGAATTATTCGGCGCGTTAGAAGCTAAGATCGTTCGCGGTCAGATTCTCTCCGGTGAGCCTCGCATCGACGGTCGCGATACCCGCACCGTGCGTCAGATCACAATCCGCAATGGCGTATTGGCTCGTACCCATGGTTCAGCCTTGTTTACCCGCGGTGAGACTCAGGCTGTTGTCGTGGCAACCTTGGGCAGTATGCGCGATGCGCAGAAGGTTGATGCGCTGCAAGGCGAGTTTACCGACCGTTTTATGTTGCATTACAACTTCCCTCCGTTCGCAACCGGCGAAACAGGCCGCGTAGGTTCGCCTAAGCGTCGTGAAATCGGTCACGGCCGTCTGGCCAAGCGCGCACTGGTTGCCGTGTTGCCTAGCGAAGAAGACTTCGGCTATGCCGTTCGTATTGTGTCAGAGATCACTGAATCTAACGGTTCAAGCTCTATGGCGTCGGTTTGCGGTGGTTGCTTGTCGATGCTCGATGCAGGTGTTCCTCTGAAAGCCCATGTTGCAGGTATCGCGATGGGTCTGATTAAAGAAGGTAACCGCTTTGCCGTGTTGAGCGATATTCTGGGTGATGAAGATCATCTGGGCGATATGGACTTCAAGGTGGCAGGTTCTGAGAACGGCATCACCGCGTTGCAGATGGACATCAAGATTAACGGCATTACCCGTGAAATCATGCAGGCTGCATTGAGTCAGGCTAAGGAAGGTCGTTTGCACATTTTGGGCATCATGAAGGAATCGATGTCGGGCGTGCGCAGTGAGTTGTCTGAATTCGCACCGCGTATGATCAAGATGAAGATCAATCCTGAAAAAATTCGTGATGTGATCGGTAAGGGCGGTGCGGTTATCCGTGCGCTGACTGAAGAAACCGGCACAACCATCGATATCGACGATGCAGGTAATATCACCATCTCCAGCGTCAACGGAGAAGCCGGTGAGTTGGCCAAGAAGCGCATCGAAGACATCGCCATGGACGTTGAAGTGGGCAAAATCTACGAAGGCCCTGTGGTCAAGTTGCTGGATTTCGGTGCATTGATCAACATTCTGCCGGGCAAGGATGGTCTGTTGCACATCTCGCAAATCGCACACGAACGCGTCAACAGCGTGGGTGATTACCTCAAAGAAGGTCAGGTCGTGCGCGTCAAACTGCTTGAAATGGATGACCGCGGTCGTATGAAGTTGTCGATGAAGGCGTTGCTGGATGCGCCTGTCGCCAACGGTGCTTCGATTGCCGAGTAATTAGCCATTTGATGTAAATAAAAAACCCGCTTCGGCGGGTTTTTTATTTAGGGAGGCGGGTGCGCTTCGCGCCCGTACCGGGGGCGGTTACTATTTTTGTTGGTGGTGGGGTGCAACCCCGAGTCAATTTAAGTTTGCGCCAAGTTCTTTCAGCAGAGTAACGGAAAAGGCATGCGGCAGTCCAATCGTGTAGATTGAAAACTTAGGGTTTGGAAAGATAAATTTGAGTGGATAGGGGGCATGCTTGTGATAAACTTCTCCCTGTATATTTCATAGTCAGACAGGGTTCTTAATGTTCATCAGTAAAAATGGATTGCGTTTTGCATTTGGTCTCTTGTTGTCATTAAGTCTTTCGAATGTTTGGTCGGTAGGATTGGGCATCGGCGCGGCTGCAGGTGTGGCATCTGATTATTCCGGTATGTTAGGTTCGATGATGCCGTCGCCTGTGCTTGCAAGTGACGGTCGCGCGGATGCTGCTGTCAATTCGTCCGAAAGCAACGCGAAGCAGGCTGGCGAAATTGCAAATAATGCGAAGAATCAGTATCAGTCTGATACCCGGGAGCAACTGGCGAAAATTGACCCCGCCGTATACAAAAGCGAATTTCAGGCTTTCGTTGCGCAATCGGTAGGTAATAACTTGCCGATGTACGGGTTCGGTTTGTTCCAGAATGCACCAACCACCTTTGCTCCTGTTGATAATGTTCCGGTTACGCCCGACTATGTAGTGGGGCCCGGGGATGAGCTGATCGTTCGTGTATGGGGGCAGGTAGAAGCGAATCAAAGCCTGCTGGTCGATCGCAACGGGCTGATCAACTTGCCAAAAATAGGTTCGATCAGCGTTGCCGGGGTGAGTTACCAGAAACTCTCCGAGCATATAGGGGATGCGATCAGTCGTAAATTCAGTAATTTCGAAATCGATGTTTCGATGGGTAAGTTGCGTTCCATTCAGATTCTTGTGGTCGGTCAGGCAGCGCGCCCGGGTAACTACACAGTCAGTTCATTGAGTACCTTGATAAATGCGGTGTTTGCTTCCGGCGGTCCGTCGGCAAAAGGCTCGATGCGACACATACAACTCAAGCGCGGGAATAAAGTGATTACCGATTTTGATCTGTATGATCTTCTGCTCAATGGCGATAAATCCAGAGATGTGAAATTGTTGCCCGGCGACGTGATCTATATTCCTCCCGTCGGAGCGATGGCAGCCGTATCCGGCAGCGTAAATACGCCTGCAATTTTTGAACTGAAGGGCGGTGAATCCCTGTCTGATCTGCTCGAACTCGCGGGTGGTTTGACCAATGTTGCAGCAGGGAAAAAGGTTGCTGTAGAACGCATTTTTGATCATGAAATGCGTAAAGTGGATGAGTTCATGCTGGACAAGGCCGGTCTTGCAAAGGCTATGCATGACGGCGACCTAGTGAAGGTGGACACAATTTCGTCGCGCTTCGATAATGCGGTCACTTTGCGCGGCAATATCGCCAGTCCCGGACGTCATCAGTGGAAAGAGGGGGTGCGCATCAGCGACATAATTCCCGACAAGGTCGCGCTGATCGTCGAGAATTACTGGGAAAAGAAAAATAAGACCTCGCGTTCGGAGACGGGCGGTGCAGACAAATTGCGTAATGAGGTTAAACACAGTCTAGCCGAGGTTAACTGGGATTACGCGGTAATCGAGCGGCTTAATACGAAAGACTTAACCACCAGTCTTATCCCGTTCAATCTTGGTAAGGCCGTCATCGACCATGATCCGGCGCAGGATCTGTTGTTGCAGGCAGGCGATGTGATCACCATTTTTTCCAAGGATGACATTCAGGTGCCGACAGCCAAGCGCACGAAATACGTGGTGCTGGAAGGTGAGTTGGCTAATCCCGGTATTTATCAGGTGCAGCCGGGCGAGACATTGCGGCAATTGATAGCTCGTGAGGGTGGCGTGTCAGCGCAGGCCGATCTGTTCAGCAGTGAATTCACGCGTGAGGCTACACGCCAGATGCAGCAAAAGCGTTTGAATGAAATGGTCGATCGCATGGAAGAAAATGTTCAGCGCAGTGCCGGCAAGACGGTTTCTGGTGCGCTTTCCGCTCAGGATGTTGAGGCTGCTAAGGTGAAGGTGTTATCGCAGCAGGCGTTGATTGCCAAGATGCGACAAGTCAAGGCGACCGGGCGTATCGTGATGGAAATTCCGGAGCAAAGTTCCCGGGTCAAGGATTTGCCGGACATCGCGCTGGAAGACGGCGACCGTTTTTATGTACCTGCGCCCAGTTCAACCGTCAGCGTGATGGGCATGGTTTATAACCAGAATTCGTTTCTCTACAGGCAGGGGCAGAGTGTCGGCGATTATCTGGGCAAATCGGGCGGTCCGACGCGCGACGGCGACGAAGATGATATTTATCTGATTCGTGCCGACGGTTCGGTGCTGAGCAAGCGTCAGGGCGGCTCGATATTCAGCGGTTTCGCGGGTCGCGAGGCGATGCCGGGCGACACGATAGTCGTGGGAGAAAAGCTGGAGCGCTTTAACTTCACCAAAGAAATCAGAGACTGGACGCAGATTTTCTATCAATTTGCTCTGGGTGTGGCCGGCGGCAAAGCCGCCAAGATGTGGTAATGAGCATGCAAGCTAATCAAACAGCCGTACAACAAGCGGTGCAGGACGATGAAATCAATCTGATGGACTTGTTGCTGGTCATCGCTAAACACAACCGTTTTATTATCAAGTTGACGCTGGGTGCGGCGGTGCTTGCGGTGATTTATGCGCTGATGCAGCCGAATATTTACACGGCAAAGACGGTCCTCATGCCACCACAACAACCCTCTTCGTCGACCAGCGTATTGCTCGGACAGTTGGGCGGCCTGGCGGGCATGGCAGGCGGCGCGCTGGGCGTCAAAAATCCCAGTGATCTGTATGCCGGCATGCTGAAAAGTCATATGATTGAGGACGCACTGATAAAGCGCTTCAAGCTGATGGAGTTGTATCAAGCGAAAACGATGGAACCTGTTCGCGCTGCCTTGGAAGGTTCAACTGTGGTTGCGGCAGGCAAGGATGGCTTCATCACCGTCGAGTATTCGGATAAAGATCCTAAGCTTGCGGCCGCGATTGCTAATGCGTATGTTGAAGAGCTCGATAGCCTGGTGCGCACTCAAGCTGCCAGAGAGGCGCTGGGCCGGAAACAGTTTTATGAGAAGCAGCTGGCCGATGTTCGCGCGGGTCTGGGTCGTGCCGAGCTTGAGATGAAAGTGTTTCAGGATCAGAACAGGGTGTTTCAGCTGGGCGGTGGTGCGGGAGTTGCGCTCGGCGCGTCGGGCGGTATACCGAAGGCTGAACTGGAATATGTGCGTATCGCACGCGATGTAAAATACAACGAGATGTTGCTGGCTGCGATGGCTCAGCAGGTCACTTCTGCGACCATCGATGCTGCGAAAAATTTGCCGACCCTTCAGGTACTGGACAAGGCTTTGGTTCCTGAGAAGAAATCAAAACCCAAGCGTGCAATGATCGTGATGTTGGCGACGATCCTGGCGTTCTTTATCGGCATTATCTGGGCGTTTGTTCGGGAAGCCGGCGAGCGTTCCGGACAAAACCCTGAGCAGAACGAACGCATGAATATGCTGCGCCGTTATTTCAGGCAGGGTAAATAAGGTACAAGGTAATAGAGGCAAGGTGCAAGGTGACAACTGGGAGTCGCAGTGTTTTACTTGAGTATTTAGTCTTGTAGCTGAATCTGGCTTGCACCTGAATTTTGTGAGTCGCTTCTGCTTTTAACTTGCACGTTGCACCGGTGTTTCAGCTATTGGAACCGCATAGCCTGCCTATTTTCCGCGCCGTGGTCGATGCACAGCAGCGGGAGTATGGCGGGTGCCCCTTGCAGCTACGTGTGTGAATTTACCCATTGAGGAGGTCAATCTCCATGCCTATGGATAATTCGTACTGCTTTTTTGGTCAAGGTCAAGCAATTGCAGTTAATGCAATCACTTGGGGTAAAATGCAGCAAGTTAATTATTGGATCAAGTTATGCCGACCATAAGTATGTTTTACGGGATTCTGGTGTCGATGTATTTGCTCGACACAAAAAACATCATTCACCGCATATCCATGTTCGTTATACGGAATTCAATGTTTCAATCGAGATACCGTCCGGGGAAATTCTGGAAGGGTCGCTGCCGAGCAAACAGATGAAGCTTGTCCAAGCTTGGATTGTTTTGCATGCAGATGAACTCATGGCCGACTGGGAACTTGCTTCATCCGGTGAGTCGCCCTACAAAATCGAACCACTTCGTTGAGGTGTCCTCATGATGACACCCGATGTAACTCATGTTCAAACCTTGGCAAGCTACGAATTGCTGGTTTCCTTTGCAGATGGTGGCAAGCGCCGCTTCTCAATGTTGCCTTATCTTCATTATCCTGCCTATCAAGGCTTGACGCAGCCAGGCAAATTCGGTCTTGCTCATGTATCGAACGGCACGGTTGCATGGTCTGATGAAATCGATATGTCTCCCGACACTCTTTATCTTGCAGGGGAAGAAGTCTCAAATGAATTTACTGAGCAAGCGCCTTGAACCTTGCCCCTTCACGCAACAACTTGGGCCTAGTCCCTTAGTTGTGCGGGGAAGACCCCTGCGGCCTTGCCCCTTGCCCCTTGCCCCTTGTATACTGCGCGCCGAATTAATCATTACGGCCTGAATGAGTTAGCAGTTTATGAAATTGATTCCAACTATTTTGTGCGGCGGAGCAGGTTCCCGGCTCTGGCCGGTTTCTCGTGAATTGCATCCCAAACCGTTCATTCGCCTCGCTGACGGGCAAAGCCTGCTGCAAAAAGCGTGGCTGCGCGGGGCAATTTTGCCGGATGTTGCCGAGATGCTCACCGTCACCAACCGCGAACTGCTCTTCAAAACTGAAGACGAATATCGTGCAGTGTCCGTTATTTCCGGAAATCGAACCAATCATTTCATTCTTGAGCCGTTTGGCCGCAATACCGCTCCGGCCATCGCGGCCGCAGCACTGCACGTCGCCGAAAGCTATGGCGAAGATGCCTGCATGCTGGTGCTGGCTGCCGACCATCTTATCGCCGATCAGCCTGCTTTCGCTCATGCTGTGAAGCAGGCAACTCAACTGGCTTTGCAAGGGAAACTGGTGACTTTCGGCATCAAACCTGATGCGCCTGAAACGGGCTACGGCTACATTGAAGCCGATATTGATTCCCATCTCACGAAAACGGGGGGGTATCCTGTTCTGCGGTTTGTTGAAAAGCCGACCCTTGAAAAGGCTGAGGAATACCTCGCGTCAGGGCGGTATTTATGGAATTCCGGCATGTTCTGCTTTCAGGCCGGCAGTATGCTGCGCGAAATGGAACAGCACTGCCCATCCATCCTAGAGGCAACGCGAGCATGCATAGCGCAATCACGCATCGCAGAAGGTAAAGGGTTTAGTCAGCTCGATCTTGATGCCGCAACTTTCGAGCTAGTGCCGGACGACTCCATCGACTACGCTGTCATGGAAAAGTCCAGTAACGTTGCTGTCGTGCCATGCTGCATAGGCTGGAGCGACATCGGTTCATGGACTGCGCTGGGAGACCTAGCCGCACCGGATGCACAAGGCAACCGTATCGAAGGCGAAGTCATCTTGCATGATGTCAGTAACTGCTACATTCAGAGCAAGCAACGCATCGTCGGTGCTGTAGGCGTCAAAGACTTGGTGATCATCGATACCCCCGATGCGGTGTTGATCGCCGACCGCAGCCGCGCCCAGGACGTCAAATACCTCTACAGCCGCCTCAAAGCCGATGGCCACGAAGCACATCGTCTGCATAGCACCGTACATCGCCCGTGGGGTACTTACACTGTGCTGGAAAGCGGGACCCACTTCAAGATCAAACGCATCGAAGTCAAACCTGGAGCCAGTCTCAGCTTGCAGATGCACCATCACCGCAGTGAACACTGGATCGTCGTCAGCGGCATGGCGCGCGTCGTCAATGGTGAGCATGAGTTATTTGTCAATACCAACGAATCGACCTACATCCCCGCAGGGCACAAACACCGCCTGGAAAATCCCGGACTCCTTACATTAGTGATGATCGAAGTGCAGAGCGGCGAATACCTCGGCGAGGACGACATTGTCAGATTTGAAGACATATACGGCAGGACGCAAAAATAGCAGCTTTACGAAGTACGGTTGTTATTCAAGTAAAATAATCGGCTTCTCGGTATTTCTTGTACCCTTGAATGTAGCGCGCTGATTTCAATTCGTAATGCTTTATGTGTTATTTGGACAGGGATAAGTAATGGCAGCAGTAATTCAACTTCAGGCGACTATTGATACCCAGCTTAGGGAGGTGTTGGCGTACTTTCCTGATATCGTTTTGGCGGTGTTGTTTGGTTCAGTTGCTTCGGGTCGTCAGCGTGCAGATAGTGATTTGGATATAGCGGTTTACGCTAAAAAGGCGCTGGCTGCCCATGAAAAAATGGCGCTGATCGGCGCATTTGCTGAACTTGCCGGACGGCCCGTCGATTTGATCGATTTGAACGGCGTATCAGAACCTTTGCTGGGGCAAATAGTGCGTCATGGCAGAAGAGTGTTGGGTAGCGACACTTTGTATGGTGAGCTGATTAGCCGTCATTTGTTTGAGCAGGCAGACTTCATGCCGTATCGGACCAGGCTGCTTGCGGAAAGGCGTAAGGCATGGATAGGGAAGTAGTCGAGCAAAAACTGGAATCGTTGCGTCATTGCTTGCGGCGCATGCATTCAAAATGCCCGGTCGATGCCGCCGCTTTAGTGGCGGACATTGACCTTCAAGATATCATCTCGCTTAACCTCAGTCGTGCGGTGCAAATATCGGTTGATATTGGTGCGCATCTGATTGCTGGTATGGAGGTGCCTCCACCCGATACCATGGGGCAGACTTTTGATTTGTTGGCGCAAGCGGGTGTGTTGAATAACGCGTTGGCAAGTAGGCTTAGAAAGGCTGTAGGTTTTCGCAATATTGCGGTGCACAACTATGAAAGCATCAACTGGGAGATTGTGTATAGTATTGTGAAATTCCACCTTGCGGATTTTTCAGAGTTCGCCAAGGTGGTCGCCGTAGAACTTGAAAAATAAAGCTTGTACCTGTTTGTTACCTGTTACCTGTAACTTGAACTATAAAAGACTAAAAATGACCTCACACACTTCCAATACCTCAGCCCTCAGTCCTGCTTCAGCTAAGGTTGCATTGATTACCGGGGTTACCGGTCAGGACGGATCGTATCTGGCTGAATTTCTCCTTGAAAAAGGCTACGAGGTTCACGGGATCAAGCGCCGTGCCTCGTCGTTCAACACCCAGCGCGTCGATCATATTTACGAAGATCCTCATATCGAAAACGCCCGCTTCAAATTGCATTACGGGGATCTTTCCGACAGCTCTAATCTCACCCGCATCCTGCAGGAAGTGCAGCCCGATGAGGTTTACAATCTGGGCGCGCAATCCCATGTGGCGGTGAGTTTCGAGTCTCCCGAATACACGGCCGATGTCGATGGCATGGGCACCTTGCGCATACTGGAAGCGATCCGCCTGCTGGGTCTGGAGAAGAAGACGCGTTTTTATCAGGCGTCCACCTCCGAATTGTACGGTTTGGTGCAGGAAATCCCGCAAAAGGAAACCACGCCGTTTTACCCGCGCAGCCCGTATGCGGTGGCGAAATTGTATGCTTACTGGATCACGGTGAACTACCGCGAAGCGTATGGCATGTACGCCTGTAACGGCATTCTGTTTAACCACGAATCGCCGCGCCGTGGCGAAACGTTTGTGACGCGAAAAATCACGCGCGGTCTGGCGAATATTGCGCAGGGGCTGGAATCTTGCCTTTACATGGGCAATATCGATTCCTTGCGCGACTGGGGGCACGCCAAGGATTACGTGCGCATGCAGTGGATGATGTTGCAGCAGGAGACGCCGGAAGACTTCGTGATCGCGACCGGCGTGCAGTATTCGGTGCGCCAGTTTATTACCTGGTCGGCCACGGAGTTGGGCCTTACCCTCGCATTTACCGGCACAGGTGTCGAGGAGATGGCGACGGTGGTCGCGATAGAAGGCGATAAAGCGCCGGCGTTAAAGGCGGGCGACGTGATTATGCGCATCGATCCGCATTACTTCCGCCCTGCCGAAGTAGAAACCCTGCTGGGCGATCCGACCAAGGCGAAAGAAAAGCTGGGCTGGGTGCCGGAAATCACCGTGCAGCAAATGTGCGCTGAAATGGCCGCCCATGATCTGGAAGATGCGCGCCGTCATGCCTTGCTCAAAAAACACGGCTACGGCTTGCCGGTCAGTACGGAACGTTAAAAACAGTTAAAAGGCACAAGACGCAAGACGCAAGGTGTAGCTTTCGACTTTTAACTTGCAACTTTAGACTTGTAACTGTTGATATATGTCCAGATTCGAAGACCTTGTTGTTTGGCAAAGAGCGGTGAGCTTGAGTGCTAATCTGTATAAAGAGCTTGCTGGGCTCAAGGATTTTGGCTTTCGCGATCAAATTACTAGGGCAGGCCTTTCAATACCCTCCAATATTGCGGAAGGTTATGAGAGAAATTCAAGCAAGGAGCTGGCTAATTTTTTGAATTACGCCAAGGGATCTGCTGGTGAGCTAAGAACTCAGATTTATATAGGCATAGAAGTCGGCTATATCGAACGTGCGGTCGGAGATGCTTGGTTGCTTGAGTGCGAAGAAATTTCGAAAATGCTGTACGGATTAATTCGTAAGGTAAAAATGGAATTGCAAGCAAGTGATGTTTTAACTTTTAACTTTTAACTTTTAACTTTTAACTTTTAACTTTTAACTTTTAACTTTTAACTTTTAACTTTTAACTTTTAACTTTTAACTTTTAACTTTTAACTTTTAACTTATGACCCTTGCCCCTTGCATCTTGAACCTTGAATCTAAGATATACGTCGCCGGTCACCGCGGCCTTGCCGGCAGTGCGATCGTGCGCGAGCTGCAGCGCCGGGGTTACCGTAATCTGGTGACGCGCACGCACGCCGAGCTGGATCTGGAAGATGCGGCTGCAACGCAGCAGTTCTTCGAACAGGAGCAGCCGGAACTGGTATTTTTAGCCGCAGCTCGGGTCGGCGGGATTCATGCCAACAACGTGTATCCGGTCGATTTTTTGATGAGCAATCTGCTGATCGAAGCGAACATCTGCCGTGCGGCACATGCGAACGGTGTGGCGCGCCTGATTTTTCTGGGCAGCTCCTGCATCTATCCGCGTGACTGTCCGCAGCCGATCAAGGAAGAATATTTGCTGACCGGACCTTTGGAGGCGACCAATCGACCTTACGCACTGGCTAAGATCGCTGGCGTCGAGATGTGCTGGGCGTACAACCGGCAGTACGGCACGAAGTGGCTGGCCGCGATGCCGACCAATCTGTACGGTCCGGGCGACAACTACGACCTGAACAACTCCCACGTCCTGCCCGCGCTGATCCGCAAACTTCATCTGGCGAAACTTGCCCATGCCGGGGATATTGAGGGTATCAATCTCGACGAAGCCGCTCACGGCTCTATTCCCGCAGACTTAAAAGCATCTCTCATAGCTTCTGCTGAAAACTCACCACTTCGCTCAAAACAAGGAGCGCAAAGAGCGACTATGTTTTTAGGCGAAGACCCTTGCGGTCTCACCACTCACCACTCACCAGTTGTTCTGTGGGGTTCTGGCACGCCGCGCCGCGAATTTCTGTATGTGGATGATTTGGCGAATGCGTTGGTATTTTTGGCTACTCTTGAAGATGAGTGCTACAACATTCTTGTCGATTCTGCACAATGCCCGTTGATTAACGTAGGCTCAGGGGAGGATTTGAACATCCGGGAGCTAGCTGAAACTGTCTCCGAAGTTGTGGGCTACCAGGGGGGATTTGTGCAAGACACCAGTAAGCCGGATGGTACAATGCGCAAGATCATGGATGTTTCAAAAATGCGCAACTTGGGATGGAAGCCGGAGATAGCTTTAGAAGCTGGCATCGCGTTGGCCTACGAAGATATGCTGAGCAGAGTTTGATGACATCGCAAATCCGCGCCCAAGAACGTAATCAAAAAATCATTAAAACAGCATGGTCAGGACTTGCTGCGAAAATCATCACGGTATCTGTGTCGTTGGTAATGGTGCCGTTGTCTGTCTACTACCTGGGTAAAGAGCAATATGGCTTGTGGGTGACTGTTTCATCAATGGTGGCGATGCTGAGCTTTATGGATGGTGGCGCCGGCAATGCTGTCATCAATTTGATTGCTCATTCCGCTGGTGCAAATGATAATAATCTCGTCAAAATTATTTCCACTGCTTTTTTTAGCTTGGCAGCGTTGGCATTGATTGGTTGTCTTTTATTTCTCGCTGCATTCCCTTTTGTGTCTTGGGGCTGGTTGCTTGGCGTGCCTGATTCGTCACCTTTAACAGAACTGAATGCGGTTGTAATCATTGTAGGTATTTTCTTCTTTGTCAGCATATTTACCACTTTGGTCGGAAAAATACAAAGAGGATTGCAAGAAGGGAGTCTGGATAATTTTTGGGCTGCGTTGGCATCAATACTATCGCTGATCTTTGTTTATGTGGCTATTCAAAATAGTGCCAGCTTGCTGGGATTTGTCATTGCCTTTTTAGTAGGCCCTTTGCTGGCGTATATGACCAGCAATATTCACTATTATTTTATCCGCAGGAGAGATTTGCGCCCGCAGCTGGGCAGGTTTGATCGTGTAATCGCAAAAAATCTCTTTGCCGTGGGAGGGATGTTCTTTGTGCTGCAGATAGCCGGTGTCTTACAGGGGCAAGCTGATAACGTTATCATTGCTAACATGCTGGGTCCGGCAGCCGTAGCCGATTATTCAATTTGCATGAAATTATTTCTAATACCCCCCATGCTGTTCGGATTGATGCTAACGCCGCTTTGGCCGGCTTATCGTGAAGCCGTTGGCAGTGGTGACATGCAATGGGTAAAACAAATATTTATTAAATCTATGCGCGCAGCTCTATTGATCAGCCTCCCTAGTGCCATTTTGTTGGTACTATTCGGTAGTCAGATTATCGCCTTGTGGGTAAACCATGGCGTGGTTCCATCAACTGGTTTGCTAATTGGTTGTGGGTGTTGGATGGTTGCTTTGTCTTTAGGAAGTGCTGCCGCCGTAGTCGTTAATGCACTACAGATAATGACACCTCAAATAATTGCTGCATTTCTTTCAGGGGTTGTCAATATTGTACTTACAATTTGGTTAATCCCGCATGTGGGAGCAGAGGGCGCAGTCTATGGGACGTTAATATCGTACGTTTTTTGCGTGGTGCCCATATACTGGCTATACCTACGAAAAGTCATGCGTTGACTATCTGAATTTTGTTGATTTTTACTGAGTGTTCATTGAAAGTATGAGGATGGCAATGGGTAATAAAATGTTAGAAAAATATGTAGATAAAATTGCATTGAGAGTTGCTAGCCAAGTAAATCTCGACAAAGTGATTATTGCTCAAAGTCTTCTCCATGTTCGTGCAAACAAAGAGCTAAAGAGAATTAAAAATTTGTCAGAAGTAGAGTTTCGAGGATTTTCTCAGTGGGGTGAGGATGGAATCTTGAATTGGCTGGTTGGAAAAATTCCCAATATTTCACCTTCATTCATTGAATTTGGAGTTGAAAATTATCGAGAATCAAATACGCGATTGTTGCTTTGGTTAAGAAATTGGCGAGGGGTGGTGATTGATGGCTCGGAAAATAATATTCAGGACATTCGCAAGCAAGATGTTTCATGGCGGTTTGACTTGCAATCTATTTGTGCCTTTATTGACCGGGATAATATTAACAGTTTAATCACATCCACTGGCTTGCACGGTGAGATTGGTATTCTTAGTGTTGATATTGATGGTAACGATTATTGGGTGTGGGATGCGATAAATACTGTTAGTCCGGCAATTGTCGTTTGTGAATACAACGCTGTGTTCGGTGATCTAAACGCCCTTACTATTCCATACGATCCGGCCTTTTATGTAACACAAGCACACTATACCAATTTGTATTTTGGAGCCTCCATTCAAGCTGTCATTGAGCTCGGTAAAAGAAAGGGTTATCAACTCGTCGGAACAAATTCGAATGGCTGCAATGCTTTTTTTGTTCGTGATGATTATGCGGGGGTGGTGCTGGAAGCAATAGATAACGTGAAAATTTATTCATCATGCTTTCGCTCAGCGCGCGACCAAGACGGTAACTTGACATTAGTTAGCGGTTCAATGCGTGCGGAGTCTATAGGCCACTTGCCGGTTTTTAATATTGAAAGAAAGGAAACCATGGCATTAGCAAATTGTGGTGAGCTGTATTCTCCCGAGTGGAGGGGGCGCATATAGCCTGACTTATTTAAACAAATTTGGTTATTAGGAGAGCAATTTTGATTTCAAGTTTTATTTATCGGCAAGTTTTAGGTGGTAATCGCCTGACAAAAAAAATATGGGGAATAGTTCGACGCATTGTTATCAATTTGAAAGAAGATACACCATGTGTAATGCAGGTGCATGGACGTGAATTGGGAATGCCGTTGTCTCATGCTTTGCCAATGTACTTAAATGATCTTCCGTTTTATGACCGACTACCAGCTCGTTTATCCAAATTTATCCGGTGCAAGTTAGGAACAATCAAGTGTATTGATGTAGGCGCGAATGTTGGAGATACTATCGCTGCTTTTAAAGAGTCTGTTGGTGTTGAAAGAAATGCAAGTGAAGATACGTTTTTGGCTGTTGAACCTAACCCAAGGTTCAGGAGATATTTGGGTATAAATTGGAAGGGGGATAAAAGTGTCATCATTCTTCCGTATATTTGCTCATCTACAGATGGAGCAACCAAGGCTAGTATTAATGAATTGAATGGCACAGCAAATTTAACCCTAGAACATGTTGATTCAAAGGATCAAGACATATTCGAGAAGAAGACAATTGATTCAATAGTCCAACAGTTCATTGCGCATGGTGATTTTAATTTGCTAAAAACAGATACGGATGGGCATGATTTTGAAGTTATTGCAGGCGCTAAAGGATTTATAAAAAAATCATTACCTTTTCTTTATTTTGAAGTTGATTCATTTTCAAATCCTAATTTTATTAAAGACTGTTTGAGTACTTTGTCATATTTACGAGAAGTTGGATACAGCAAAATATTTGTTTATGATAATTTTGGAAGTCTAATAGGTCTTTTTCAGACCAGTGACGTAACCATTATCAAACAACTGCTATTTTACATGCTAACCAAAAAGGCTTATTACTACGATTTTCTGCTAATGCGAGATAGCTTTGTCGCTGATTTTTATGAGTCGGAAGTTGAATATTTTGTAACTGCTCTTAAGGACGATAGGCTAAGTCAAGCTGCTTGATATGGAAAAAAAATTAACTGGGGCATACGCATTGCACTTCACATTTAATTTTAAATCATTTTGTTCTTCTTTGCCCTATTGCAACGTACGAGTTATATGAAAGCCCTCATCTGCGGTATTTCCGGTCAAGACGGTTCCTATCTTGCGCAGCTTCTGCTTCAAAAAGGCTATGAAGTCGTCGGTACGTCACGCGATGCACAAGTTGGTAGTTTTGCAGGATTGGTGGGGTTAGGGATTCGCGACAAGGTTCACCTTGAATCAATGGCACTGAATGATTTTCGCAGTGTTTTGCAGGTGATCAAGCGTATTGCTCCCGACGAAATTTACAATCTGGCAGGGCAGAGTTCTGTTGGTTTGTCGTTTGATCAGCCGGTTGAAACACTTGAAAGCATTGCCATTGGCACAATCAATTTGCTGGAGGCTATCCGCTTTGTGGAAGCACCCATCCGTTTTTATAACGCGGGTTCCAGCGAATGTTTCGGTGACACTGGTGGACTAGCTGCGAATGAGCTAACTCCTTTTTGTCCCCGCAGTCCTTATGCAGTCGCTAAGTCGGCGGCATTCTGGCAAGTCGCCAACTATCGTGAGGCCTATAAGTTATTTGCTTGCACGGGGATTTTGTTTAATCATGAATCACCGTTGCGGCCGGAGCGGTTCGTCACCCGAAAAATCATTGCGTCAGCCTGCAGAATCGCCAACGGAAGCAATGAGTGGTTGCGATTAGGCAATACTGCTATCAAGCGCGATTGGGGTTGGGCCCCGGAATATGTTGATGCCATGTGGCGGATGCTTCAGTCCGATTATGCGGATGATTATGTGATTGCTACAGGTGTCAGTCATTCTTTGGCTGAATTTGCTGAAACTGCGTTTGGCGTTTTGGGGTTGGATTGGTTGCGGCATACTGATATAGATCAAACATTATTGCGACCAACTGATATTCAAGAGGGACGAGGAGATGTTAGCAAGGCAATTAAACAGCTTGGCTGGAAAGCGGAGACGGATATGACCGGTCTGATTCAAAAAATGATTGTGTCAGAAATGAATAGATTAAGATGATTCGACTTGCTTACGACCATCAAATATTTGCCACGCAACAGTATGGCGGTATTTCTCGTTATTTTTTCGAATTGGCTAGCCGTCTGGATAACCATAAAGAATGTGAAGTTTCGGTTATAGCTCCTTTGTATGTAAACCAATATCTATCTGCAAAGAGCAATAGCGCCTTTGTTCATGGCAAATTGTTTCCGTGGGCCTTTCGTGGATTTAGGCGGACAGTGAATACTGTCAATCAATTACTGCTACCCGCGTATTGGGTGGGAGAACGTTTTGATATTATTCACGAAACATATTTTTCAAAAACGGCTTATGGAAGTGCTAATTGTCGTGTGTTGACAGTTTATGACATGATCAGCGAACTGTACCCTGAGCAATTTATCGGAATATCCGAGGCCGCAAGTATAAAACGTGCCGCGGTAGCGCGGGCTGATCACATTATTTGCATTTCGGAATCTACGCGCCGTGATTTGATACGGATATTTGGTGTTGATGAGCACAAAACCAGCGTAGTGCATCTAGGCTATAGCTTGAGTGCGGATTCTGGAATTCGTGTTGCCAGGTTAGCGTCTGGTAAGCCGTATTTGCTGTATGTTGGAATGCGCCAACCGGACTATAAAAATTTTATGGGTTTTTGCCGTGCCTATTCAACCTCTGCGCAATTGATGAGTGATTTTGATATTGTGGCTTTTGGCGGGGGCGGATTTACCTTAAGTGAGCGTCAAATGCTCGATAAGTTGGGTATACAGAACAATGTACATCAGGTCGGAGGTAATGACGCGGAACTTTGCGCGTACTACAAAGGCGCGGCAATTTTTGTCTATCCATCTATGTATGAAGGTTTCGGTATCCCTCCCTTAGAAGCGATGAACTTCGGTTGTCCAGTGGCTTGTAGTAATGTCAGTTCCGTACCAGAGGTTGTTGGTGAAGCCGCAGAGTTTTTTGATCCATCCGATGAAAGTGACATGCGGCGTGCCATCGAGTCGGTGGTATATTCTGAAAGTCGAGTTGAGTGCTTAAGGACTCTAGGTACTGAGAGACTGGCTTTTTTTTCTTGGGATAAATGCGCACAGGAAACATTGGGTATATACCAAGATTTGTTTGAAAGGGGAAAAGTTGATGCGCCTCTACAATCGAAGTTAGCTACAAATAAAGGTTATTAAAGCGTGATTATAGCATTCCTTGTTTCATTTTTTTCCTTTGTCCACATTAGTGCGATTGGGGAACTCTATATTTCGGAATTGGTGCTTGGTTTTAGCTTGATTTTGCTGGCTAAAAAGCGAGGTAAACTGTTTGAGTCAACTCCAAAACTGATTTTAATATTAGGCTTCTTGTGGTTGTGTTCACAAATATTAACTGACTTAGTGCAAGCTTCTCCTGTGATGAATTTGATGAAGGGTTGGGCTGCAATCATTTTCTTTCTCATCGATTTTGCTGCGCTTTATTTGATTGTTGGAAACAGTGTAAAACGAGCTAAGATGTCCGTTCTTGGTTTCGCGTTGGGTGGAATATTTCAATTTTTTGTCGCGCCAACAGAATTCGGTTTATTCGACCCTTGGAAATGGGCATTGGCTGGGCCTGTCACATTGTTGGTTTTACTTTTTTTAGATGCTAAGAATAAGTCAGCTGGTCTCGTATTGCTGACGCTTGTAATACTAGGCATGATTGACATATACTTAAATGCCCGCTCAATGGGCGGGATGACTATCCTTGCTGGTTTAATCGTTTACTTGTGTCGCCAACCAAGACTTAATGCAATCTTTAAAGGGCGGGTAGGTTGGGGGAAAAAATTATTTTTAACTGGAATAAGTTTTGTCTTGATCAGCTTATTGCTGCTTGGTTATCAGTCTATTATGGAGGCAGGTTTTTTGCCTGAAAATGTGACGAAAAAATATGAACAGACGCGTTCATCTAGTTTGGGTTTATTGGGTTTAATTTTTGGAGGTCGAATAGAAATTTTAGCTTCCGCACAGGCTGTCCTAGATTCTCCAATTATTGGACATGGTTCTTGGGCGGAGGATCGAAAATATTCATTGTTACTTCTTCAAGTCAACGATGTGTTTGGTACTGAGCGAGAAATGGCTGAACTTGAGTTTGGGGCAAATCAGTCTGATCTGATTCCAGCACATTCTCATTTAATGCAGGCATGGGTTTGGGCCGGTATTATGGGCGCGTTATTTTGGTTTTATATTCTTAAATTTATTATTGGGTCGCTATTTCATGCGATTAAATATCCAAGTGGATTGCAAACGGTCGTTATTTTTTTCAGCATTTCAGCGATTTGGGATGTTTTATTTTCCCCTTTTGGCGCGACGATGAGGCTGATTTGGGCAATAAAGCTAGTGGTGATTTTGGTGGCAAAGGAGGCGTCAGAAAGTGTGACGCATGCAGGGGTAGCAAAACCATGAAAGTTTCAATTGTAACAATTTCATATAATCAAGCTCAATTCCTTGAGCAAGCCATTCTTTCTGTCATCAATCAGGATTACTCGAATATCGAATACATCGTGGTTGATCCTGGCTCTACGGATGGTAGTCGCGATATCATCGAAATGTATCGAAATCGAATCAGTAAGCTGGTGCTGGAAAAAGATGCCGGTGCTGCCGATGGATTAAACAAGGGCTTCGCGTATGCAACAGGAGACGTTTTCGGTTTTCTTAACTCGGATGATGAACTGTTGCCCAATGCGCTGTCTAAAATCGCGACATTCTTTAATGCCAACCCAAGGGTGGATATAGTCGCAGGTTGCGGGTATTTTACAAATAGTGAGGGTGCCCAGTTGCGTCGCATTGTGTCTTCTAAGGTTACTCCATGGCTTTATGTGCATGGTGGTGTATCGCTTTTTCAACAAGGGACTTTCTTCCGTGCTTCCAAATTTAGGGAGATTGGTGGGTTTAATATTGAGAACAAAACATGTTGGGATGGTGAATTGTTTCTCGACATGGCGCTTGCTGGTGCGAGGTTCGCAACTATAGGTGATGATCTCGCACACTTCCGTCTGCACGCAGGTGGAATCACAGGCAGCGGAAGGCTAGAAGATAAATTTCGCAAAGATACGGCACGGCTGTTCATTAAGGCCGCAGGTCGCCAGCGGAATTGTTTTGATGCAGTGCAGGATGTTGCGGCCAGGGTGGCGAAGGGTTTGGTCGATCCTAAGTACTTCCTCCGACGCGTACCTTTGATTAGCAAGCTGATGAAGCGAGTCGGGATATTTTAATGAAAATTGTCAATTGGCAGCCCTTGTTTACCGACCACCAACTATATACATGGCGCGCTCTGCAAGCATTAATAATCGAACCTATCACTCATGTTGTTGGCACGGCGGCCAGTGAAACACGCGCCAAGCAAGGTTGGAAAGGTGCGGATTTATCAGGCCTCGACGTGGTGTATCTCGATGGTAAGGATTGGTGGCAGCGTGGCGTGGCAATTATTCGTGCCAACCCGGAAGCCGTACATGTTTTTTGTGGCTATTGGGCAGAGCGCCGTTATTTTCCGCTGATTGTTTATGCGCTTTGGCATAAGGCCAAAGTGCTAATCATCAATGAGTCTTTCTCAAGCGAAAGCGTGGGCTATTTGGTCGAAGGCGGGCGGCTACTGAATAGAATTAAAGCGACCTTGCGCCCTTTACTATATCGCACAGCTACAGTTTTGTTGATGTTAGCTGCACGTGGTTCAAAGCCTGCACTATTGGCGATTTCAATGCGTGCCGTTGAGCAATTCAAACAAGCTGGATTGCGCAATTCCCAAGTATTTCCTTTCGGATATTTTATTCCACCTATCCCCGTGGCAGTCCAACCGAGTCAAATATCAGAGCAGGAAGTTAGACTGATCTTTGTTGGCTCATTGTTGCCAAGAAAGGGGTTGGATGTTGCAATTGCAGCGGTTACACGCTGTCAGGAGCAAAGCATACCGGTCACTTTGGCTATTTATGGTGCGGGTGATGCAGCGAAATATATTACTGATAAAACAATAGGGACGACTTATCTAGGAAAGATTCCTTTTGGTCAAGCACAGGCAGTCATTGCGAAATACGATGTGCTTATTTTACCAAGTCGTCATGATGGTTGGGGAGTGGTAGTGAATGAGGCGTTGTTGCAAGGCGTGCCGGTTATAGCTAGTGAAAATGTGGGTGCGCGCTGTCTGGTCGAGGCGAGCGGGGCGGGGGCGATCTTCCGTAATGAGGATATAGCAGGATTGCAAAAAATACTCCAGCAGCTATCCGCTGATCCGAATGTGTTAACTTTGTGGCGTGACAATGCCGCTACGGTCAGGGTGCTGATCGAGCCTGAGGTAGCGGCCAAGTATATGTATGACGTACTGAGGTTTTATTTTTACCAGACAGGCAAGAGGCCAAAATTATTATGTTTCGATCACTAATACTAAAAATAAAATTCTTCCAATTCCTATTGGCTCACCCACTAAATCGAGCGAATAAATGGGCTGCGTTGATGCGATATTTCCGTTGGCAGTTTGGTTCTCGCCTGGTTACGGGTGATGTGCTGGTTCCATTTGTGGATAAAACTTTTTTGCGCGTTCGCACGGGAATGACGGGGGCAACGGGCAACATCTACGCGGGGCTGCATGAATTTGAGGACATGGCATTTTTGTTACATCTGCTACGGGAGAATGAGCTATTCGTCGATGTCGGAGCGAATATCGGTTCCTATACCATCCTGGCGGGTGGAGCGGTGGGTGCCCGATGTTTTTCGGTCGAGCCGATCAAAAGTACTTTTCATCTCCTTGAAGAAAATATCAATTTGAATCGGTTGTCAGAAAATGTCCAAGCATTGAACATGGGTATAGGCAAAGAGAAAGGGGTACTCAGATTCACTGCCGGGCTGGATACGGTGAATCATGTGGTGGCCGACTCTGAGCAAGTGGATGACGTTGTCGAAGTACCCATCGTCTCTTTGAATGATCTGCTTGAAAATCAGGAACCGCTGCTTATAAAAATTGATGTTGAAGGTTTTGAGACCAATGTCATTGCTGGTGCAGATAAGGTATTTTCCACGCCGTCATTGTTGGCCGTGATTATGGAGTTGAACGGCAGTGGAGAACGGTATGGGTTTGATGAAGCCCCATTGCATGAAAAAATGCTGTCGTTTGGTTTTTTGAGCTATACCTATTCGCCATTTGAGCGCCAGCTTGTTTCGCTGAACGGGGAGAAAAGTAATTCTGGAAACACGCTGTATGTGAGAAATATTGACGAGGTTGTGAGTCGGCTTAGAGAGGCGCGTAAGTATCGGATTGCCAATGCCGCAAGTAGCGTTTGAGAAACGACATTGCTCCGTTGGACGCGAACTTTGATCTTTTGATCTAGTGCCTGATTAATTTGCAATTTTAAATGGTGGTTTGTGGCTATGAATGAGGTACCAAAAACTGTAGGTTATCCCGATTTCTTTGTTGTTGGTGCGCAGAAGTCAGCTACGACGACGCTCTACCAGGCATTGAGTCAGCATCCTGCCGTGTTTGTGCCGCCTATTAAGGAGCCTAATTATTTTTGCTCAGATATCAGCCGGCAAGTATTAAAACTTTCTGCAACAGTCAAATCAAGGTTTTCTGTGGTTGAAAATAAAAAACAGCTTGAGTCCTTGCTCAAATGTGATGTCTTGACTGCACATGTGTTGCGTGAAGATTTGTATTTGGATTTGTTTATGGCAGCTAAGCCCGGCATGCTCAAGGGTGACTTTTCAGTCAATTATTTATATTCAGAGAAAGCTGCAGCCGAGATAAAAAAGGTGTGTCCTACTGCTCGAATTATCGCTGTATTACGCAATCCTGTGGATCGCGCTTACTCGCAATATGCAATGTCCGTCATGATGGGAGTTGAGAATCGAGATTTCTCCACAGCGATTCGTGAGGAGATGACCGAAGACTCACCAATGGTTAACATCAATTCAAATGGTTACTTGGAGCGAGGCCTGTATTGTAAACAGCTTAAACGATATTTTGATGAATTTCCTAAAGAACAAATTCTCGTGATACGTTTCGAGGATTTGATAGGGAAAAATCAGGACACAATGTCTGCTATTTGCACTTTTCTGGGGATTCCAAAAATTGATTTTCATATCACGCATGAATTCGCTGGAAAAGAAGCAAGATTTGCCAGAATTAATTTTCTGCTTACCAGATATTCCATTAAGCGCTTCTTTGGCAATTGGTTTCCTCGTAAGTTTAAAGACAAACTGAAGGAATCTTATTACATATCAGGAGTTAAACAAAAAATGCTGGATGGGGACAGGAATATTTTATGCGATTGGTTCCGAGAGGATGTTTTCGAATTAGAGAAATTGCTAGGCCACAGTTATTCGTCATGGAGTGCTTGTGAAAATTCTTCACGTCATTCCCAGCGTTGATCCAAAATATGGAGGCCCCATTGAGGGAGTGACCCAGTTGAGTGTGGTGTGTCGTGACTTGGGTGTCGAGGTGGAAATTTGCAGCCTGGACGCGCCGGATGCAGCGTGCGTGCGTAACAGTCAAGCCCTAATACATGCGCTTGGCCCCGCAGTAGGTAGTTATTGGTATAGCCGTAGCTTGGTGCCTTGGCTGAAAATGCATTCCCACGAATATGATGCGGTGATCGTCAATGGTCTGTGGCAGTACGTAGGCTTCGCCGTTTGGAGAGTTTTGGCGAAGAGTTCAACGCCATATTTTGTATTCCCCCACGGAATGCTTGGTCCTTGGTTCAAGCATACTTATCCGCTCAAGCATTTCAAGAAATGGTTTTATTGGTCGTGGGCGGAATATCGAGTGTTACGCGATGCGCGGAAAGTGATCTTCACGTGTGATTCTGAGCGTTTGTTGGCCAGAGAATCTTTCTGGTTATACAAAGTGAATGAGGCTGTGTCAGGATTTGGCGTGGCGAACCCACCTGCGAATGGAGAAGAGTTGGCAGCCCGGTTCTTGGCGGGATACCCGCACCTGCGAGGTAAGCGAATTATTTTATTTTTGGGGCGCATTCATGAAGTGAAGGGGTGCGATCTTTTGATCGAAGCCTTCGCCAAGATATCGCATCATGATGAGCAGCTGCATTTGTTAATAGCCGGGCCGGACCAAATTGGATGGGCGGCCAAACTCAAAGCACAAGCCGAATCTTCGGGGCTCGCGCACCGCATCACTTGGCCGGGCATGTTGCAGGCCGATATGAAGTGGGGTGCCATTTATGCGACGGAAGTTTTTTGCTTGCCCTCGCATCATGAAAATTTTGGCATCGTGGTTGCTGAGGCGTTGGCCTGCGGTAAGCCGGTGTTGATTAGTAACAAGGTGAATATCTGGCGCGAGATCGAAGCTGATGGCGCGGGCTTGGTGGAGGATGACACGCTGGCGGGTACAGTAACTAATTTCGAGCGATGGCTGGCAATGAGTCAGGCAGAGTTTCAGACCATGACGGCACGAACCGCAACGTGTTTTGCGAGTCGCTTTCATGTGCAGCGCGCGGCTGAACGGTTGCTGGAAATAATTCGGGAGAGTAAATGATTATCAATAAAATACCATTTTTGGCGTGTCAATGAGTGCAACTGGCAATCGTTTTGAATATATAGAAATCAGCAGGGGCATTGCCGCGCTATTGGTGGTTTGTTTTCACGCTACGGGCATTAGCGGATTGACAAAGTATTTTGGGATGGCTCCTTTGGGCGGACTATTTTCTTTCGGCTATGCGGGTGTTGATTTTTTCTTTGTATTGAGCGGTTTTATTATTTTCTACAGCACCGCAACAAATCACGCTAATTCAAGTGAGATTTTTTCTTATATCAAACATCGTCTGATTCGCATTTATCCGATTTATTGGGTTGTTGGTTTTATACTACTGCCATTAACTTATCTGATGGGGCATCGGGTCGGCGTAGTGAATGCGGTGATGGATTTTTTGCTGGTGCCGCGCGAGGGTTATCCGTTTGTACCAGTCGCATGGACGTTGCGGCATGAGATGTTGTTCTATGTTTCCTTCATGTTGTTTTTCCTGAATGTCACTTTAGCTTGGGTATATTTTTTATTGTGGGGGGTGGCCATCGTATTGTGTGGCCTGTTCTCTTTGGATTTTGCTTCACCTTTCGCTTCGTTATATTTTAACGATCACAATCTTGAGTTTTTGTTGGGGATTGGGATTGCTCAATATGCCAAATCCAATCAGGTGTTGTTGATTAAACCCTCATTCTTGTTCCTTGGTGGGGCGGCTATTTTTATTGCATCAGGATTAAACGAATCGCTTATCCATGTGGGTAATTATCCTGAGCATGGGCATTACCACCTACTTTATGGTGTGGGTGCGGTACTAATGATTGGCGGTTTGATCCGCTTGGAAGCAGATTTGAAAAATTATTGGGTGGGTATGGGGACATTTTTAGGCAGAGCTTCTTATTCAATTTATCTGATTCATTTTGCAGTGCTGTCGGCAGTAGTGAAGTTGCTGGTACCTTTGCATTTTCCGCTTTGGTTAGATCTGGTTTTATTGGTGCTGTCCAGCGTTGTCATCGGATCATTGTTATATCAATATGTGGAAGTACCACTGCTTGCTATGATTAGAAGCAGGGGCGCGTTGGCTAGCAATGTGCCTGCAAGAGTTTAAGGTGATGAGAGCGCAACTCACAGTCTATTATGCGAATCGCTTTTGTGTGCGGCAGCAGATGCTGCAAATCATTCAGGAGCGCAAATGATCCTGCAAGGCAATGACCCTTATCGCGGCCCTTCGTTTTCATTCGGCAATCGAGTGCTTCGCGCTTTGTGGGGTATAGTGTACTTACTCCTTTTTAAAATTAGCCCGAGGACATTTCATGCTTGGCGTGTTTTGTTATTGCGGGCATTTGGCGCGAAAATCGGGCGGGGTTGTCATATCTATCCGAGCGTGAAGGTGTGGGCACCTTGGAATTTGTCATTGGGCAAACATGTTGGTATAGCTGATGGCGTTACTCTTTATTGCATGGACAAAATCCGCGTAGGTGATTTTGCCGTTATCTCGCAGGGTGCCCATTTATGTTGCGGTACGCATGACTACAACAGTGAAAATTTTCAGTTGATCGCTAAGCCAATTCTGATTGGCATTCATGCATGGGTATGCGCAGAAGCATTTATTCATCCCGGTGTCGTGGTTCCTGAGGGTGTTGTTGTTGGTGCGCGGGCAGTTGTTTCGAAGAGTTTATCTGTGCCATGGGCGGTTTATGCGGGCAATCCTTGCCGACAAGTTGCCACACGGAAGCATTTAGAAAAGTAGAAAGGTTTGATTATGACAAATGTTGTTGAATCGTATGGTTGGAAAACGGCAACTGGCCCAGAATCCTGCGACTATATTGCGCCAGAAATATTGAAAATACTAGGCCGACTAAAAGTGAGGCGAGTTTGTGATTTGGGCTCTGGAAATGGCGCACTGGCTGCCATGCTTCGGAAGGAAGGTTATTACGCCGCAGGCGTTGAATATGATCAACAAGGCGTGGCGCTTTCACAAAAGAACTATCCCGGAATAACTTTTTATAATTTGGGGGTGCAGGACGATCCAACTTCAATGCTCGTTTCCGAGGGGCAGCCGTTTGATGTTGTAGTTTCAACAGAGGTGGTGGAGCATCTTTTTTCGCCCCACCTGCTGCCAAATTTTGCACGTAGGCTTGTGAAAAAAGATGGTTACCTCGTTATTTCTACGCCTTATCACGGCTATCTGAAAAATCTTGCACTTTCGATCTTTAACAAATGGGATAAACACCACACTGTGCTTTGGCACGGTGGCCATATTAAATTTTGGAGCCGGGATACTTTGACACAATTATTGGAAGAGAACGGTTTCAAAGTGGTTGGGTTTTATGGAGCGGGCCGCTTCCCTTATCTCTGGAAAAGTATGATTCTGGTTGCACTGGCAATGTGATGGTCTCGAATTCTATGGCAAATATTTCGGTACTAATCCTTACGAAAAACGAACAGCAAGACCTGCCGGGGTGCCTCGAAAGTGTTGCATGGTCAGATGATATTCACGTCTTTGATTCGATGAGTACAGATGATACTGTTGCTATCGCTGAGGGTTTTGGTGCGCACGTAACTCAGCGTGACTATGGCGCATGCAAGTTGTCGTTTGGCGGGGACGAGTCTGCGCACCGGAATTGGGGGCTGCAAAATATTCCGTTCAAATATGAATGGGTGTTTGTGATTGATGCGGATGAACGCGCTACGCAGGATTTGGTTACGGCGATGACTGAGGTAGTGTGTGCGCCTAAGGGTTTCGTTGCGTTTCGGATTCAGCGGCGTGATTATTTCTTAGGAACCTGGCTCAAGCATGTTCAGGCTTCACCGTACTACATGCGTTTGTTCATGCACCAGAAGTTGCGGTACGATAGATTGATCAATCCGGTTTCGATTGCGGATGGTCCTGTGGGGCTGGTTTCGGGCTTTCTCGATCATTTTCCTTTCAGCAAGGGTATTGGCTTTTGGGTGGAGCGGCATAACTCCTATAGTCGAGCAGAGGCGCAACAGATCGTGGAGAACAGAAAGAAGCTTGCGTTTTTCAGTTTTAAAAAGGCTTTCGCAGCAAAAGATTTTAATGAATGCCGTTTTCATCAAAAGGAGTTGTTCTATCGGTTGCCGTTTCGACCATTGATCAAATTTTTGATCTTGTATGTTGGTAAGCGTGGATTCTTGGATGGCCGTGCTGGTTTCACCTATGCGATGCTGCAATCAATCTATGAGTACTTCATTGTGCTGAAGACACGCGAGATGGAATCTCCTTTTGTAAAATAAGTTTTCATGAGAATTTTAATCCACGGTATCAACTTTTTTCCAGAACAGACTGGCATCGGTAAATATTCCGGCGAGATTGCGGAGTGGCTGGTCGCGCGCGGGTATGAGGTAAGGGTTGTTACTGCACCGCCTTATTATCCACAGTGGCGCATTGCCGATGGTTACCCGAATGGTTGGTGTAAAGACAACGTGAGGACTGAGGATAAATCTAAAAGCTGCGAGGTGAAGGGTGGAAGTTTGGCGGTATACCGGTGTCCGCTGTGGGTGCCTGCCAAACCTTCTGGTTTGAAGCGTGTGCTGCATTTGGCAAGTTTTGCACTTTCCAGCTTTCCGATCATGCTGTGGCAAATTTTGTGGCGGCCCGATGTGGTGTGGGTTGTGGAGCCTCCGTTGTTTTGTGCACCGCAGGCCTGGCTGGTAGCGCGATTATCCAGCGCGAAATCTTGGTTGCACATCCAAGATTATGAGGTAGATGCGGCATTCGATCTGGGCTTGCTGAAAGGTGCAGCCTTACGCGGTATGGTGGCGATGGGCGAGCGATGGCTGATGCGCCGCTTTGACCGTGTCTCGACGATTTCGCCGCGCATGCTGGATCGCGCATTAGCGAAGGGTGTAGCTGCGGATCGAGCGGTATTGTTTCCAAATTGGGTGGATTTGTCAGGATTCAGAATTCAGGATTCAGGATTTATTAAAACAGGTGTGAGGGCTGAGGATTCAGGACTGAGTGGTTACCGGGTGGAATTGGGGATTGCGGCGGATGCTGTGGTGGCGTTGTATTCGGGGAATATGGGGGGCAAGCAAGGACTGGAAATATTGGCGCAGGCGGCTGAGCTAGGATCGAGGGGCGAGGAGCGAGAATTGAGTTGTCAAACGACGTCCGACGCGGAACTTGAACCTTGTAACCTGAACCCTGAACCTTGCAACTTGTCATTTTCACCTGATATCGTTTTCGTGTTCTGCGGCAACGGAGCGGGGCGGACTGATTTGGTTTTACAGTGTAAAGGTTTACCGAATGTGCGCTTCATGGATTTGCAGCCGCTGGAGCGTCTAGGTGAGTTGCTTTCTTTTGCGGATATTCATTTATTGCCGCAACGCGCCGATGCGGCGGATCTGGTGATGCCGTCCAAGTTGACCGGGATGCTGGCCAGTGGGCGTCCGGTTGTCGCAACGGCAAATATGGACGCAGAGCTGGCGAATGTGGTGGCAGGTTGCGGGCTGGTGGTGGAACCAGAGCAGCCGCAAGCTTTTTTCGATGCGATCAATACTTTGGCTCGTGATGCTGCGCTGCGTGATCGCCTGGGTGCCGCAGGGCGTTCTTACGCTGTGGCGCATTTAGATCGAGATGCGGTGCTGGGCAGGTTTGAGGCGGAGCTGAAAAAAGTGGTGAATGCCGGGAAAAGCAGGGCTGTTGACTACAGCAGGGGCCGCGCCGACTGATGGTTTCGCATCGAGTGCATAAAAATTACCATGGCAGGAAAACTACCTGTTCTAGACCGGGAGCATTGCGATATATGTCAGTGAATTTTGGTATGGCAGGTAGATTGTAGTAAATAAAATTAAAAAATGGGGGCGTGTTGAGACAAATTGAACAAGAGAGAGGCGGGGCTTTTCATGCATAGTGGATTTCTGCGCCCGCATGCTTCACGCATTTCGTTTGTTCAGCGCCTGCTGGATGCCGTGCTGATATGCTCAATTTACGGGGTTGATTTGGTTCGCTTCGATGCACATTGGGATGCCAGGCGAGTATTGCTCGTAATGCTGGCAGTAATGTTGTTTTCTATCTTCGCCGAGATGAGGGGATTTTATAATTCATGGCGTACCAGCCAGTTGAGTGACGAGATTCGCGAACTGTTGCTCATTTGGTTGACGGTTGTAGCTGCACTGCTCATATTGGCATTCATGACCAATATGCTAGACGTGCTTTACAGGTCGGCTATGTTGAGCTGGTTTATTTCTGTGCCAGTGGGGCTGTTGGCGGTGCGATTGGTTGTGCGCTGGGCATTAAGGTATGTGCGCAGGCATGGTGCTAATATACGCACTGTCGCTGTGGTGGGTAATACTCCGGCTGGACATCGACTGGTCCAGCACGTCAATGCAATGCCATGGGTCGGACTGGTTGTAAAGGGTTTTTTCGATTATCGTCAGCGAGAAAGTGCACCTATTGTAATTGGGAATGCCAGTTATACTCTTGATACCATGAGTGAGTTGTTACGCCTGGTAAAGGCAGGTGAAATTGATTCTGTTTATGTGGCTCTACCGCTGACAAAAGAAAGGCGTATTGAGGATCTGGTTAATCAGCTTGCTGATACTACTGCATCTGTATATGTTGTGCCCGACGTATTCGTTTCTGAGTTGATGCATTCGCGCTGGACAAACTTTGGTGGTATGCCGCTAGTGAGTGTTTATGAAACGCCTTTTTTTGGCCTTCATGGCTGGCTGAAGCGGCTGGAAGATGTTGTTCTTGCTACTCTGATTTTGATGATAATTTGGCCTTTGATGTTGGGAATTGCGGTGGCAATTAAGGTTACCTCGCAAGGTTCTGTTATATTCAGGCAAAAGCGTTATGGTTTAAACGGGGTCGGGGTTGAGATATGGAAGTTTCGCTCCATGACGGCGAGCGATGATGGTGCGCATGTGGTGCAGGCAAAGAAGGATGATGCGCGAATTACGCCGTTAGGGGCGTTTCTGCGCAAGACGTCGCTGGATGAATTGCCGCAGTTCTTCAATGTGCTGCAGGGCACAATGTCTGTGGTTGGTCCTCGTCCCCATGCTGTAGCGCACAACGAGCAGTACCGGAAGCTGATCAAGGGATACATGTTGCGTCACAAGGTCAAGCCGGGTATTACCGGCCTGGCGCAAGTAAACGGCTGGCGCGGCGAGACGGACACTTTAGAGAAGATGCAGTCGCGAGTGGAATGCGACCTGGAATACATTCAAACTTGGTCGTTGTGGCTTGATTTGAAGATCGTGCTGCTGACCGTGCTGCGTGGATTTACCGGAAGGAATGTTTATTAGTACGAATTCATGAGCAAGGTACCAGCCACTGAGTTACTGGCGTATTTCGGTTTGCGTGACCGAATACGCAGTCGCGGCTAAAGGCTGCGCCTTGCAATAACTGGATTGCCGCGTCGGCTGCGCCTCCTCGCAATGACGGACTATTACGGTGCAGGCAGAAAATAGTTTGCATATATTATAGAAAACAGGATAATCGCGAACAGCTTTAGATATTAAATAACGAATTTCGAAAATTTTAATTAGGGGAATGACAATGAATAAATTAAGTGCGTTGGCGTTGGCGTTGGTATTGGCTGTTTCCGGTAATGTATTCGCGGCAGCAGGTGCAGCAGGTGCAACAGCAAGTGGTGGCGCTTCAGGTGGTGCAGCGGGTGGCGCAGGTGCAGCGGGTGGCGCAGGTGCAGCGGGTGGCGCAGGTGCAGCGGGTGGCGCGGGTGGTGCAGGTGCAGCAGGTGCAGCAGGTGCAGCAGGTGCAGCAGGTGCAGCAGGTGCAGCAGGTGCAGCAGGTGCAGCAGCAGGTGGCGCAGCAGCAGTAGGAGGCGCGGTTGCCGGCTTGAGCACTATGGCTGTTGTCGGTACGGTTGCTGCCGTGGCTGCCGTGGCTGTGGTCGCAACCAACAACAACACAACTGTCGTAACCGTTACTCAGTAACTTCAGTCGTTCAGTCGGTTTAAGAAAAGTCTCCTCGGGGACTTTTCTTTTGTGAGGCGTTCGCAGCTTCCCAAGTTTTCCCTCTTCGTTTCGCTTCCGTGATTTCATCGGCGATGGCAACTCAAATATGATTGAATCCACGATATTCAGAATGACTGCCCTGTTCGGCGTGTTCACTCTGTTGGGCGGTTGTGCGGTCGAATCCGCTTCACAGGCCGTAGTGGATGCCTATCGATTGATCCATTCCGAAGGATCAGCTGCGCAGCACGAACTGAATCCGAAGCTGAGCTATTTGCGCGTGCAGACAGGCGGGCGAGAGGTGTTCATGGCCTTGGGCTATATCGACGCCACGCCGGATGGACCGGTCGATGTCTGGTACAGCGCCGAGGCCGATGTGTTGCGTCTGCGCGACGGGCGGGTGGCGGGGGCGATCATGAAAACGGGTACGAACTGGCTTACTGTGTCGTTTTCGGATCTTCCGCGCTGGGACGCGGTAGGTCATCAGGCGCAATTCGAACGTATTCGCGATGTCAGTCCCGGCTATCGATATGGCATCCATGAAAAGATGCTAATCCGCCTCATCGAGCCGCCTACAGATACGCAGCTGAAAAATATTTCTGCATCTTCACTTGTCTGGTTTGAAGAAACCGTGCAGGGTGGCAGTGATCGTCCGGCGCGTTACGCAGTCAGGCTGGCTAGCCCGGGTACGCAACGAGTCATTTATGCGGAACAGTGTCTGTCCAGTGAGTATTGCTTTTCATGGCAAGATTGGCCGAATTCCAGCAAAGGTACGCATTGAGTTCAAAGACACATCACAGGTTTTCACGCAATCTGCTCAGTTCTTTGTTGCTGGCGACCTTGTCAGGCACGCAGGCGGCGGCAGCTGAGGTTGAGGCGCAAATGCGCCTGAGCCGGTGGCTGACCGAAACGCCGCAAGCCGCCTATCTGCCAGGGCTGGTCTGGCAGGTGCCGGAAGAGGCGCAGGTTCAGGAGCGTATCAAGGCAGCGTTGCTGGATCAGATCCGCTCTGTGGAGATCGCTCCTGAAGTTACCCGTACGGCTGCAAGCGGCCTTGCCGGATTTGTCGAGTCGCTTCCTGTGACAGGCCGTGTAGTCGTCGAAAAAACTGATCCGCGCTGGCTGGAAGTCAATCCGCAGCACGACCCGCAACTGAAAAAAGGCCAGAAAGTATCTATCCCGTCGCGACCGACTACCGTGACGGTGGTACAAGGGGATGGCAGCGCTTGTCAGGTGACGCATTCGGTTAGTTTGTATGCGAAAGATTATATTGGTAAGTGCAACCCAGCAGGGGATCCGCAAGTTGCCTGGGTGGTGCAGCCGGACGGGTTGATCAGGCGCGGCGGTGTGGCCGCCTGGAACGAGAGTGAACAAAACACGCCGGCTCCCGGTGCGTGGATAGTCGTGAGCGACGCTGACCTTCCCTGGCCCGACGAAATACTTGCACAAGTTGCCAGATTGCTGGCTACGCAAGGTGTGGCGGCGGACGGGTATGCGAAAGACGAGAGGCCTGATGATAAAACTGCTCATCCCCGCTCAGCGGGCGAGGGGGCATACCATTCGCGGCGCGAGTTTAGCGTTGAATCACCGCCTGATAATGGTTTTTTCGGATCCCGTCCACGCGATCTTGCGCTGACCTACAACGACTGGGGGATGACGGGGCTGATACAGACTCCCTCAGCGCGCATGCAGAGCGCGGGTAATGCGGCGCTGAACGCCAGTCGCGTCTATCCGTACACGCGGATGACCGGCAGCATGCAGCTGATGGACTGGCTCGAACTGGCGGTGCGCTGGACCAGTATTTCCAACCGCTTGTACGGGCCTGCCAATTTTTCGGGTGGTCAGGCGACGAAGGACAAAAGCGTCGATTTCAAGCTGAAGCTGCTGGATGAGACCGCTATGCTGCCCCAGTTGGCGGTGGGGCTGCTCGACGTGGGCGGAACCGGGCTGTTTTCCAGCGAGTATCTGGTGTCGAGCAAGCGCACCGGCAATCTGGATTGGTCGCTCGGGCTGGGCTGGGGCTATCTGGGCGCGCGCGGCAATCTGGGCAATCCGCTGTCGGTTCTGAGCCCTCAATTAGGTACCCGTCCAGTTGGAAATTTCACAACCGGTACGGTGAACAGCTCGGCGATTTTCAGAGGCAAGACATCGCTGTTCGGCGGCGTGCAGTATCAGACGCCTTGGGATTCTGTGATTCTGAAACTGGAATACGACGGCAACAATTATCTGAACGAGCCATTAAATAATCCGCTGAAACAGCGCAGCCCGTTCAATGTCGGCGCCGTCTATCGCGTCAATCCGGGTGTCGATCTGGCGCTGAATCTGGAGCGGGGCAATACGCTGGCGATGAATTTCAGTTTTCACGGCGATCTGAGCAAATTCTATATGCCCAAACTCAGCGATCCGGAAACCGAACCGGTCAGCGCAATTTACCCCGACCAGGAGCCTGACTGGGATCGGGTCAGTCGGACGCTGGAAGAGAAAACTTCCTGGCATGTGTTGCAGATCAGGCGCGCGGGCAGCGAGGTGATCGTGAAGTTCCAGAACGCCGATGCCAAAAACTGGAACGGCTATGTCGATCGCGTGATATCGGTGTTACACCGCTATGTGCCTAACAAGAAAGTGCTGGTGTTTCGCATCCAGTCCAGCGAATACGGTCTGGGGATGCATGAATTCCAGGTCGATCGCAGCGCCTGGGTCAACGCGAAAACAGCCTTTGTGCCGGCTCACCGCAAGCAAAGCGCGGTATTTGAGCGCGCCGCCTTCGACGGCTTCGATTATCCTCAATCGGAGACACTGGTGGACAGATTGCCCGACAGATTTTCTGGGAATGCCGGAATTTATCTGGATCATTCGTTCGGCGGCCCGGAAGGCTTGCTGTACAAGATGGGAGTGGGCGCGCGCGGCAATTACAATTTCAGGGATGACACCTGGTGGACCGGCACGCTCCAATACGGACTGATTGATAACTATAACAAGTTCGTCTATCCTGCCTCACTGAGCACATTGCCGCAGGTGCGCACACAGATACAGCGCTATGTAAAAACGCCGGTGGCGATACCGGTATTCCAGTTCACACATGTAGGTAAGCTGGGTAGCGAAAACTTTTTCAGCCTGTACGGCGGCATGCTGGAGACCATGTATGGCGGTATCGGCGGCGAGTGGCTGTACCGTCCCTGGCACAGCCCGGTGGCGGTGGGTTTAGATCTGAATGCGGTTCAGCAGCGCGGCTTCGGACAGGACTTCACATTCCTGCCCTACAAGACCTTGACCGGACACGCCAGCCTGTACTGGGATACCGGCTTTCAGGACATCAACGCGACCGTGCATGCCGGACGTTATCTTGCCGGCGATGTGGGGGCGACACTCGACCTATCCCGTTCGTTTAAAAACGGCGTAAAGATGGGTGCATTCGCCACCAAGACCAATGTTTCTGCGGTGCAGTTCGGCGAAGGCAGTTTCGACAAGGGCGTCTATCTGACGATCCCGTTCGATGCATTGCTCACGCGCTCGAGCACCAATATCGCAAGTATTGTGTGGCACCCGCTTACCCGCGACGGCGGTGCGATGCTCAACCGCGAATTCCAGCTGTTCGATCTGACCAAAGGGCAGGGTGGCGATTTGCTCAAACTGAGCCCGTGGAGCGATGAAAGAACGTCACAGTTTGGCGATGCGTCCGATACAGGTGCCGGTGTCGGGCGACGAAAATCGGTTTTCTCGATGGCGACCGGCGATCTGGTCAATGCCGGAAGGCTGACGATGACGTCGCAATTCTGGGAGTCGATGTTGTGGATGGGCGGCATCACGCTGGCTTCATCGATCGCGGACAAGCCGGCGGACAGGCTGGCCGTGAACTACGGCGCGCGACCCGCTGCGAAGACGTTTGAATCAATCGGCAATATGCTGCCTTTCTTGGCGCTGGGCGCATCGGGCATGGCTTTCTTCGGCGGCGAGCCCGACAGCAAGCTGAGCACGACGGCGTACAGTTCGCTGGCAGCGGGCGGCATTGGGCTGGTCAGCACTTTGGGCATGAAATACGTGATCGGCCGCGACCGGCCTCTGGTCGGCACGGGGCCTGCCAGCTTTAACTTCATGAACGCCAACAACGGAAACGCCTCGATGCCGTCAGGGCATACCACGATCATGTGGGCGGCCATTACACCCTATGCCAAGGAGTACGATGCGCCGTGGCTGTACGGTCTGGCGGCGGTGACCAATCTGGCCCGTATCGGCGGACGTAACCACTGGTTCTCGGACACGGTGGCAGGCTCGATGTTCGGCTATGCGATAGGCGACTTCGTGTATCAGTCGCATAAAAATACCGAAAAGCGGGGCATGGAATGGCAGATATCGCCGAATGGCGTTGCTGCCTACTGGAAAATGGATTAACGATCGGTTGGTAAGAAGCATGAACAGTAAAAATGAGCATTCCGTAACTTACGACAGGCTGATGCGTTTGCCTGTCGTGTTATTCACGAGTTTTTTCTTCGTCCGCGAGCTGCTCGGGCTGAATGATTTTCTGGCCCGCCCGCCGATGGGGTTGGACTGGAACTTTATATGTACGCTCGCTGCGCGTATTTCTTTGCTGGTTTTTCTGGGCCTGTTGATTTTCTTTCACACGATACGTTCGCGCCCGGTCAATCAGGCCGTCGGCTGGGAATCCAAGATTTCGGCCTTGCTGGGTTTGACTCTGGGTAATGTGCTGTTGCTGCTGGACCGTTCAACCCCGTCGCCGATGCTGGACCTTGTTTCAACCACGTTGCTGCTGGCGGGCAATTATTTATGCGTGGTGGTGCTGCTGCATCTCGGTCGTTCGATCAGCATCATGGCGGAGGCGCGCAAGCTTGTCACAAGCGGTCCATACAGATTGATTCGCCACCCCTTATACCTGGCAGAACAGGTTGCGATCGTCGGCATTTTCCTGCAATTTATGTCGTGGCAGGCGGCGCTGATACTGTTGGTGCATTTTTTCTTCCAGGTTCGCCGCATGTTAAACGAAGAGCGCATTCTCACCGCTTCTTTCCCTGAATACCGGGATTATGCCAGTCGTAAAGCGCGTCTGATTCCCGGGGTGTGGTAATGAATCGATACCGTATCTACCTGGTCTCAGCCGTTGCTATTCTTATCCTCGTCAGCGCAGCCATGTTATGGATTGGCTCGGAGCGTTATTATCCGCAGGTCAATGTCGCGTTTCCGGATCACAGTGAACTGGTCTTTATCGATGTGCCGTGGACAAGTGAGCAAAAATGCCGCGATGCCAATAACAAGGTGGCCGGGGCAATCGGTAAAAATTGCAGCCAGTGCCAACTAAGGAATAGTTGCGCAAGGCAGATTAATCTCGCCTGGCAATCAGCGCTGGCGGGGCAGCCGATCAAGACTTACGTGGTGCATTCAGGTACGTTGCGCATCTTGGTGAACGCCGGAAATGACTCAAAACAAACCTGCATTGTGATGGCGGAGCAAATCACGCTCGACAAGAAGCAAACGGCTCGCTGTGTATTTCCGCTGTAATGCAAGATCAAAGGCCTGAACGCGGGCCGCGTATGTGATGACAAATCCACATAAACATCAGCCCGGATTGGGGCATGTATGGCGTGCAATGGGCATTGCGTTGCAAGGCCTGCGCGCCACATGGCAGTATGAAGATGCATTTCGTCAGGAAGTGCTAGTAGCTGCGATCGCGATCCCGGTCGCGCTGTTGTCAGGTGCCAGTGTGGTGGGCAAAGCGTTGCTGGTGAGCAGTATTATTCTGGTGCTGATCGTGGAGTTGCTTAACTCGGCACTGGAGGCCGCAGTTGATCACACTTCTCTGGAACTTAATCCGTTGGCAAAGCGCGCGAAAGACATTGCCAGTGCGGCAGTGTTGATGAGCATTGTGAATGCCGTCGTGATATGGGGATTGATCTTTCTATTCTGATGCCAGAACCTGTATCCCCTTGAGCTAAGGAAGATGGTACCGGACGTGGATTCAATTTGTCGTAACGCAGAAAAAAAAAGCCCACCGCAAGGGTGAGCTTTTTATTTTATTGGTGGAGATTACCAGGGGAATTGAGTACAGGTACGCAAGGATGCTAACAAGTGAGGAAAGATTCGGGTTCGTGAGGATTTTTGCTAACAAACGCCAACCAACCCGCTAGGCTAATTCAACCGTGCGAACTTCAATTCCAACTTTCAGACGCGCACGAACCGCACCAAAAATAGCAGCGAGGTTATCCATGCTTGGATTACCTTTGGGCGACAACATGCGGTGTAGGCTCTTGCTGGGTTTGTCAGTCAGCACGGCCAACTGCTCAAATCCCACGGTAGCATTCACGAGGTCACGCAGAATCAGGCGTGCCGTTTCCGGTTCGTCACTCAAAAATAAAGTGGCTGCTTCATCAAGCAGTGCTTTGGCAAATGCGGGATCGCGTTCAACGCGCTCGATGACTGTTTGCTTGAAATTTCGAGTTAGTGCCATGTGATCACCTCTTTGTTTTCTCAGTTTTGCTGGCGGCAGACTTGGCTTTTTTTCGCAACTTGTATTCATGGTGCAATGCTTTTGCCTTATCGATATCTTTCTGCTGACCGCGTTTAGTGCCACCGCCAAATAAAATAATGAGTGTGTCACCATCCTTGGCAAGGTAAACCCGGTAACCCGGACCCCAGTCGATAACATATTCACCAATCCCATCAAACCACTTAACGCTGGATGTGTTGCCAAGCTCTAGGCGCAGCTTGGCAGTAACAATTTTAGCGGCGGCTTGCGGATCAAGGTCGTCGAACCACGTTTTATAGGGGTTCGAGCCATCCTGGCAAATATATTCTTCGACCTTGATTTTCATGCGCAGATAGTAACGTATAGGTAACTAATATTCAAGTTCGGTCGCGACGAAAATTGACTGAAATTGCCCGTCACATTTTGTTGAGTGAGCGCAGTTTATCGGGGTCTTTACTGCATTCTCCACTCGCTGGAACTAGGGGTGTTCCCTCTTGCCTACCAATTCTTTCATCAAACCGTGCTGATTAGTCCGCGCGTAATTTATTGATTTTATGTGAAATAAAATTTTCATCTCGCGGACTTCAAAAAATGAAACGGGGCAGGGCAGGAGAGAAAAATGGCAGTGAGAGAGAAAAATACTGCCGATGAGCGCGATGGCCTGAAATTGAGAAGTCCGCAACATATTGAAAATAAAGGGGAACGTGTGGGGTTTGCACAAAGAAAAATGTCCAACTGAAAACAGTTGGACATTTAAATTGGTGGAGACGGCGGGAATTGAACCCGCGTCCGCAAGCACTCTACAGGCAGTTCTACATACTTAGCCATGCTATTTAATTTAATCCCGGACACGCCAACTGGCGGGCTGGTACGGGACTAGTTACCTTAATTTTAGCTTCGTACAAAGTAACCCTGCACGACACGATTCTGTGTAATTTACCTCACTCATCTCAGTCTTGCGACTTTGAGCCACTCCACAGACAGCATGGTGTGAGGTCTAGCCGACTAAGCGGCTAAAGCGTAGTTTTCGTCGTTTGCGACTAGTTTTTTCCAGCTGATTTACGAGGTTGCGGGTCCTCGGTATGCCCTACTCTGCTTTGCAACCCACGTCGAAGCCAAGTCGTCCCCGTTGTTGATACAAAACGCTGGCGATTATAACAGACTCAGAGAGGAATCAGTTTCAGAAGTTCAAGTGGGGTGTCGATCATTGCGTGTGCAGCCCAGTTCTCCAGCTTAGCATCCGCGCTGATGTAACCGTAGCGAGCGATGACGCCGCGCATGTTGACCGCATTAGCAGCCTGCATGTCGCGTACATCGTCACCCAGATACAGGCAGTTTTCGGGGGCAATATTGATGATCTCGCAGGCCTTGTTCATTGGGTCAGGGTGCGGTTTTGCGTTGGAACAGGTGTCGCCACTGATGAGACACGCAGCGCGATCCGCATAACCTAATGCTTGCATTAATGGCAGCGTGTAAATATGCGGCTTGTTGGTAACGATACCCCAGGGGAGGCTGCGCAATTCCAGTTCATTGATCAGGTCGCTCATGCCCTCGAAAAGCGCCGTATGCACGCAGATATTGTTCGCATAGTGATTCAGGAAGATATCGCGCAGTTCAATAAAGTCCGGCGAGTCAGGCGTAACGTTCATGCCGACCTTGAGCAGTCCTGCCGATCCGTGGGACGCCTGCGGGCGCAATACTTCCAGAGGCAGGGGCGTGAGGTTGCGGGTAAAGCGTACCTGATTCAACGCGGCAGCAAGATCGGGTGCGGTGTCCGCAAAGGTACCGTCTAGGTCGAACAAAACGGCTTTGACTGTAGCTGCTTCCCAATCCTCAGTCCTGAATCCAAAATCCTGATCAATCACGACGGCAGGCAATCAGGTAATTGACGCTGGTATCCGTCCCCAGTGAATATATCTTCGAGAACGGGTTATAGCTCATGCCGGACAAATCAGACACTGTCAGGTTAGCATTGCGGCATGATTGTGCAAGCTCGGAGGGTTTCAGGAACTTTGCGTAGTCATGGGTGCCGCGCGGCAGCATGTTAAGCACATATTCCGCGCCCAAAATTGCCAACAGATAGGATTTTGGATTGCGATTGAGCGTCGAGAAAAATACCCATCCCCCCGGTTTGACGAGTTTCGCACAGGAAGCGATCACGCTGTCCGGATCGGGCACATGTTCGAGCATCTCCATGCAGGTGACGATATCGAAGGTGTCGGGGCATTCGGCAGCCATGTCTTCAACGGCAATTTTACGGTAGGTGACCTGGCGTCCGCTCTCCAGCAGATGCAGTTTGGCAACTTGCAAGGCTTTATCGGACAGGTCGATGCCGGTCACGTTTGCATTTAAGGCTGCCATGCTCTCGGACAAAATTCCGCCGCCGCAACCGACATCCAGTACGGATTTTCCGGCAAGACTTGCATGTCTGTTGATGTAGTTCAGACGCAGCGGATTGATTTCGTGCAGGGGTTTGAATTCGCTCAATGGATCCCACCATTTGTGGGCTACTTGGGAGAATTTTTCGATTTCTACAGGATCAGCGTTGCTCATGGCGAGTGTGTATTTGATGGCTAGTGCGAGACTCTAGCAAAACTTCCACCAACCGCCAAATTATCCTGCGTAGACATTTCGGTTCATCGCCTTGAAACAGACTATTCAGTCAATAAAAAAGGGCATACGATATGCGCCTGCGTGCAATTTCTGCTTTATCTTAGGGAGTGCGGTCATGAAATTTATTTTTTTGATACTTGCCATATTTGTCAGTAGCGCCCCAGCAGAAGAAATCCGAATGGTCAAACCCGAGGAGGTCGGCTTGTCATCGGCGCGCCTAGGTAATATCAGCAGTATGATACAGGGCGAAATTGACCAGAATAAAATGGCAGGCGCGGTGGTGTTGGTCGCGCGGCACGGAAAAATTGCCTATTTCGAAACCTTTGGTCGCGCCGATACGGACAGGCCGATGCAGCGGGACACGATGTTCCGCATCTGCTCGATGACCAAGCCGGTGGTCACGTTGGCCGTGCTTCAGTTGTACGAAGAGGGCAAGTTGCTCTTGTCCGATCCTGTTGCCAAATATATCCCCGAATTTTCCCACACCAAAGTGATCGAAATGCTGCCCGAAGGCGCTAATCCTGCCTTCAGGCTGGTTCCTGCCAAACGGGATATTACGATCAAGGATCTGCTCACGCACACAGCAGGGATGCCTTATCCTTTTGCATCCGAGTGGTATCCGCAAGACCGCTTGCTGCATCAGATGCATGTCATGTACGAGGAGGCCGGAATTAGCAGCGGCATGTATGAAACGGAGGGCACGATAGGGGATATGGTCAAACGACTGGCCCGTCTGCCGATCGCCAGTCAGCCGGGGGATGCATTCATCTATGGCATGGCCGCAGACGTGCAAGGGTATCTGGTCGAGGTTGTTTCAGGACAGAAGCTCGATGATTACATCAGCACCCATATATTCGCGCCGTTAAAAATGAATGACTCCTATTTCTTCGTGCCTGAGAGTAAGCAGGGTAGGCTTTCAGCGGTCTGGAAGAGCGACTGGCACGGTCAGCTCGACAAGGTCACGCCCGGCCCGCACAGGGAAGGTGATTATGTGTATTCGCCGACCTTTCAGACACAGGGGCCTAAGACTTTTCTCTCAGGCGGGGTTGGCATAGTCACGACCCCTTACGACTATTTTCGCTTTGCCCAGATGTTGCTGAACAAGGGGACGCTGGACGGTGTACGGCTGATCAGCCGCAAAAGCGTTGAACTGATGACCAGTAATCAAATCGGCAAACTTTCAGAAACGACCCTGCATGACGAAGGATGGAAATTCGGTTTAGGGCTCGGGATACAAGTTGATCGTGAGCACAATGTGGATGCGGGTGATGCCGGTACTTTCGAATGGGCGGGCCTTTACTCGACGCGATTTAGCGTCAACCCTAAAGAGGAGAAAATCACGATATTTTTATCGCAAACGCATCCATTTCATCATCATTTCGACTTATGGGATAAGCTGCTGGTCATGTCAAGTGCCAGCATTGCAGACTGATCGGAGTTCATCATGAAAAAAAATAGTGATTATTTATTTTTCCCTTGTATACGGCAATTTTTAGTCATTTTTCTGTTGAGCTGTTCATTTTCGGCTTATGCCACCGCACCGCGCATTACCGCGCAATTGTTTGGCGAGGAAAGACAGTCTGATATTGTCAGCTATCAGCCGGCAGGGGCTCACGCGGATAATCTTCTGGTGCTGGAAATTGTAAATGAGGCTTTTAAGGCCGTGGGAAAATCGCCTGTGGTGGATGTACTTCCTTCTAAGCAACTTGCCGTGTATACATTTTTTAACAATGATGTCGCGGGGCTAATCGGCAATCAGGATGATTTGGCCGGCAAGGTGAAGAAACAGTATCGCATGGTGACCTTCTATTTGGCTGGGGTCGATGAGCAGCCCGTTGCACTGATATTTAGCAATCAGCGGGGTTTAGCGTTGCATAAAGCCTTCGTGAACGGAATGCAGAAAATTATCAGCAGTGGTAAATACCAGCAGCTCTTTGAAAAATATCATGACAAGCTGCCAGCTGGCTTTATCCTGCGCTTGAAACGACAGAATCCGGGCTGGAAATGAGAACTTGCACCCTGATTCGATGCGCTTTGATCTGGGGAGTATCGTTGTGGGTACTGCCATCTTATGCGGAACAGATTGTCTTTCAGTCAACGGATACGCCGCCCTACTGGTCTGCAGAACTGCCAGACAACGGAGTGGGAGGCGCTATTTTGAAGCTCGTGTCCGAAGCGGCGGGTATCTCCTACACCATTGACTATTTGCCGGTAGCGCGCTATCGCAGGTCGGATGCCCCGTATATTGTGGGTGACCCAGATATTCTGATCAATCAAAAGCGCCGCGCCATCTTTCCCATCGGTGTGTTTCGCTCGGCTTTTTTTTATTACAAACCCAATCATGATGCAATCGAATATCGTTCTTTGCACGATTTGAAGGGGCACTCGATGGGGGTATTGCGGGGCACGCTGGAAGACAAGAGCCGCTTTGCCAAAAATGGCATCAGAGTTGAGGAGAGCGATTCGGTGGAGTCGTTACTCAGAAAGTTAAAACGCGGCAGAATTGATTTTTGCATTACGGTAGCGGACACCGGTAGATACACCCTCGAGCAACTGTTTCCTGATGAGCGGGACCATTTTGTGCAACAAATGATACCCGGACTCAATCGCCCGATTGCCATCATGATAGACCTTGAAACTCGCGATGGCGAGATTATGGCAAAGCGTTACCGGAACGTATTGGAAAAGACACTGCGCAGCCAGAAATACCGCGACATACTGGAGCATTTTTATGGCAAAAGTATGATTATGGAATATAACACGGACGACCTGAATCGCTTTGTCCAGTTTTACGCGGGCACTTGGAGTCAGTGATGAAAAACGATAACCCTGTCGTGAATGAAAAATCGCTTTATCGTGAACTGACGATTTCGCTGGCACTGCTGGTCTCATTGGTCTCTATTGCCGTCAGTCTGCTTAATTACGCCTATTCCTCTCGTGAAGCCGATGTGATGCTGGCAAGCAAAATATCCGCATATACCGATAATTTACGTGAATCACTGGAGTGGCCACTTTGGAATGTCGATGATGAACTGATCAGTAAAATTGGCCGAGCTTTTGTGGCCAATGCTGAAATTGCTGAACTTACGATACGCGATGATCAACAGCGCGTGATTTATCAGCATCGTCATCGGGATGGCCGGCTGATCCTTCGTGAGTTTTCTGTCGAACACGAAGGAAAATACATCGGATCGGTTGAAATTAGTTTGTCTTTACGCGCTTTTGAAGAAAAAAACCATTGGTTGTTATTGACCAGTTTGGGTACTGCGGCCCTGTTGATCATCAGTTTGCTCGGGGCCATGCGCTGGATGCTGGCGCGTTTGCTTAAAAAACCGGTTGATAATCTGGTTGGGGCGATCGCGCAGGTGGTGGAGGGGCGCTATCCGCTTATCGCGCTGGCACAAACTTATACGGAGTTTGCGCCGATTATTTCCGGTTTCAAAACGATGTCGGATGCCGTCGCCAGTCGTGAAGCCAGTTTGCGTGCCAGCGAGCAAAAAATGCTCAGCATACTCGAAGGAGTGGATGCTTATATATACCTGAAAGATACTGAAGGGCATTATTTGTTTGCCAACCGGCCGCTACGCGAGTTGTGGCAGGTAGAGATGAATGACTTAATCGGGTTTGGCGATGAAAAGTTTTTTAATGCCGAATCGGTTGTCACGCTCAGGCAAACTGACAGCCGTGTTTTAAGAGGGGGGGAAACCTTACACAGTGAGGAAGTCAATACGATTGCTGCCACAGGTAAGACGGTCTACTATCAGTCGACCAAGTTGCCACTGTATCGTGAAGACGGCAGCATCTACGCTTTGTGCGGAATATCGGTCGATATTACCGAGCGTAAAAGAATAGAGGAGGCATTGAGAGTCAATGAGGAACGCTTAAAGCTTGCCACCCGTGCGGGCGGAATTGGTATCTGGGATTGGGATGTCGCGGCCAACGTGCTGACTTGGGATGACAGCATGTATTTGCTTTACGGCCTTTGTGCCGGGGATTTTGGCGGTGCCTATGATGCCTGGCTCAGTACGTTGCATCCTGATGACCGCGCGCTTAGCGATGCGGAAATTCAGGCCGCATTGCGCGGCGAGCGTGAGTTTTCACCTGAATTTCGCGTGATTCGCCCTGACGGTGAAATCCGGAAAATCAAGGCTTTTGCCAAGGTTTACCGTGATGAGTCGGGAAGTCCTACTCGTATGGTAGGTACCAATTTTGATATCACCGACCTCAAACGCATCGAAGAGGAGTTACGTAAATACAAGGATCATCTGGAAGAGGAAGTGCAGTCGCGCACCAGCGAACTGGTACTGGCACGCAATGCGGCTGAAACCGCCAATCTCGCTAAGAGTGTGTTTTTAGCGAATATGAGCCATGAGTTACGTACGCCGCTGAATGCGGTGCTGGGCTTTTCCAGCCTTTTACGTAAAGATCCGCTTTTATCGAAGGAGCAGCGCACGAATCTTAATATCATCAACCGCAGCGGAGAATACCTGCTGGCGTTGATCAATGATGTACTGGAAATGGCCAAGATTGAGGCGGGATGGGTTCAGTTGGACAGTGCGCCGCTTGATTTGGGTATGCTGGTGCGCGATGTGACCGATATGATGCAGGTGAGGGCGCAAGAGAAGGGGTTGCAGTTGCTGATTGATCAGTCTTCCGAGTTTCCTCGCTATATAAGGGGCGATGAGGCTCGTCTGCGCCAGATACTGATCAATCTGGTGGGCAATGCGGTGAAGTTCACTCAGCAAGGTGGTGTGACGGTGCGCTTTGGTCTAAAGCCCAATACGACACCGGCCCATTTGCTCATTGAAGTTGAGGACACCGGATCCGGTATTGCGGCTGAAGATCAGGAAAAAATATTTGAACCCTTTGTGCAGGTGGGGGAAGTCGCTATGCAAAAGGGTACCGGCTTAGGGCTGACTATTACCCGCCAGTTTGTTCAGTTGATGGGCGGATCGGTGACGCTCAACAGCAAGCCGGGCAGCGGATCGCTGTTCAGGGTTGAACTGCCGATCAATATGGTCAGAGCCCAGGATATGATAGAAGCGAAGAGCACGCTACAAGGCGAAATTATTGGCATCAAACCCGGCCAGCCCGCATACCGGATTCTGATTGTGGAGGACCAGCAGGAAAACCAGTTATTGTTGCGTCAATTGATGGAGCGGCTCGGGCTCCCTGTCAAAGTCGCCAGTGATGGCGTAGAGGCACTTGAATTGTTTAATAGCTGGCATCCTGATCTGATCTGGATGGATCGACGTATGCCGGTGATGGATGGAATTGAGGCCGCCCGGCGCATTCGAGCTTTACCCGGTGGCGAGGCGACAAAAATTATTGCCGTGACAGCGTCAGCTTTTATGGAACAGCGTACTGAAATGCTGGCAGCGGGAATGAATGATTTTGTTCGCAAGCCCTATCGTTTCAACGAAATATATGACGCCCTCAGCATGCAATTGGGTTTGCAATACGTGTATGCCGATACGCCCGATGCAAGTGTCAGTGAGGTTGTTTTGACCGATGAGATGCTGATGGGTCTGCCGGAGATGTTGCGCAGTGAGTTGAACGATGCGCTGGAAAGTCTGGAGGTTGATCGAATCAATCATGCGATCCTGCAAGTACCCGACGAGGCATTACGGGAAACCCTCACTGCGCTGGTAGCTAACTTCGATTACCCTGTGATATTAAAGTTGTTGCAAGCGTCTGCTGTGTAAGCGGCCCGTGCAACCTGAGCGGCCGGATTTAAATTAGCAATGAATGTGATGAGCGGCGTGCTGTATCCTAATGATCAATTTTAAGATGGATTGAGAGCGATTTGATGCCATTGTTAAATAGCAGGCTAGGCCAAATGCTGTGTTTGTTGATGCTGCTGGCCGGTTGTGGTCCGTCTGAGCATAGCAACTATCAGCCGGAACTGGGTGCGCCGCCGCTGCAGCCTCTGACAGAGTATGTCGTCGGCATTCATCCCTTGCACAATCCTCAGAGACTGATGGAACTCTACGGACCTATCGTTGATTATTTGAATAGCAGCATACCGGAGGCCCATTTTAAACTTGAGGCCTCGCGTAATTATGAAGAATTTGAGAAAAAGCTGTATGCCGGACAGTTTGCTTTTGCCATGCCCAATCCCTATCAAACTATTAAGTCGGTTGAGCATGGTTATCGCATTTTCGGAAAAATGGGCGATGATGCCGATTTTCGCGGCATCATTTTAATTCGTCGTGACAGCGGTATTAAAGTGGTGAAGGATTTGAAAGGGCGTGCTATCGCCTACCCGGCCGCCACGGCGCTGGCTGCGACCCTGATGCCGCAATATTATCTGCATACGCACGGGATTAATGTGAATCATGATATTGAAAATCGTTATGTCGGATCACAGGAATCTTCGATCATGAATGTATTGCGTGGCGATGTGGCTGCAGGCGCGACCTGGCCTGTTCCCTGGCGTGCCTTCATCGCAGAACATCCCGATTTAGCCATGCAACTTGAGTCAAAATGGGAAACCGGAAGTCTGCCAAATAATGGCTGGGTTGTGCGCACGGATCTTCCAAAATCGCTGGCCGACAACTTTGCACAGGTGCTTTTCACGCTGCATCAAAGCGAGCAGGGAAGGACAATGCTGGCAAAATTACCCATATCAAATTTTGAACCGGCCAGTGACGAAACCTACCGTCCGGTACGTGAATTCTTGAAAAAATTTTCTAGCACGGTCAGACAGGTCGAGTGAATATGAATTTGTTCATGACTTTTATACATAAACTGCAGCATGAATGGGGGCGGTCCATTCGCCGTCAGCTAATCTGGTCATTTTCTTTGGCCTCTTTGCTGGTTTCATTAAGTTTTGGTTATTTGCTTTACGCCTATCAGCGGAATTTTCAATACGATCTGGGCACCCAAAGTGCGCTTGAACTGGCGCAGGCCTTGTCGTCTAGCAGTAGTTCCTGGGTGTTGTCCAACGATCTGGCAGGTTTGCAGGAGGTGCTCAGCGGGGCAGCTCAAGTCACCGATATTAAATTTGCAGCAGTAATTTCACCGGACGGTGAAGTGCAGGCCTCTACACGCTCTGAATACATTAACCGGCATTTTAGCGATCCGGTGAGTCAGCGCATGCTTGGGAAAGTCGTTCAAACAAAGATTCTGAAAAACAATCAGGAGCTGATCGATGTGGCGGTGCCGGTGCTGGCAGGAACGCGCTTGATAGGCTGGGTGCGGGTTGAAATGTCGCGTGACAGAGCGAACGCCAACCTGAGCAAAATTGCCGCAGCAGGGTTTGCAATTACATTGTTACTGGTACTGATGATCGTTTTGATCGCTACATGGCTGGCGGACAGGTTTACACGTGGTTTGCAGCGATTATCGGCCGTTGCGGATAATGCGGAGCATGGTCGCAGTTTTGCACGCGATGACAGTGAACGACAGGATGAGTTGGGTATTCTGGCACGCCATATATACAAAATGCTTGATGCAAAAGCCGAAGAGGAAAAAGGCCGTCTGGACAGTGAAGCGCGTTATAGCGTGGTATTCAATAATGCCGCGGTCGGGTTGGCGCAGATTGCAATTTCCGGACAATTTATCCAGATCAATCAGGAATTTTGCAAGATCATCGGCTATACGCAGGAAGAGATTTTGTCTCAGAACTTTACTTTCGAACGTATCACTCATCCAGATGATATCGCGGTTGATCATGAGTATATCCGGCAGCTTCTGGCAGGGGATAGACAAAGCTACATGCTGGAAAAGCGTTATATTCGCAGGGATGGGGGGCTCGTATGGGTCAACCTTTCTGTTTATTTACAAAGAGACAGCCGCGGTGATCCCCTGTATTTAATCAGTGCAGTGCTTGATCTTAGCGAACGAAAGCAGGCAGAAAATGAGCTCAAACGTTACAAGGATCATCTGGAAGAGGAGGTGCAGCAACGTACCGCTGATCTGGTGCTGGCAAGGGATGCTGCGGAAGCAGCCAATCGAGCCAAGAGTGTATTTTTGTCGAGCATGAGCCATGAACTGCGCACACCACTGAATGCCATTCTAGGATTTTCCGCGTTAATGAGTCGCGATACGATGTTGTCGCATATACAGCGTGAAAACTTAAATATCATTAATCGTAGTGGCGAACACTTGTTAAGCTTGATTAACGATGTGCTTGAAATGGCGAAGATAGAGGCAGGGCGTGTGCAGGTGCTTCATGAAGCTTTTGATTTGGGGGCGCTGGTACGCGATGTGAGTGACATGATGGCGGTACGCGCTCAGGAAAAGGGGTTGCAGTTGCTGGTTGACCAGTCGTCTGATTTTCCTCGCTACATCATGGGGGACGAGGCGCGCTTGCGGCAGGTATTGATCAATCTGGTCGGCAATGCTGTGAAATTTACCCAGCATGGCGGGATTACCATGCGTTTTGGTATTAAGCCGAATTTACTTCCTGAAAGATTGCTCATTGAGGTGGAAGATTCGGGTATCGGTATTAAACCTGAAGATCAGCAACGTATCTTTGATGCTTTTGTGCAGATCGGCGATTTATCTGCACAAAAGGGTACGGGCCTTGGGTTGACCATTACCCGTCAGTTTGTACAACTGATGGGAGGGGTGATTACGCTTGAAAGTACACCCGGTGTCGGTGCCGTGTTTAGCGTCGAGTTACCCATTGAAAAGGTATCCCCGGCAGAGGTTGCAAAGACAAAAAAAATAGTACAGGGCGAAATCATCGGTTTACTCGAAGGTCAGCCCGTGTACCGCATTTTGATCGTTGAAGATCAGCTGGAAAATCAGTTGTTAATGAGCCGGCTGATGGAGCAGTTGGGGTTTGAAGTCAGAGTTGCCGAAAATGGCAGGTTGGGTGTAGAAATATTTAGCCGCTGGCATCCGGATTTGATCTGGATGGATAGGCGTATGCCGGTTATGGATGGGATAGAGGCAACTCGCCTGATACGCGGGTTGCCTGGGGGGCGTGAGGTAAAAATCGTTGCCGTGACGGCATCGGCTTTTATGGAACAGCGTGCCGAAATGTTGGATTCCGGTATGGATGAATTTGTTCGAAAACCCTATCGGTTCAATGAAATTTACGAATGTCTGTCCCGAATGCTGGGGGTGCAGTACCGCTATGCCAGTACCGTTGTTGACGAAGAATCTGCAACCGGTGCAGTATTGACTGATAATATGCTCGCGTCGCTCCCGGATGAACTGCGTCGCGTGTTGCAAGAGGCACTGGAAAGTCTCGAAATCGATCGGGTTGATGCGGCGATAGGTCAGGTCCATGATGCAAAGCTGAAAACTACACTGAGGCAACTGGCGGAGAATTTTGATTATCCGGCTATTTTGAAGGCGTTGCGCTCGGACACAATGGAAAAGTGACATGAGAAATACTGGAAAAATACTCGCAGTCGATGACACGCCGGCCTCGTTGAGGCTGCTCACTGATATTCTCAAGGATGAAGGATACGAGGTGCGTGCGGCCATCAGCGGCGAGCTGGCGCTGCGTGCGGCGATACTCAATCCGCCCGAGTTGGTTTTGCTCGATATTCGCATGCCGGAAATGGATGGTTTTGAGGTTTGTCGGCGCTTGAAAGCATCGCCGGGTAGCTGAACTGGCCGTTGCGATTGCCCGTGAAATGAAGTTGTCTGATGAAATGATCGAAGGGATACATCTGGCCAGTGTGGTGCATGATGTGGGCAAGATACGTGTGCCGGCTGAAATTTTGAGCAAGCCCGGCAGACTCACTGAGCTTGAATTCGGATTGATCAAGGAGCATGCCCAGAATGGTTTTGAAATTCTTAAAACGATCGAATTTCCCTGGTCGATTGCACAAATCGTTTTGCAGCACCATGAGCGCATGAATGGCTCAGGTTATCCGCGCGGTTTGTCTGGCGAACAAATTTTACTTGAGTCGAGAATTGTCACGGTGGCCGATGTGGTGGAATCGATGATTTCACATCGCCCCTATCGTGCGGGGCTTGGGCTGGAAGCGGCGCTTGCGGAAATTGAAAATAATAAGGGCAGCCTGTTCGATGCAGTGGTGGTCGATGCCTGCGTACGGGTGTTTCGTGAACAGGACTTTCACTTTAAGGCTTAATTCTGATCTTGCGATGTCTGCATGTCTGTGAGGTTTGTTTGGGGCAGCGTATAATGCGGTCTATTTTCCGTATCCGGCAATGTAAAGAGATAACATATTGAATAATTTCGCAGACTTAAATCTGGCTCCTGAAATTTTAAGGGCGCTAATTGAATCCGGATATACCAAGCCGACACCGATACAGGCTCAGGCTATTCCTCTGGTGCTCGAGGGGAGTGATTTAATGGCCGGCGCACAGACCGGAACGGGAAAAACCGCAGCCTTCGCGTTGCCGGTGCTGCAAAAGCTGATGCCCTTTGCCAGTTCCAGTCCGTCTCCTGCCCGCCATGCGGTGCGTGCGCTGATTCTGGTGCCTACGCGTGAGCTGGCGATACAAGTCGAAGCCAGTGTTAAGGCATACGCCAAATATAGTCATTTACGTTCACTGGTTGTGTTCGGCGGTGTCGATATCAAGACGCAAACACCGCATTTGAGAGCGGGGATTGAAATTTTGGTCGCAACACCCGGACGCCTGCTTGATCATATTGAGCAAAAATCCGTGCAGCTCAATCAGGTACAAATGCTGGTACTCGATGAGGCAGATCGCATGCTGGATATGGGATTTATGCCTGATTTAAAACGCATTTTGGCGCTATTGCCCCGTCAGCGCCAAAATCTGATGTTCTCGGCGACGTTTTCGGCCGAAATCAAGAAACTCTCGGCCGAGTTTTTGGTTAACCCTAAGTTGATTGAAGTGGCGCGCAGTAATGCTACCTCTGAAAATGTCACGCAAAAGGTGTATCTGGTCGGCCATGAAGAAAAGCATGCGCTGCTGGCGCATTTGCTGCGGGGTACCGGGGCGGTTCAGACGCTGGTGTTTACCAAAACCAAGCTGACGGCTAGCCGCATCGCACGTCAGTTACAGCGCGAAGGATTTGCCTCTGATGCGATACACGGAGATAAAAGCCAGTTGGAACGCATGCAGGCACTCGATGCATTCAAGTCAGGCAAGATCACCGTGTTAATTGCAACAGACGTTGCTGCCCGCGGTCTTGATATTGACCAGTTACCGGTGGTAATCAACTATGAAATTCCCTCCGCGGCGGAGGATTATGTGCATCGCATCGGCCGTACCGGACGGGCAGGAGCCTTTGGGGTCGCGATTTCGTTGGTGGCGCCCGAAGAAGAAAAATATCTGCTTGAAATTGAGAAGCTGATTAAGTGCACTATCCAGCGTGTCGAGCTTCCTGCCAGTGAAAAACCGCTTGCTCGCGCGCCACGCGCGGAGTCGGCGCACGAGCCGCGCGCTGAGCATCATATGCATATTCGCGCGCCGCATACGCCGCAGGTTAAACGACCGGTGCACGATGCATGGTTCAATAAACCTTATGAACCCTCGCTAAGCCAGCGGGTTGAAGCGCCGCCCGCTATTCAACCCGCCCGGCCGGCCGGGCAGATTCCTGCGTTGTTTATGCGACGCAAGCCCGTTGATGCGGAGGATTAATTTCCAACGTTTGATCTTGGCACTTGCGCTGACCGCAGGTGGATTGCAGTTGTCTGCCTGCAGCACGGTGTCTGAGCCAAAATCGGTCGCACCTGCTGTAGTTCGTGCCGCACCTAAAATCGCGCTGGTGCTGGGCGGTGGCGGGACGCGCGGCTTTGCGCATGTCGGCGTGATCAAGGCGCTCGAAGCGCAGGGTATTGTTCCAGACATTATTGTGGGCACCAGCGTAGGTTCTGCAATTGGCGCGTTATATGCGGCAGGCTATAACGGCTTTCAGTTGCAGGAAATGTCCATTCCGATGAAGGAGGAGCGGGTGGTTGACTGGTCCTGGCCTAATCGCGGCCTGTTCACCGGAAAACCGTTGCAGACTTACATCAATCAGTCGATCAAACAAGTGCCGCTTGAGAAACTGCGCCGCACTTTTGCGGTGGTTGCGACCGATTTGGCGACGGGCGAGAAAGTTGTTTTTCGTACTGGAAATACCGGTGTTGCCGTTAGTGCATCCTGCGCCGTACCGGGCGTATTTCAGCCGGTGGTAATCAATGGACGAAGCTATGTCGATGGGGGGCTGGTCAGGCCCGTGCCCGCTGCTGAGGCCCGCGCGTTGGGCGCAGATTTCGTCATCGCGGTGAATATCTCCAATCAGCCGCAGAATAATAAGACAGAGTCGACTGTCGACGTGCTGATGCAGACTTTTGATATTATGAGCCAGACCATCAATCGTTATGAGCTGGTCAATGCCGACGTGGTGATACGCCCGGTTACCCGGAACATTGCTCAGGGCAATCTGGATGACCGTCATTTGGCGATTCTGGAAGGGGAAAAGGCAGTCGCTGTTATTCTGCCTGAGCTCAAAGCTCGCCTCGACAGGCTACGCCGTGAACGCTGAGTGTTGTATGATGTTCGCTATCATTTAATTCGTTGCTACGGGATATCCCGGTGCGAAGCTCCCTGACTGCCATGATTCGTATTTTTATTACAGCCCTCTTGCTGGTGATCGCGCACGGTGCATACGCGAATAATCAGGAAATGCGCATCGGCGTACTGTCGTTCCGGCCGCTGGAGCAGACCCGTATGCAATGGCAGCCCACCGCTGATTTTCTTAATAATCATGTGCCGGGCTTTCACTTCAGTATCAAAGCCCTGTATTACAATGATCTCGATCTGGCAGCCAATCGCCACGAGTTTGACTTCATCGTCACCAATCCAGAACATTATGTGTCGGTTCGTCGTGATCACGGATTGTCAGCGATTGCTACCCTCATGCCCATGGTTGAAGGGCATCCGATCACGATGTTTGGCGGCGTTATTTTGACGCGGGCTGACAGGTCGGATATCAACACCCTGCAGGATTTGCGCGGAAAAATTATTGCCTCTCCTGCGGAGCAGTCACTGGGCGGCTATCTGATGCAGCGCTGGACTTTATATAAACAGGGGATAGGTATCCGTGAGGTGTCCCGTGTTCATTTTACAGGTATGCCGCATGACAAGGCTTTGCTCGAAGTGACGTCAGGCGCTGCTGATGCGGCGTTTGTGCGTACCGGGATACTGGAGAGTATGGAGCGCGAGGGGAAAATACGCCCCGATCAGTTTAAGGTTCTTAATCGTCAGCCGTCTGGAAAATTCCCTCAGCTACTCTCCACCGATCTTTATCCCGAGTGGCCCTTTGCCGCGATGCCTGACGTGCCGGATGTATTGCTAAAGCAAGTGACATTAGCGCTGCTCAATATTCAGCCACAGGATATTGCCGCTCAAAGGGGTAATTATTTCGGCTTTTCTCCGCCGGGAAATTATGCAACCGTCGAAGCGATGATGCAGCGTTTAGCAGTAAATCCTGAATTAGCACATGAATTCAGCCTGCGAGACGTTGCACGTAAATATGTGCTGGAACTAGTGGGCGGCGGTCTGCTGGTTTTGCTGATTTTGCTTGCTGCAGCGATTTATTTGGCTCGAAACAACCGCCGTTTGCAAAGCAGTTATCGTGAGCGTGAACGGCTCGATCACCAGTTACAGAGCGCCAATGCCACGCTAGAGGAGAAAGTGGCTACGCGTACCCGCGAACTGCAGATTAGTGAGGCGCGTTTCCGTCAGATGTTCGAGCACCACGCGTCCCCGATGATGTTGATTGATCCGCTGGGCGGGGCGGTTGTGGATGTCAATCAGGCGGCGGCGGAATTCTATGGTTATCGTATCGCTGAGATGCAGGCGATGAATATTGCACAGATCAATTTACAAACCGAAGAAGACTGCCGTCCGCAGCAGACTAAGGGTAATTGCTTCTTTTTCTCCCATCAGCTGGCATCGGGCGAGGTAAGGTTGGTTGAGGTGCATTCTTCGCCCGTTGAGGTGGATAGCCGTCCACTGTTGTTTTTTATTGTGCATGACATCACAGAGCGGCGTCATCTCGAGGAAAAAATGCACGATCTTGCATTTTATGATTTGTTAACTAAGCTCCCTAATCGTCGTTTGTTGCTTGATCGTCTGGAAAAGGCGCTACTGTCCGGCACACGCAGCCGGCATCACAGTGCGTTGATGTTTCTCGATCTGGACCATTTCAAGGTGCTCAACGATTTGCATGGGCACGATATCGGGGATCAGCTTTTGGTCGAAGTGGCAAACCGTATTTTGGGCTGTATACGTGAACAGGACAGTGCGGCACGCTTTGGCGGAGATGAATTTGTCGTGATGATCGAGGATCTGTCGGAAAATTTGAGCGATGCAGTTAATCAGGCGGACTCGGTAGCGGAAAAAATTCGCTGTGCACTGGCCGCACCTTATTTGCTTAAACGCGGTGAAGAAGTGATCTCGCATCACTGCTCATCCAGTATCGGTGTGACGCTGTTTCGCGATCATGAAGAAAATCTTGAACAGTTGCTCAAATGGACCGACATGGCGATGTATCACGCTAAGGATGCCGGGCGCAACGTCATCCGTTTTTTCGATCCTGTCATGCAGACCGCAATTGAAAATAGAGCTGCGCTTGAGAACGATTTGCATACGGCATTAGAAGAGCGTCAATTCGAGCTTTTTTACCAGATTCAGGTGGACAGGGACGGGCGTGCAGAAGGCGCTGAAGTTTTGCTGCGCTGGCGTCACCCGCAGCGCGGTCTGGTGTCTCCTGCACAATTTATTCCCTTGGCCGAAGATACCGGACTGATTGTGCCGATTGGCGAATGGGTACTCGATACGGTTTGTGCGCAGATCGCCAAGTGGCAAGGTGAACAGCGCAATTTGGTGATCGCGGTCAACGTCAGCGCCAAGCAATTTCGCCAGAGTAATTTTGTAGAACTCGTGCAACAGATCATCCAGCGTCATCAAGTCTCACCTGCCTTGCTTAAACTGGAACTGACCGAAAGTCTGGTTCTTGATAATATACAAGACACTATCGACAAAATGAAGGTGCTAAAAGCGTTTGGTGTGAGTTTTTCAATGGATGACTTTGGTACAGGCTACTCTTCTCTGTCTTATTTGAAGCAGCTCCCGCTCGATCAGATCAAAATTGACCAGTCATTCGTGCGCGATATCGCGACCGACAAAACAGATCTGGTGATGGTGAAAACGATCGTTGATCTCGGGGTTAACTTCGAGATGGACGTGATTGCAGAGGGAGTGGAATCGGAGGTGCAACTGGGCTTGCTTAAACAGTGCGGATGCTCGCGTTTTCAGGGGTATTTGTTTAGTAAACCTGTTCCCGTCGAAGCATTTGAGTTGTTGATAAAAGGGGATACTGTTGGACAGGCATAAATATATTTGAAAGAATCTGGTTGTATTCTGAGCGGGGCCGATAATCCGGTGGTATTGTGATCTAGAGTGTAGCAATGTGACGGGCGTTTTGAGTGTGGCAACTTTCGATTGGGTATAAGGGGAACTACGGTGACGGTAAGTAAAAAACTTTGGTTAATGAACGGATTAGCCATATTGGCTTTGCTATTGGTGGCAATGGTAGCACTGCTTTCAGAGCGAAATACGCTCACCGATGATCGACAACGTGCCACACGTTACGCAGTTGAAACGGCCTGGGGAATGGTCGAGACGCTGGGGAAGTCGGCTGCATCGGGTGAAATTTCAATCGAGCAGGCACAAAGTCGCGCCATCGCCCAGCTAAAGGCGATGCGTTATGACGGGAAAGAATATTTCTGGGTCAACGACATGCAACCGCGCATGGTGATGCATCCGACTAAACCCGAACTCGATGGTAAAGATTTATCTGCGTCCAAGGATCCGAACGGAAAATTTTTATTCCTGGACATGATTTCGGTGGTCAAGAAGGATGGGGCGGGTTTTGTCAATTACGAGTGGCCGCGTCCCGGCAGCGAAAAACCTGTCCCCAAGATTTCTTATGTCAAAGGCTATCAGCCCTGGAACTGGGTGATCGGTTCCGGCGTATATGTGGATGACATTGATGCGGCCGTGACTACGCATGCATGGCAACTGGCGCTGATCGTGTTTTTGATTGGCGGCGCGATGACCGCTGCATCAAGCCTGATGGCGCGCAATATCACGCGGCGTATTTCGATTGCGGCAGCGCTGGCCAACGAAGTCTCTCATGGCCGTTACGACAATAGCATCATTGCGGACGGCAAAGATGAAATTACGGACTTGTTGCGCTCGCTCAGTACCATGCAAATTAAGTTGCTCGAGCGCTTTGAAGCCGAGCAGCGCAGTGCGCATGAGATGTCGCGACTCAAGTGTGCGCTTGACAATGTCAGCATGTGTGTACGCGTGGCGGACAACGACGGCAAGGTGATTTATATCAACAACGCACTCAATGACACGCTGCATCGTTATGAAGAGGCGTTCCAGCAGGAAAACTCATCGTTTATCGCCGACAAGGTATTAGGCGGCAGCATCGGCGTGTTTTACGCTGACCCGCAAGCTGCGATCGAGCGTTTGCGAAATCTCAGATCCACCGTCCATACACGTCTGAAGCTGGGCGGACGGCAGTATGATGTGGTGACAACGCCGGTTGTATCCTCCGATGGAGAACGTCTGGGTACGGTGGGACAGTGGCTGGATCTGACCGATCAGATCAAAGCCGAAGTGGAAGTCTCCGCTATCGTCGAGGCAGCAGCTAAAGGCGACTTCTCAGGTCGTATTACTGTCGAAGGAAAGGTGGGTTTCTTTTTGCAACTGGCTGAATCCATCAATGGACTGATGCAAACCAGTGAAGTCGGTTTGAATGAGGTGGTGCGCGTGTTGGGGGCATTAGCGCAGTACGATCTGAATGAAACCATAGACGGAGATTATCAGGGTACTTTTGCTCAGCTTAAGGACGATTCTAATGCCACAGTCGGTCAATTAACCGAAATTATAAGTCGTATCAAGGAAGCCGCTGAAACGATCAACGTGGCGGCAGGTGAAATTGCGGTTGGTAACACCGATTTGTCTCAGCGCACTGAAGAGCAGGCATCCAGTTTGCAGGAGACGGCTTCCAGTATGGAAGAGTTGACCTCGACCGTCAGGCAGAATGCCGCTAATGCGCGTCAGGCAAATCAGCTGGCAGTAGGTGCTTCAGCCATCGCTGTTCGCGGCGGTGAGGTGGTGGGGCAGGTCGTGCACACGATGAGTTCGATCAGTGAGAGTTCAAAGCGCATCGTCGATATTATCAGCGTGATCGATGGTATCGCCTTTCAGACCAATATTTTGGCCTTGAATGCCGCCGTGGAAGCCGCGCGTGCCGGTGAGCAGGGACGAGGTTTTGCGGTCGTCGCAACAGAGGTGCGCAATCTGGCTAAACGCAGCGCGGTCGCCGCCAAAGAAATTAAGGATTTGATCGGTGATTCGGTGCATAAGGTACAGGCGGGTACTGAGCTTGTCGATCAGGCAGGTAAAACGATGGAGGAAGTGCAGGGTGCCGTTAAACGGGTCACCGACATCATGGCAGAAATCAGTGCGGCCTCGGCCGAGCAGAGCACCGGGATTGATCAGGTTAATCTGGCGATCACGCAGATGGATAATATGACGCAGCAAAATGCCGCGCTGGTAGAACAGGCCGCGGCCGCTGCAGAATCCATGGAGGAACAGGCCGAGCAACTGACGGTCATGATGGCAACCTTTAAACTGGGCAATCCGAAAAAGTCCTTAGTGACTTCTGCGCCGCGTCTGGTAAGTCCGTCAGCCTTCTCTTTTGGTGATGGAATCAACGCGCACATCAAGTGGAAAACCCGATTGGTCGATTACATCAAGGGGAACAGTCAGGAAGAACTGGAGGTTGCCAAGGTATCCTGTGACGATAAATGTGATTTGGGTAAATGGCTGTATGGACCGGCGACCTCCTATGCGCAGATGCAGGAATACAGGGATCTCAAGCATTCGCACGCCGAATTTCATCGCAGTGTCGGCGTAATTGTGCAGTGTGTGCACGACAAACAACTGGATGAAGCGACTAAGAAACTGGGCGGTGAGTTCTTCCAGTTATCTAACCAGACTATCCGCTCTATTAAGGCATTGCAGGCCAGGGTGACGGGCACCAATGCACCAAAGCTGCTTAAATAAACTGAATTTCAGTCACCAGAAAACCCCGGGCATGCCCGGGGTTTTTTTACGGCGGCGCACTTAGCTCGCACGGAGAAAAAAGGCTAGATTATTAACGCCTGTTTAATATTCGTATTGTGACAGTGAGGGATTATTGGTAGTCTTCCGCCCTATGAAATGAGCGCTTTTTCTTTCGGAGAAAAGGGAGCGCTTAACTATCCCGTTAAGAAGGCAAGAACACAGTGAAAATCCAGCATATGTTAGAAAAAGTGCAACGCAATCTCGTGCTATGGGTCATCGTTTTGCTGCTGTGTTGGGTAATGCTGGCATGGGTGATGGCGGCACGGAATTTTGACGGTGAGCTTTTTGAGCTTGTAGAGAGAGAGCAGCACAGTGCAGAAACCACGTCGACCGATGTTGCAGACAGCATTAAACGCAGTTTGCATTTTGTCGCAGGGATACCGGATACTTTTCAAAATGCCATGCGTGCCAGAAAAGCGCTGGGAGAATTTCCCCCTGATGTTCAGCCGACAACGCTGAGTAAAACCGATGCGGTAAAAAAATGGACCGCTAATCCCGTGCTGGAGGATATAAATAAATATTTTGAATTAACCCAGCGTTCGCTCGGGGTTGATCTGGTTTTTCTGGTCAATGCCGCAGGTGACTGCATTTCGGCGAGTAACTGGGGCCAGCCTGGCGTCAGCATCGGTACCAACTTTTCTGACCGTCAGTGGTTTCAGGATGCGAAAACCTGGTTTCGCGGCATGCAATATGCTGTGGGTAAAACTACGCATGTTCCCGGACTCTATTTTTCCACGCCTATCGTGCTCGACGGTAAGTTTCAGGGGGCGGTAGTGGCCAAGATTGATCTGCCTACGCTGGGGTTTTTAACGCAACGGGCGGATGCCTATATCGTCGATAGCAACGGCGTTATCATCATGGCACATGATCCTGAAATGGTCATGTTGACGATTCCGGATGCCACGGTAAATAAATTGAGCCGTCAGGACAAGCAGCAACTCTATCAGCGTACGGAATTTGCGTCACTAAAAATTGAGTCTTGGAAAGGTTCTGACCGGTTAAAACGCATCAATGGTGAAAATTTCCCACATGTGCTAGCAGCAACCTCACTGCCCGAATACGGGATGACTGTCTATGCGGAAAGTGATTTGCCGGGCATTGCGGTGCTGGAGCGAGATCGGCGTAACATGTTCTTTCTGATCAGTTTGTTAGGCTGTACGCTGATTTTGATCGGTGGCGGTTTGATTTATTATTTTCGATCGGTGCGCGATGCAAAGCATACCGTGGAGGAGAGTGAGTCCCGCCTGCGTTTGTTGTTAGAGTCCGTGAATGGCGGAATATGGGGGCAATCGCTCAATGGCGGTATTTGCACCTTTATCAATGCTGCTGGAGCGAAAATGCTGGGTTATCAGCCGGATGAGTTATTAGGCCAATCGCTGCACAGCCTTGTGCACCATACTTATCCGGATGGTGCACATTATGAGGCAGAGATATGTCCGATGCATGCAACGTCCCTCGACGGAATACCTCGTAAGATCAATAACGAAGTATTGTGGCGTCGCGATGGTACGAGTATAGCTGTCGAGTATTCAACACATCCGATGTATCGGGATGGCCGCATTGAAGGTACTGTGGTGGTGTTTGAAGATATCACCGAGCGTCAGCGCATGGAACGGCAGATGCAAGAAAGGGATGCCGTTTATAGCGCTGCCATTAAAACATCGGTCGATGGATTTTGGACGGTAGATCTGGAGGGCTATCTTCTTGAAGTCAATGATGCCTATGTGCAAGCATCAGGCTATACGCGGGATGAGTTGCTAAGTATGCGAGTCAGTCAGCTTGAAGTAATCGATTCGGAGGCCGATGTAGAGACGCGCATCGAGAAAATAAGGCGTGAGGGAAGTGATGAATTCGAGTCGCGCCACCGCACCAAAGCGGGGCGAATCTGGGATGTATCGGTTGCCGTCTCCTACGCGCCGATTGCGGGCGGACGTCTGTTCTGTTTTGTGAAAGACATCACCGAGCGTAAACAGCAGGCAAAATTACTTGAGGCCGCGCGTGAGAAGGCAGAGTCGGCTAATCGTGCCAAAAGTGATTTTCTGGCCAATATGTCTCACGAAATCCGCACACCGATGAATGCGGTGATCGGATTTTCGGAACTTGCGCTTGATGACCCTAATCCGGTATCACAGCGCGCGCATTTGCAACAGATCATTGAGTCTTCGCGCTCCTTGCTCGGCATACTCAACGATATCCTCGATTTCTCCAAGATTGAATCACGGCAGATGACGCTGGAGATGGAGGTGCTCAATCTCGATGAGTTGCTAGGCCAGGTGCGCCGTATGTTTGTCATGCAGGCTAAGGAAAGGACGCTGGATCTTGTTGTGGCAAGAGAGGCTGGGGTGCCGAATATACTGACAGGAGACCCGCTGCGTCTGAGACAGATTTTGACTAATCTGCTGGGGAATGCGATTAAATTCACTAACCAGGGGGCAGTCAGTCTTAATGTGCGGGCAATTCAGACGAATAGCGAGAATGTCACACTCGATTTTTGCGTTAAAGACAGTGGTATTGGCATGAGTGCAGCGCAGTTGGCAAGTCTGTTTCAGCCCTTTGTGCAGGCGGATAATTCAATCACACGCCGTTTTGGCGGAACGGGGTTGGGATTGACGATCAGCCGGAATCTGGCGCGATTGATGGATGGTGATATCCGGGTTGACAGCGTAGCGGGTACAGGCAGTGAGTTTCATTTTGAGGTGACGCTGCCAATAGCTAATGCAATGCAGTTGGCATCGCATGTCAAGGATGTACCACCTGTGCAGGATATGACGCAGGCGTTATACGGTAAGCGAGCGCTCCTGGTGGAAGACAACAAGGTGAACCAGTTGCTCGCGACCCACGTCATTAAAAAGCTCGGGATGCTGCTCGATATTGCCAATCACGGTGTAGAGGCCATTGAGTGTGTTGAGCATCAGCAGTACGACGTGGTGCTGATGGATATCCAGATGCCTGTGATGGATGGCTTGGAGGCAACCCGCTTGATTCGTCAGGATAGCCGCTTTGCCAGTCTGCCGATTGTAGCGATGAGCGCCGGCGTTACGCTGGATGAGCAGGAGAAGTGTTCGGAAGTCGGAATGACTGATTTTATCGGTAAGCCGATCGATTCGGAACTGCTGACTCAAATGCTCATTAAGCTGTGTGTCGATGTGGATAAGGAGTCATTGCGGCCGGATAGCCCTGTTTTATCCAATTCAGGCGTGTTGCACATAGAGGGCTTTGATGACGAGCGACTCGCCGAGGTCGTTGCCTTGCTGGGCGATCACGATTTGCTGTTCGAATTGATTGCCTCCATGCGTCTGGAGTTCGCGGAAATCGTCGAGCAGGTCACACGGTTGATCGATTCAAATCAAATGGAGGAGGCGAAAAGTAAATTACACGCGCTCAAAGGCGTGGCCGGTAATCTCGGCGCTGACCGGATTTGTGCGGTGATAGCCACATTAGAGGCTAAGCTCAATGCAGGTCAATCACCCTCTGAAGCGTTAGAAGATTTTGTTCAGGTTTGGAATCTGTTTATGAACACCTAGGCTAAAAGCGTAATGCGCCGCGCACTTTGTTAGTTAGGTTATCTGTCAGACAGTCGATTTGTACATTTTCCGGCATGGAGCGCAGCCAGGTTAACTGGCGTTTGGCGAGCTGGCGTGTGGCGATGATGCCGGTCTCGACAAACTGTGCTTGAGTGATTTCCCCTTCACTATACTGCCAGGCCTGCCGGTAGCCGACGCAGCGCATCGATGGCAGTTCGGGATCTAATGCGTATTTCTTTCGCAAATCCTGCAACTCTGTTAGCAATCCCTGTTCGATCATCTGATGAAAACGCGTTTCGATGCGCTGATGCAGCACGCTGCGATCTGATGGAACGAGCGCGATCGAGGTGATCTGGTAGGGTAACGCGGCGTTTTCGGTTTGAAGCTTGAAGAGCGCAGACATCGCGGTTCCTGTGATCCGGTAAATCTCCATCGCACGCTGGATGCGCTGGGTGTCGTTGGGCGAGAGGCGCGCCGCTGTCTCGGGATCGACGATGGCCAGTTGTTGATGCAGGTGGCTAATGCCGTGTTGGGCAATCACCGCGTCAAGTTCAGCTCGCACCGAAGGGTTCGCGACCGGTAATGCACTCAGCCCCTCGCGCAAGGCTTTGAAATACAGCATGGTGCCGCCAACGAGCAGCGGAATTTTCCCGCGCGCGGTGATGTCCGCCATCAGGGCCAGTGCAGCTAGCCTGAAGGCCGCGGCGGAATACGCTTCTGTCGGATCGATCACATTGATCAGGTGATGAGGGGCCAGAGCAAGTGTTGCTGCATCGGGTTTAGCCGTGCCTATATCCATGTCGCGATACACCAGCGCGGAATCCACGCTGATGAGCTCAACCGGCAGCGTCTGTGCCAGTTCAACCGCGACGCCGGTCTTGCCGCTGGCGGTCGGGCCCATTAAAAACAGGGCGGGTGGCAGATGCGAGGATTCTGGATCGAGGATTGTGGATTGGGTCATGTCAGTTCCTTGTCGCGTGCATCCGTGATGAAGAGCGCCGCGCTCACGCTGATGGCGGCAGCCACTGAAATATAGCCGCCCACCCAGGTGAGCCCCCCTGCCAGCACCAATTGCTGTGCGATATAGGGGGCAAGCGATGCGCCTAGAATGCCGCCCAGATTGTAGGCCGCACCCGCGCCGGTATAGCGCACTCGGGTCGGAAAGAGCTCCGGCAGCAGGGCGCCCATAGGCGCGAAGGTGGCCCCCATCAAAAATAATTCCAGACACAGAAAGCCTGTAATTTGAAAAAGTGAGCCGCTCTCGAGTGCGGGGGCGAGTAGAAATCCTGACAGTAGGGCCGCTAAGCCTGCCGTGATGAGGACAGGACGGCGGCCGAACCGGTCCCCTAACCATGCCGAGAGCGGTGTAGCGGCCGCCATAAATAGCACGGCGACGCACAGCATCAGCAAAAATTGCGGTCGGGGAATGCCAAGCGTCGTTGTGCCGTAACTCAAGCTAAACACCGTCGAGATATAAAACAAGGCATAGCACACCACCATCACTAGCGCGCCCAGTACCAGTGGCTTTGCATGATGACGGAACAATTCGGCGGCCGGTAGTTTGACGGCCTGTTGGGCGCTTTGCGCGAACACGGGTGTTTCGGTCAGCTTGAGCCGCACGTAAAGACCGATGATCACCAGGATTGCGCTGGCGAGAAACGGGATGCGCCATCCCCACTCGCGAAACTGTGCGTCATCTAGCAGTTGTGAGAGCAGCAAAAAACTGCCGACTGCCAGCAAAAAACCGACCGGCGGCCCAAGTTGCGGGAACATGCCAAACCAGCCGCGTCGTCCCTTAGGCGCATGTTCAGCAGCCAGCAGTGCGGCACCGCCCCATTCGCCTCCCAATCCGATTCCCTGACCAAAGCGCAACAGGCAGAGCAGGGCGGGCGCGCTCCAACCAATCAGCGCGTAGCCTGGCAGAAAACCGATCAGCGTGGTGCAACTGCCCATGACCAGCAAGGAGGCGGCTAGCGTGGTTTTTCTGCCGATTTTGTCGCCAAAATGGCCGAATAACAGCGCGCCGATGGGGCGTGCGACAAAGGCGATACCGAAGGTTAAAAATGCATTCAGAGCTTGCGTGGCAGGATCGCTGGCAGGGAAAAACACAGGACCTATCACCATCGCCACAGCCAGACCGTAGATGTAAAAGTCGTAGAATTCAATTGCGGTGCCGATGAAACTGGCAAAGGCGATACGCAAGATGGAAGGATAAGTAGTCGTCATTAAGTTGTACGTGATGAGTTGTCGTGCTTGCAGGTTTGTATCATTACTGTCCGCGCATAAACATCTTGTCGAGTTCGTTCATCGTCAGCGCAAACCAGGTCGGGCGACCGTGGTTGCACTGGCCTGACCGTTCGGTCTGTTCCATTTCGCGCAGCAGCGCGTTCATCTCAGGTACGCTCAAAATCCGGTTGGCACGCACCGCACCATGGCAGGCTAAGCTTGCCAGCAGCTCATTGCGGCGCTCAGTGAGCATCCTGCTGCCACCGTATTTGCGCAGCTCGTTCAAGATGTCGCGCGCAGCCGCTTCCGCTTCCGCCTGTTTGAGCAGCACCGGCATGGCACGGATCGCAATCTGGGTGGGCGAGAGCGGTTTAATGTCAAATCCCAGCTTATGCAGTGCGTCCTGCTCGGCTTCTACCGTTGCGACATCGTGCGCATCGGTTTGAAAACACACCGGAATCAGCAAAGGCTGCGTGGCGATGGCTTCATGATCCATAGAAGCCTTGAGCTTTTCATAAACGATACGCTCGTGAGCTGCGTGCATGTCCACGACGATCAGCCCCTGCTCATTTTGCGCGAGGATATACACGCCGGACAACTGGGCTAAGGCAAAACCTAAAGGATGGTCAGTGGAGAGTGGATAGTGGGAAGTCGTTGGTGATTGGATAGCGGGCAGTGAGGAGCTCTCAGCGGGAGCAGTTTGCCCGCTTTCCACTTTCCACTCACCACTTGCCGCTTCTCCACTCTTTACTCCCCACTTTCCACTCCCCGTTTGTGCTTCCCACACCTGATAGGTTGCATTGAGTTGCGCCGCAGCGAGCGGTATGCGTTGCTGAGTCGGAATGGGTGCCTGAATTGCCCTCTCCTGGGTCGCAGCGCCCGACAGGGCAGGGGCGGCGAGTGCCTGTTGCAGGGTATGGAAAATGAACTGGTGTATGCCTTGCCCCTCGCGAAAGCGCACCTCAGACTTAGCAGGATGCACGTTTACGTCCACTTGCTCCGCCGGTAGCTCAAGAAACAAGACAAAGGCGGGGTGCCGCTGGTGGTGCAGGATGTCCTGATAAGCCTGACGTAGCGCGTGACTGGCCACTTTGTCGCGCACGAAGCGGCCGTTAACGAAAAAGTATTGTGCATCGCGATTGCCGCGCGAATAGGCGGGCAGGGCGGCAAGTCCATGCAAGGTCAGGTTGGCCGCGCTGCCCGATACGGGAACGGCCGCATTGCCGAATTCAGCACCGAGCAGCGCTGCAACGCGCTTTAATGCGGCATTTTGCATCCAACCGCCATCGTCTTCGCCCCTCAATCCTCGATCCTCAATCCTCAATCCTGGATTGAGTTGCCAGACGGTACGGCCGTTGTGTTGCAGCGAAAATCCGACATCGGGACGCGAGAGCGCGATGCGCTTGAAGGCTTCTTCGCAGTGGGCGAATTCGGTCGCCTCGGATTTTAAAAATTTACGGCGCGCGGGGGTGTTGAAATACAACTCGCGCAACTCGATCGTGGTGCCCGGCGGATGGCTTGCAGGCGCGGCCTCGCTGATACGTCCATCGATTGCCTCAACCATCCAGCCGTGAGTGTCATGTGCAGTGCGGCTCGATAAGGTGAGCTGTGCCACAGCGGCCATACTGGCCAGCGCCTCACCGCGAAAGCCCATGCTTTCAACGCTTTGCAGATCGTCCAGTGACGCGATTTTGCTCGTGGCATGGCGCATGAGTGCGAGCGCGAGTTCATCGCGCACGATGCCGCGCCCGTTGTCGCGTATACGCAGCAGTTTGATGCCGCCATTATCCAGTTGGACCGTGATATCGGTGGCGCCTGCATCCAGACTGTTTTCCAGCAGTTCCTTGAGTGCGGCCGCCGGACGTTCGATCACCTCGCCTGCAGCGATCTGGTTGATCAGGAGTTCGGGCAATACGCGGATGTATGAAGGCATGAAAGATAGGCGCGGAAATTAATTCGACAGGATGAGATTATACGTGGGGTTTTATGTTCCGCGAGAATCGGTATAATCGCGGGCTTAATCACAAGTGCATAGATGCACGACTTACACCAGAGGAGAATCAGATGCGTATAGGCATTCCTGCGGAAACGCATGCAGGCGAGAAGCGCGTCGCGACAGTACCTGAGATCGTCGAGAAACTCATCAAGCAGGGTTTCAATGTCGCGGTCGAATCGGGTGCAGGTGACGGGGCGAATTTCAGCGATGAAGCTTACCGCACGGCGGGTGCTGAAATCGTGAATGATAAAGCTGCGCTGTGGGCAGAATCCGACATCGTATTCAAGGTAACGGTACCGACCAGTAGCGAAGTCAACCTGATGCGGGTAGGCATCACCCTGATCGGCTTTATCTGGCCTGCGCAAAATCCCGAACTGATGCAGCAACTGGCCGCCAAAAAGGCGACGGTGCTGGCCATCGACGCACTGCCGCGCCAACTCTCCCGCGCACAAAAGATGGACGCGCTGACCTCCCAGGCTGGGGTTGCCGGTTACCGGGCTGTTATCGAGGCCGCTAATGTATTCGGGCGCTTCTTTAACGGCCAGATCACGGCGGCCGGCAAAGTGCCGCCTGCTAAAGTCTTTATCGCCGGTGCTGGCGTCGCAGGCTTAGCGGCTATCGGCACGGCGGCAGGTTTAGGCGCTGTGGTGCGCGCCAATGATACCCGTGCAGAAGTGGCCGATCAGGTCAAATCGCTGGGCGGTGAATTCGTTAAAGTCGAGTATGAAGAAGAGGGCGGTGGCGGCGGTGGTTACGCCAAGGTAATGTCTGAAGGCTTCTTGCAGGCGCAACGCGAAATGTACGCCAAACAGGCGCGTGAAGTGGACATCATTATCACTACGGCCCTGATCCCGGGACGACCTGCGCCCATGCTGATCACCGCCGAGATGGTGAAGTCGATGCGCCCCGGCAGTGTCATCGTCGATATGGCGGCCGAGCGCGGTGGCAATTGTGAATTGACCGAAGCGGGAAAAGCCGTGGTGAAGCACGGCGTGACCATCGTAGGTTACACCGATCTTAACAGCCGTTTGGCACGCCAGTCCTCCACGCTGTATGCAACCAATCTGTTCCGTCTGACTGAGGAACTATGCAAGACTAAAGACGGCGTTATCAACGTCAACATGGAAGACGATGCCATTCGCGGCCTGACCGTCATCAAGGACGGCGAGATCACCTGGCCTGCACCCGCGATAAAAATGCCGCCACCTAAACCGGCCGTTGCTGCCAAACCTGCGCCTGCCGCGCACGGTAGTAGCGGTGCGCCGGCCTCGGCAGGAAAAACGGCTGCATTTTTTGCTGTCGCCGCATTGCTGTTTCTGCTCATCGGTGCTTACGCGCCTCCCGCATTCTTAGGCCACTTTACCGTATTCGTGCTCGCCTGTTTCGTAGGTTACATGGTGGTGTGGAACGTCACGCCCGCCCTGCATACGCCGTTGATGAGCGTGACTAACGCAATTTCCAGCATCATCGCAATCGGTGCGCTGGTGCAGGTTTCACCACCAATGATGTTGGATATGACTCGCCCGGATGACTGGATACGCGCGCTGGCGGTGGCGGGGATTGCACTCACGGCGGTCAATATGTTCGGCGGCTTTGCCGTTACCCGGCGCATGCTGGCGATGTTCCGCAAATAAGGATAAATTATGATGTCTGCAAGCTTGGCAACCGTTTCATATATTGGTGCGATCATTCTCTTCATCTTGAGTTTGGGCGGCCTGTCCAATCCGGAGTCATCAAGGCGCGGTAATCTCTACGGCATGATAGGCATGACCATCGCCGTGCTGGCTACCGTGTTTGGCCCGCGCGTCACCATGGCTGGCCTGCCATGGATTATCGGTGCAATGGTGGTGGGCGGGAGTATCGGCCTTTACGCTGCGCGCAAAGTCCAAATGACCCAGATGCCGGAACTCGTTGCATTGATGCACAGCATGGTCGGTCTTGCTGCCATGCTGGTGGGTTTTGCCAATTACATCGATCCGATGGCGGCCTTAAATCTGTCCGGTGCTGAAAAGGCCATCCACGAAGTCGAAGTGTATCTGGGTATTTTGATCGGTGCGGTGACCCTTGCCGGTTCTCTGATTGCGTTTGGTAAACTGTCCGGCAAGATCGGCGGCAAGCCGCTGCTGCTGCCGGGCCGTCACTTCATGAATCTGGCGGGACTGCTGGTTGTGATCGCGTTTGGCTGGCAATTCATGCATAGCGATTCGATCAGTTCAGGCATGACCGCTTTGACCGTGATGACCGTCATCTCGCTGCTGTTCGGCATTCACATGGTGATGGCCATCGGGGGCGCGGATATGCCGGTGGTGGTCTCTATGCTCAACAGTTACTCAGGCTGGGCGGCAGCGGCCACCGGCTTTATGTTGAACAACGACCTGCTGATCGTCGTGGGTGCCCTAGTGGGCTCGTCCGGTGCGATTCTGTCCTACATCATGTGTCGCGCGATGAACCGCAACTTCATCAGCGTGATCGCAGGGGGTTTCGGTGGCGGTAAACCTGTCAAAAAGGCGGAGGGGGATGCGCAACCTGCCGGCGAAGTGGTTTCCATCAGTGCAGTCGAGACGGCTGAATTACTCAAAGACGCCAAGAGTGTGATCATCGTGCCGGGATATGGCATGGCGGTGGCGCAGGCGCAGCATACGGTGAATGAGATTACCAAATTGCTGCGCGAAAAAGGCGTTAACGTGCGTTTCGGTATTCATCCCGTTGCCGGACGGATGCCGGGTCACATGAACGTGCTGCTGGCCGAGGCCCGTGTGCCTTACGACATCGTGATGGAAATGGACGAGCTCAATGCAGACTTCCCCGATACGGATGTGGCGATGGTGATCGGTGCCAACGACATCGTCAATCCGGCAGCACAGGACGATCCGACTAGTCCCATTGCCGGCATGCCGGTGCTGGAAGTCTGGCGTGCGAAGACCTCTATCGTGATGAAGCGCAGCATGGCGTCAGGCTATGCCGGCGTTGACAATCCTTTGTTCTACAAAGACAACAACCGCATGCTGTTTGGCGATGCAAAGAAAATGCTGGAAGAAGTACTCGCTGCTTTGAAAGCATAAGACCTGTCGCAGTGCTGTGGTACAAGCAGTCTTACCACGTCTTACGCGCAAAAAAACAGCCGTATCCTTAATCCGGAGCGGCTGTTTTGATTTTTTGTGTCAGTTGTTCACGTTCCTAAAATTTTTCTGATATCGGTTAAACATGACTACATCTACTCCGAAAACAATCTATCTGGCCGACTACACGCCGCCCGCGTTTTTGATCGACACGGTGGATGTCGATATCAATTTTCAGCCGGATTACGCCGAAGTTACCGCGCATCTGGCTGTGCGTCGCAATCCGGCCGTGGCCGCGGCATCGCTGGTACTCGACGGAGAGGAGCTGGAATTGCTGTCGGTCAGTATCGATGGCGTCGTGACCGATCGCTACACGCTGGGGGAAAATACCCTTGTATTGAGCCATGTGCCCGATGTGTTTCGTCTGAGCACTGTGGTGCGTATCCGCCCCGATCTCAATACGCGCCTGTCCGGCCTGTACCGTTCGGCGAACGGCTACTTTACCCAGTGCGAAGCCGAAGGGTTTCGCCGCATCAGCTGGTTTACCGATCGTCCTGACGTGATGTCCCGCTACAGCGTGACGCTGCATGCGGATCAGGCGTTGCTGCCTTGTCTGCTATCCAACGGCAATCCGGTCGCGAGCGGTGTCGAGGCTGCCGGGCGCCACTGGGCGAGCTGGCAGGATCCGCATCCCAAACCATGCTATTTGTTTGCTGTGGTCGCAGCTAAACTCGATGTATTGCGTGACAGCTACCGCACCACGTCGGGCCGTGAGGTGCAGTTAGGTATTTACGTTGAACCCGGCAGGCTCGATCAATGCGATCACGCGATGGCGGCACTGAAAAAATCGATGCATTGGGATGAACAGACCTATGGTCTGGAATGCGATCTGGATCACTATATGATCGTCGCGGTGGGCGACTTCAACATGGGGGCGATGGAAAACAAGGGCCTCAACATCTTCAATACCAAATATGTGCTGGCCCGCGCGGATATTGCCACTGATCTTGATTTTGAAAATATCGACCGCGTTGTCGCGCACGAGTATTTTCACAACTGGACCGGTAATCGCGTGACCTGTCGTGACTGGTTTCAACTCTCGCTGAAGGAAGGGTTGACGGTATTTCGCGATCAGGAATTCGGCGCCGATGTCCACAACCGGCAGGTTGCCCGCATACACGAAGTCAGGGGGCTGCGCGCCGGCCAGTTCCCTGAGGATGCAGGCCCGATGGCGCATCCGGTGCGCCCCGCGTCCTATATTGAAATCAATAACTTTTATACGGCGACCATCTATAACAAGGGCGCGGAAGTCGTGCGCATGATCCAGACGCTGATAGGTCGCGCGGCGTTCAGGCGCGGCATGGATCTGTATTTCGAACGTCACGACGGTCAGGCGGTGACCTGCGATGAATTTGTCGCTGCGATGGCCGATGCCTCAGGCCATGATCTGACACAATTTATGCGCTGGTATCAGCAATCCGGCACGCCGCATGTCAAGGCATCAGGCGTTTACGATCCGGCAGCCCAGCGCTATGTGCTCACACTTGCCCAGTCAGCCGGTGTATGCGGCAATTTGCTGATTCCCGTGACGGTTGCGCTGATCGGCCCTGACGGGCTGCCCTTGCCGTTTGAGGGGTCCATAGACTCTCAGTGTGTGTTGTCGCTGTCTGAATCGTCGCAACAATTTACCTTTGAAAACATAGCAGTTCCTCCCATCCCGTCGCTGTTGCGCGACTTTTCAGCGCCTGTCGTGCTTGAGTTCGATTACAGCGATGAGGCGTTAGCGCACCTGTTAGCGCATGACACCGATCCTTTTAACCGATGGGAAGCGGGGCAGCGTCTGGCAGGGCGCCTGATACTTCAGGCAACAGAAGCGATCAGTGCAGGTCTTGAACCTGTCTGGCCTGAGCGTTTAGTCGCCATTGTATCGGGCATGCTCGCCTGTTCTGATGAAACGGCCGCTTTTGCCGCCGAGATCTTGTCTTTGCCGGGCGAGGCGACACTGGCCGAGCAACTGGAGGTGGTCGATCCGGATGCGCTGCACGCGGCACGCAACAGTCTGCGCCGCTATTTGGCCTGTCAACTGGAGGCGGAGTTTCGCGCCTGTTACGAAAGACTTGCGCCACTGGGGGCTTATGCGCCCGACTCAACCTCTGCCGGCCGTCGTGCACTGCGCACGGTCTGTTTAGGATACTTGTGTGAAATTGATACGGTGTCATATCGCGCGGCCGCTTTGCAGCAGTTTGAACACGCGGATAACATGACCGATCAATTTGCCGCTTTAGCCGTGCTCGCGCAAGGATCGAGCGATGAATCTCGTCTTGCACTGGCGGAATTTTACCGGCGCTGGCACGATGAACCGCTGGTGGTCGACAAATGGCTGCAAGTGCAGGCCGCCAGCCGGTGTGCCGAGACGCTGGCGCGCGTTGAGGCGTTGACCCGTCATCCGGCCTTCGAGTTGCGCAATCCGAACAAGGTGTATGCGCTGCTGCGCGCTTTCGGCGGCAATCACGTGCGTTTTCATGCCGCAGACGGCAGCGGTTACCGTTTCCTGGCCGCGCAAATCTGCGCACTTGATGCAATCAATCCGCAGGTTGCCTCGCGACTTGCACGCTGTTTCGACCGCTGGCGTAAATTTGACGCCGCGCGTCAGGCTCATGCCCGTGCAGCGCTTAACATGATCCATGATCATGCGGGCCTGTCCCGCGATGTATTAGAGATTGTGGCGCGCGCACTGGGCTAAGTGATGCGCGTAGCCGGCGCAATAGGCTATCATGTCAGGTTGATTGAGTAATCGGTTTGAAAATGGAGAAGTGCGAGTGAGTACTACGTACGACGAGTCGTCATTCAAGGTATTGCGGGGGTTGGAGCCGGTGCGGCAGCGCCCCGGCATGTACACCACGCTGGATAACCCGAATCACATCATCACCGAAGTGGTGGATAACGCATGCGATGAGGCGCTGGCAGGCTATAGCAAAAATATCAACGTGATCGCGCACAGTGATGGCTCGGTATCGGTGCAGGATGAGGGGCGCGGCATTCCGGTCGGCATCCACCCTGAAGAGGGGGTATCTGTCGTCGAAGTCGCGTTTACCGTGCTGCATTCAGGCGGTAAATTCGACAAGGAATCGGGGGGCGGTGCCTACCGCTTCGCAGGCGGTTTGCATGGCGTAGGGGTTGCGGTCACCAATGCGCTCTCAACGGCGGTTGAAGTCACGGTGTTTCGCGATGGTGGTGAGCATCGCCTGCGCTTTGAAAACGGTGTCGCCACATCGCCTCTGGCGCAAGTTGCCACCTGCGGCAAACGCAAATCGGGCACTACGGTGCGCGCCTGGCCGGATGTTAAATATTTTGACAGCCCTTTAGTCAATCTCGCCCAACTGGAACGCGCGCTGCGCGCCAAGGCGGTCTTGCTGCCGGGCGTCACGATCACGCTTACCATTGAAAAGACGCGCGAGAGCAAATCCTGGTCGTATCCTGACGGTTTGCGCGGCTATTTGATGGAGGCGCTAGCGGACGTGGAACTGGCCGCTCCCATTTTTACCGGCGAGCGCTATATCGCAAAGGGAGATGAGGCTTTTGTCGAAGGAGAGGGGGCTGCATGGGCTTTCGCCTGGGCCGAGGAAGGCACGATCACCCGTGAATCCTATGTCAATCTGATTCCGACCTGGTCGGGTGGAACGCATGACGCGGGGATGCGCGACGGCATCTTTAACGCAGTCAAAAGTTTCATCGACCTGCACGGCATGTTGCCCAAGGGCGTTAAACTCGCCTCCGACGATGTATTCTGCCGCGTGAGTTTTATTCTATCCGCCAAACTGCTCGATCCCTCTTTTCAGGGGCAGACCAAGGAAAAACTGGTGTCGCGCAACGCGCTAAAACTGGTCTCTACCATGGTCAGCGACCCTTTGCTGCTGTGGCTGAACGAGCATACCGAGTACGGAAAAAAAATTGCAGAAATTTCCATCCGGCAGGCGCAAAGCCGGATGAAATCGACGCAGAAAATCGAAAAGAAAAAAGGCTCGTCGGTCGCGGTACTGCCCGGAAAACTGACGGATGCGGCCGAATACAATCCGGCGCGCAACGAACTGTTTCTGGTCGAGGGCGATTCGGCGGGCGGTTCGGCCAAACAGGGGCGCAATAAGGAGTTTCAGGCGATTTTGCCGTTGCGCGGCAAGGTGCTCAATACCTTTGAAGTCGATCGCGACCGGCTGTTCTCCAACGCCGAAGTACACGATATTGCGGTGGCGATCGGTGTCGATCCGCACAGCATGAACGACAACGCCGACCTGTCAGGACTACGCTATCACAGCATTTACATCATGGCCGATGCGGACGTCGATGGCTCGCACATCGCGACCTTGCTGCTGACCTTGTTTTTCAGACACTTCCCGAAGCTGATTGCAGCCGGGCATATTTATCTGGCGCAACCGCCGTTATTCCGCATCGATGTGCCGGCTCAGGGTAAAAAGCCGCTGCGCAAACTGTACGCGCTCAATGCCGATGAGTTAACTTCGATTGAGGATAGGCTGAGCAAGGAAAAAGTCAGGGCAGGCTCATGGAGCATCTCGCGCTTCAAAGGACTGGGGGAGATGAATCCGCTGCAGCTGTGGGAGACTACCATGTGCCCGGATACGAGGCGGGCGCTATGCGTGCAACTGGATGCCGCATCCTTCGATTCGGCAGAGCAAACCATGACGATGCTGATGGCAAAAAAGGAATCCGGTTCCAGACGTGAATGGCTGGAATATCACGGCAATGAGGTAACGGGCGATGTCTGAGATTCAGGAAGAGTTATTTGATGCAGGGGTACCGGTTATGCCGGTAGAAACACTGCCGGTCGTTGCAGTCAAAGTGGCACGCGAGTTTTCTCCGCTGCCCGCACTGCCGGACGGCGATACGGTGCCACTCGCGCAGTACGCCGAGCGCGCCTATCTGGAATATGCGGTCTCGGTCGTCAAGGGGCGGGCGCTACCAGATGTGTGCGACGGACAAAAACCGGTGCAGCGGCGCATCTTGTATGCGATGCGCGAAATGGGACTGACGCACAACAGCACCTTCGTCAAATCCGCCCGCGTGGTCGGCGAGGTGCTGGGTAAATTTCACCCGCACGGCGATTCGTCCGCCTATGATGCGATGGTGCGTTTGGCGCAAAACTTCTCCTTGCGCTATCCGCTGGTCGATGGGCAAGGCAATTTCGGTTCGCGGGACGGCGATAACTCGGCCGCCATGCGCTATACGGAAGCGCGTTTAACGCCGATCGCGGCGGTGCTGCTCTCCGAACTGGATATGGGTACGGTCGATTTGATCCCCAATTACGACGGGCATTTTCAGGAGCCTGCCATGCTGCCGGCACGGCTGCCGATGGTGCTGCTCAACGGCGCATCAGGCATTGCCGTCGGCATGGCGACCGAAATTCCGTCGCATAATCTGCGCGAAATAGGCGGCGCTGCCGCCTTGTGCGTGCGCAATCCGGACTGCTCCGATGAAGAAATATTAAGCGGGATTACAGGCCCTGACTTACCCAGTGGCGCGCAGATTATTTCTTCTCCTGCAGAAATTCGCGAGTGTTACCGTACCGGACGTGGTTCTTTGAAGATGCGCGCGCGCTGGAGTGTCGAAGAGCTGGCGCGCGGCCAGTGGCGTGTGGCGGTGTTCGAACTGCCGCACGGCGTTTCCTCCAAGAAAATCATGGAGGAAATTGAGGAACTAACCAATCCTAAATTCAGGCTGGGAAAAAAGACCCTGACCACGGAACAAATCCACAACAAACAGTTGATCCTGTCTGTGCTGGATAAAGTCGCCGATGAATCGGACAAAGATCAGGCGGTGCGTCTGGTGTTTGAACCGAAATCAGGCCGCCAGTCGGTCGAGGAATTGATGGCGATTTTACTGGCGCACACCAGTTTAGAGTGCGGCCTGTCCATCAATATGGTGATGATCGGGATCGACGGCCGCCCCAAGCAAAAAGCCATCACCGACATCATTCGCGAATGGGCGCAATTCAGGCTTGCAACGGTGCATCGCCGCTGTACTTATCGATTGTCACAGATCAACGACCGCATCCATGTGCTCGAAGGGCGTATGACGGTGTTTCTCAATCTGGACGAGGTCATTCGTATCATCCGCGAATCGGATGATCCTAAGGTGGCGCTGATTGCCCGCTTTGAGCTGTCCGACCGTCAGGCCGAAGACATTCTGGAAATTCGTCTGCGCCAGCTGGCCCGAATGGAAGGCATTAAGATCGAACGTGAGCTCAAAGGCTTGCAGGAGGAAGGCGCAGATCTGAACAAAATGCTCGCCTCAGAATCCCTGCTGCGCCGCCGTGTTGCCCGTGAAATCGATGAAGATATCAAGGCCTATGGCGATGACAGGCGCACACTGATTGAACAGGCCGAACGGGTGTCGCTCACCGCTACCGTGGTTGATGAACCTGTCACGGTGTTGATATCCCAAAAGTACTGGGGGCGCACTCGTATCGGTCATGGGCTGGATTTGTCGGCGGTGGCCTTCAAAGAAGGCGACAGTTTGCTCGCCGCATTCGAGTGCCGTAGCACCGATCAGTGCATCGTTATTTCAAGCAACGGCCGGGTGTGCAGCATACCCGTCTCTGTGCTGCCGGGCGGGCGCGGTGACGGGGTACCGCTGACCACGCTGGTTGAGTTAGCCGCCGGCGCTAAAATCGTCCGCGTGTTTTGCGGTGCGGCAGAACAAAACGTGCTGCTGGCGACCTCGGCCAGTTACGGCTTCGTCTGCCAATTATCCGATATGATCGGACGCAATAAGGCCGGCAAGCAATTCATCACCATTGAGGGTGACGAGCTGATACTCCCGCCTGTGCTGTATACCCCGAGTGAGCAGGCGCAGGTGATTTCAGTGAGCCGTTCAGGCCGGCTGCTGTCTTTTGCTTTGCCTGAAATGAAACGGCTCAGCTCAGGCGGTCGCGGGCTGATTGTGATGGGACTTGAGGAGGGCGATGTGCTGGCCTCGCTGATGGTGGCGGAAAAGTCAAAAATTACGGTCATCTCGCAAACGGCTAGTGGTCGCGAACAGGCGATTCGTTTGTCGGAAGCGGAACTATTGACGCACTTCGGTAAACGCGCCCGTATGGGCCGTATGCTGCCTGTGAAGGCAAAAACCTTTATTACGCAGGTTAAACTCAGCGATTGAAGCAAGCGGTCGTATTTTTACCCAAGGACAGCATGAATTTTCAACCATATCTCTTAGTGGCGTTTTTAACCGGGCTCTTGATCGGGGTCGCTTTCATCTGGCTGCTGTTTCGCGAAAAACTTGCCGCAGTCAGGCAAAGCTGCAATGGCGAAACACAGCTTGAATTAGCAAGACTCAATGAACGCTTAAGTGCGGCGCACGAGGAGATGAGTCGGCTGAAATTGGCATCTGGCAGTGCTGATGTTCTCAATGAGAAACTTGAGCAGGAACTGGGCGATTTACGCGAAAAAACCGGTGCGTCAGACGCCACTGTCAGCAGTCAGCGGGATCAACTGATCGCGTTGCAGCGCGAGAAGGATGAGCTGGCCGATTTACGCGACCAATTGACGGGTGCGCAGCAGCGTCTGAGCAATCAGGTGACTGAGCTTAACACCCAGCTCGTCGCCGAACGCGAGAAGGCAGGCGAGAATCTGGCGATCTTAAACAGCGCAAGGGAGGAGCTTGCCAATCAGTTCAAGTTGCTGGCCAATGAGATACTCGAGGATAAAACTAAACGCTTTACCGAGCAGAACCAGACCAATCTGAACCAGTTGCTCGAACCGTTAAAGGTCAAGATCACCGAGTTTCAAGGGCAGGTGCAGCAGGTCTATGTTCAGGAGGGCAAGGACCGCTCGGCGCTGGCAGAGCAAGTCAAGCAACTGATGTCGCTCAATAACCAGTTATCCAAAGATGCGCATAACCTGACGTCCGCGCTCAAGGGGCAGGCCAAGACGCAGGGGAACTGGGGGGAGTTGATCCTCGAAAAGGTACTGGAGGCCTCAGGCTTGCGCCGGGGTCATGAATATGATGTGCAGGAGAGTCATACTCGCAGCGATGGCACGCGTGCGCAGCCGGATGTGGTTGTGCATTTGCCGGAAGACAAGCATCTGATTATCGATGCGAAAGTATCGCTCAACGCGTATGAAGAATATGCCAATGCCGAGACCGAACTGCTGCGCGATGCGGCGATGAAGCGCCATCTGGATTCAGTTAAGACGCACATCAAAGAATTGTCCGAGAAAAATTACCAGCAACTATACGGCTTGAAATCGCTCGATTTTGTGCTGATGTTCATTCCGGTGGAACCGGCCTTCATGCTGGCCATCGCCAATGACAGCGAATTGTGGCATGAAGCGTGGCGGCGCAATGTGTTGCTGGTCAGTCCTAGCACCTTGTTGTTTGTCGTGCGTACCGTTGCGCATTTGTGGCGTCAGGAGCAGCAAAACCGCAACGCGCAGGAAATTGCCAGTCGGGGTGCTGAGCTGTACGACAAACTGGCGGGCTTTGTGGAGGATTTAGATGGCTTAGGTGCCAGACTGCAACAGGCACAGAAAGCCTATGACGGCGCCTACAGTAAATTTACCGGCGGGCGCGGCAATGTGATCCGTCAGGCACAGATGCTAAAAGAACTTGGGGTCAAACCCACCAAACAATTGCCGCAGAAATTGCTTGATGCGGCACTCGATGAAGTTGAGGACAGGACATCATGATCAAAGTATTGAGCGGGGATATCGGCGGCACCAAGACGCGACTGGCGATTGCGAGCGTAACGGGCACGCGGGTAGAGATCGAGCATGAAGCGAGTTTCCCCAGTCAGTCGTACGACACGTTCGACGCGCTGCTGGGCGAATTCTTAACCGGTTTAGACGTGCCGGAGTTTTCGGCCTTCGGTGTCGCAGGCCCCGTTCAGGGACGGGTTGTGCAGACGACGAATCTGCCCTGGTTTATCGATGCTGACGCACTGCAACGCCGTTTTGGCTTGACGCACTGCGCCTTGCTCAACGATCTTGAGGCGACTGCCTGCGGCTTGCCAGCCTTAGGCGATGAGGACTTGCTGACCTTGCAGGCCGGATCGCCGGATGCTGCGGGCAACAGGGCGGTGATCGCGGCGGGGACGGGCTTAGGGGAGGCGGGTTTATTCTGGAATGGCAAACTGCATCAGCCGTTCGCCACCGAAGGCGGGCACACGAGTTTCGCGCCTTCGAACACGCTGGAATTTGCGCTGCTGCGGACTTTGCAGCAGCAGTATCAGCACGTCAGCTGGGAGCGCGTGGTATCGGGGATGGGGATAGTCGATCTGCATGCGTTTTTGCGCCAGTATCGGAGTATCGCAGCACCTGACTGGTTGCAGGTCGAGATGGCGGCAGGAGATGCGGCGGCCGCAATTTCAAATGCGGCCTTGCGTGATGAAATTTGTGCCGAGACCATGCAATTGTTTGTGCGTCTGTACGGCGCTGAAGCCGGTAATCTGGCGCTCAAAATCATGAGTCGCGGCGGGCTCTATATCGGCGGCGGCATCGCACCCAAAATATTGCCGTTGCTGCAAAGCGGTGAATTTATGGAAGCCTTGTTGAATAAAGGCCGCATGCGCCCGTTGCTGGAGGCCATGCCGGTAAAAGTAATACTCAATGACAGGGCTGCGTTATACGGACCTGCTTTACGCGCCGCAGCGAAAAAATAAACTTTTGCAGCGTTTTTCCGTGCACGCGGATAGGGCGTAAATCAGCCATTACACGGGGTAGTGCTATAATGCCGCGCTATTGTGCGATTGAATACGGTGAAAAACACGTTTTGTTATCCCTTATATGTGTCGCAAAAACTAATTCTTTATTAAATACAGGTGGTTGTTATGAGTTCTTCGAAAAAACCAAATTCTGCTCAGCTTGACAGATCAAATCCTGAAGTGTTGCAAAGGATGTTGTCGAATCACTTAATTTATACCGAAGGCAAGTCCGTTGCCACGGCGACTGAACGTGACTGGTTTGAGGCGTCCGCCCATGCCGTGCGCGACCAGATGATCGAAAAACACCTGAAAACCACCGAGGCCTGCGTGGATCAGGATCCTAAACGGCTGTATTATCTGTCTTTGGAATTTTTGATCGGTCGCACCTTGTCGAATGCGGCGCTCAATATGGGGCTTGAGCCTGCATTGCGCGACAGTCTGAAAGCGCTGGGCCATGATCTGGAAGAAGTCGAAGAAACAGAAATCGATGCTGCGCTGGGTAACGGCGGTCTGGGCCGACTGGCTGCGTGTTTCCTTGATTCCATGGCGACGTTGGATCTGCCGGGGCAGGGCTACGGCATCCGTTACGAATACGGCATGTTTAATCAGCGCATCAAGAATGGTCAGCAGGTCGAGCGTCCGGATAACTGGCTGCGTTTTGGTAACCCCTGGGAATTTCAACGTCCTGAACGCATGTATCCGGTCAAGTTCTTTGGTCGCGTTGTGCAGTTTTCCGATGGCGATGGCGGTATCGAACATCACTGGGTCGATTCGGATACGGTTATGGCGATGGCCTACGATGTGCCTATCCCGGGTTACAACACGGGTACGGTAAACAATCTGCGTCTGTGGGCGGCTAAAGCTGCGCGCGAATTCAATCTCGAATCGTTCAACGCCGGCGATTATCTCAGCGCGGTTCAGGACAAAAATATCTCCGAGAGCCTCTCTAAGGTGCTGTACCCGAATGACAGCTCTGCCGTGGGTAAGGAATTGCGCTTAAGACAGGAGTATTTCTTCGTCTCAGCTTCCATACAGGATATCTTGTATCACTTCTTGCAAAAGCACAGCGACTGGAATCAGCTGCCGGAAAAAGTGGCGATTCAACTCAATGACACACATCCGGCGGTTGGCGTTGCCGAACTGATGTATCAATTGATCGATGTGCATGGTCTGAAATGGGATCATGCCTGGGGTTTGGTCACCAAGATCTTTGCCTACACCAACCATACCCTGATGCCTGAAGCGCTGGAAACTTGGGCGGTGGAAAAGTTTGAACGCGTATTGCCGCGTCATCTGGAAATCATCTACGAAATCAATCATCGATTCTTAGCCCAGGTGAACCACTTGTTCCCCGGCGACACCGAGTTGCTCAGTCGTGTTTCCATCATCAATGAAAGTCATGGCCGTCGCGTGCGCATGGCGCATCTGGCTGTGGTGGGCAGTCATACCGTCAACGGCGTGGCCGCAATTCATAGCGGCTTGCTGCAAACGACCCTGTTTGCAGATTTCCATCGCATTTATCCGGAAAAATTCATTAACGTGACCAATGGCATCACGCCGCGTCGCTGGTTGAATCAGTGTAATCACAATCTGGCTCAGCTGATTTCATCGCGTATCGGCAATGGCTTCGTGCGCAATCTCGATCAGCTCAAGGGGCTGATTCCGCATGCAGAAGATGCTGAATTCCGCAAGCAATTCCGTGCCGTCAAGCAGGAGAATAAGGCGCGTCTGGCCGAGTACATCAAGGAAAAGGTCGGTATTACCGTCGACATCAATTCGATGTTTGACGTGCAGATCAAGCGTATACACGAATACAAACGTCAACTGCTCAATGTACTGCATGTGATTACACTGTATAACCGCATCCGCAGCGGCAACGCACACACGATTACGCCGCGCACCATCATTTTTGCAGGTAAAGCGGCTCCCGGCTACAAGCTTGCCAAGATGATTATTCGCCTGATCAACGATGTTGCCAGCATCGTGAATGAGGATCCTGCCGTACACGGTCTGCTCAAAGTGGTGTTTTTGCCAAACTACGACGTGTCATCGGCTGAAAAGCTGTTCCCGGCCAGTGATCTGTCCGAACAGATTTCCACCGCGGGTACTGAAGCTTCAGGTACCGGCAATATGAAGATGGCGTTGAATGGTGCGCTGACTATCGGTACGCTCGATGGCGCTAACGTCGAAATCTTAGAGGAAGTTGGCGACAACAATATCTTCATCTTCGGCCTGACTACGCCACAAGTAGCCGATCTGCGCACCAAGGGTTACAGCGCGTGGGATCACTATTATGGCAATGAAGAGTTAAGACAAGTGCTGGACATGATAGGCAATGGTTTCTTCTCTGTTGAAGAGCCGGATCGTTACCGCCAGATTTTTGATAATCTGACTCATCATGGCGACCACTACCTGTTGCTGGCCGATTACGCAAGCTACATTTCGACGCAGGATAAGGTCAGTTTGCTCTATCAGGACAAGGAAGAGTGGACGCGTCGCGCCATTCTCAATGTCGCTAATATGGGCAAGTTTTCCAGCGATCGCACGATCATGGAGTATGCTGATAATGTCTGGAATGTGAAGAGCTTAAAGCAAAGCTAAACCGGATATTTCAACGCGGTATTAGATTAATGGCCACCTTAATCAAAGGTGGCCATTTTTTTGTCATAAAAACCCGTTGATAGTCTGTTCGTTACCCAACATAGCTGCGCTATAATCCTACCCGTTACACTCAGTCTCATTCTTATGCATCAGAGGAATTGACGGTGAAAAAGAGCACTTCATATTTTCTGCAAGTCCGTCCTAAAGTTCCGGCGCGTCTGGCGCGTCTGGAAGAGTTAGCCAATAATCTTTGGTACGGATGGGATCGGTCAACGCGTCGCCTGTTCGCGAGGCTGCATCCGGGGTTATGGAAGGCGACCGGCCATAGCCCCAAAGCCTTTTTGAAGCGCGTCGATGAACAGTTACTGCTCGATGCGGCCGAAGATCAAGTTTTCATCGGCAACTTTAACCGCGTGCTGGCCGATTACGATACGTATCACGATCACCGGTTACCGTCCGGTGGTGCCGACTGGTTAGGCCCTGATGATCTGATCGCTTATTTTTGCGCTGAATTCGGTTTGCATGAGAGTTTTCCGATCTATTCCGGTGGCTTAGGGATACTGGCGGGTGATCACTGCAAGGCGGCCAGCGATCTGCGCCTGCCCTTTGCAGGTGTCGGACTCTTATATCGTCAGGGATATTTTCACCAGAATATAGACGGCGAAGGCAATCAGATTGCCAGCAACACCGATTCTAATTTCGATGATCTGCCCGTCTCGCCCGCATTGCGCCCTGACGGCTCGGAGGCCTATACGCAAATCGAATTGCCCGGCAGCGTCGTGCACATCAAGATATGGCAGGCCCGTGTCGGTCATATCACGCTCTACCTGCTGGATACCGATTTGGACAGTAATATCGCCCGCGACCGGGATATCACCCATCGTTTGTATGGCGGAGACACGGCGATGCGCATCGAGCAGGAAATCGTGCTGGGTATCGGTGGCGTGCGCGCGTTGCAGGCGTTGGGGCTGAAACCCACCGTCTGGCATATCAACGAAGGTCATGCTGCCTTTATGATGCTGGAGCGCGTCAGACAGAAGACCAGTGCCGAAGGTTTTTATTTTGAAACCGCACTCGAAGCGGTGGCGGCTAATACGATCTTCACGACCCATACACCGGTGCCAGCAGGACACGATCATTTCAGCGAGGGGATGATACAGCATTACTTTGAGCACTATTACGCCGAACTCAAACTCAATCACGCAAGATTTATGATGCTGGGGCGAACCGGTAGCAGCCCGGATTTCAACATGACTGCGCTGGCGCTGCGCGGCTCGCGTTTTCACAACGGTGTCTCGCGTATTCACGGCAGCGTGTCCTCTGAGATTTGCCGCGAGATGTGGCCTGAAATCGAACCGGCTGAAAATCCGATGACTTATGTCACCAACGGCGTTCATGCACCGACTTTTCTGGCAACCGAATGGATAGAAGTGCTGGAGCGTTATCTGGGGTCGGAATGGAATGCCCGCATGAATGATTTGAAATTGTGGGAGGGGGTGGACGACATTCCTGATCATGTCTTCTGGAGCGTGCATCAAACCCTGAAAGTTAAAATGCTCAATGCCGTCAGCGAACGCATCACCGCGCAGCATTTTCGCAATCGCGGCTCAGAGGCGCATCTTGACCGACTGCTCAAATACGTTAACCCGGAAAACCCCAATATTCTGACCGTCGGTTTTGCGCGACGTTTTGCCACCTATAAGCGCGCTACCATGCTGTTCAGTAATCTGGACTGGTTGCGCGAAATTCTTCACAACCCCGACCGTCCGGTGGTGTTTATTTTTGCCGGCAAGGCGCATCCGGCCGATATTCCGGGACAGGATCTGATTCGCCACATCACCCATATTTCTAAAATGACCGAATTCACCGGTAAAATTTTGCTGGTGGAAGGTTATGATCTGGCCTTGTCTCGCAAACTGGTGTCAGGCGTCGACGTCTGGCTGAATAATCCTCTGTATCCGCTGGAGGCGAGCGGCACCTCGGGCATGAAGGCGGGTATGAATGGCTGCATTAATTTATCTGTGCTGGATGGATGGTGGGGGGAGAGTTATGACGGACGTAACGGTTGGGCAATCAAGCCGGTCTCAGAAACATTGAGCGAGGATATTCGAACGCGCGAGGAAACGCGTACGCTCTATGAGTTATTACAGGATCAGGTGGTACCCAGCTACTATGCTTACGGAAAAATGGGATTTTCGCCTGCCTGGGTAAAAATGGCCAAGCGTTCGATGGCTTCCATTATTCCCCGCTTTAATTCAAAACGCATGGTCAGCGAGTATCTGGCTAAGTGCTATTTACCGGCTAGCCGGCAGCATGTGCTGTATACGCAAAATGAATACGAAAATTCCCATCTTCTTGCCGATTGGAAATTGCGTATCAAGGCTGCGTGGTCTGAGGTTTCACTGAACCGTACGCAATTGCCGGTTGCGCAGATTAACTATGGCGATCGTCTCTATTTTGAAGTGGCGGTAAACTTGAACCGGCTTACCCCGGTTGATGTCGTGGTTGAAATTCTGTTAGGTTACAACACTAAAAACGATCAACTGGTTTCTGTTCGTCATTATCGATTTGAGTCGACCGACCGGATCAATGAATCCGGCGAGCACGTGTTTGTCACTGAGTTGCAACCGGAGCAATGTGGCAATCTGGAATACCGCATCCGCGTTTATCCGTTTCATGAGTTGCTGACGCATCCGTTTGAGTTAGGGATGATGCGCTGGCTGTAATTCGTATTTTGAACTGTTCGGGCTTAAAAGGGATTCAAATGGCTAATATTAAAGTTTTATTCGTAACATCCGAGATGGCGCCATTAATCAAGACGGGCGGTTTGGCTGACGTCAGCGGAGCGCTGCCTGCAGCCCTGCGCGAATTAAATGTAGATGTGCGTGTGCTGCTGCCCGGCTACCCTCAGGTCATGGCAAAGATGGGCCCCAGTGAAGTGGTCGCGACGTTCGATAATTTACCGGGATTTCCGCCCTCGCGGCTGTTGTTTACGGTCATGAATAACGGTGTTCCGTTGCTGGTGCTCGATTGCCCTGCATTGTATCGTCGTGATGGTGGGCCCTATATGGATCCTGTAACAGGTCATGACTGGATCGACAATCCGATTCGTTTCGGCCTGCTGTCGAAAATTGCAGCGATGTTGGGCAGCCACGATAACCCGCTGTCCTGGCATCCTGATCTGGTTCATGGCAACGACTGGCAAACCGGGCTGACCGGCGTGTATCTAAGCGAAGCTGCGGGGGCAGTGCCCAATATCATCACCATACACAATCTGGCGTTTCAAGGTAATTTCCGACCCAAAAAGGTAGAGTTGCTGCACTTGCCCGAGGCCTGTTTTAATGTCAACGGGGTTGAACTGTATGGCAATATGTCCTTCCTCAAGGGCGGCTTGTATTACGCGTATCACATCACGACCGTCAGTCCGAATTATGCGCAGGAAATCCAAGGGGATGAACTGGGTTTCGGTCTGCAAGGGCTGTTGCGCTCACGCAGCGAGGATGTGACCGGCATACTCAACGGCATAGATACGGACGAATGGAATCCCGAAACGGACCGGCATTTGCCCAGCCATTTTAGCGTTGCGCGGATGGCGGGAAAGGGGCAAAACAAGGAGGCCTTGCAAAGGCGCATGGGGCTGGAAGTCAATTCTGATGTGCCGCTGCTGGGGGTGGTTAGCCGCCTGACACATCAAAAGGGGCTGGATTTACTGCTTGAGATTGCCCCGCGTCTGCTCGAATTGCCGGTACAACTGGTGATCTTGGGCAGCGGCGAAGCTTCCATGCAAAAAATTGCCAGCGATCTGGCGCAAAGCTACCCGGGTAAAATTGCCGTGATGATCGGGTTTGACGAGGCGCTGTCTCATCAAATCGAGGCGGGGATCGATATGTTTGTGATGCCGTCGCGTTTTGAGCCTTGCGGATTGAATCAGTTCTACAGTCAGCGCTATGGCACGCCGCCGATAGTCCATCGCACAGGCGGGCTTGCCGACTCGGTGGTCGACTGCAACGCCGATACCTTGCGGGACGGTACGGCCAGCGGTTTTGTGTTCAGCGGAATGACGACTGAGAACTTATTTGCCACGATACAACGCGCGATTGAAGTGTACCGCGATGAGCGAAAATGGAAAGCGCTGCGTAAGAACTGCATGAGCAAAGACTTTACCTGGCAGACCAGCGCAAAATCATACCAATCAGTCTATCGGAAAGTGCTGGGTCGCACTTGACCGTCGTCTATCGTATCCGTCTTGCCGCGTATGAATTGAGGCAAGGATAAAATGATCCCCTTCAAATTAGTCGACACGGCCTTTGAGGCCGGTGTCGCTCTGCGGCTGTATCAGCGGGGTGACGAATTTTCCATTCGTGTGGATAAGGCGGGCGAACTGATGAACAGCCGGGCACATCACTCAGAAGAGGTGCTCGCAGAAGTGGCGTGCCGGATGATCGCGAATCGTCAAAAACCTCATCTGCTGGTGGGAGGGCTGGGCATGGGATTTACGCTGGCGGCGGTGTTATCCCACACGGTGCCGGAGGCACGCGTGACCGTAGCCGAACTGATTCCTGCCGTGGTGCGCTGGAACCGCGAATTTATCGGGCAGCTGGCAGGCGCTCCGCTTGCAGACGCACGTGTCCATGTGATGGAACTCGACGTAGGGCAAGTGATGCGGCAAGGCAAAAACAGTTTCGACGCCATCATGCTCGATGTCGATAACGGCCCGAGTTCCTTCACCCATGAGGACAACGATGCGCTCTACAGTTTGCGCGGATTAAAGCTGATTTATGATGCGTTAAAACCCGGTGGTGTATTCACGGTCTGGTCAGCTAGCACGGATCCAGCATTTACTCAGCGGATGATCAAGACAGGTTTTAATGTCAGCGAGCAGCGTGTCGGCTCTCACGCCTCTAAACGCGGTAATCGGCACAATATCTGGATCGGCGTCAGGCCGGACCATTTTTCGATATAAAAAAGAGCGCCCCGCAGTGAAACGGGGCGCTTAATTCATTTTTTAACACTGGGACTGATAGTCGCTTTACGCAAATAAATGTTTTACCAGTTCGCGTTCTTCCATCAATTCACGGTGAGAGTCCAGCATGTGTTTGCGTCCTAATTCGCTGATGGGCAAATCCTGTACGATCTTGAAGTGGCCGTTCTTGCAGGTGACGGGAAAGCCATACAGCACGCCTTCGGGAATGTCATAACTACCGTCAGAGGGCACGCTCATGGTGACCCAGTCGTTGTGATGGGAGCTTAACATCCAGTCGTGGATATGACCGACAGCCGCGTTGGCCGCACTCGCAGCGCTGGACAGTCCGCGCGCCTCAATGACGGCCGCACCGCGTTTTTGCACCGAAGGAATAAACGTGTTTTCGACCCAGTCCTGATCCGGCAGAATATCGCGTACCAGACGGCCGCGAATTTCGGCGTGATCAAGATCAGGATACTGTGTGCCGGAATGATTTCCCCAGATAATCATCTTTTTGATATCGCGTATCGGCTGGAATAATTTCTGTGCAATCTGAGCGATTGCGCGGTTGTGATCGAGCCGCATCATCGCGGAAAAGTTGCGCGGATCGAGATCCGGCGCATTTTTCATCGCAATCAGCGCATTCGTATTGGCAGGATTGCCGACCACCAGCACCTTGACGTGACGGGCTGCATATTCGTTGAGCAATTTGCCCTGCGCTGAAAAAATCGCGCCGTTCGCTTCGAGCAGATCTTTACGCTCCATGCCTTTGCTGCGCGGACGCGCGCCGATCAGCAGTGCGATTTCGGTATCTTTGAAAGCGACCTTCGGATCATCGGTGATGATGACCTGTTGCAACAGCGGGAATGCACAGTCTTCCAGTTCCATCATCACCCCGCGCAGTGCGCCTTGCGCCTGCGGAAGATCCAGTAATTGCAGGATGACCGGTTGCTCACGCCCCAGCATATCGCCGTTTGCGATGCGAAACAATGCGGCATAACCGATTTGTCCGGCGGCGCCGGTGATAGTGACACGGATAGGTGCTTTCATGGAGTTGCTCCTTGTGTGATGAAGTGGGCACATGATAGATCTTTTAGTATTCTCATGCCATGCAAAAGGTGTAACATTGCATCCGGAATTTTCATCACGCAAAAGGTTCGCAATGCTAAAAAAACGTCCGAAACATCTTGCGCTGCATCTCATTAAATTACCGCTTCCAGGCTTTGTGTCGATACTTCACCGTATAAGCGGTCTGGCACTTTTTCTCGCACTCCCCTTGTTTCTGCTCATGTTGCAATACAGCTTACGCTCTGTTGAGACTTATACATCGTTGATGGACGTGTTATCACATCCGTTAGCCAAACTCGTATTACTGGGTTTGTTGTGGTCTTTTTTGCATCACTTTTGTGCCGGCATTCGTTATCTGGCGATTGATCTGCATTACATCAGCAATCTTGCCGAGGCACGCAGCAGCAGCAAGATCGTGATGGTAGTAAGTTTGCTGTTAACCGTATTGATCGGGGTGAAATTATGGTAAATCGCGTGGTGGTGGGCGCTCACTACGGTCTGCGCGACTGGCTGTTTCAACGTGTCACAGCGGTGGTGATGGCGATCAGCAGCGTAACGCTGGCAGCTTATCTGTTGTGGCAATCGGACATGGACTATGATCGTTGGACGGGGTTGTTTTCCAGCCAACCGGTGCGGGCCTTTGCGCTGCTGTTTTTGATCAGTCTATTTTTCCATGCCTGGGTCGGTATCAGAGATATCGTGATGGATTATGTGAAGCCTGCCGCTGTGCGACTGGCGATACACATATTAGTCGTATTGGCGCTGATTATGTATTCGATTTGGTCCGTGCAAATTTTGTGGGGTATGTAAAAAATGGCAATTGCTAAACGGACGTTTGATGTGGTGGTGGTCGGTGCAGGGGGTTCAGGAATGCGCGCCGCTTTGCAACTGGCTCAGGCAGGACTCAAAGTTGCGGTGCTCTCCAAGGTGTTTCCGACGAGGTCTCATACGGTTGCAGCGCAAGGCGGCATCGCGGCTTCCCTAGGTAACGTCAATGAAGACAACTGGCACTGGCATATGTATGACACGGTCAAGGGTTCGGACTATCTGGGGGATCAGGATGCGATCGAATTCATGTGCCGCGCAGCGCCCGAAGTCGTTTACGAACTTGAACATTACGGCATGCCGTTTGACCGCTTGGATAGCGGCAAGATATATCAGCGCCCCTTCGGCGGACATATGCAGGATTACGGTAAAAATCCGGTGCAGCGCGCCTGTGCTGCGGCCGATCGTACCGGTCACGCACTGCTGCATACCCTGTATCAGCAAAACGTCAAAGCCAACACCAACTTTTTCATCGAATGGATGGCGCTGGATTTAATCCGCGACGAAGACGGCGATGTGCTGGGCGTGACGGCCATGGAAATCGAGACCGGGGACGTGATGATGTTTCAGGCGCGCGCGACCTTGTTTGCCACGGGCGGGGCAGGGCGCATTTTTCATTCCAGCACCAACGCCTTTATCAATACCGGCGATGGCTTAGGGATGGCAGCACGCGCCGGCATCCCGTTAGAAGACATGGAATTCTTTCAGTTTCACCCGACCGGTGTGTACGGCGCGGGGGTGCTGATCACTGAGGGCGTCAGAGGCGAAGGCGGTTATCTGGTAAACAAGGATGGCGAACGCTTCATGCCAAAATATGCGCCGAACGCTAAGGATCTGGCCAGTCGCGACGTAGTGTCGCGCGCCATGACCATCGAAATCAACGAAGGGCGCGGCTGCGGCCCGCACGGCGATCATGTGATGTTGAAGCTCGACCATCTGGGTGATGACGTGATCCGTCAGCGCCTGCCGGGCATCCGCGAAATCGCACTGAAATTCGCACACGTCGATCCTGCCAAGAGCCCGATTCCTGTTGTGCCGACCGCACACTATATGATGGGCGGCATTCCGACCAATTATCACGGGCAAGTGGTCGCACCTTACAAGACGGGGCCTGATGAAGTGGTGCACGGCCTGTATGCGGTGGGTGAGTGCGCCTGCGTGTCGGTGCATGGTGCAAACCGTTTGGGCTGCAACTCGCTGCTCGATTTGCTGGTGTTCGGTCGTGAGGCCGGTCGTCAGATCATTGAAGATTTGAAGAGCAATCCGCATCCGAAACCGTTGCCAAGCGACGCGGCAGATCGCCCGTTGGCGCGCCTGGATCGTCTGGAAAATCAAAAGAATGGCGAGCGCGTTGCAGAAGTAGGCGATGCGATGCGCAGAAACATGCAAAAGCATTGCGGTGTGTTCCGTTTCCCTGAGTTGCTCAAAGCGGGTGTGGTCAATATCAAGGAAATCGCAGAGCGCGTGGCGCACACCGAGATCGGCGATAAGAGTCGCGTATTCAATACGGCGCGTATCGAGGCGCTGGAACTGGATAACCTGATCGAAGTGGCGCAGGCAACGATGATCGCGGCAGAGGCTCGTAAAGAGAGCCGCGGCGCGCATGCGCGCGACGACTTCCAGGAACGGGACGATGTGAACTGGTTGAAACACAGTCTGTATTTTTCGGAAGGAAACCGCCTCGATTACAAGCCGGTGCGCCTAAAACCGCTGACTGTGGATTCTTTCCCGCTCAAACCGAGAGTTTACTAAGCTCATCGCTTAAGGAACGTTATGAAATTCAGAATCTATCGTTACAACCCTGAAACGGATGCTGCGCCGCGCATGCAGACCTATGATTTAAACATTGAATCAGGTGGCAAGATGCTGCTCGATGCGCTGGTGCTGTTAAAAGAGCAGGACGACAGTTTATCTTTGCGCAAATCCTGCCGCGAAGGCGTGTGCGGTTCGGATGCGATGAACATCAACGGCCGCAATGGTCTGGCGTGTATCACGCCGCTGTCCTCGCTCAAAGAGCCGGTGGAATTGCGTCCGCTCCCCGGATTGCCGGTGATCCGCGATCTGATCGTCGATATGACGCAGTTTTTCAAACAATATCATTCGATCAAGCCGTATCTGATCAATAATGACCCGCCGCCTGAAACCGAACGCCTGCAATCACCGGCGCAGCGTGAACATCTGAACGGGCTGTATGAGTGTATCTTGTGCGGTTGCTGCACCACGGCGTGTCCGTCGTTCTGGTGGAATCCGGATAAGTTTGTAGGTCCGGCCGGCTTGTTGCAGGCGTACCGTTTCATCGCCGACACGCGCGATCAGGCGACCAGTGAACGGCTGGATGATCTGGAAGATCCTTACCGTTTATTCCGTTGCCACACCATCATGAATTGCGTGGACGTTTGCCCCAAAGAACTGAACCCGACTGAGGCCATCGGTCATATCAAGGACTTGATGATTAAGCGCATGGTATGAGAACTAAGGATCGTGGATTGAGGATTGAGGATCAAGTACAAGATGCTGGAAGAGGAGAGATCAGTTCGCTCAGTCCTCAGTCCTCCATGCTCGATCCTGCTGCTTTGCAGCGCGTGCGCTGGCGCTGCCGCCGCGGCCTGCTAGAACTCGATATCGTATTCGGACGCTTTGTCGATACGCACTATAGTGGATTAACCGCATCCGAGCGGCAGACATTTGATGAGTTATTGGACATGCCCGACAATCCGCTATGGGATATGATCTCGGGAAGAAAAGAAACTGAAACGGAATCACAAGCCGCCTTGCTTGCAAAAATTAAATCGGTGTAATTTTAAGATTGGAAATCGGATGGAAAAAGAACTGGGCCAGGAAGTTAGCATGAAAAAACGTGTCGCAACCCTAACGCTGGATGACGGCCGCCAGATTGAGTTGCCTATGATGTCTGGCACGCTGGGACCCGATGTGATCGATATCCACAATCTTGTTAAATTGGGGATTTTTACCTACGACCCGGCCTTTTTTTCCACGGCGAGTTGTACCTCGGAAATCACCTATATTGATGGTGATGCGGGCTTGTTGTACTACCGTGGTTATCCAATCGAGCAACTGGCCGAAAAGTCGGACTTCCTCGAAGTGTGCTATCTGCTACTCAACGGGGCGTTGCCCGATGCGACGCAAAAAGCTGAATTTGTACACAAGGTCACCACGCACACCATTGTGCATGACCAATTGATGAAGTTTTTCAACGGTTTCAGGCGCGATGCGCACCCGATGGCGGTGATGGTCGGCGTGGTCGGTGCCTTGTCCGCTTTTTATCACGATTCGCTCGATATCAATAATCCGGAACACCGGGATCTGGCCGCCATGCGCCTGTTGGGCAAAGTGCCGACCATCGCGGCCATGGCGTACAAATATCATAACGGTTATCCGTTTATGTACCCGAAGAACAAGTACAGCTATGTCGAAAACTTTCTGTACATGATGTTCGCGACCCCTGCCGAAGAGTATGTGCCCAATCCCGTACTGGTCAAAGCGCTCGAACGTATCTTCATTTTGCATGCGGATCACGAACAGAACGCATCGACCTCGACCGTACGGTTGGCAGGTTCGAGTGGTGCCAATCCGTTTGCCTGTATGGCTTCGGGTATTGCAGCACTCTGGGGGCCGGCGCACGGCGGGGCGAATGAAGCGGCACTGACCATGCTGGAAGAAATTGGCGACACCTCCAAGGTTGCGCAGTTCGTGCAGGATGTCAAAGACAAAAAGCGCCTGTTGATGGGTTTTGGTCATCGCGTTTACAAGAATATGGACCCGCGCGCCTCGGTGATGCGCGAAACTTGCTACGAGGTGTTAAAAGAGCAGGGGCTGGAAAACGACAAATTGTTCAAGCTGGCGATGGAGCTTGAGAAAATTGCACTGAGCGATCCGTATTTTATCGAACGAAAATTGTATCCGAACGTCGACTTTTATTCAGGCATCGTGCTGCGCGCATTGGGTATTCCGACCAATATGTTTACCGTTATTTTTGCAGTAGGCAGAACCATCGGCTGGGTGTCGCAGTGGAACGAAATGATGGCGGCCAGCGATCGCAAGATCGGCCGCCCCCGTCAACTCTATATCGGCGCGACACGGCGCGATTTTTTACCTGTGGATGAACGGTGAGCACACATTTTAACCAGATGATGCAGGATAGTTCGCTGCTGTTTGCGGCGCCCTTCGTCGAAGAATTGTATGAACAGTATCTGATCGATCCTGACAGCGTGACGGACGAGTGGCGCGGCTACTTTGACGCATTGCCGCCCTGGAACAAAGCGGGGAGTGAGCAGCCGCACAGCCCGGTTCAGAATGCGTTTGAACTGATGCACGCCTCGGTGGCCGCAGCGCCTGATATGGAGCATGAGCGCAAACAGGTTAAGGTGCTGCAGCTGATCAACGCGCATCGTTTTTTGGGGCTGCGCGTCGCCAACCTGGATCCGCTTGCACGTCATGCCAAGCCTGTCGTGCCTGAGCTTGACCCTGCGCATTACGGACTGCTCGAGTCTGACATGAATACCATCTTTGAGACGGGCTCGCTGGTTGCAGCGGCACGTTTGACGTTGCGGGAAATCCTGCAGCTGCTGCGTCAGACATACTGCGGCAGCATCGGTGCAGAATACATGTATATCAGCGATGTGCCGCAAAAGCGCTGGATACAGAATCGTCTGGAAGGCGTACGCGGACTGGCGGGTTATGATGCTGCACAACGCCGCCGAATCTTAGGGCGCCTTACCGCCGCCGAGACGCTGGAGCGCTATCTGCACACCAAATTTGTCGGACAAAAGCGCTTTTCGCTCGAAGGCGGCGATACGCTGGTGCCATTGCTCGACCATCTGCTGCAGAGGGCCGGCGGTCAGGGTGTTAAGGAAGCCGTCATCGGTATGGCGCATCGCGGACGACTGAATGTGCTGGTAAATATTCTGGGCAAGCAGCCCTCGATGTTATTCGCTGAGTTCGAGGGCATACATGCCGAACATCTGACCTCAGGTGACGTGAAATACCATCAGGGATTTTCGGCCGACATCGAAACCGCAGGTGGCAAGTTGCACGTGGCGCTGGCCTTTAATCCGTCGCACCTTGAAATCGTCAATCCGGTCGTAGAAGGTTCGGTCCGCGCCCGCCAGCATCGCTTAAAGGATCTCGAAGGCAAAAAGGTTATCCCGATTCTGTTGCACGGTGATGCGGCGTTTGCGGGGCAAGGCGTCGTGATGGAAACACTGGCCATGTCGCAGACGCGTGGCTATCGCACTGGCGGTACCGTACACATCATCATCAACAACCAGATCGGTTTTACGGCATCTGACTCGCGCGATGTGCGTTCCAGCCAGTATTGCAGCGATGTGGCGAAGATGATCGATGCGCCGATTTTTCATGTTAACGGCGACGATCCGGATGCGGTGATGCTGATTACCGAGATTGCACTCGATTACCGCATGCAATTTGGCCGCGATGTAGTGATCGACATGGTGTGCTTCCGTAAACTGGGGCACAACGAGCAGGACGAGCCGTTAGTCACGCAGCCCTTTATGTATCGATTTATCCGCCAGCATCCGGGCACTCGTGCGGTATATGCCGAGCGTCTGGTTAAAGAAGGCGTGATTGAGGCAGGCGAGGGTGAGGCGATGATCGCAAGCTACCGCCAGGCGATGGATGAAGGGCGCAACTCGATCCAGCCGGCAATTGAAAAAGCTGAAAAACCCGTTTCCAGCTGGTCCGGTCTTAAAACCGGCACGAAGTGGAATACGCCGGTCGATACCACCGTATCCTTAGCGCGACTGCAGCAACTGGGGCGCGTGCTGACGACCATACCGGATAACTTTATCCTGCAATCCCGGGTACAGAAAATCGTTGAGGATCGCTCGGCCATGGCGCGCGGCGAATTGTCGCTCGATTGGGGTATGGCGGAAAATCTGGCTTACGCGACCTTGCTTACCGAAGGGTATCCGGTGCGTCTGTCAGGTCAGGATTCCGGTCGCGGCACCTTTTTCCACCGTCATGCGACCTGGCACGACCAGAATCGCGTGGTCTGGCACGAAGGCATACACATTCCGTTGCAGCATCTGGCACAGAATCAGTCCGATTTCGTTGTGATCGATTCACTCTTGTCCGAAGAGGCGGTACTCGGTTTTGAATACGGCTATGCAACGGCCGAGCCTAACACCCTCGTGTTGTGGGAAGCGCAGTTCGGTGATTTTGCCAACGGCGCTCAGGTCGTGATTGATCAGTTTATCGCCTCAGGCGAAGTCAAATGGGGCCGTTTATGCGGACTGGTGATGCTGCTGCCGCACGGCTACGAAGGGCAGGGGGCCGAACACTCGTCGGGCCGCATCGAACGCTATTTGCAATTGTGTGCCGATTACAACATTCAGGTGTGCGTACCGTCGACACCGGCGCAGATGTTCCATCTTCTGCGTCGTCAGATGTTGCGCCCAACGCGCCGGCCGCTGATTGTGTTTACGCCTAAGAGTTTGCTGCGCAGCAAGGACGCCGCATCTCCCTTGACCGATTTCACGGACGGCAGTTTCCGAGCCGTCATCGGGGAAGTCGAAGCGCTCGCCGTTGACAAGGTGCGCCGCATTATCGCGTGTAGCGGCAAGGTCTACTACGATCTGCTTAATGCACGCCGCGCCAAGGGTATAGAGGATATGGCGATCATCCGTATTGAACAGCTCTATCCCTTCCCGCATGAAGCGTTTGCAGCACAGGTCGCAGCCTACCCGAATGCAACCGAAATGGTCTGGTGTCAGGAAGAGCCGGGCAATCAAGGTGCATGGCATCGCATTCAGCACTATTTGTCGCGCCACTTACGTCAGGGTATGCGACTCGAATACGCGCTGCGACCGTCCTCTGCAGCACCGGCAGCAGGTTATCTCGCGGTACACAACGAACAGCAGAAAGCGGTGATCGAAGCCGCCTTCCGTCCCGATCTCGATATCAAGAATATTCCAGGAGCAGGTCATGAGCATCATTGAAGTTAAAGTACCGCAATTATCCGAATCCGTTTCAGAAGCAACGCTGCTGACCTGGCACAAAAAGGTGGGCGATGCGGTGCTCGAAGGTGAAAATCTGATCGACGTTGAAACCGACAAAGTGGTGATGGAACTGCCTGCTTCTAAGAGCGGCGTGCTGAAAAAAATCATAAAGGCGGACGGCGATAAGGTCGGCAGTGAAGAGCTGATTGCGCTGATCGACACGACGGCGGTCGCAACGGCTGCGCCCGCCGCTGCAAAAATCGATGCACCCGTACCGCCTTCGGTACGCAAACTGGCGCATGAGCTCGACATCGATGCGGCCAGCTTAGAGGGCAGCGGGCGCGCAGGTCGCGTGACCAAAGAGGATGTGCTGAGTGCTGCAACACCGAAAGCAGCCCCCATTTTACCGTCAGCCGCAGCTCCAGCCGGCGGCCGTCCCGAGCAGCGCGTCCCGATGACGCGTATTCGTCAGCGCATCGCCGAGCGTCTGGTGCAATCGCAACAGACGGCCGCCATCCTCACCACCTTTAATGAGGTGAATATGCAGCCGGTGATCGATCTGCGTACGAAATACAAAGATGCGTTCGAAAAGAAACACGGTGTAAAGCTCGGGTTCTCGAGCTTCTTCGCTAAGGCGGCCGTGTATGCGCTGCAAAAGTTCCCTATCGTCAATGCGTCGGTGGATGGCACCGACATCATCTATCACGGCTATTTCGACATCGGCATCGCGATCGGCAGCGAGCGCGGACTCACGGTGCCTATTCTGCGCGATGTGGACAAACTGAGTTTTGCCGATATCGAAAAGCAAATTGTGGATTTCGGCGCAAGGGCTAAAACGGGTAAGCTCACGATGGAAGAGTTGACCGGCGGCACGTTCTCCATTTCCAACGGCGGCACCTTCGGTTCCATGCTGTCCACACCGATCATCAATCCACCGCAGGCAGCGATCTTGGGGATACACGCGACCAAAGACCGTGCCGTGGTCGAAAACGGTCAGATCGTGATCCGCCCGATCAACTATCTGGCCGTGTCCTACGATCATCGCATCATCGATGGTCGTGAGGCGGTGCAGTTTCTGGTCGCCATCAAGGAAGCGCTCGAATCCCCTGAACGCATGCTGCTGGATCTGTAATGACCTTTCAGGCCTATCGCATTTTTGAGGAAAACGGCGCGTCCGCGGGGCGCTTTGTTGATTTGACGCTGGATGATCTCGATTCCGGCGACGTGGTGATCCGCTCGCATTACTCCAGCGTGAATTACAAGGATGCACTGGCGGCAACCGGTACGGGTAAAGTCATACGCCGTTTTCCCTGTGTGGGCGGTATCGATGTATCGGGTGTGGTCGAAAGCTCATCGGATGCACGCTTTAAGGCAGGCGACGAGGTGCTGGTGACCGGTTACAACCTCGGGGTGTCGCATGACGGCGGTTTTTCTGAAACCGTGCGCGTACCAGCTGACTGGGTCGTGCCGCTGCCTGCGGGACTGAGTTTGTTTGATGCGATGGCGCTGGGAACGGCAGGCTATACCGCCGCGTTAGCGATCCACAGGATGGAGCAAAACGGCCTGAGCCCCGAGCAGGGGCGCGTGATCGTGACAGGTGCGACAGGCGGGGTGGCGAGTCTGTCCATCGTGATGCTCTCGCAGTTAGGCTATACGGTCACAGCGTTAACCGGCAAGGCGAATGAGCACGACTATTTGAGTTCGCTGGGGGTGAGTGAGATTATCTCGCGTCACGATCTGGTGATGGGCACGCGTCCGATGGAAAAGGCCCTGTGGGCGGGCGCTGTCGATTCAGTCGGCGGCGAAACACTCGCGTGGCTCACGCGCACCATGGCGCAAAACGGCGTGATTGCAAGCTTCGGCAATGCCGGCGGGGTTGAATTTCATACCACCGTGTTGCCCTTCATCTTGCGCGGCGTTACGCTGATCGGTGTCGATTCTGCCGCAACCCCGATGCCACTGCGTCAGCGTGTCTGGCAGCGTCTGGCAAGCGATCTTTATCCTAAAAAACTCGCGCAAGTGGCGCACACGTTGCCCTTCGAGCGCTTAGCGGAGGCTTTTGATCCCTTGCTGCAAGGCAAAGGGGTCGGGCGCACGGTGATTCAATTTTAGAATGCCTTGAAATAACGCATCCAGCGCAGCGCGGGCCCGCTTAAAAACTGTCCCGCCACTGCCTGAGCGCCGCGAAGACGGCTGCTTCAGATGTATCAGTCAACCCCCGTTGTTGCAGTGATCGTATGATGGCCGTTTCCGTGCAGCGCAAAAATGGATTGGTGGCTTTTTCGAGTGCGAGGGTAGATGGCACGGTCGATAAGTTCGCAGCACGCAGTCTCGCTGTGTCGGCGATGCGAATTTTTAAGGCGGCATTGTCCGGCTCGCAAACAGCGGCGAAGCGCAGATTGGACGCGGTGTATTCGTGTGCACAGTACGCAAGCGTCGCCTCTGGCAGCATGGATATGCGTTGCAGCGAATGGTGAAGTTGCGCAACGCTGCCTTCGAAGCTCTTGCCGCAACCAGCACCGAACAGGACATCGCCACAAAACAGGAGGGGGGGCACCGCGTTTTGGGCAAAAAAAGCGATATGATCGTCCAAGTGGCCCGGGATTTCCATGATGTCAAACACCAGACCGAATGCATCCAGCCTGACCTGTTCCCCTTCCAGAAGTGCGTGGGTGATATGAGGATTTTTTTCATGTCGACGACCATAGACCGCCACGTTGTATACTGCGCGCAATTTTTCGATCCCGCCGACATGGTCGTGGTGGCGATGGGTGCAGAAAATGCCTGTAAGCTTGAGATTGTTTTCCGCTAAATAGGCCAGTACCGGTACGGCATCACCGGGATCGACCACAACCGCCTCGCTGTCGTTGTGGATAGCCCAGATATAATTGTCCTGAAAGGCGGGGAGTGCGGTGATTTTATACATGGGTATTTGAAAGTTGAGAGATGACAGATTGTAAGTCAACTGCGCGAAGTTTGAGCGAGTGGTTTGCCACCACGCCGGGCGGCTATGTGCTCGACTATGAACAGGCCTGGTTTGACCGTTCTGTAAACGATATCTTTGGCTACAACGCGCTGCAACTGGGATTGTCCGGACACGATTTTTTGCGCAATAGTCGCATCCCTTTGCGCTTTAGCGGCGAAGACAAAACAGGCGCGGCCCTCAGGCTATGCGCAGACGAATTACCGATCGCCTGCGGGAGTCTCGATCTGGTGCTGCTGCCACACCTGCTGGAATTTTCAGCACTGCCTCATGCCATTTTGCGCGAGGTTGAGCGGGTACTCAGAGCCGAGGGCAGCCTGATTATCAGTGGTTTTAATCCGCACAGTTTATGGGGGCTGCACCGCACGATGGTCAGGCGTCAGGGTTATCCTTGGTGCGGCCATTTTATCGCGCTGCACAGGCTACGCGACTGGCTGTCTTTGCTGGGCTTTGAAGTGGCAGAAATCAGCTTCGATGCGTATGCGCCGCCGTTTCAGCAATGGCTGTCGCGTACGGATTTGATCGAGTCGGCAGGCAAGCGCTGGTGGCCGGCAAGCGGCGGGGTGTATTTTGTGCACGCCATCAAACGCGTACCGGGCATGCGTCTGCTCAAGCCTAGCTGGAATGCAGGATTGGTTAAAAAACTGCTGCCGGTGGCACCCAAACTGAATAATCCGCAGCGCGGCGACACGGCCAGCTGCGACAATAATGTGAACAGGTTAGATCATGAATAGTGAAATTGTAGAAATTTTTACCGACGGGGCCTGCAAGGGGAATCCGGGCGTCGGCGGCTGGGGCGCATTGCTGCGCAGCAAAGGCGTGCAGCGCGAACTGTTTGGCGGCGAAGCCCATACCACGAACAACCGGATGGAATTGATGGGCGCCATCTCGGCGCTCGAAGCGTTGACGCGGCGCTGTCAGGTGAAATTGCATACTGATTCCAAATACGTGCTGCAGGGCATTACAACCTGGCTGGCAGGCTGGAAGCGCGCAGGGTGGAAGACCTCCAGCCGGCAACCTGTCAAAAATGAAGATTTGTGGCGTCGCCTCGATGCGCTGGTGATCCAGCACGAGATCGAGTGGGTGTGGGTCAAAGGGCATTCCGGTCATGCGGGGAACGAACACGCGGATGAACTGGCTAATCGCGGGGTTGCGATGATACAAGAACAAGCGAACGGAATGCTTTAATGCGAAAAATTGTACTGGATACCGAGACCACGGGGCTTGATCCTAAAAAAGGTCATAGAATCATAGAAATAGCAGCGATAGCTCTGGAAGGACGTAAAGTCTCCAAGCGGCATTTTCACCATTATCTGGACCCTGAACGCGAAGTCGACGAGGATGCGGCACGCGTGCACGGCTTCACCTGGGATATGCTCAAAGGTCGCGCTAAATTTGCCGACATCGCGACCAGCTTTTTAGAATTTGTGGACGGCGCCGAACTGATGGCGCATAACGCACCGTTCGATATGAGCTTCATCAACAACGAGCTGCGACTGCTGGGATTACCGCCGCTTGAGAATCCGGTTGTCGACACCCTGAAAATGGCCCGCGAAATGCATCCGGGCAAGAAGAACGGTCTGGATGCCTTGTGCAGTCGCTACGAGATCGACAATACCCATCGCACCCTGCACGGCGCGTTGCTCGATACGGAATTGCTGGCTGAAGTGTATTTCGCGATGACGCGCGGTCAGGAGAGCCTGTTAGGTGAGGATGAACCGCCCGCTGCGCGAGAAATTGCCGTGTTAAGTACCGATGCCTCGCGGCCGACCGTACGGGTGCTGTTGCCAAGCCCCGATGAGCTGGCTGTCCATGCCCAGCAACTGCTCGACATCGACAAAGCCAGCAAAGGCGCCTGCCTTTGGACGAAGCTGGAGAGTGCGGCATGAAGCGGCGTTTGACGGGGTTTGCTGCGTTGTTAGCCGTGCTGTATATGGGAGCTTGCTTCTATATGTGGTCGACCCAGATGCAACAGGTCTTCGAACCGACAATGGAGTGGCAGACGACGCCGGCTCGCATGGGGATGAACTATGAGGCGCTGCGCATCCCTGTGGGTTCGGGAGCCGATAAGGGAGAGTTGGACGCGTGGTGGGTGCCAAGTGAGCTGCCCGATGCGCCGACGCTGGTTTATTTTCACGGCAATTACCGTAATATCGGCAACAATCTTGCGCATACCCGACACCTGCATCAACTGGGTTACAACGTGCTGCTGGCGGACTATCGGGGTTTTGGCAAAAGCAGCGGCGGCAAGCCCAGCGAAGCCAAGGTCTTTGAAGATGCCGAGGCCGTTTGGCAATATGCCATCGGGCAGCGAGGTCGACGGCCTGCACAAACCGTCATTTACGGTCATTCGCTGGGGGGTGCGATTGCCATCGATCTGGCGGTCCACCATCCAGAGGCGGCGGGGCTGATCACCGAGGGCACGTTTACCTCGATGCAGGCGATGGGACAAATCAATTATGGTTTTCTGCCCATCGGCTTATTGCTGAATCAGCGTTTTACCTCGATTGAAAAAGTGCCCGCTTTAAAAATTCCCGTGCTGTTTATTCACGGTACCTGGGATAAAAAAGTGCCGGTTGAAATGGCTAAGCAGTTGTATGCGGCGGCAGGCGAGCCTAAGTCATTGCTGCTGATCGAAGGCGGCGAACACAACAACAGCGGGACGATAGGCTGGGTAGAATACCGCGATGCGGTGACCGCTTTCGTCAGGAAAAATACGCATTAATTAAAAACACCATATAATCCGCACATTACGCCAGATAAAACGCGGCGTGGCACACTAACTCAACACTATAAAATCCCGTTTCAGGGATTACGGAACAAATATGAAATCAGATGTCATCATTATCGGTTCAGGCGCAGCAGGCCTGATGTGCGCACTCCAAGCCGGTCTGCGCGGTCGTTCCGTGGTATTGCTCGATCACGCCAAGAAGCTGGCGGAAAAAATCCGCATTTCAGGCGGCGGGCATTGCAACTTCACCAATATCAACGCGAAACCTGAAAATTATATCTCCAGCAATCCGCATTTCTGCCGCTCCGCGCTGGCTCGCTACACGCCGAATGACTTTATCGAGCTGTTGCAAAAGCACAATATCAAATTCCATGAAAAGACGCTGGGCCAGCTGTTTTGCGATGACGAATCCGAAGTCATCATCGCCATGCTGCGCACGGAATGCGATGCGGCAGGCGTCAAGCGCTTCATGAACTGCGAAATCGAAGAGATCAAACATACGCCCTATGATGCGGATGCGGGTATCGGCAAAAAGGCCAAATACTATGTGTCGACCTCGCGCGGCGAATTCGAAGCGGTTTCGCTGGTGATTGCCACCGGCGGTCTGTCTATTCCTAAGACGGGTGCGACGCCCTATGGTTATCACGTCGCCGAGCAGTTCGGCGTGCCGATCACTAAATTGAGGGCAGGGCTGGTACCTTTGACCTTTGCGCCGGATGAATGGAAGCCTTATGCGGATCTGACGGGCGTCTCATTCCCGGCGATCGTCACCACCGCGAAACAGTCATTCCGCGAAGATCTGCTGGTCACGCATCGCGGTTTGAGTGGTCCGGTCATTTTGCAGGCTTCCTCTTACTGGCAGCCGGGTGAAGTATTGCACATTAACCTGTTGCCTGATCTTGATATGGCAAGCGTGTTAGATGAACATAAAACCAGCAAGAAACAGCTGGCCAATTTCCTGACACAATGGTTCCCGAAGAGTTTTTCAGATGTATGGTGTTCAGATAAAAAGCCGTTCGAAAACAAGCCTTTGAATCAGTATAATGACAAACAACGCAAAGTCATTGCCGAACAGTTGCACGACTGGCAGGTGGTGCCTTCAGGCACACAGGGCTATGCCAAGGCGGAAGTCACCTGCGGCGGCATCGACACACAGGCGCTGTCGTCCAAGACGATGGAATGCAACGACGTCCCCGGCTTGTATTTCATCGGTGAAGTCGTGGACGTCACAGGACAACTGGGCGGTTACAACTTCCAGTGGGCCTGGGCATCCGGTTTCGCTGCAGGGCAGGCGGTCTAAATCTTGAAACAAGGCTCACTGATAAGCAAACTCTTCGCGCTGATCGCAACCGCGACGCTGCTTATCGTCGGGTGGATGTTTTTCGCCGTGTTGCTGGTGTTTCTTCTGAGCGCGGGACTGATTATCTTTGGCTGGATCTGGTGGAAAACCCGCGCACTGCGCCGCCAGTTGCGTGTACACAAGCAATTCAGAGCGAGTGCGGCAAACGATGCGGAAGCCTTTCATGCGGATGAATTTACAGGCGACATCATCGAGGGCGAAGTGATCCGCAAAGTGGTCTCGATCGAAGAGATCAAACGCCGCCCGGATGACCTGTAACAGCCATGCTGCTCAATTGCGTCGCATATCGACATGGCGTCAAAATCGCCGAACCCACCGTGGAGGAAATCAGCGATTATCTGGCGCGTACTGACTGCTTTGTCTGGGTCGCGATGCGCGATGCGACTGAAGCCGAACTCAACACCATGCAGGAGGAGTTCGGCCTGCACGATCTGGCAGTTGAAGATGCGCGTCACGGCCATCAGCGTCCCAAAGTCGAGGAATATGGCGATACGCTGTTCGTTGCGATGCATTTACCGGAATATATCGACGCTGAATTATCCGTAGGTGAGGTCAATGTCTTCGTCGGGCGAAATTTCATCCTCTCGATACGCAGTCGAAGTTCTCATAATTTGCTCGGGGTACGCGAGCGCTGCGAGCGGGAGCCGGAACTGCTGAAACTGGGCTCGGGCTTTGTGCTTTACGCGCTGATGGATGCGGTTGTCGATCGCTATTTTCCGCTGATCGATAAGCTTGAATTGCAGTTGGAAGCAATTGAAGAACATCTGTTCGATAAGGGATATTCGCTCGCGACCATCGCGCAGCTCTACGGCCTGAAACGAAAAATTTCCGTGCTCAAACATGCCGTGATGCCGCTGATGGAGGCTACCAGCAAACTCTACGGTGGACGCGTGCCGCCGATTTGCGTCAACACACAGGAATATTTGCGCGATGTGTACGATCACTTAACGCGCATCAATACGACGATAGACATGATGCGTGACACGATCACCACGGCGATTCTGGTCAGCCAGTCGACCGTATCGATCGAGCAGAATGAGGTCAACAAGCGTCTGGCTGCATGGGCGGCGATTTTTGCCGTTGCAACGGCGTTTGTGGGCATCTGGGGTATGAATTTTCAGCATATGCCGGAACTGAAACTGGAATATGGCTATCCGCTGGCGCTGCTGGTGATCATTACGGTTTGCGGATTACTGTATTTCCGTTTCAAGCGTGCAGGCTGGCTGTAACGACAACGGCCAGATAGCGCAGCGCAGTCTATTTTCCCACGTTGATCTCGCTGAGCGTATGGATGAGTGCCTTGTTCAGAGCCTCCAGCGTTGCCAGTCTGTTGCCGCCGTCATCGTTCGTTTTCTGGCTATATCTTAAGCTCACGAGCTGGCGTTTGAGTTCATCCATTTCAGCCTGCATATAGGCCATTCCGGCATCGATACCTGCTGAATAGTCCGCAAATGTGGGGGTGTGATGAAATGACGACATCGAGGCGCAGTAGTGCTCAAACAGCGCACGCCGGTTTGGTGTATTCATTACATGTATTCCTTTTTAAATCGGCATTAATACCATGCATAAGTCTAACCGAAAAAAATGGGTTGGGATTCACTATCATTCGTGATTCTGCAATTGCTTTATTCAATAGAAAACCGAACAGTGGGTAAGTAAAAGGCGAAACTATGCCGCCAACCGTTCCGAGTCGACCCATTACAAAATACGCATAATGTATAAAATGGCTGACGCATCCTATTGATTTTACTTAAAAATTCTTGTCCGTTAAATTCGTTTCCAGCGCCCGAAACTGTACCGAGTTTTGCCATGTTCATGATTTTCTCCCGTCCTGTCAAAGTTAATTTGTGATTCATACCGCCACCCGTACCAGCTTTGGTCGGCCTCGTTTGGGCGGCTGGGAACGCCTCAAGGCTGGCCCACGCGTCCCGATGATGAAGTGGTAGGGGTAGGCGACCTCCCAATAGCCGTTGTCCTGCCTGCGCCCCTCTAAACGCTCTTCAGCCAGCAGAGAACGAATCCGCCTAGGCGTCACAGCCCAATCCTTCGCCACGAACGACACAGGCACGAAATGACGAGGATTAAGCGCCTTCGGGGTGTCGGTCGTCGCGCACTCAGGCAGCTGGACTGCAACGCTCTCCCGTATCGTTCTGGCTATCGAGGTGCCGCGTTTTCCTGTCATGATCTTTCTCCAATTCGTTTAGGTTGAGCCTCAAGGGGCAGGGGGGTTGCAACTGGTTTGCGGCTGCGATCAGGGAACGGCAGCACCGTTGACGCGGTTTTCTGAATCCCCGAACGGGCGTACATCTGCCGCCATAGTCGAGCCTGTGCGAACACGTGCTCAGTGTTCTCCAACCAGACCGCATCGAACGACCGCCCCGCAGGGTTGAACAACTCATGATTGCGTACCGTCCAGCCTTGCCAAGCAACACCAGGCAACGCATAACCCCGCAGGATGCGCAGCATCCGGTAGGCCATCCAAGGGATACGAGCGCCGCCCGTTTCCCAGTTCTGAATCGTCCGTGCCGTTACGTCCAAGGCCTGAGCGGCTTCCTTGCGGGTCATGCTGGCTTGCTTGCGCAGATCGGCGAAGTCCTGCGGATTGATCCAGCGGTATGCAGCTTTGCGGCGGCTCATGATTGCGCCCCGTTTTCCAACTCGATGCACAGCCGTGAGATCTCGTTCAGGGCTTCGATCGCTGCGATCACTTCCGGCTCGTTCGCCTCGAAGCTGTCTTGAAGCTCAACGGTCTGGCAGTACACCGCAAACGCCAGGTGCTTCAGCTGCTCTTCGGTCAACGTCAAAGTCAAAAGCGGTTTTTCAGAAGGGTGAATCCCTTCGGGTTTGACGTTCAGCGCGCACTGACCAAAATCTGAGCCGGAAAACCCTTCGCGGGTCGGCCGCGAAGCCGCCCCAGATATTTGGGAAGTCTGGTCAAGCGGAACGTTAAAAACGGTCAATTCCGTGTCCGCTGCGCTCTGGCTGGTTGACCTGCGGTCAACTTCGCCGTTGAGCTGGCCGACAGCTCCAGCCAAAATCGGCTCAATCCCAACAGCCGTAAGGGTTTGCGGGTGTTTTGCCGTGTAGTTGAAAAGGTGGAACAGTATTTTTTTCGCAGTTGATCGGCCTGTAAGCCACAGGCGGCGTGGGTTTGCGCCGTTTTGGCGTAGTGTTCCACAGTCGCAATTTGAGACTGAATGGCTACGTGTTACCCCAGAAAAAGAATTATTTATTCGCGAAATTGTTCGCGACAAGAAACAGGCTGCGCCTGTCTTCCTTGTCAGCTCACAAAAACGCCGAACAGTGGGTAAGTAAAAGGCGAAACTATGCCGCCAACCGTTCCGAGTCGGCCTATTCTGAAATACGCATAATGTATATTATGTCAAATTGATAAGCAAATTAAGAAGGCTGAGCAGGATTGTGCAAAGCGTCCCAAAAGCGCTTTTCAGCATGGGGATTCCGAAGGTTTGCCGCATGCCGGCATAGCAACCGCACCAACCCACTATCAACGCCTGCTTCATGCAGGCGTTTTTTTTCAGCTGCAATCAGGCGGTATTGTTTACTCCGACGAGCCTCATTGAACGAACGGAAATAACGAAGAGACCAGTAATAGTTCAAAATCTGGCCTGACCAATTCGGGTATGCGTGAAATATCATTTTTTTGGGATAACACCGCAACCACGCAAAACAAAGGCGAAACACTCCGCGATTAAAAAACGGCCTGAGCGCTGACTGGATAACCTTCGGCGGGACGACCGCCGAACCCTACGGGCTTCGGGCCGCATCCAGCAGATCAACGCCGCCCGAAACCCTTTTTCCCTATCGGGCAAAAAGCGGGACGACTGAGCATAGGATCTTAAAGATTCTTGTTTACCTCCAGAAGAGCGCCCGCAGTGGCGACTAAATTGCTAATGCAGTGAAAATCATTTAGTCTTGACCATCAACAGAAGGAAAAGTATGCGGATAATTTACAGACAACACGCGATCAAGAGAATGCATGAGCGTTGCATATCGGAAATTGACGTAGAACAAGCAATAGAATCAGGGACAATTATTGAGGCATACCCGAATGACACGCCCTACCCTAGCGCACTATTACTAGGAAACGCAGGTAACAAGGCCGTTCATGTTGTATACGCCGACTCCGTCGACGAAGACCTCAGAATCATAATCACGGTGTACGAGCCAAACCCAGAAATCTGGTTCGAAGACCTGAAAACAAGGAGATAGAAATGAAATGCCCAATTTGCAAACACGGAAACACACATCAAGGCGTTGCAAGCATTACGCTCGAGCGCGGTAGCTCGACAATGATGTTTAAAAACGTACCCGCAGAAGTTTGCGAAAATTGCGGAGAGGCTTACCACGATGCGAAAATCACCCGATCATTGTTAGAGCAGGCAAATCAGGCAGCACAGCATGGTGTTGAATTGGATGTAAGGCGGTATGCAACAGCGTGATCGAGCGCGAATGGCCAGTAAAAAAAGGGGGCAAAAGCCCCCTTCTTTTTTTTGTAAAACCAATAAAGACGCGCCCTAGAGATGCGATCGGTAAATATAGATCAGCAATCTTTGACGTGATGAATCTCAGTGCAAGACCACCAAGCATGTTGATGCTCGTGAGGTGCTGCGCACCCTGATATCAAAAAACATAAAATCAAAACCCTCATGCTGCGCACCGATCAAATGCACCGCATGCCTCGAAACGCCTGAAAAAATACTCTCGTTTATCAGGCGGCAGCTTTTGCAAACGTTGAGAAAGCGGATGTTTTTTTATTGCGGAACAATGGCACCGGGTTTGATACAGCGACTGTAACAACCTCTCTGGGGACCATTGCTGCACCGTTAACCGTTACGGCACCGGCAGGGATTGTTATTGTCAATACGGGTGCGGGCGTTACGGCGACTAACAATGGTAACGGGTTGATGACGATTAACAGCACGGCGACAGCTGCAGTGACGGTAAACAACACGGGTAATGGGGCTGTCAATGTGACTGCATCAGGCTCCAATCCGATCACCCTCACCCATACCGGTGATGATGACTTTACCTACCCGGTCATTGTTGCCGGACTTGGCTTAGGTTCCGCTCTTGGTGGAAGTAATGCTAGCAATACTTCAATTTCCGGCACCATCTGCACGATAGTGGCCTCGAGTTCGTCTGCAATGTTCATGATCCATCTCCTGTATTTCAGCAAGCTCTATCGCATTGCCTGTCATTTTTTCTGGACAAGAATAGCCGTCCGGAAACACACGCAAAACGAAAATTATCTTCATCCTGAATCGTATGCCCTCATCCGGCTGAACGATGGGATTACCTGATGGAATGGTGAACGATGAAGCTAAACAAAACAGTGCGCTGGCGCACATAATTAATCGCGTTAACCCTGAATTTATCAGGTCTGTCTAAGGCCCATGTGTTTAATTGATCAACGTGCGAATAAGGCTGTCATTTTTTCCCTTTAACCAGTGCAAACAGCACCGGAATGACCAGCAGCGTCAGAATAGCCGATGAAACCATGCCGCCCACCATCGGTGCTGCGATGCGCCGCATCACTTCAGACCCCGTACCTGTGCTCCACAGAATCGGCAACAGGCCTGCCATGATCGCGACCACCGTCATCATCTTGGGGCGTACCCGCTCGACTGCGCCATGCATGATGGCAGCGTGCAGATCATCAGTCGTGACAACGCGGCCCTCATCCTTGCAGCGCGCCAGCACCGCCTGCCACGACTGCTCCAGATAGATTAGCATCACGACACCCGTTTCAGCCGCCACACCTGAAAGCGCGATGAACCCCACCGCAACGGCGACCGATACGTTGTAATCGAGCAGCCACAGTAGCCATAAACCGCCAACCAGTGCGAACGGCACCGACAGCATCACGATTAGCGTATCCGTCACGCGTTTGAAATTCAGATACAGCAGCAGGAGGATCAGCAGCAAGGTGATCGGAATCACGATCTTCATGCGCGCATAGGCGCGTTCCATATATTCGAACTGACCGCTCCAGGTCGCGTAATAGCCCGCTGGAAATTTGACCTGTTCGTTGACCGCCCGGCGCGCATCAGCGACAAATGAGCCGATGTCGCGGTCTCTGATATCCACATAAATATAGGCCGAGAGCAGCGCGTTTTCGGTACGGATCGACGATGCGCCGCGACGGATAACGATGCGAGCCACCTGCCCTAACGGAATCATCGCGCCGTCCTGAGTCGCTATAAGCACCTCGCGGGCAATATCCTCCGGCGTGCCGCGTAACTCACGCGGATAGCGCACGTTGACACCAAAGCGCTCCCGTCCTTCCACGGTGGTGGTGACCGTCTCGCCGCCTAAGGCGCTCGCAATCACGTCCTGTACATCGCCGACAGTCAGGCCGTACCGCGCCAGCGACATGCGATCGGGCTCGATATCGAGATACGAGCCGCCCGTCAAGCGTTCCGCATAGGCGCTAGATGTACCCGGAACCTCGCGCACCACGCTTTCGATCTGCTTGGCAAGCCGCTCCATTTCCTCAAGATTATTGCCGAACACCTTGATTCCTATCGGTGTTCTTATTCCAGTCGAGAGCATATCGATGCGCGCTTTGATCGGCATCGTCCAGGAATTGGCCACACCGGGAAATTGCAGTGCCTGATCCATCTGGGCGATCAGCTTGTCTGTCGTCATGCCGGCGCGCCACTGATCCTGAGGTTTGAGATTGATGACCGTCTCGAACATTTCCAGTGGCGCAGGATCAGTTGCCGTCTGTGCCCTGCCCGCTTTACCGAAGACGGAAGCCACTTCCGGAAACGACTTGATGATTTTGTCCTGCGTTTGCAGCAACTCGGCCGCACGGGTGACCGACATGCCCGGCAGCGAGGCTGGCATATACAGCAGTGAGCCTTCATTCAAGGTCGGCATGAACTCGCTGCCCAGCCGCATCGCTGGATAAATAGAGATCAGCAGCACCAGCAGCGCGATCGCAACGGTGGTTTTCTTCCTCGACAGAGCGGCGGCAATCAAGGGCCGGTAGAGACTGATCATCCAGCGATTGAGCGGATTTTTTTGCTCAGGCCTAATCGGCCCGCGAATAAACAGCAGCATCAGCACCGGCACCAGCGTCACCGACAGCAACGCCGCGCCCGCCATCGAAAACGTCTTGGTATAGGCAAGCGGCGAGAACAGGCGCCCTTCTTGGGACTCGAGCGTGAATACCGGCAAAAATGACACCGTAATAATCAATAGGGAGAAAAACAGCGACGGTCCGACCTCGCGGCAGGCGGCAATAATCGCATCACTGCGCGACTCGCCCTCCCCCAGTCGTTCGATGTGTTTATGCGCATTTTCGATCATCACGATCGCCGCATCCACCATCGCACCGATGGCAATGGCAATCCCGCCCAGACTCATGATGTTTGAGTTCATCCCCAAGGCATGCATGGCGATAAACGCAATCAGCACACCCGCCGGCAGCATTAAAATCGCCACCAGTGCGCTTCTGACATGCAGCAAAAACACCATGCAAACTAAGGCTACGATCACGCCTTCTTCGAACAGGGTGTGTTTGAGGGTATCGATCGCACGCTTGATCAGTTCTGAGCGGTCGTACACGGCACGGATCGTTACGCCCTCGGGTAGTCCTGCCGAGACATCAGTGAGCTTATGCTTGATGTTTTCAATGACCTCCAGCGCATTTTCACCAAACCGCGCCATCGCAATCCCCGCCACAACCTCGCCCTCTCCGTCGAGTTCGGTGAGGCCGCGCCGCTCATCGGGCCCAAGGTCGACGCGCGCAATGTCGCGCAGCAGCACCGGCGTGCCACGATCCGCTTTCACCACCAGCGTCTCGATATCCGTTTTACCGCGCAGATAGCCGCGCCCTCTGACCATGTATTCGGTCTCGCCCATTTCTACGACACGCCCGCCGACATCGCGGTTTGAATCCCGGATGACCTGCGATACAGTCTTGAGTGCAATGCCGTAGGCGCGCAGTTTGACCGGATCAACGCTCACCTGATACTGCTGCACAAAGCCGCCTATCGAGGCGACTTCCGAGACGCCATGCGCCTTGGTCAACTGATAGCGCAAATACCAGTCCTGCATGGTGCGCAACTGGGCAAGGTTGTGATTTTCACTCAGCACTGCATACTGGTACACCCAGCCTACACCCGTCGCATCCGGCCCCAGTTGCGGCGAGACGCCGGCCGGCATCCGTCCGGCAATACTGCCCAGCGACTCCAGCACGCGGGATCGGGCCCAGTAGATGTCGGTCCCGTCCTCGAAAATCACATACACAAAAGAGGCGCCAAAGAAGGAAAAGCCCCGCACTACGCGGGATTTGGGCACCGCCAGCATCGCCGTGGTGAGCGGATAGGTCACCTGATCCTCGACTACCTGCGGCGCCTGACCTGAATATTCGGTATAAACAATCACCTGTACGTCGGATAAATCGGGCAAGGCATCCAGCGGTGTCTTGAACATCGCATAAATGCCCGCCAGCACGATGAATAAGGTCGCCAGCAGCACTAAAAACCGGTTGCGCGCCGACCAGACGATGATGTTTTGTAGCATCTCAGTGCCCCTCGTGGGAAACGTCAGCCTTGACGTGCAGACGGGTAATCACCCATTCGTCTGGTTTTCGCTCGACGATCTCGAAGCTAATTGCGCTCCCCTGCTTGATGCCAGATGAAAGGGAGGCATTCGCGAGTGTAAAATCCATCGTCATACCGGGCCAGCCCAACGATTTAATCGCCTCGTGAGTGATGCTCACCGAGCCATCCGGATTGATCGAATTAAAGACACCCACCGCCTGATGACCGACCGTCTTGGCAACAGGTCGTTTAACTGCGGCGGGCGCAACCGGCTTGGCGGTATCCGGTGCTAATACAGGAATGGCGGGTACAGGGATCGCGCGATCCACCCCGCCGAGTCCGCTCAGTGCGGCTTTAAGATTGCTTTCCGCATCGATCAGGAACAGCGCTGAGGTGACGACCTGTTCGCCCTTCGTCAGCCCCGCCCGTATCTCGACATACTCATCGCCGCGCTGGCCGACGGTCACGGTGCGTGGCGCAAACAGCCCTGGGGCGCGTTCAACGATCACGATCGTGCGCTTGCCGCTGTCGATCACGGCTGACACAGGCACGCTCAGCACCTCAGGATGGTGAGCCGCCTGCAAGGTGACGCTGGCATACATCGCGGGCTTGAGTTGCCCTGCCTGATTGTCCAGTTCCACACGCACCTGAACCGTGCGACTCGCGGCATTGAGGATCGGATAGATAAACGCGATTTTTCCCTCGAAAGTTTGATCGGGATATGCCGCGATATGAATCTGTGCCACGCCCCCTACGCTGAGCTGACCGATATCCTGCTCATTAATCTCCGCAATCACCCACACCTTTGATAAATCGGCGATCTGATACAGCGTCTCCCCGGGTAAAAAGCGCATTCCCTGCACGGCTTTTTTCTCCATCACGATGCCACTGGCCGGTGCGTAATAGGTCAATGTACGGCGGGAACTGCCCGATTGATTAAGTTGACTCGCAGCGATATCCCAATTTTTAAGCCGCGCGCTCGCCGCCTCAGCCAGTTGGCGCATCCCGAGCGAGGCCTCGGAACCTGCATTCTTTAACGTCTCCTCACCTTGTCTGGCAATACGGTATTCACGCTGAGCGGATACCAGTTCCGGACTGTACACATCGAATAAAGGCTCGCCGCGCGTCACGCTCTGCCCTATGCTGCTGACGTACAGATGCTCGATCCAGCCTTCAAATTTTGGTGCAATCGCATAGGTGCGACGCTCATCGATTTCAATCCGCCCGCTGGCATGCAGCATTTTATTCACATCGCGCGGTGTGGCCGCTTCGCGCTGGACGCCTAATTTCTGCACCTTTTCGACGCTGATGCTGACCGCATTTTCCTCAGTCACATCGCCTTGATACACTGCTACGTAGTCCATGCCCATGCTGTCTTTTTTAGGCGTGGGGGACGTGTCGGGCAAACCCATCGGATTGCGGTAATACAAAATTTTTCGCGGCTCGCTAGGTTTAGCACCCGCCCCCTGCATCCCGAGTCCTGAATCCTGAGTTCTGGATCTGGCATGGCTACCCAGCCAATATCCGCCTGATGCAACGATACAAACTACTACAGCAAACAGTGTTATTAATTTGATTTTATTCATGATTATTCTCCTGTCAGGCGTTCAATTTCAGCCAGTCTCAGTTGCGCCTCATACTGCGCCTTGATCTGCTGCGAGCGTGCTTTAAGAATGGATCGCTGCGCATCGAGCAAGGTTGCAAAATCAACTTTGCCATTCTCATAGCCGTTCAGCGCCGATTCAAATGACAGCGCCGTCTGCGGCAGCAATTGCGTTGCAATCAGCGTTTCGGTGCGCTGCGCGCTCGTGAGCCCCGACACACTCTGGGCTAAGGCTGACAGGACGCCATTGAGCAGCGCCTCCTGCCGGGCGGTTGCGGCGGCAACACGGGCTTCCGCCTCGCGTTCCTGCGAGCGGCGCGACTCCTGCTGCAATGGGATATTGAATTCAACCATCAGATCCCAGCTTTTGATCGTGTTGCCGCTCTGGGTGGGGGCTATGCCCAGCGTGAATCCAGGATAACGATTTTTATAGCTCAGCTCACGGTTGATTCTTGCCTCATCCATAGCGGATGCTGCAATCTGCAACTGGGGATTGTTGGTGCGCACCAATGCATCCAGCGCCGCTAGCCTTGCCGCATCCGGCAGGGGGCGCAGCGTTTCAGGATCGGCAAGCGGTGCTTCGGATGGCCGCGACAACAGATTGTTCAGTTGGGTATGCGCATGATGTTGTTCGTTCTCCAACGCGATCAGTGTGCTTTGCAAATCGGTTTGTTCCAGTTGTGCGCGTATCACTTCCTGCTGCGTCCCCAGCCCGTTGGCATAACGGGTTTTCGTCAGTTTCTCAAGGCGCTGCGTCAGATCAGCCATCTCACGCGTGAGCCTGATGCTGACGGTCAGGAAGTAATGCATCGCATAGGCCGATTTAATTTTGCTGCTCAAATCCGACCAAAGTGCCGCCGTTTGTCCGCGCGCGCTGCTCTCCTGCGCACGGGCGACATCGCTTTGCAACTCGCGACGGCCATACCAGGGCACGCTTTGCGTGAGTAAATATCGCGTAGCGCCCGTATTGCCCGGCAGCAGGCTGGCCGGTCTGTTGCTGCCCTGATTGGTAAAGTCCATCAGTTCGGTACGCAGCACAGGGTCAGGCAGGCTGCCTGCCGGCTGCACGCGTTGGGAGGCCGCATCCGCGTCAAAACGCATCGCTGCCAGTTCCTGACTGTGTTTCTTCGCATAAGCGAGCAGGCTTGTCACATCATGGCCCAAAGGCTGAGCTGCGGCGGGCAGCAGCCAGCAAGCAAGAAAAATATAAATGATTCGTTTCATGTTGCCAATCCTCGTGTGTAATCAGATAGATAGCTAAATCGCTACCCTGTTTCAGGACGGGATAAATCGATACCGACAGGCGGACTCGTCCTGTATCAGACGAGCGCTAAGGGCGGAGGCAGCAGAGGAAGGCTGGTGATGGAGTTAAACGAGAACAAATAGGGTGTGACTGTCGCAACCGCGGGCAGTGCGTCAGGATGAGAAATCGCTTGTACGGCGAGATAACTGCCGCAGGCCAGATGGCAGACATCACAGGTATCGCACTGCGCAGAGGCAGGCTTCATGTCGTGCCCGTCCATCTCCATCTCCTGACAGGAATCGGACGGCAGTTGCATCATCACGCTGGCGGCCAGCGCACTGCCGCTAAATAGCGGCAACCAGATGGCAAGCAAAACAGCGATCAATTTTCGGGCGCGGTAGGACATGGGCGCAGCTTGGCAAAATTACGCTGCCTTGTCAATTTTAATCAATAAAAAAGCCGCCAGAATGATCTGGCGGCTTTTTTACAAACGATACTGACTAATTACAGACCGCGCACGTTACGCTTGCGTTCGTTTTCAGTCAGGAAGCGTTTGCGAACACGAATCGAAACCGGTGTGATTTCAACCAGTTCATCGTCGTCGATAAACTCAACGGCGGATTCCAGCGTCAAGCGTACAGGCGGTGTCAGACGAACCGCTTCATCGGTACCCGAGGAGCGCACGTTGGTCAATTGTTTACCCTTGATCGGATTGACGATCAGATCGTTATCGCGACTGTGAATACCGATGATCATGCCTTCATACAGCTTGTCGCCTGGCACCACGATCATGCGACCGCGATCTTCCAGCTTCCACAAGGCGTATGCAACTGCATCGCCTTGTTCGGATGAAATCAGCACGCCGTTACGACGACCCGGCATATCGGCTTTAACCGGTGCGTAATCATCAAACACGTGTGCCATGATACCGGTGCCGCGTGTCAGCGTCATAAATTCAGACTGGAAGCCGATCAGGCCGCGCGCAGGCACACGGTATTCCAGACGTACACGGCCGTGACCATCCGGTTGCATATCTTGCAGATCGCCACGACGACGTCCCAATTCTTCCATGACAGCGCCTTGGTTTGCGTCTTCGACGTCCACGGTCAGCATTTCGAACGGTTCGCATTTTTCGCCGTTGATTTCACGGTACACGACACGCGGCTTACCCACGCCCATCTCGAAACCTTCACGGCGCATGTTTTCCAGCAAAATCGTCAAATGCAATTCGCCGCGACCTGACAACAGAAACACGTCGGTGTTATCGGTCTCTTCGACGCGCAACGCTACGTTGACCAGCAATTCCTTGTTCAGGCGATCGCGAATTTGACGGCTGGTGATCAGCTTGCCTTCCTGTCCGCACAGTGGCGAAGTATTCACCATCAGGTTCATGCTCAGGGTAGGTTCGTCAATCTTAGGCAGTGGCAGCGCTTCAGGTTTGCTCATGTCCGCGATGGTTACGCCGATACCGATCTCGTCGATACCGTTAATCAGCACGATGTCGCCGGCCATGGCTTCTTCGAGCAGCACGCGCTCGATTCCACGGAAACCCAGTACTTGATTCACACGGGCACGCTTGGATGACTTATCGCCATTCATGACCATGACTTCCTGGCCAGGACGGATCTTGCCGCGGGTCACACGACCTACGCCGATACGACCGACGAAGCTCGAATAATCAAGGGCAGAAATTTGCAATTGCAACGGCTCTTCAGTCGCAGCAACAGTCGGTGCATGAACGTGGCTCAATACCACGTCCAGCAGGGCAAACATATTGTCGGTAACCGCTTCCAGTTCCGTCTTCGCGTAGCCGTTCAGTGCAGAGGCGTAAACAACCGGGAAATCCAACTGTTCGTCGGTTGCACCCAGCTTATCGAACAGATCGAAAGTTTGATCCACAACCCAGTCAGGACGCGCGCCCGGACGGTCCACCTTGTTGATCACAACGATAGGACGCAGGCCTAATGCCAGCGCCTTTTTAGTCACGAAACGCGTTTGCGGCATCGGGCCGTCAACTGCATCAACCAGCAGCAACACGCCGTCGACCATGCCCAGCACGCGTTCAACTTCGCCGCCGAAGTCGGCGTGACCCGGTGTGTCGACGATATTGATGTGCACGCCTTTGAATTCAACCGCGCAATTCTTCGCCAGAATCGTGATCCCGCGTTCCTTTTCCAGATCGTTGTTGTCCATAACACGTTCGGCAACGTGTTGGTGAGCTGAGAAAGAACCTGCCTGTGACAGCAGCTTATCAACCAGAGTAGTTTTACCGTGATCGACGTGGGCGATAATGGCGATATTGCGAAGTTGGCGTGACATGGATACAGCCTTGCTAAATGTAGGGGGGCGCATTCTAACACAATCAGCGGCACAAATTTTAACTAACGAAAAAAGCCCCCGCTCCCGCACTCTGTTTATGCAAACTGCCGCTCAGCGACGAATCAGGTAGCGGATATTGGGTCCATCCTGCTGCACTTCCAGCACCTGAAAGCCGTGATTCACCGCATCCGGCGGGACGTTGTTGATCGATTGCGAACAACGGGTCACGATCTCCAGAATCTCACCGGGTTGAAGTTGCGCCATCGCCTCCAGCGTTGCGATTGCAACATAAGGACAGGTCTCGCCCATCAGATCCAGATGATAGTCAGGGATATCGTTCTGTTCGCTCATACAACCTCCTGCGCGACGGTTTTAGCGGCGAAAAAGCGTTTTTCCCACCACAATACGGCAAGCAGAGCCAGCGCGAGCATGGCATAGGTGACCATCAGCCCGCCGGTCTTGCCGAACACCACCAGAAGATCGACTTTATCGTAACGAGTCGCCAGCACAGGCGCGATGTCATCCCAGCACAGTGCGAGCAAGGTCGCACCGATAATATTGCCCAGTCCCACCCACCAGTAATGCACCTGACCTTCGACCGCGCGATACATCCAGCCCGTCTCGCAACTGCCGGCCAGCACGATACCGAAGCCGAACAGCAGCCCGCCAATTACAGCATTGGGGCCGGCCCACATGATTTTCGCCGGTACGCCGAGCTGAATATAACTGTAAACACCAATCGTGCTAACCGCCATGCCGAGGATGATCGCCTTGGCCATCTGGGTGCGACCGGTGAGCCACAGATCACGGAATGCTGAGGTAAAGCACACCTGTCCGCGTTCAATGAGGATACCGAAAGCCAGCCCGAACAGCGCAGCTAACCCTAGTTTTGGCGCATCGAATGTTTTGGCAATCGCCCACAGCACACATCCTGCAAATATGAGCATACCCAGACGAAAACGGCGCGCTGCGCGTTCTGGCGTTTGAACCAGCGATTGAGCAGCTGAGACTTTTTGCATTTTCACAGCAACCCGGAACATCGGTAACATGACAAACCGCGCGCCAAACCAGGTCCCTGCAACCGTCGACAAGGCAAAAAACCAGGCGTGCAGAGAAAATTGCGGGATGCCGGTAAAAAATGCCGCCAAATTACACCCCATTGCCAGACGAGCGCCGAAGCCTGCGATAATTCCCCCGGCCAGCGCCTGGAAAATACGGATACGGTGTTGCGGCTGGCGCAGCCTGACGTTGTTGGACCACAGTGCGGCAGACAGGCAACCTGCAAACATCCCGATAATCATCACGCCATCCACCCGGCTCAAGGGCGATCCTTCCAGATGAATCACTTTAAAATAGCCCCATGTTTCCGGATGAAAACCGAACCATTGCAGGAGATGTCCTCCCCAGCGGGTGAATTCACCGGTGACAGCCCAAAAAGTGCCGGTAATGCCAAAATAATAGGCGGCGAGTACACCCGCTGCAATGACAGAGGGGATGGGCGACCAGAATTGCACCAGATAGTCACGTTTAAAATCGAGCCACTTCATTTGGGATCCTTGTTTAATATTTGCAGTCAGTACGCAAAAACGGCAGGATGATACGGGGAGCTGACCCCAGCGGGTTGATATTTTAATCTGGCATCATAAATGAGACCTTGCGGCAATGTGTGCGACACACAGCCGGCAGCCATACTGTTCGGGGTGAAAATGAGCCAGTCGATCTGCTTGGTCAGCACCTGCAGCACTTTAGCGTTGGAAGGCATTTTTAATGATTAAGCCATCATTAAAAAACGGGCGAAATTTGCATCGAAATGCCACTGCCACTCAGTAAAAAATGTCTCTGCTCGTCAAAAAATGACTGCAGAGCGATAAAAAAACAATTTATTTTAAGAAAATTTGAACAGAATCACGCCAAGATGTTCAGTTTGTCTCGGGAGAGTGTTAGACTTTGTCCGCAGCAATGCGCAGCCCTTAACATTCACGACGCTACTCACGGAGAGATACACATGAACAGAAAAGAACTTATCGATGCTTTGGCCACTAAAACCGGAAGCACCAAAATTGTTGCGGAACAAAACATCGCTGCCTTGATTGAAGTGATTGGTGAAACACTGGCTAAGGGCGACAGCATTTCTCTGGTCGGTTTCGGTACTTTTGAAGTGCGCGAGCGCGCTGCACGCACCGGTCGTAATCCAAAGACTGGCGCTGAATTGAAAATCGCTGCGTCCAAAGTGCCTGCTTTCAAGCCAGGTGCAACACTGAAGTCAGCCGTAAACAAATAAGCATTCGTTTTATACGCCAGTTCTCGCAGAGAACTGGCGTATGTTTTAACCTAACGTCTCAAGACACTCGCAACCTGCATCAATACACGGTGGATTCCGCTTGTTGCAAGCCGTTATATTTGCAAATCTGATCGTCTGCCATGGCTGTACCTGCTCCCAGGTAAAACGCCACTCCCAATTTCCCTCAGCACGTCCCGGATAGTTCATGCGATGTTCGCCTGACAGGCAAAGTACATCCTGCATTGGAAAAATAACCGTATTGGCGACCGATGCCGACAGAGCACTCATCATGTCCCACGGCACATCAATCGACGCTTTGTCAAAATAGGCATGGGCGAATTGGCGCTCGTGCGCCGAGGCGGTATTCCACCACCCAAGGGTCGTGTCATTGTCATGCGTGCCGGTATAGGCAATCGTGTTGGCGATATAGTTATGCGGCAAAAACGCATTACGGCTGTCATCACCAAAAGCGAATTGCAAAATGCGCATGCCGGGCAGATTAAACTGGTCGCGCAATTGGGCGACATCCGGTGTAATTACCCCCAGATCTTCAGCAATAATCGGCAATTCCGTAAAGGCTTTGGCAAAGGCATCGAACAGTTTAGCGCCCGGACCTTGCACCCACCGGCCATTAATTGCGGTGGATTCACTCGCTGGCACTTCCCAGTAGGCCGCAAAGCCCCTGAAGTGATCGATACGCACCTGATCAAAACTGGACAACGCAGATGCTAGGCGCTTGATCCACCAGGCATAACCGGTACGTTCATGCACGTCCCATCGATAGAGCGGATTTCCCCACAGTTGCCCGGTCTCGCTAAAATAATCCGGTGGTACACCCGCGACAACCGAGGGGCAGCCTGATTCATCGAGCTCGAATAACTCAGGATGCGCCCATACGTCCGCACTTTGAAACGCCACAAAAATGGGCACATCACCAACCAGCTTAATGCCGCGTCCGTTCGCGTAGCTTTTCAATTGAGCCCACTGACGCGAAAAACACCACTGACAGAATTTCCAGAAACTGATCTTGACCTGAGAAACTTCGTCCAGCACCGCCAGGGCATGCGGTGAGCGACGCGCATAGACTTCCGGCCATTCATTCCACCCGCGACCTTCTTGTTGTTCCAGTATCGTCATGAAACGGGCATAGTCTTCCAGCCATTCGCACTCCGCCAGACAAAAGTCGGCATAGGCTTCGTGCATGCTGCTCTGACTGCTTGCAAAAAATTGTCGGGCGGCACGACGCAAGCGCTCGAGCCTGAAAGGGGCTTGCAAGGAGAAATCGACCCGATCTGCACAAAATCCCGGATCGGGAATCAAGTCTTCTGCTGTCAGCCATCCTTGCGTTGCCAGATCCTGCAGGTCGATCAGCAGCACGTTGCCCGCAAAAGCGGAACTGCTCATGTAAGGTGAATTGCCCGGCCCGATTTCTCCCAGCGGCAAGACCTGCCAATACGTCTGCCCTGCCCCTTTTAGCCAGTCAACAAAAAGGTAGGCATTCGCGCCCAGATCTCCGGCGCCAAATGGCCCCGGTAAAGAGGTTGGGTGCAACAGAATACCGCTGGCTCGATCTTTTATCATAAGCGATTCATTCTCTAAAAACAGTCTAAAGGCTGATTTTCATCTACTCAGTTGCGCGGCGCATCGCTCCGTCAACTTCTGTTTCCCCAAGGCAGCCTCGGCTGACGGGATCTGCCAGTGACAGCGGTGCCGGTAATTTGAGCAGCCGATACAATTCAGTCAAATTGTGACGGTACAGACGGTCGAAACTGGCAACCGAGTTGGCCGGATTGTAGTCGCCGAACCACCAGAACCAGTCCGAGCTCTCGCAAGAACATAATTGCTTATCTGCGGCCGCCTGCTCTGCTTTACTCAGTCGTCCGCTGGACATGACCATGTCATAACTTTGTTTAGCAGCACACAGCAAATCCCAAGCACGGTTTTTGTCTTCACAGCCTATCCATGTTGAGAAATTTCCGTACACCCAGCTGCCTGCCGATATCGTCGGCAAACTGACTGCGCGTGCACTATCGGTGCGTATCGTACTGAGCTTAATGAAGTTTTCGTAGGTCGTCGTACGAATTCTGGCATGATTTTCCAGTAGCCCATATAGCTCGTCAAGGAAGTAAAAGCCGTTGTACGGGTAGTATTCCCATGCATTTTCGCCATCGAGGATCACGCTGACGACCGGTGTCTCGCCTTCAGGTGCGTGGCGCGAGATGTTGTCCAGCTGGTCGATAAAATGTGTCGCCGCATCTTTGCCGTGCCAGCGGGAGTATTCGAAACCGATCAGATCCGATAGATGATCGTCGCGGAAGAAACACTGTACGCCTTCGGCACCTTTTTCCAGCGTATAGGGACGATATAGATACTGGTTACGTTCAGGCACGGACTGATTCGAGCGGCGTATGCTGTTAACCAGTACGCCTTCACCGCTGGCAGCCCAGCCGCAGCCTTCTTCGGCAAACACTTCCAGCGTTTCTACAGAAATTGAGCCTTCCGCAGGCCACATACCGGCAGGCTCAGAACCAAAACGTGCCTTGTGGCTCGCTTTAGCCAGCTGAATATGCTTGGATACGCGCAAACGCCCCTTAGGATAATGCGGCGCTTTGGGCATCGGTGCATCAGGCATCGCTTCCTTGGCACTGGCAAAATCGATCAGCAGGGGCGCTAACGGATGATAATGCGGTGTGGCCGAAATCTCGATCTGACCGGATTCGGCAAGCTTGCGGTAGCGAGGAATAATGTCGCTGGTTAGTTCGCCAATCAGATCGAATAATTGTTTTCGTTCATTGAGCGTAAAGCCCTCTGCTTTCGTCATCAGTTGCGCAACCAGCTCGTTCTCGCGACGCACGCTTTCACCGCACCAGGCTAAGTGATACCAGACCAGCAGATCGTCCATATACTGACCGGACAGATAAGATAACGCGTTTTCACCCTCGGTTTGCAACATCTGGAATAAATCCCACAGACGCTTATAAACCGGGTACGGTGTAATCATCTTGGTGTGGCTGCTGCGGAAGCACGAGTCGAGCACTAATTGACGTTCCGCAATGGATAACGTGTCTTTGTGTACCAGAAGGCGCAGCAGTGGATCGCGAATTTTTCCAGTAGCAAACTGATCGGTGTAGTCCTCCAGTTGATCGAGTAAGATCGGCACAAAATTGAGTACCACGTGCATCCCGGGATGGCGCTCCAGATGATAGGCCATATCGGTGTAATCTTTGATGGCGTGCAAATAGACCCACGGCAATACGAAATCGCCGCTTGCATAATCACGGTAGTCCGGCTGATGCATGTGCCAGAGAAATACTAAGTCTAGGGATTTTTTCATAGCTAAAAGCCCCGCTGTTTAGCAGCGGGGTGATTGAGTTTAATCTTAACGGATACTGTGAACGATCTGCCCCAGCATTTCGGGGGTGATCAGGGTGATACCATTCTCGCTGACATGGAAACGCTTGCGATCTTCCTCGATATTGACACCCACTTCCATTCCATCTGGAATCTTGCAGTTTTTATCGACGATGACTCGCTTCAATACCACATGACGTCCGACATCGACATTCGGCAGCAATACGGAATCTTCGATCGAAGAATAGCTGTTTACGCGCACATCAGAAAACAACAGCGAGCGCTTAACCGTCGAACCGCTGACAATACAACCGCCTGATACCAGCGAATCAACCGCGTAACCGCGACGCTCTTCTTCATCGAAAACAAATTTGGCAGGCGGTAATTGCTCCTGATAGGTCCAGATTGGCCATTCCTGATCGTACATATTCAGATCGGGGATCACCTTGGTCATCTCCATGCTGGCTTCCCAGTAGGAATCGATGGTTCCTACATCGCGCCAGTAGGGCGTATTGTCATCGCCCATCCCGACACAGCTTTGCTCAAAACTCTGCGCAAAAACGCGGTATTTCTCAACCATGTGCGGAATCAGATCTTTGCCGAAATCATGTGACGAATTCGGGCTGTCGGCGTCACGGATCAACTGTTCGATCAGAAACTGAGTATTGAATACATAGATACCCATGCTGGCCAGCGATTTTTCCGGATTGTCCGGTATGGAAGGCGGATTTGCCGGCTTTTCGACAAACTCAACCACGCGGGAGTTTTCATCGATGCCCATCACGCCAAACGCAAACGCTTCAGCAATCGGCACTTCCAGACAGGCAACCGTCATATCGGCTTTCTTTTCGACATGGAAGGCCAGTAATTTGCCGTAGTCCATCTTGTAGATATGATCGCCTGCCAGAATCACGATAAATTCGCATTTTGAGGCGCGGATGATATCCAGATTCTGGAACACGGCATCGGCGGTCCCTTGATACCACTGATCTTCACTAATGCGCTGTTGTGCGGGCAGCAAATCGAGATATTCGCCGAACTGACCGTTCAAGAATGACCATCCGCGCTGAATATGCTGAATCAGGCTGTGAGATTTGTATTGTGTGGCGACGCCGATACGGCGTATTCCAGAGTTAACACAGTTGGAGAGGACAAAATCGATGATGCGGAATTTTCCGCCAAAAGGGACGGCGGGCTTCGCTCGCCAGTTGGTCAGTTCATGCAGGCGACTGCCCCGGCCACCTGCCAGAACCATCGCATAAGTGTTTTTAGTTAGACGACTAACAAAACGCGGTTCAGGATCGCCAGAAGCTGCGTGGTAATTTTTTTTCAGATAACCCAACTCGACATTCATCTTTACCCCCTCATGGTCACATTTACCTTAATTGACCAAGGCATTATCGTTTACAATTACCGCACGACACAAGAACTAATGAGGAAATATAGTGAATATGTTAATCGAATCTTTGTTGCAAGCACGCCTCCACGATCCTTTTGCCTTACTTGGTCTGCACCGCGATGGCGCTGAGTGGGTTATTCGCTACTATGAACCTCATGCCACGCAAGTCACCCTGATCTACACTCAGGAAGAATTTACCAAAATCCATTCCGACGGCCTGTTCGAATGGCGCGGCCTATGTGAACCTAAACTCCCCTACCGCTTGAAAGTTAGCGAAGGGCTGACGTCCCGCGATATCTACGATCCTTATCAGTTCCCGTCTGACATCTCTGCACAGGACTTGCATTTATTCGGTGAAGGCAAGCTGCGTCAAGGCTACCGCATGCTGGGCTCGCATCCGGTGCAAATCAGCGGTGTCACAGGCGTGCGTTTCGCCGTCTGGGCCCCTAACGCGGAACGCGTGAGCGTTGTCGGCGAATTTAATAACTGGGATGGCCGCATGTATCCGATGCGCCTGCACGGCTCGTCCGGCGTTTGGGAAATTTTCATCCCGGAAATTAAGCAGCACGCGCTGTATCGCTATGAAATCCGCAATCGTGATACCGGCAATATCCTGACCAAGACCGACCCCTATGCACAAGGCTTCGAATTGCGTCCGGGAACGGCCGCCTTAGCCGCACCTGCGAATTCACATAGCTGGCAAGATGATGCATGGATGGCCAAGCGCGGTCAGTGGGACTGGTTGCACGCTGCGGTGAATATCTATGAAGTGCATCCGGGATCCTGGAAGCGCCATCCGGACGGTCGCTTTTACAGCTATAGCGAGCTGGCTCGCGATCTGGTGCCTTATGTTAAAAACATGGGCTACACGCACATCGAATTCATGCCGGTCACCGAGCATCCGCTCGATGAATCGTGGGGTTATCAGTGCACGGGCTATTTCGCACCGTCGAGCCGCTTCGGTTCTCCTGACGAACTGCGTCAGTTGATCGACGCATGCCATCAGGCTGACATCGGCGTGATCCTCGACTGGGTCCCTGCTCACTTTCCGCAGGACAGCTGGGCGCTGGCGCGTTTTGACGGCACCGCCCTGTTTGAGCACGAAGACCCGCGACTGGGTTTTCATCAGGACTGGGGCACCCATATATTCAATTTCGGCCGTAACGAAGTTAAAACCTTTTTGCTCTCCAGCGCGCACTACTGGTTATCCGAATTCCACTTCGACGGCCTGCGTGTCGATGCGGTCGCATCAATGCTGTACCTTGATTATTCGCGCAAAGCCGGCGAATGGATCCCGAATAAGTACGGTGGCCGCGAAAACCTTGATGCGGTTGAGTTTTTGCGCGAAATGAATATCATGGTCCACGAGGAATTCCCCGGCGCCCTGACCATGGCTGAAGAATCCACCGCATGGCCCGGCGTCTCTCGCCCCGTATATCTGGGCGGCTTAGGCTTCTCGATGAAGTGGAACATGGGCTGGATGAACGACACGCTGGGCTATTTCGAACACGAATCGGTGCATCGCAGATACCACCACAACCAGCTGACCTTCGGCCAGATCTACGCCTACAGCGAAAACTTTATCATGCCTTTCTCGCACGATGAAGTCGTACACGGCAAAGGCTCGTTGCTCTCCAAAATGCCGGGCGATGCGTGGCAGAAATTCGCCAACTTGCGTCTGCTGCTGACTTACCAGATGACCAGCCCCGGTAAAAAACTCAACTTCATGGGCAATGAAATCGCTCAGGGACGCGAATGGCAGTCAAAATGGGAACTCGAATGGTGGCAGCTGGGCGAAGAGTTGCATCGCGGTATGCAGAACCTGACGCACGATTTGAACAAGCTCTACAGTTCACTTCCCGCGCTGCATGAACTGGACTTCGAATCGGCGGGTTTTTCCTGGATAGACTGCAACGATGCCGAAAAATCTGTGCTGTCGTTCCAGCGCAGTGCACGCAATGGTTCCAGCGTCGTCGTTGCGTTGAATCTGACCCCGTTGCCGCGCCAGCACTATCGTATCGGTTTGCCGGCATTGGTAGAGTATCGCGAAGTATTGAACAGCGATTCCGCATATTATGCGGGTAGCAATCTGGGCAATGCCGGCCTGATCACGGCAGAGGCCATTCCCTGGATGGGGCTGCCTTATTCGGCGGAAATCTCCCTGCCACCGTTGGCCGGTGTGATTCTGGTACCCGAGGCATAAGGTGCTTACCTCTCCCCGATACGGGAGGGGGCATCACTTAATATGTCCGTTAGTTGAACTTTGAACAAAGATCATTACCATGTCAAAACTTACCCTCTCCACTGCCTGGCAAGCGCTGAGTGCACATTACGCCGAAATTGAGCCGCTGCACATGCGCGAGCTGTTTGCCGCTGATCCAGCCCGCTTTGACACTTTGTCGCTGAAATTTGGCAGTTTACTGCTGGACTACTCGAAAAACCGCATCACCGAACACACCCGAAAACTGTTGATTGATCTGGCCGTTCACGCCGGCTTACCCGCCAGTATTGAACGCCAGTTTAACGGCGAAAAAATTAACAACACTGAACAGCGCGCTGTATTGCACACCGCACTGCGCAACCGTTCAGATCGTCCGGTGCTGTTCAACGGGGTCGATGTGATGCCTGACGTGCGGCGAGTGCTCTCGCTGATGCGGGTATTTTCCGACCAGGTTCGCAGTGGTGCGCATACCGGTTACACAGGCCGCGCGATCACCGACATCGTCAATATCGGCATCGGCGGCTCGGATTTGGGCCCGCTAATGGTCTGCGAGGCCTTGAAGTGTTACGCAAGTCCTGCGCTGCGCGCGCATTTCGTCTCTAACGTCGATGCCAGCCAACTTACCGAGACGCTCAAAAAACTAGACGCCGAAACCACCCTATTCATTGTCAGTTCAAAAACCTTTACCACTCAAGAGACTCTGACCAACGCCCGTTCTGCGCGCGCATGGCTGGTTGAAAAACTAGGTTCGGAGGATGCCGTTGCCAGCCACTTTGCCGCTGTCTCGACCAATCTTGCGGCGACCGCCTCGTTTGGCATCAATCCGGACAACGTGTTCGAATTCTGGGACTGGGTGGGCGGACGTTACTCACTATGGTCGGCGATCGGTTTGCCCATCGCACTGTTTATCGGCATGGACAGGTTCGAAGAATTGCTGGCCGGTGCGCACGCGATGGATGAACATTTCCGCAGCGCGCCTTTAGAAGAGAACATGCCGGTATTGATGGGGATGTTAGGTATCTGGTACGGCAACTTTTTTGCGACCAGTTCAAATGCCGTGCTGCCTTACGATCAGTACTTGCATCGCTTTGCCGCCTACTTGCAACAACTGGACATGGAGAGCAACGGCAAGGGCGTAGACCGCGACGGGCAGCCAGTCGATTACGATACCGGCATGGCAGTATGGGGCGAGGCGGGTACCAATGGCCAGCACGCCTTCTACCAGCTGATCCATCAGGGAACACGCATGATCCCGGCAGACTTTCTAGCGCCCGTACACAGCCAGAATCCATTAGGTGAGCATCACGCGATCTTGCTGGCTAATTGCTTTGCGCAAACCGAAGCGCTGATGATAGGCAAAACGTCAGACGAGGCGCGCACCGAACTGGTCGCGCAGGGACTGTCGGGTGCTGAACTTGAAGCGTTACTGCCGCACAAGGTTTTTTCCGGCAACAAACCGACCAATACCCTGCTGTTTGATCGCCTTGATCCGCACACGCTGGGAATGTTGATTGCACTCTATGAGCAAAAGGTCTTTGTGCAGGGCATTGTGTGGAATATCAACTCATTCGATCAGTGGGGTGTGGAACTGGGCAAACAACTAGCCAGTAAAATTCTGCCTGAATTGCAAGATGGCAAAATCGGCACGCAACACGATGATTCTACGCGCCACCTGATTGAATACTATCGTAAAAACAGGTAGATAGGTAATGATTGATAATTGATAATTGATAACGATCAATTATCAATTGTTCTTACAAAAAATCTTCCGCATAGGGGGGAGCCGGATAGTGGAATGCGACCGGGCCGTCAGGCTTCGCATGGATGAACTGATAAACAATCGGATCATTTGACGCCAGCATATCTGCCGCCTCCCCTTCTGCTACCACCACGCCATCGTGAATAAAGTACACGTAGTCGGCAATTTTCAGGGATTCTGACATATCGTAGGTGACCACCACCGAGGTGATCCCCAGCGCATCGTTGAGTTTACGGATCAAATTGGCGATGGTGCTGAGGGAGATCGGATCGAGGCCGGCAAAAGGTTCATCGTAAATAATCAGCGTAGGATCGAGTGCAATCGCCCGCGCGAGCGCCACACGCCGCTCCATGCCACCGGAAAGATCCTTGGGCATCAGACCATGCGCATTACGCAATCCGACCGCCTGTAACTTCATCAGTACCAGATCGTGGATCATTTCCTCCGACAGGTCGGTATGCTCGCGCATCGGAAATGCCAGATTGTCATATACCGTCAAGTCACTGAACAGGCCGCTGACCTGAAACATCATGCCCATCTCGCGGCGTACCGCATACAGGTCGGTATTATCCAGTTCGTGGATGATCTGCCCCTGAAATTTAACACTGCCACTGTCGGGTTTGAGTTGCCCGCCGAAATGATGCAGCAGCGTGCTCTTGCCGCAACCGCTTACGCCTAAGATAGCCACCACTTTACCGCGATGAATATTAAGATTGATCCCTCTTAGCACCTTGTTGTTGCCATAAGCGAAATGCAGATTGCTGACTTCGACCAGATTTTCCGATATTTGCTTCAATCTCTACCCTTCATTAAACACGTCCGGCGCAACAGGCCAAACTTGTCTCAAGGGTACTACAAGCGGCCGTGATTTGGCTAGCGGTTGTTCGCGACGGTATGCGCCGCGGCCTCGCGCTGCAGCAAAAACTGTATCAGCGATCTGAGCTTCGCGGGTTTGACCGGTTTGAGTAAAACCTGCGTATCTTCATCCTGCTCGAGGCTATCGGTGCTAATCCGGATGTACGGCGTCGATTTCCCCTGATAACGCCGTACAGTTTGAATGACAGTGAGCCCGCCGCCCTTGCCTTCGCTCTGATCGTCGCTGATCACCAAATCCCAGCGCGAACCGGCCATTAAATGGCGCTGCACCGCTTTCATCGAGGATGCAGCGGTCACCTCCCCCCCCCAGGATTTAAGCATCATCTCGGTACTCGCCAGCAGTTGCGCATCGTGATCGACAATCAAAAGTCGCTTGCCATTCAGATGACCCGGTGCAGGCTCTGCAGCCTGTTCAGGACGATGGGCGCGTTCCAACAAGATGCTAAAATTCGCCCCCCGATTGCGAACCGAACGCAACGTCAAGGGGTGTTCCAGTAAATCAGCCAACCGTTTAACAATCGCCAATCCCAGCCCCATTCCTTGCTTGTTTACTTGAGTATTCTGATTTAACTGTATGAACTCACGAAATATTTTTGACTGGAATGCTTTGTCGATACCGATGCCGTTATCCCTTATTTCGAGCAAAATCTGCCCGCCGCGCAGACGGCAGGCAAGCAGCACCGTGCCATTTTCGGGCGTGTAGCGCAGCGCATTGCTCAGTAGATTCGTGATGATGCGGTCGAGCAGCACAGGATCGCTGTTCACATAGCCTTCGATAGGATGCACTACCAGACGGATGTTCCGGCAGTCCGCCTCCTGTTGAAAACCCGCCGCGATGCGCGTCAACAGTTCCGCTAGATTACAGGGGTGTTTTTGAGCGACGACGACACCGGCATCTAGCCGTGAGATATCCAGCAAGGAATTCACCAGCTGAGTGATGGAATCAATGGAGCGTTCAACTTTACCGACCAGTTGTTGTTGCTCCTGATCCAAAATTTTGCGACGCAGCTCGTCTATATACAGACCGAGTGCATGAATGGGTTGGCGCAGGTCGTGACTTGCTACCGCTAAAAAGCGACTTTTCTCATGATTGGCGCGCTCGGCCTGCGCTTTTTCCTCACGCAGTTCGAGTAGAGCGCCATCGGTTCGACGTCTGACCAGTGCACGTTCTTGTCTTTCTATCATGGTAGCTTTTCCCCCTGCATTATGCAGGGGAAATCAGTATCTCATCAGTGAACGATTTGAATGTTGGACGCTTGGCGTCCCTTTGGGCCCTGCGCCACATCAAAGCTGATTTTTTGTCCTTCTTTAAGCGACTTAAAACCGCTGATATTGATGGCAGAGAAATGCGCGAATAGATCGTCGCCACCATCATCAGGAGAAATAAAACCAAAACCCTTCTCGTCGTTAAACCATTTCACCGTACCTGTTGCCATTTGCAGCTCCTATTGCGATTAAAAAAATGAAAGTTACTACGACCTACGGACCTTGATGCTCCCCCCTCCACAGCCCCCCGGCAGCGGAAGGAGGCAAGGTATCGCTAAGCGATGCTGATATCGATAGAACGGCTCGCGATTTGCTTGGATTTAGGCAGCGTGAGATTCAGCATGCCGTTTTTAAATTCAGCGCTGATCGTACTGCCATCGGTATCCGGCGGCAGCCGAAAACTGCGTGAAAAACTGCCGTACGCGCGTTCTATACGATGGAACTTCTTGTTCGTTTCTTCTTTTTCCTGATGCCGTTCACCGGACAGCGTGAGCATGTCGCCATGAAGTGAGACTTTGACATCCTTTTTTTCAACCTCGGGAATTTCCGCCTTGATCAGGTAGGCGTTATCGGTTTCGCTGATATCGACGACCGGTTGCCAGTCGGCCAGCGTTAACTGTCCTTGTTCAGACGGTAATCTGCCGAATAGCGTATTGAGCCGGTTGCTGACGTCTTCGAGTTCTCTGAACGGATTCCATTTGACTAGATTCATTTCATTCTCCTAGTTTAGCTGCGTCGATAAAACAGTCGTCACGCCACAGGCAGTTTCCCTGATCGCAGACAGCGCGTGTGGCCGTTGCATAGCAGGAAAAATTGCCTTCGTTAGATTGGATGGATTTAATCAGCGCGCTCTTTGAACGCCTTGCGGTCGATAGGCCCTGTGCTTTTGCAAACGTGCGGATTTCTTCTAGTTTCATCGCATCCCCCCGGTGTTAATTTGCAGCGCATCAGGCAACGCGCTGCACATCGTTGTTGAATAGCTGAAGTTTGATCGGGCTCCCTTTCTCAGTCAGCGCCGCCAATTCTTTCTTGGTGATCGCAAGCTTCCCGCACAAGTTGGTATTGCAAGATTCGAGTAAATCGATACGCCGTGTTAGATGTAAGGTTTTAAGATCAACATTGCGTTCTAAGTAATAACGGTGTTCTTCAAGTTCCGACTGCATCTGTTTCATGCGTCGCATGACCTTCAAAACAAACAGTGTCGTATTTGTTCTTTTATATTTTTTCATCAAGCTGTCCCCCCGGATCAATTGCTGCTCCAACTGATATATGACTGTTTTGGCAGAGGGGATTATGCCCAGTGTCCCCCTCATCCACCATCGGGCGATGCTGATTTTGGCATCCGATGAACCTGAGAATGGGACAGAAAATCCCTATGGATAGGGTGGAATTTAACTAGGAGAGGGGGTAGAAGACAGGGGGTACGCGGCAAGCAGGTAAAAATTATGCAAACAACTTGTGCTCTAGGGCATAGTGAACCAGATCGGCCGTGCTGTGCAGCTTCATTTTCGTTATCAGATTCAGTTTGTGGGTGCTGACGGTTTTGTTGCTGATATTGAGGATATAGGCGATATCATTGACGCGTTTTCCCGCTACCAGCAGCGCAAAAATTTCCAGTTCCCGGCTAGACAGTATCGCGTGCGGCGCAGACTTGGGTGGCATTAAGGCATCGAATGCCATCTGTTCGGCCAGCGCCGGATCAATATAGTTTCGGCCAGCCGCGACCCTGCGTATCGCTTCGAGCAGGATTTCCGGATCGCTGTCCTTGGCGATAAAACCCGCTGCACCTGCTTTGATCGCACGGGAGGCAATTTGAGCTTCGTTGTGCATACTGAATATCAGTATCGGGAACGCCGGATATTGCGCCTTGATCTGCGTAATCAACGACATTCCTGTTACGCCCGGCATACTAAGATCGAGCAGCAGCACATCGAAGGTGACGCCGTCATCTAAGTGTTTCATCACTTCAATGGCATCAACAGCCTCCGCTTCGACTTGAATGTCTTGGGCCAGCGCCAGTATTTTTTTGATGCCTTCGCGCACGATGGCGTGATCGTCGGCAATTAACAGTCTAATCATTCTCTCTTCTCCGCGTATGGGTTTTAAATAAAGGAATATGAACGGATACAACGGTACCCAGTCCGGGTTGACTGTTGATTTCAACCTTGCCGCTGACCGCCAGCGCACGCTCCTTCATGCCCATCAGGCCAAAGGATTTTTTGGACGGCAGCAGGGTTTCATCAAACCCTGTGCCGTTGTCGGAAACGCGGAGAAAAATGAATTCATGGTTGCAATCTATCGTAATTTCCATACAGCTTGCGTTGGCATGACGCATGATGTTGGTCGTTGATTCTTGCAAAATCCGGAATAGTGTCAGCGTCAGCGCGTCTTCAATAACCGGCGGCTCTTTGATCACATGTAAAGTGCACTTGATGTTGCTGCGCGAGGTCAACTCATCCTGAAGCCAGATTGTCGCAGGCACAATCCCCATATCGAGCGCGGGTGGATGCAAATTACGGGTGACATCGCGTGCGCCCTGTATCGCCTTGTCAACCAGTGTCAGCATATCCTTAATTTTTGGCATCAAAAGTGGAATATGATTTGCGAACTGAATACGTAGCAGCGAGATATCCATACGCAATGCGGTCAGTAACTGGCCGAGCTCATCGTGCACTTCACGCGCGATATGTTTGAGTTCAGCTTCGCGCGAGGCGACCCCCTGCGCTGCCAGATCGCGCAGCAGTTGCTGGAATTCTTTCAGCTCAAGTTCACGCAATCTGGCCAGTGTGATATCTCTGACGGTGGCTTGCAAAAACAACTCATCGCCGAGTTTCATACGGGTCAACAAGACATCGGCGCTAAACAACGTGCCGTCCAGCCGCCGGTGTTGCCATTCAAAGCTGCACAGCCCCGATTCGAGCGCCTGCTGTATGTTGTCCAAGGCCTTCTCGCTTGACAGCGTGCCGTCCGGTTGGCATTCCGGCGAGACATCCCAGGGCCTTAGCGCAATAAAATCCGCCAGACGGTCAGCCGCAAACAGGGTCAGCGTTTGCGCATTGGCGCTGGTAAACTGATAAGCGGGCACGGACAGCGTCATCAAGGCATCGCGCGAATGGTCGAACAACAACTGATAGCGGCGCGCACTCATTTTCAGCTGGGCATCGGCCAGACGGCGCTGGGTGATATCGCGGAAGATGCCGACCAGATAGCGCTTGCCGCTCAACATCACCCGCGCCGATTTGATATCGACAAAAAAGATCGAACCATCCGAGCGTTTGACGGGAATATCGGTGCTGAGAAACTGCTCGCCCTGAATATGCAGGGCAAGTTGCTCGGCTACCCGTGAAAACCCCTCCGCGGGATGTATATCATGCACGTTCAGTCGGTCAATTTCCTGCCGAGTGTATCCGGTCATGGTGCAAAATGCCGGATTGGCGCTGGCGAACTGCAATGTTTCCGGATCCAGCAGCACGATGCCATCGAGTGCCCCGTCGACAATGGCGCGCATTTTCTCTTCCGATTCGCGCAGCCGCTTTTCCGCACGTTCGCGTTCGGTGATATCCATTGAAATACCCAGTAAATGGGTAGCTTGTCCGCATTCGTCGCGCAAGGCGATTTTCCACGTGTGCAGATAGCGTATTTCGCCCCCTGCGACGGTAATCTGCTCTTTGGCGATTTCCTTAACTTGATTGGAAGCTAACACCTCACGATCAGCCTCAATAAAGCCATCGGCCTGATCATGCGGCCAAAAATCACGATCTCCCAGACCTAACAGCGCGCTGCGCTCATAGCCCAGCAACGCTTCACCTGCGCGATTGAACAACTCGAAAGTCAAATCGCTGGCGCGTTTGACAAACACCATCACGGGAATATGTTCAACGATCGCTTCGAGCATCTGAGCCGAGCTGCGAAATTTTTCATTTGCAATCTTTAGATTGGACTCGATCAGTTTTTTTTGCGTAATGTCTGAGGAAACCCCCGTGGTGTTGATGACCTGCCCTGACGCGTCGCGGATTGCATAGCCGCGGTCACTGATCCAGCGCAATTCGCCATCGGGTCTGATGATGCGATATTCGATGTCGAAATTAACACCCAGGGCCAGATTGGCAATGGCACGGCCGACCCTCTCCCTGTCATCCGGATGCGCCATCTGGGTACAAAGTTCGGGTTGAGCATACAATTGCTCGCAGCGGACCCCCCAGATGCTTTCAAAGGCCGGACTGATGTACTGGATGGATTTACCATCCGGCGGCATCATCCAGAACACCTCATCGACGGCCTGTGCCATCTCGTGGAATCGCGCTTCGCTCATCCGCAATGCCGCCGCCGCTTCGATCTGTGCTGAGATGTCTTCCACGATAGACCAGATGTATTGCTGGCCATCCGCTCCTGTCATCAGCATGCCGTTCAATCGTATGGGAATCAGGCTGCCATCCTCGCGGATGTATTCCTTTTCATAAGGACCGTATCGTCCGGTGGATTGCAGGGACTCGAGCTGACAAGCCTCCTGTACCGCATAGCGTTCAGGCGTCAGTGCCCAGTAATCGAGCGCCATCAGCGCCTCTTTAGAATAGCCGGTGATATCTACAAAGGACTGATTAAATTAGATATACCGGCCCGTCATGTCCGTCAGCGCAATACCCAGCGGGCACAGCTCGAACAGCCCGTGTAATTTTTGCTCTTTCACCCGCAGCATCTGCTCCGCTAAACGTCGTTCTGTCACATCGGTCAGGGTGATCCGCACGGTTTTCTCAACGCCGTGAATAAAACGACTGTCCACCCCGGCGTAAAAGGTCGTGCCGTTTAGACGCTTGAAACTAAACTCATCGTGACACGCGCTGTCATGATTCATCATCTTTAAAAAACAACGGCACCAGCGTTCGTTGTCTTCCGCAGTAACAAATTGCGATAAACGCCGCCGCAGGATTTTTTTTCGTTCCATCCCAAGCAATAATGCGCCGGTATGATTGATTTCAATAATCATGCCTACTGCGTTAACTGTCAGGTAGGCGACCGGGGCAAAATCATACAAATCCAGATAGCGGTCACGCGATTCTTCAAGCTGAATCTGGTTCTGGCGCAGGGTTTCATTCTGCATTTCAAGTTCAATCTGATACACCTGTAATTCATGCAGCAAGGAATCAAGGGGTTGATCGGATTTAATCCCCTTAAGCTGCGCTTCCGCTTTATCGCGCAGATCTTGACCGCTCACGGTGTCTCCCTGCTTGCCGTGCGTAAACCGGATGGCTTTTCCTGCTCAAAAAAAATGACCCGGTTGCGTCCGGCCGCCTTGGCCTGATACATCGCCATATCAGCCCATTTTAAAATATCATCCGGCCGCGTTTCATGATTGATAAACAGCACCACGCCGATACTCGAACTGCAATGATATTCAAGTTCCAGTTTCTCGTGCGATTTGAGTTTGTAGGGCTCGGCCAGCGCGTAGCGGATTTTTTCGGCGATGTGGCGTGCCTGTGTGACTGAGGCCTCTTTTCCGGTATCGAGCTCATTGAGCAGCACCACGAATTCATCACCGCCAAAACGCGCCACGGTATCCATTTCCCGCAAACAGCGCGTAATACGACGCGCTACCTCGATCAGCAGTAAATCGCCGGTATCGTGACCGTATTGATCGTTGAGCGGTTTAAAATTATCCAGATCGATAAACATCAGCGCGCCAAAGCGCAGGCTGCGGCGACTGCCGGCCATGGCCTGATCCAGCCGGTCATTGAGCAGGCGGCGGTTAGGCAGTTGAGTGAGCGCATCGTAAAAAGCCAGCTTGCGAATTTCTTCCTCATTGCGAATACGGTCGGTGATATCGGTCATCACAACGCGCACTTCGGGCTCGCTGCCCGCCTTGTGCTGGCGCATACAATCCATGCGGGCAAAAAAAGTTGAACCGTTGTCATGCATCATCGCCAGATCACAGGCTTGCGGTTCACGAGAGCCCAACACCGTCATAAAATGGCGCAGCCAGCGGTCGTGATAGTCGGTCGAAACAAAAGGGGTCAGACGGCGGTAGCGCAATTTGCTGCGTTCCACCCCCAGCATACCGGCACCGGTCAGATTGATTTCTAGTATCAGCCCTGATTCGCTGAGGGTGAGATAACCTACCGGCGCGAAGTCATAAAAATCCATGTAGCGGTCACGCGACTTTTCCAGCTCAAACTGCGACTGACGCAAATTTTCATTTTGCATTTCAAGCTCGATTTGATGCACCTGAAGTTCGTGCAGCAAAGTTTCAAGTGGCATCTCAATGGCTGCAGGGGGCTTGCGTGCCAGCTTAGCTTCCGCGGCGCGCCGAAGTTGCTCAGCGTTGGGCTGATCGCTCATGCGACCTCCTCCATCGCCAGCAGGATCAACCCCCTCGTATTGTTGCCATCGGTGATGCTGCGGGCATTAAGCAACAATTTGCGCTGACCGATCAGGGGGAATTGATGCTCAACAACAAAATTCTCGATGACCTGATTGCCTGACACGAGCGTATCCAGCAGATTTCTCAGTTCAGGAATATCCCATTGATTATTACCCAGCAGATAAATCGAACTGCCGAGGGTAGCTTTTTCCGTGGTATGAAAAAATTGATAAAAAGAACGACTGGCCGACACGATGTTCAACTGGCTATCTAGCACCAGCAACGGTTCTCGGATGGTATTGACGATACCCTCCGCCATTTCACGTGCTTCGATAACGGCCTGTTCTACCTGTTTACGCTGCGTAATGTCGGTGAAAGTTAACACCACCCCGTCGATCACATTGTCCAGCGTACGGTAGGGCTGTATGCGCGCCAGATAACAGGCGCCGTTGTTCGTGGTCACTTCACGCTCGAAGGGCACCAGCGTATCCAGCACACTCTGGGCATCCGTCAGCAATTCGACATTCTGAATATTCGATTTAATGTCTGAGAGCGGACGGCCAACATCGGTGGATACCAGACGAAACAGCTTCATCGCATCGCGGGTGATGCGTTTGATATGCAACTGGTTATCCAGAAACAGCGTACCGATGTTGATGTTATCGAGCAGATTTTTCATGTCATTCTGCATCAGGGCCAGCAGCTCTATTTTCGACTGCAATTCGGCATTGACGGTGACCAGCTCTTCGTTGACCGACTGCAACTCCTCCTTAGAAGTTTCCAGCTCCTCGTTGGTTGACTGCAACTCCTCGTTGGTTGACTGTAACTCTTCGTTAGTCGATTTTAGTTCTTCATTTGACGATTGCTGCTGTTCGATCGTCCCTTGTAAATTTTCCTTGGTATATGCTAACTCTCGTTCCAGTTCGTGGACGCGTGCAAGTTCCAGCATGCCGGGTTGCGCCCCCTTGTGCCGTTTTCCCGCTAGGGGTGCAATATCCTGAAAACTAACCAGAAACAGCCTTTGCTCTCGATTAGGGCCGTGCATCTGGCGCACACTGAGATTCATGTGCTGCATTTCACCGTCTCTCTTGATCGACACTTCATGATTCAAAGTGAGTTGAGCGTGACTGACCGCTGCGCTGAGCGCATTGCGCAAGTGCATTTGCAATCCATCGCGTGCCATTTCGATGATATTCAATGTGGCCTGTCCGGGTGCGGGTCGCAAGTAGTGTCCGGTATCTCCGTGCACATACAGTATCGTGCCTTTCTCATCTGTCACCACAGACGCCGGCGCGTACGATTGCAACAGCATGCTGCGGGTCAGTTCAGAAAAATTAGTTTCGCGCGGTTTGATAATCATCTCTTCAGGTTCTTTGAAATTGGTATTGCGTGCCCAGACCAGTCCGCCGGACATCACGGCCGTGGTTGAAGACACGATGCCGCTCGCGCGATAAAATTTCCACTTGCGATTTAACGGGGCAAACAGTTCAGGATAATTGCCTATGCTCTCCGACGGGGACAGGAACAACACACCGCCCGGCTTTAAAGCATAGTGAAATGCAGGAATCAAACGATTTTGCACCTCCGTTTCCAGATAGATCATCAGGTTGCGGCAACTGAGCAGGTCTAGTCGTGTAAACGGCGGGTCTTTAATCACGTTCTGAATTGCGAATACCACCATTTCGCGGATCGATTTTTTAACCCGGAAGCCGGACTCCTCCTTGAGGAAAAATCGACGCAAGCGTTCTGCACTCACATCTTGCGCGATATTAAGCGGATACAAACCCGTGCGTGCCACGGCAATCGCATCGTCGTCCAGATCGGTCGCAAACAAAAGCACTTTGAACACCTGGTGCGAATTTTCCATATATTCGCTGAGCAGCATCGCGATGGAATAGGCTTCCTCACCGGTTGCACAACCGGCAACCCAGATACGAAGTACATAATCATCCGGCTTATCGACCAGCAACTGCGGCAGTACCTCATTTTGCAGCACATCAAACGCCTCTGCATCGCGGAAAAAACTGGTGACGTTGATCAGGAGTTCCTTAAATAGTTTGCCCGTCTCTTCAGGATGTTCCTTCAAATAGCGTCCGTACACTTCAAGGCTGTCGATGTCATGCATACTCATACGCCGTTCGATGCGTCGTCCTATGGTACTTTTTTTATACTGGGAGAAATCATGGCCGGTGACGCTGCGCAACTGCATCAGGATGCGGTTTAATTCACCTGTTCTCGCAACAGGTTCGACTACCGTGCCGATACTGATGCCTTTGATCAGCGCTGCCGGCATGCTCTCAACCGTCAGTACACGGCTGGCGAAACCTGACTTAATTGCACTCTGCGGCATACCGTCGTATTTCGCAGACGCCGGTTCCTGTACCAGTGAAACGCCGCCCGCCCCCAGAATGGCGCGTAGGCCCAGCGTTCCATCCGTGCCGGTACCGGACAATATGATGCCGACCGCCCGAGCGCCCATATCATCGGCCAGCGAGCGGAAAAAAGTATCAATGGGCAAACGCTGTGCGTGCGGCTGAACCGGCACGGACAACTGCAAGATACCATGAAAAATGGCCAGATCCCGGTTGGGAGGAATCACGTAAACCGTATTGGGTTCAACTTGAGTCTGATCTTCAATTTCAACGACCCGCATGGAGGTGGTGCGCTGCAAAATTTCCGTGAGGATGCTCGCGTGTCCCGGATATAAATGCGATATGACGACGAACGTCATACCGCTGTCCGGCGGCATATGGTGAAAGAACACCTCGAACGCTTCCAGTCCACCCGCTGACGCCCCCATACCTACAACATTAAAGGGGATGATCGGACTCACCGGAACAGGTGGTTCAATTGGATCAGCGTCCACGCAATATCCTTAATAAAAATTTGAGTAATATCGCAAGATACAACCGTTGTTGCCCTGTGTCCATCGGACAATCCCCATTCTCAATTGAGATAATCCGACCCCGCCATTAAAATGACGGCAGATGTCGCGCCGGTTTAAAGTCCACTCAATTCTCTGATGTGCGCGGTAACGCTGCGTCCTAGCGCACTCAAGGAATAGCCGCCTTCAAGTACCGAGACGATGCGCTGTGCGGCGTGTTGCTCTGCGAGCGTTTTTAACTGCCCGGTAACCCATGCGTAATCGGCTTCGCGCAGTGCCAGTCCGCCCATATCGTCTTCCCGGTGTGCGTCAAATCCTGCCGAAATAATAAGCAGTTGCGGCGAAAAGGCGGCGAGCGCCGGCAGCCAGTGTTGCGTAACCGCAGCTTGAAAATCAACGCCCGAACTGCCCGCTGCGAGCGGCACGTTGATGATGTGCGAATTACTGCTGTCCGCACCGCAATAGGGATAATAGGGGTGACGAAACGTCGAGCACAGCATCACGCGCGGCTCGTTGCGAAAAATAGCTTCTGTCCCGTCGCCGTGATGCACATCGAAGTCAACGATCGCCACGCGTTGCAGCCCATGCTGTTCGAGCGCATGGGCTGCCGCGATGGCGACATTGTTGAAGATGCAAAATCCTGCGGCACTCGCGGGTCCCGCATGATGGCCGGGCGGGCGAATATTGCAAAAGGCATTTTCTGCCTGTCCGCTCATCACAAGGTCAACCGCGCGCACCGCTGCACCCGCAGCATGCAGTGCCGCATCCAGTGTATAGGGATTCATCAGCGTATCGCCGTCGAGCTCAACGCGGCCCGTTTCGGGTGCGCGTTCAAATACGCTGTCGACGTAACTTGCCTGGTGCACCCGCAACAACTGCTCGCGGGTCACTTTGGGGGCATCAAAATGCGCCAGATAGTGAAACAAGCCTGACGCGATCAACTGATCCTCAATGGCGTGGATGCGTGCAGGACACTCCGGATGTTCGGCTCCCATGTCGTGTTTCAAGCAGACCGGATGCGTCAAATAGGCAGTTTGCATAATAAAAATAGCGAAGTTAAAAACACACTAAAAATATTCTCACGCAGAGAATGCGGAGAAAAAACCTTTAAATAACAATTTAACACATTAGGGTTGTGATCTAATTCATTAAATTTAAAGTGTTTTTTCTCTTTAGCTTTGAATCATCCTGTTTTTACAGTACCTTCCTTACCGCCTTGATGCTGTCATCGTCTTCGCTGGTGCAGACATCAAAGCCCATTCTGTCCATCAGATGCAACATGTCGGTGTTGTTTTTGAGCACTTCGCCTTCAATGACCTTCAAGCCCTTGGCTTTGGCCGACTCCATCAGGGTTGTCATCAGGCGCTGACCTAATCCTTTGCCGTGCATATTATCCGCGATCGCCAGCGCAAATTCGCAACTCTCGCCATCGGGATTGATTGCGAAGCGCGCGACCCCCAGCTCCACTTCCTTACCCTGTATCTCGGTCACCGCAATCAGCGCCATTTCGCGGCTGTAGTCGATCTGCGTGAAACGCACCAGCATCGCCTGACTGAGTTCCTGCACGCTGTTCATGAAACGGAAGAAACGCGATTGCTCGGAGAGGTTGCGGACGAACTCCTGCACCAGCTCTGCATCTTCGGGGCGAATCGGGCGGATGGTGATGTCCATGCCGTCCGCCAACTGCCAGTGGTTGACCAGGTGAGTCGGGTACGGATAAATGGCCATATGCGAATAACGATCCGCACTCGGTTGCTTAAATTCGACCACCACGCGCGCATCGGCTGCCAGTACACCGTGCTCGTCCAGAATCAACGGATTGATGTCCATTTCGGTCAGCATCGGCAACTCGCACACCATCTCGGAGACGCGCAGCAGCACCGATTCGAGCGCTTCCATGTTCACAGGCGGCATATGACGGAAGGCGCCCAGCAAACGCGACACATTGGTGCGATTAATTAAATCGCGCGCTAAGAAGGAATTTAAAGGCGGCAGCGTCACTTGTGCATCGCCCATCACCTCGACCATCGTACCTCCTGCGCCGAAGGTAATCACAGGACCGAACACCGGGTCGCAGATGACGCCGACCATCAGTTCGCGACCATTAGCCTTGACGATCATCGGTTGAATCGAAATGCCGTCCATATGCGCGCCGGGACGGTTTTTCTTGATATTCTCAGTGATCTCGTGATACGCCGCCCGCACCGCCTGCGCGTTGCCCAGATTGAGCTTGACGCCGCCGGCATCGCTTTTATGCGTGATGTCACGGGAATTGACCTTCATTGCGACCGGGAAACCCAGTTGTTGTGCGATCAGCAAAGCCTCATTCGGCGAACGGGCAACCATGGTTTGAGCGACCGGAATATGGAACGCGGCCAGCACGGCCTTGGATTCCATCTCGCTTAATACCTTACGCTTATCCATCAGCGCGCCTTCAATCACCATGCGCGCGCCCTCGACGTCCGGTGCGACATGGTGTGACAAAGGCTCTGGCATCTGCATCAGCAGCTTCTGGTTGCTGTAGTAATCGGACAGGTAGGAGAACACTTCGACCGCAGGCTCAGGGGTGCGGAAGTTAGGTTTTTTCGAGTGGGCGAACAACTTGCGCGATTCGGCCACCTGTGTCTCGCCCATCCAGCAGGTCAAGAGCGGCTTGCTGTATTTATTGGCCAGTTCAATCACGACCTGGGCCGCTTCCAACGGTTTGGTCATCGCCTGCGGCGTCAGGATGGTCAGCACGCCATCGACATTGGGATCTTCCAGGCAGGCGGCCACCGCATGCTGATAACGATCGGCCTGCGCATCGCCTATGATATCCACTGGATTGCCGTGCGACCAGTTAGGCGGCAGCACTTCATTGAGGCGCGTGATCGTCGTGTCCGACAAGTTAGCCATGACGAGTCCTAAATCGGATGCGCGATCGGTCGCCATGACACCCGGCCCTCCGCCATTCGTGACGATCGCTAAGCGGTTGCCGGACGGATGAAAGCCGCAGGATAGCGCTTTAGCTGCTGAAAATAGTTGCGTGACGGTCTCAACCCGCACTACACCGGCACGGCGCACGGCGGCGTCAAACGCATCGTCAGAACCCACCAGCGATGCGGTATGTGACATCGCGGCTTTCGAACCTGCCTCGTGGCGACCGACCTTGATCAGAATCACAGGTTTGACCCGCGCCGCGGCACGCAACGAACTCATGAAACGGCGCGACTCCCTGATTCCTTCGATGTACAGCAAAATGCTCTGAGTATTCGAATCGGACACCAGATAGTCCAGCGTCTCGCCAAAATCGACGTCGGCAGATGAACCCATCGATACGACGCTGGAAAAACCGACATCGTTGATCTGCGCCCAGTCTAAAATCGCGGTACATAACGCGCCCGACTGAGAGACTAAGGCCAGATTGCCGGCATTCGCCCCGCCGTTGTTGAACGTCGCATTCAGGCCAATCGATGGCCGCATGACGCCAAGACAATTAGGGCCGATTAAGCGTATCCCGTAGCGCGCTGCATTGACCAGCACCTGACGCTCCAGTTCCTGTCCTTCCGCGCCGATTTCGCCAAAGCCTGCGGTGATAATCACTGCCGCTTTAACCCCGTGCTTTCCGCACTCTTCGATGATGTCCGGCACTGTTTTCGGCGGGGTTGCGATCACCACCAGTTCAACCTCAGCTTCGATCTCGCTGATCGCAGCATACGCTTTGCAACCCTGTACTTCTGCAACGCGCGAATTAATCGGATAGAGCCCGCCCTTAAAGCCCCCCTCAAGCATATTGTGAAAGACGATTTGTCCGACGGAGTCGACCCGATCGCTGGCGCCGAATACAGCTACGGAACTAGGTGAGAAAAGTGATGTAAGATAGTGTTTTGACATGATATTTAAATTTTTATAAATTGAATTCTGGAATTAGGAACCGGGAAGTGTGCACGGTCGTAGAGGACATTTTATGGTAGACATATTACAAACTGATTAGCCAGTTGCATGAATGGCTTAATTATCCTCGCAGCGCAGCGATACTTCCATCTTTTTTTGCCTGCCTGTCAGCCCTTTTGCATATACCGTTCAAGATGACTGATAAAGGCACGCGTCTTGGCCGGCAAATAGCGGCGCATCGGCATTACCGCCCATGCGGGAACGGTCGGCAACGACCAGTCAGGCAGCACCTGTACCAGGCGCCCTTGCTGTAAATCCGCCCGGGCAAAGCTGCAAGGCAAGGCGGCGATCCCTGCGCCATCCAACAGCAATTGCTGAATCATGTCAGGTGAGTTGAGCGTCAGCCGTCCGGGCGGTATGGCCTCCCATAACGTTTTATCTGACTGTAAATTCCACGGCACGGCATTGCCCCGGTCGGATAGCAGGCGCACCGCCGTATGTTGCGCCAGTTCATCGGGGTGGTTGGGTGCCGGATGCAGCGCAAGATAGATCGGACTCGCATACAGCGCAAAATGCTGTTCGTCGATTTTTCTGGCCACCAGCGTCGCATCATCCGTCAGATCTCCCATGCGTATCGCCAGATCGTAGCGCTCGCCAATCAGATCGACGCGCCTTGAGGACAAATCAAGATCGAGTTGAATCTCGGCATAGGCGTCGATAAAAGTGGCAATCGCGCGCGAAAAATGATGCCGCGCATAATCACCCGGCATCGAGACCCGCAAACGACCATGCGGCTGTGCATCCTGACTGCGGACAAAATCCTGTACAGCAGCAACCTCATCGCTCACCCGCCGGCAGTGATCGAGAAACTCAAGTCCAAACTCAGTGAGGGTTAAACGACGCGTAGTGCGGATGAGCAGGCGCTGACCTAAGGCCGCCTCCATATTGGCCAGACGGCGCGAAACGGTTGCCTTAGGCATAACAAGGTGTTCTGCCGCACGAACCATGCTGTGAAATTCAGCGATAGTAGCGAACAGAATATAGTCATCAGCGGAGAGTTGTTTCATTTACGGGATAGTCTATCCCGAATTAACGGCTTTATCTATCGTTTTGCTTACCCTATCATGCGATGACTATCAAACAGAGGCCATCATGAATACCCTAACATCGCGCAGCGTAGAACAAGTCATCGAAGGCGTATTAACCTCGGACGGCGCAGGCGTCAAACTCACCCGCGTGCTGACCGGGAAACTCCAGCGGCGTCTCGATCCCTTTTTGATGCTGGACGCCTTCGGCAGCGACATCCCGGGCGACTATATTGCAGGATTTCCCGATCACCCGCATCGCGGCTTCGAAACCGTGACCTATATGTTGTCAGGTCGCATGCGTCACCGTGACAGTGCAGGTCATCAAGGCTTGCTGGAAAACGGCGGCGTGCAGTGGATGAATGCCGGGCGCGGCGTGATTCATTCGGAAATGCCCGAGCAGGAAGACGGTGTCATGGAAGGCTTCCAGTTATGGCTCAACCTGCCCGCTGGTCAAAAAATGGCTGCCCCCTGGTATCAGGACTATGCCAGTCATCAAATTCCTGAATATCAGACCGCTGAGGGCGTGACGGTGCGCGTGATTGCAGGGCTTAGCGGCACCACACAGGGGCTTATCAGTCGGGAAGTCACCGAGCCCTTGTATCTGGATATCCATTTGCCGGCAGGTGCCCGTTTTGAGGCGGAGATTCCGGTTACGCACAACGCGTTTGTCTATGTCTACCGGGGGGCTGCGAGCGTCAATGATACCGAAATCAAAGCGCAGCGGATGGGGATATTGAACAATAGCGGTCAGGGCGTGGCGCTGGATGCGGCAAGCGATACGCGCCTGATACTGATTGCCGGCAAACCGTTGAATGAACCCATCGTGCAATACGGGCCGTTCGTGATGAACACGCAGGAAGAAATTCATCAGGCGCTGGATGACTTTCGCTCCGGCCGTTTTGCCTGAATGCGCTATGGGAACGAATATCATGACGACACGCTATACCCCCACCGCAATGGTGCTGCACTGGCTGATGGCGCTACTGCTGACGGGAACGTTTGTGCTGGGGCTTTATATGAGCGACTTGAAATTATCGCCTACTAAGTTGCAGCTCTACAGTTACCATAAATGGATAGGCATCACGCTGCTGGCACTGGCGGTATTTCGTGTGCTCTGGCGGCTCACCCACAGGCCGCCTGCAATTGTCTTGCCGCGCTGGCAGCAACGCGCAAGTAGCAGCGTCCACGGTATGCTGTATGTGCTGTTCATCGCCATCCCGCTCACCGGCTGGCTGATGAGTTCGGCCAAGGGTTTTCAGACCGTGCTGTTCGGCGTTTTGCCGCTGCCGGATTTGGTCGGCAAAGATAAGTCGCTGGGGGTGCTGTTCACCTCGGTACACGAAAACCTCAATTATCTGCTGCTGGTGCTGGTACTGCTGCACGTGGCGGCCGCCTTAAAACATCAATTGATCGACCGCGACGGCCTCATGGCCCGCATGTTACCCGGAGGGATTGCAAAATGAAGCTCGCTAAATTTTCCGTAATCGGCCTGCTGCTCAGTGTCAGCACGGCACAGGCCGTCGAATACAATCAAGTGGTACCCGCCCAAAGTGCCCTGAGCTTTGGCTACCGGCAGATGGGCGTTGCTATGGAGGGGAAATTTACCAAGTTTTCCGCACAACTCGCGTTTGATCCGGCCAAATTGACGAGCGCCCGCGCCAGCATTGATGTGAATCTGGCCAGCATAGACACGGGTTCCACTGACGCGGATGAGGAAGTTGCCGGCAAAAAATGGTTCAATGCCAAAACGTATCCGCTGGCCAGTTTTGTCTCCAGCGGCGTCAAATCTATCGGTGGAAATCGCTATCAGGCCACGGGAAAACTCACCATTAAAGGTAAAACGCTGGATGTGACAGCGCCTCTCACCTTTGATGGTCGCGCCTTCGACGGCAGTTTCACCCTTAAACGCTTAGCCTATGGCATCGGTACCGACGAATGGGCCGATTTAGGCACCGTCGCCGACGAGATTCAGATCAAATTTCACTTAGTTGTTTTAGCCTCACCTGCAAAAAAGTAAGCCCAACTCATCCAACTTAAAAGGAAATACATCATGAAAAAACTGATCGCATTGACCCTCGCAACTACTTTCGCCACAGCTGCCTACGCCGCACCTGAAACCTATGTGCTGGAGCAAAACCACACTAAGCCGCGCTTCGAATACAGTCACATGGGCTACTCGACCCAGCAAAGCCGCTTTGACACCGTGACCGGAAAAATCATCATCGATCGCGCCGCTCACACAGGTTCAGTCGATGTCACGATCGATGCCAAATCGGTCAATACCGGCTCGACACCGTTCAATGCCCACATTCAGGGTGAAGATTTTTTCAACACTGAAAAATATCCGACCATTACCTACCAGTCTGATAAGTTCAAGTTTGACGGCGACAAACTGGTCAGCATCGAGGGCAATCTGACCATCAAGGGCGTGACTAAACCTGTCACCCTGACGGTGACGGCGCTCAAGTGTATGCCCCACCCGATGATGAAAAAGGATGCCTGCGGTGCGGATGCAACCGCGCACATCAAGCGCTCTGATTTCAACATGGGCAAATATGCCCCGTTGGTTGGTGATGAGGTCACACTGACAATTCCGGTCGAATCGATCAAACAGTAATTTTTGCATCATCCCCTCCGCCTCGCGGAGGGTTAACTTTTTTGGAGCAAACAATGACAACCACCCTATTCACCCCGATCACGCTGGGACCGCTGCAACTGCCCAATCGCATCGCGATGGCGCCGATGACGCGCTGCCGTGCCATCGGCTCGGTACCGAATGCGCTGATGGAAGCGTATTACCGCAATCGTGCGGATGCCGGACTTCTCATTAGCGAAGGAATTTCACCCTCAGTCAACGGTTTGGGTTACGCGCGTCAACCCGGCCTGTTCAACGCTGAACAAATTTCAGGCTGGCAGCGCGTCAATCAGGGCGTACATCAGGCGGGCGGCCACATTTTCGTTCAGCTGATGCACACCGGTCGCGTCAGCCATCCGGCCAACATGCAGTCCGGCAGTAAAATACTCGCACCCTCAGCGCTCGCCGCCCCCGGTGAAATGTGGACCGATAGCAGCGGCATGCAGCCCTACCCTGTCCCGTCTGCCATGACGGAAGCTGAAATCGAACAGACGATTGCAGAGTATGTGCAGGGCGCAAAAAATGCGCGTGAAGCGGGCTTCGATGGCGTAGAAATTCATGCGGCCAACGGCTATATGATCGACCAGTTTTTAAATACGGCAACCAATCAGCGTACCGATAACTGGGGGGGCAGCATCGCAAACCGCATCCGTTTCGCCGTCGAAATCGCCAAAGGCACGGCAGCCGCCATTGGCGCGGATCGCGTCGGCATGCGCATCTCACCCTACGGCGTATTCAACGGCACAGCCCCCGATGCTGAGATGGATGCGATGTATCTTGCGCTGATTGAAGAATTGAACCGAATCGGTCTGGTGTACATCCACATCGTCGATCACAGCGCGATGGGCGCGCCGGAAGTGAGTCCGTCTTTAAAAGCGGCGATACGCGCAAACTTTAAGGGACGCTATATCTTGTCTGGCGGCTACGATCTGGCGCGTGCGAACAGCGATCTTGATGCGGGACGCGGCGATCTGGTGGCCTTCGGTCGTCCGTTCATCTCGAACCCGGATCTGGTTGGAAAACTGCGCAGCGGTGCTGAGCTGACCGCAGCTGATTTTTCCACGTTCTACACACCGGGCGAAAAGGGCTATTCAGACTACTGATCACCCGCATCACCCGCCCCGGTACAGACCGGGGCGGGCCCCCGTTACCCCGCCAGTTGCACTCAAAAAAGATCAAGGAAATTTTCAGGCAAGTTAAAATGCCTGAATCATTTTATCCGGCAGCCCAGACGCTGAATAAGCTACCTACGCCAGCTCGCGGTATTTGCCAATTTTTATAAGGAGTTTCGCAATTGAAAACCGTTGTCATTCTTGATGTAATGCAGCATAGCGGCGTGACCTTCGGTACCAGCGGTGCGCGCGGTCTGGTCAGTGCGATGACAGATGAGGTTTGCGCAGCCTACGCGGCGGCTTTCCTCAACGTGATCAGGCCGTCATTCAAGGTGACGCGCATTGCGCTTGGCATGGATCTGCGCCCCAGCAGTCCGCGCATCGTGGCCGCCTGTGCCGCAGCACTCAAAGAACAGGGCGTTCAGGTTGATTTTTGCGGCGCGCTGCCCACACCGGCCCTCGCCCTTTATGCGCAGAACGAAGGCATTGCTGCTATCGTCGTAACCGGCAGTCACATTCCTTTTGATCGCAACGGCATCAAATTCTACCGGCCCGACGGCGAAATCACCAAGGCGGATGAACTGGCCATTAGCGAAGCGGTGGTGCAAATCGGCCAAGTGAGCGGTGATTTACCGGCGGTGAATCCCGCTGCACTCAACCAGTTCGTGCAGCGCTATCTCGACTTTTTCCCTAAAGACGCTTTCAAGGGGCTGCGTCTTGGCGTCTATGAACATTCGAGCGTTGCACGCGATGTGTTGCGTACCATACTGGAGGGCTTAGGCGCCGAGGTTACCTCGCTAGGACGGACCGAGCAATTCGTGCCGATCGACACCGAGGCTGTGGCGGAGATCGATATTCAGCGCGGCAAAGACTGGTCTCAACAATATCATTTCGATGCCATCATTTCGACCGACGGCGACGGCGACCGTCCGCTGATCTCGGATGAAACCGGAAACTGGCTGCGCGGCGATATCGTGGGGCTGATCTGCGCCCGTTATCTGAAGGCCAACAAGGTCGTAGTACCTGTCAGTTGCAACACCGCGATCGAGTTGTGCGGCGAATTTGCAACGGTGCTGCGCACAAAAATTGGTTCACCTTATGTGATCGCAGGGATGCAGCAGGTTGCAAGCGGTGAAGCCGATGCGATCGTAGGTTTCGAAGCCAACGGCGGATTTTTAGTCGGCTCCCGTTTTTCGCGTGACGGGAGCTATCTGGCGCCGCTACCGACTCGGGATTCGATTTTGCCCGCACTGACTGTGCTGGCTGCAGCAGGCAGTGGCCGCGTATCCGATTTAATGCAGGGTCTGCCGGCGCGTTTTACCGCCAGTGACAGGCTGCAGGAATTCCCGGTAGCAAGTAGCCGCCAGTTGATTGAGACACTCACCAGCGATCCTGAAGCGCTGCTGCGCTATCTTGCACCCGAGGATGCACAGCCCGTCGATTGCGACACCACGGACGGATTGCGCATACGCTTTAACAACGGCGAGATCGTGCACCTGCGCCCCTCAGGCAATGCACCTGAATTGCGCTGCTACTGTGAAGCCGGGAGTGAAGCGCGTGCGATGCAACTTGTGCAGCGGGTACTAGGCAAAATCAAAGGATAATCAGCGGGCAGCTACCCGCTTTAACAGGTCAACATCCGGTAGCTGGCATCGAGTCGTGCGGCAAATTTTTCGCTTTGTACCGCGTGAAAATGCACCATGGTAACCGTCCAGTCGCGACGGTCAAAACCGGTTAATTCGTCAAAGACCAGTGTATTGCCGGCTATCGCAGCATCAAGGGGCAACACGACGCCCATATTATCCAGTTTTATAGCAGACGGCGTCAGGCGCAAAGCTTGTTCCGGATTGCACAGCACAGCCTCAAAATCATCGGAATACTTCCTCAGGTCGAGCGAGCGCGCCGTGTCCTCCATGTCCTCCATCAATGCCGCTAATTGGGCTTGGAGCCCTGCGCGTTGATCATGCTCCGCGACACGCAACTTCGCAACCAGCAAATCCCTTTCTTGTCGCTGGACCTGAATTTTCTGTTTGCGCACCGACACGCGTTTTTCAACCCGGGCCAGCAAGCTATCCAAAAAAGTCCATGCCATTTTTTTGCGTGACAAGGCCTCACTAGAGGCCGGATTTTCCAGCGTGTGACTGCTGAAATACACAAATTTTTGCATCACATCCTGCTGTAATAACTGGCCGGACAACTCCATTCCCAGCCCGATTTTTTCCATGCGCCGCATGCCCAGTAACGCATACACGTCACGACCCGAATAATCATTGTGAAAATAGTCCTGCATGGCGCGGCTACTTTTGAGTGCTTCAGCGAGGTAATCAAGCGAGGGGAAAATGGCATGCACGTAAGCGTCCATCGCATATGCATCGGGATTGAGGGTGACCGGACCTGAGACTTTCGAGGCCAGTTCCTGTGCATATTGCAGCGCATTGACTACCGGGATGCGAAAGTCCCCCGGATAGCCTGACGTTTGCCTGAGCAGCGGTTCGACCTTGTCTACCGCATAGTCAATGACGGCCAGCAGCTCAGGACTATCCTTTTTATGAGAAAAGCCAAACACCCTCCGCCTCCTCCCTCGCCGCCACCATTACTTCATGGAAAATTACTGTTTGCCGTACATTTTACGCCCGCGAATACGCGCACGGTGAGCCGAACGCTGCTCGGCCTCCGTTAACGCACGCGGCTTCTTGCCCTCGAACGGATTTTTACTGGAATTAAACTGGATCTTTAACGGTGTGCCTTCCAGCTTGAAAATTTCGGCAAAAGAGCGCTCCAGATAACGTGCATAGCTGGCAGGAATATTGTCCAGACCGCTGCCGTGAATCACGATCAGCGGCGGATTGCTGCCGCCTTGATGGGCGTAACGCATCTTGGGCAGGAAGCGCCCGACCTTAGGCGGCGCTTGCTTTTCGGTCGCGCCAAGCAGCGCACGAGTCAGCTTAGGCGTAGACATCTTCGACATCGCCGCTGCATACGCGTCATCCGCAGATTTCAACACGTTGCTGATACCGTTGCCGTTCAGCGCAGAAATGTAGTGGCGCTTAGCAAAGCCTAAGAAATGCAATTTACGCTCGATATCGCTCTTGACCATCTCACGCTGGTGATTATCCAGACCATCCCATTTATTGACCGCCAGCACCAGTGCGCGCCCTGCCTGCAAGACGAAATCGGCCACATGCGCATCCTGTTCGGTGATCTGATCACGCGCATCGACGACCAGCACGACTACATTGGCGTCTTCGATTGCCTGCATTGTCTTGATTACACTGAACTTTTCAATCGCTTCTTCGACCTTGCCACGGCGACGCACACCGGCCGTGTCGATGATGGTGTACTGCTTGCCATCGCGCTCGAAGTCGATATAAATACTGTCGCGGGTCGTGCCAGGCTGGTCGAACGCAATCACGCGCTGCTCGCCCAGAATGGCATTCACCAGGGTGGATTTACCCACGTTGGGGCGTCCCACAATCGCCAGTTTAGGCGGCTTATCCTCGACAACCGCATCCTCTTCAACGATTTCTTCAGGGAAGTTTTCCAGTGCGATTTCAATGACTTCGACGACATTGTCGCCATGTGCAGAGGAAATCGGATACGGCTCTCCCAAGCCAAGTTCAAAAAACTCGGCGGTCACGCGCGCGCGCGCCATGCCCTCAGCCTTGTTAACCAGCAACAGAATTGGTTTGCCGGTTTTGCGCAACTGGGTCGCGATAATCAGATCCTGTGGCGTGCATCCGGCGCGTCCGTCGACCAGAAACAACACCACATCGGCTTCATCGACGGCCTGACGACTCTGCCTTGCCATCTCAAACATGATGCCGTCTTTGGCAACGGGCTCAAGACCGCCGGTGTCGACCACCAGATAAGGGCGTTCACCGACACGACCGCGGCCATAATGGCGATCACGGGTCAGCCCCGGTTGATCGGCGACCAGTGCATCGCGACTGCGGGTGAGACGATTGAACAAAGTGGACTTACCCACATTCGGACGACCAACTAATACAAGTGTGGGTAACATTTTTTATTGATAATTAATAATGAATAATTGATAACGGTTATCTAGTGTATAGATAACGAATAGATTCCGCCGCTGCGAGTTTGGACCAGAAAACCGCTATCCATTTCAACCGGAGGCGTTTGAATCGGGCTGCCATCGAGTTTGATGCGTGCTGCAAAACGGCCGTCTTCACGGCTCAGGGCATGCAGCACCCCCTGATAATCACCGACGATGACATACTGATCCTGAGCGCAGGGGGTCGAGGTGTCCCTGAGCTGTAACTGATCGTTCTTCCAGACGGTACTGCCGCTGTCTTTATCAAGCGCCATGACGCCGCCTGTAGAATCGCTCAGATAAAGCTGTTTGCGCAGAATTGACAATCCCTTATCGCTGCTGATCTCACGATTCCACAGCGGATTCCCTTGCACGGCTTCATAGCAGGCCAGACGCCCCTGAAAGGCGATCGCGCACACTTGCGCATCGCTTACGACGGGATTGCTGGTGATATCGCTGATGCGCTCCAGTTCCGTGTTACCGCGCGGTTGCGAAACGCTATTTTCCCAAAGCAGAGAGCCGTCCGAAATTTTAATCGCAACAAGCTTGCCGCCGGCAAAACCCGCGTAGGCAATGCCGCGACGCAGTGTGACGCTGGCATGGCTTCTGACTACCAGCGCGGGTGTGCTGCGCTCATACACCCACAGACGGTGACCGTCGGCAACACTCAATCCCGCAATGTGGCCATCGCCGCTGCGAACGATGACGACGCCCTCACTCGCCTGCGGCACGCCTAACACTTCACTTGACACCGTCTGCTTCCAGCGCAGTTTTCCATCTTCGCCAAAGGCATGCAGCTCGCCCTTGTCACTGCCGATCAGCACCAGCCCCTCGCCCGCGCCGACCCCGGCGGATACTTGAATTTTGCTCTCTATGCTCCAGACCTGACGGCCGGTATCGCGCTGTAAACGGGTCAGCGTCCCCTTGCCGGAGACGCCGTATACGGCATCGGCGGTTAGCGCTGCATGTAACGGATTTTGCCCGGGATCGCCGACACTTGCATGCCAGCGTTCGGTAAATTTGGCTGATTCGTTGAAAGCGACCAAGGCTGCAGGTTCATCCACACCGTGCGTTTTACCCATCCAGCCCTTGACCGTATCGACCGTACCGCATCCGCCCAAAGCCAGCAGTATTAACAGCGGTAGTTTTTTCATTTTGCATCCCCTGCCGCATCGAGCTTCATTTGTACCAAGTTGCGATAGGCGCTTTTCTCGTCCAGCTTGTCATAGGCGAGCTTATAAGCTTGTTTGGCATCGCCAGGCTTGCCTTGCGCGGTCAGCACATCCCCTTTTAAATCGGCATAAAGTGCATCGAATGAGGCTGCATGCTTCGCTTCGAGCAATTTGAGTGCGCCGGCGTAGTTCTTTTCATCGAGCAATAGCGACGCCATGCGCAGACTGGCAACGCTTTTTAGGCCGTCTTCAGACGCATGTTCAATCACCCATTGCAGTTGCGTCTTGGCACGCAGCGGCTCTTTACCTGATTCATTGACCTGCGCTGCAATTAGGGCCGCGCGCGCAGCATAGGGTGTACTGGCATATTTATCCATCACCGCAGCGGCCGCATCATTGACACGCTTAACGTCATTGCTGGCCAATTGTTCAGTGAATTGCTGATACAACGTTGCCGCCTCTGTCGTTTGCTTGTTCTGGTAATAATGATAGCCGCGCACGCCTGCCATCGCGAGGGTCGCAATCAGCACAATGCCGACTATCCAGTTGCCGTTGTCTTTCCACCAAGATTTGAGCGTATCGAGCTGTTCCTGTTCCTGCAAATCCAAAGCTGCCATGTTTTACTCCTGCTTGATAAGTTTGTTAATGGTGGTGGCTAAATTTTGTACGCTCACCCGCTCCTGCGCACCGCCCTGCATGGGTTTGACACTCACCTCATTCGATTGCGCTTCATCGTCGCCTATCACCACGGCAACGCATGCACCACTGGCATCCGCCTTTTTCATTTGCGACTTGAAGCTTCCTCCGCCGCAATGCATCACAACGCGTAGTCCGTAATCGCGCAATTGTTCCGCTACGCTACTGGCTAATCTCGCAGCCAACTCGCCCTGATGCACGACATACACATCAACTTGCGGTTTGGGCAACGCCATACCCGCTTCCTGCAATAACACCAGTAGGCGCTCGATGCCCATCGCAAAACCCATCGCAGGTGCAGGCTTACCGCCGATTTGTTCGACTAAACCATCGTAACGGCCACCGGCGCAAATCGTGCCCTGCGCGCCTAGTCGCGTCGTCACCCATTCGAACACAGTGCGATTGTAATAGTCGAGCCCGCGCACCAGGCGAGGGTTGATCTCAAAAGCAACGCCGTGCTGCGTCAAAATCGCCTGCACGGCCGCAAAGTGGCTAAGCGCCGCCTCATCGAGTTCATCCATCAAGCGAGGCGCAGCCTCGATCAATTCCTGCATCGCAGGATTTTTACTGTCCAGTATGCGCAACGGATTGCTGTGCAGACGGCGCACAGCTTCCGCGTCCATCAATTCCTTGTTCTGTTCAAAATAGGCAATCAATTTGGCGCGATGGCGCTGACGCGATTCGACATCGCCCAGCGTATTCAGTTGCAGCGTCACATCGGTCAGCCCCAGCTTCTTCCAAAGTCTCGCGCACATCAAAATCTGCTCGGCATCGATATCGGGTCCCGCAAAACCCAGCGCTTCCACGCCTACCTGATGGAACTGACGATAACGCCCCTTTTGCGGGCGTTCGTGACGGAACATCGGCCCGCTGTAATATAAACGCTGCGGCGCGTTATACAGCAAATTGTGCTGCAAGACCGCACGTACACAGGACGCAGTGCCTTCAGGACGCAGCGTGAGTTGATCGCCATTCAGGCTATCTTCGAAACTGTACATCTCTTTTTCGACGATATCGGTGACCTCGCCGATCGCACGACAGAAAAGTGACGTGGGTTCAACCAGCGGCATGCGGATATTGCGATAACCGTAACTTGCCAGCCAATCGCGCACCACGCCTTCAAACCACAACCAGAGTTCGGCCTCATCGGGCAGAATGTCGTTCATGCCGCGTACGGCTTGTAATGTTTCGTTGCTCATGTTCAATCCTGGCGAGTAGGCAATAGTAAGTAGGAAGTGGGAAAACCCGACTTACTACTTCTCACTTTCCACTTCCCGTTTAATGTATTTTCTAGCGACATATTCATCCACGATCGCGGTGAATTCTTCGGCGATATTGTCGCCACGCAGCGTCATTGCCTTTTCGCCATCGATATAAATCGGTGCGGCCGGCGTCTCACCAGTACCCGGCAGGCTGATGCCGATATTCGCTAATTTGCTCTCGCCGGGACCATTCACCACACATCCCATGACTGCGACAGTCATGTTCTCGACACCGTTATACTGTTCGCGCCAAAGCGGCATTTGCGTGCGCAAATGGGATTGTATGCTTTGCGCCAGCTCTTGAAAGAAGCTGCTGGTGGTGCGTCCGCAACCGGGACAGGCTGTCACCATCGGTGCGAAGGCGCGCATTCCCATGGTCTGCAATATCTCCTGACCTACCAGCACTTCCCTGGTACGATCACCGCCCGGTTCAGGCGTTAAGGATATGCGTATCGTATCGCCTATGCCCTCTTGCAACAGCACGGCCAGAGCCGCGGTCGAGGCCACAATCCCTTTGGAACCCATGCCGGCTTCGGTCAACCCCAGATGCAATGCGTAGTCGCACTGCTGCGTCAGGGAACGATAAACGGCAATTAAATCCTGTACTTCGCTGACCTTACAGGACAGCACAATACGGTTATGCGCCATGCCCAATTGTTCGGCACGCTGCGCACTCTCGATAGCAGACGCAATCAGCGCGGCGCGCGTCACTTCTTTTACATCTTTTGGTTCTGCCAGACGCGCATTTTCATCCATCATGCGCACCACTAATTTTTGATCCAGGCTACCCCAGTTCACCCCGATGCGCACCGGCTTGTCATACTTGATCGCGGTTTGAATCATGATGGTAAAAGGATCTTCTTCAGCGCGATTGCGTCCGACATTGCCCGGATTGATACGATACTTAGCAAGCGATTGCGCGCAATCGGGAAACTCTGTCAGCAGACGATGGCCGTTGTAGTGAAAGTCGCCCACTAAGGGTACGAAACAACCCAGCGCATCCAGCCTGCGACGAATATGCACCACCGCGGCGGCAGCTTCCGGCGTATTAACCGTGATGCGTACCAGTTCAGATCCCGCTTTGGCCAACTCAAAAACTTGTTTAGTCGTACCATCGATATCGGCAGTGTCGGTGTTGGTCATGGATTGCACCACGATAGGCGCTCCGCCGCCCAGCAACACACTTCCGACCACAACCCGTTGCGACGGGCGACGCAAAATGACATTCATACACTTACTCCAGCGTCACACGCGCCACATCGCTGCCGGCATTAACATAGGACGACAGATCGACCGGTTTTTCGCCATAAAACAAATGTACCGCTGAGGCATGGCCGATCACCATGGTATAGGGCGCAACGCCTTCAACCCGCAATTCACTGCCGGGCGCATTGACCTGTCTGGCCAGTACTTTTCCGGATTGATCCTTGATTTCCGCCCAGGATTCCTTATCAAAAACCAGACGCAACGCCGATACTGTTTTGGCAGCAGCTACGGTCGACGCCGACATGACCATCGATACAGGAGCGACGACAGGCGACGAAGCCGCCACATCGATAACCTCCGACACTTCCGAGGCGACCAGCATTTCAACTTGATCCGGCATCGGCAGCGATGCGACATCGGATGCGGCAAGATCAATCGTTGCGACCGGCTGTTGGGGCGTGCTGTTTTGCCAAGCTGCGAAGACTGCAATCAGTACCGTAACGAGTAAAGCTGCACTTAGCAAATTGATATTTTGACGACGACTGGTTTTTTCAGTCGGAAGCGGTTCTTCTACTTTTGCCTGAACTGTGTTAACAACGACCGCACCGGGCAGTGCATCGAGCAGCGGCTGCGCGTCCAGTTGTAACAATTTGGCATAGCTACGCACAAATCCGCGCAAAAAAGCCGTCTCCGGCAGCACCTGAAAATCATCGGCTTCGAGTGCAATGATTTGACGCGGTGCAAGCTTAATCTTGACCACGACATCGTCTATGCTCATCCCCATACTTTCGCGCGCAGTCCGCAAAATACAGCCCACGGATGGTGAAGCCTGTTCTACAACGGCGGCCTCTTGAGATTCTGTGCCCGATGCCAGCGCTTGTTCCGGGACTCCGGTCTGCTCGGGTTCATTCTTTGCTAACGGTTCCATCATTCACCCTGAATCAATAATTGAGTTTCACGCGAATCGGGGTAACGTTGACGCAAATGCATGGCATAACTCGCCTCTGCATTGACGTTCCCGGTACGGCGTTCGATACGTACGGCAAGCAATAGCTGTGCTGCCGTCAAATTTTCTTTCTTAAGCCCGGCAAAATATTGGCTGGCGGACGAATACTCGCCACCTGCAAATTTAAGTTCTGCCATGGCCAGCAGCGCCTGATTCAATTCAGGCTGCAGGCGCAATGCGCGCTGTAAAAATTCTTCAGCATCCTGTGTCTTGCCCGCTTTTTGAAAACACAGGCCCGCATTTAAATAAGCACGCTCAGGGGTGGTATACAACGGATTTTTAACCGCCGCCATAAAATGTGTGATCGATTCGGATTCACGCCCGCGCTGGCATAAAAACCAGCCGTAATTGTTGTGCGCTTCTGAATCCGTTTTATCCAGACGTAAGCTTTGTACAAAATCAGCCTCGGCCTCCGTGTCCTCGCGCAGCGACATGTGGATCAGCCCGCGCACATTGTAGGCTGGCGCATAATTTTGATCGGCCCGCAACGCCAGATCGATTTCGGATAGCGCGATTCCCATCTGGATGCGCTCAAAATACATACCCGCCAGCTCAGTGTGGATCTTAGCGCTGTTTTGCGCACGCTCGTTGCTTTGCTGTTTTACCGCAGCGCCGCCACAGCCTGCCAGCAGCAACGCCAGTACCAATGCGAGGCGTTTCATCGTGCTGCCTCATGAAATACTACCGGACGCGTCCCCGTGCGACGGGTTTTGTCCAGCACTTGACCGGCCAGTTGGCCGCAGGCCGCAGCGATATCGTCGCCGCGCGTCTTGCGCGTGGTCGTGATGATATCTGCCTGCATCAGCACATCGCGAAAGCGCTGGATTGCGTCCGGTCTCGAACGCTTATAGGGCGATAGCGGAAACGGATTGAACGGAATCAGGTTAAATTTGCACGGCGTATCTTTCACCAGTCGCACCAGCTCATGTGCATGCTGCACCGTATCGTTCACGCCATCGAGCATGACGTATTCGAAGGTGATGAAATCGCGCGGCGCTTTTTCCAGATAACGCTGACAGGCGCCCAGCAATTCTTTAAGCGGATATTTTTGATTGACAGGCACTAATTTATCGCGCAAGGCGTCATTCGGTGCATGCAAGGAGACCGCCAGCGCGACCGGACATTCTTCGCGCAATCTGTCCATGGCCGGCACGATACCTGAAGTGGAAACCGTCACACGACGGCGTGACAGGCCATAAGCCTGATCATCCAGCATCAGTCGCAACGCGCTCACGGTATTGTCGAAATTGAGCAGCGGCTCGCCCATCCCCATCATCACCACATTGCTCACCGGCCAGTTACCCTCACTGTTCTTGCCCAGCTGATGATTGGCCCACCAAAGCTGACCAATGATCTCTGCGACCGTCAGGTTACGGTTAAACCCCTGTTTGCCGGTCGAACAAAACGAGCAATCGAGTGCACAGCCAGCCTGAGATGAAATACACAGCGTGCCACGCGCGGATTCGGGGATATACACCGCCTCCACCGCGTTGCCGCTACCGACGCTCAGCAGCCACTTACGTGTGCCGTCATCGGATAATTCTTCCCGAACAATATCGGGTACGGTAATACAGGCGCTTTGCGCCAGCTTGTTGCGTAATACAGCTGCGATATCCGTCATCGCAGCAAAGTCAGACTCCCCGACCTGATAAATCCAGCGCAGCAACTGCTTGGCACGAAACGGCTTTTCGCCCATTTCCGTGAAATAAGCGGTCAGCGCATGTGCATCCAGATCGAGGAGATTTTGCATCTTTAAAACGATTAACGCGAGTAAACGTTCAATGCAGGGAAGAAATACGCGATTTCAACTGCGGCTGTTTCAGCTGCATCAGAACCGTGTACCGCATTCGCATCGATACTGTCAGCGAAATCAGCACGGATCGTACCTTTGTCAGCCTTTTTAGGATCTGTCGCGCCCATCAGGTCACGATTCTTCAAAATGGCGCCTTCGCCTTCCAAAGCCTGGATCATCACAGGACCTGAGATCATGAATTCAACCAGATCATTGAAGAAAGGACGTGCAGCGTGCACAGCGTAAAAGCCTTCAGCTTCTTTGCGAGACAATTGCGTCATGCGTGCAGCGATAACCTTGAGGCCCGCACCTTCAAAACGCGAGTAGATTTGACCGATTACATTTTTTGCAACAGCATCAGGTTTGATAATTGACAGAGTACGTTCAACAGCCATGCTAAATTCTCCAAACTGGGATTGATAAAATTACGACCGCTCATTCTAGCAGAGTTTGCCCCTGCTGTCGCTCGTCGAACTCCGCTATCCGCGCCGCTCGTCATCCGGGATTAAGCGCCGCACGCGCCAGAGAACTCCCCCGAACGAAGTAAAGTTTGTTCGACTGCTGCCGATATTATTAGCAATACCGATAAATATCGCCAATGAATGCAACACCTGCCTCGTTCTGACGGTAAAATCGAAGTGCGGCAACCGGAATACTTAACTACATAATTCAACTCACACACTTATGCCTATCTTGTTTGTATTGATGCTGCTGATTGCCTGCTCGTCGCAGGCGGCAACAGACAATCCGGCCTTAGCGAAACGCGCGGAGGCACAACGGGCTCAAGAAGCCGGGGATTATGCCCGGGCTGCGACCCTTTTTTTGCCGTTAGCAGAAAAGGGAGATGCCATCGCCCAGTTCAATCTGGGGCTGCTGTATGCGCAAGGTCGGGTCATTTTGCAAGATTACCGGATTGCATTGCAGTGGTATCTGGCAGCGGCTGAACAAGGCCACCCTGAGGCGCAAAACAAATTGGGTGAACTCTATGTGTCAGGCAAAGGTGTGGCGCAAGATTTCAAAAAGGCCATGAACTGGTTTTTATTGTCGGCAAAACAGGACAATGCAACAGCCCAACTGCATATTGGCGACATGTACGCCGAAGGACAGGGCGTGCCGCAGGATTACCGTGAAGTCTTTAAATGGTATCAGTTAGCTGCAAAACAGGGAGACTCAGTCGCCCATGCCAGATTAGCCGAGTGTTATGAAAAAGGCTTAGGCAGCGCGCAAAACAGCCGTGTTGCGATTGACTGGCTCAACACGGCCATCACTAGCGCACCGGACATGAACCAGCGCAAAGCCTATATTGCCCGCCGCGATGAAATCGCCCAGTTGATTGACAGCCGTAAGCTGGCAATCGAACAAAAACTGGCACGCGAAGAAGCAGACCGCGTCAAAGCAGCAGAAGCGCTTCGCGCTGAAGCTGAACGGGTTGCTGCCGAAAATGCGGCGATCGCACAGGCGGCGGAACAGGCAAGACAGAAGGCCGTCGCTGACGCGGCGTTAGAAGTGCAAATTGCCGCCTATAAACAAGCCGCAGCTGAAGAAAAAGCCGCCAAACTGCTTGCTCAGCAGGAAGCCAAAGCTGAAAAAATTAAAGCGCTGCAGCAAGCCCGCGCTGAACGCGATGCGGCACGCGCGAATCAAAAAAACAATTACGCCAACAGCATCAAGGCGCGTGAAGATCAACGCCGCGCCGAAATCAACGCGGAAGTGGCCAGACACCGTGCAGAAGATATTGCCCGGCACAAAAAGCCCAGCGACAGCATGGCAACACGCAAGACGGCCAAAAAAGATGAGGATCCGGACCACCCGCTATTGAACGAGGAAAAGCCGCTCATTAAAGCGGCTGCGGCCAAAAAACCCGCCAGACACGCGGCAACGCCAGAACCACAAAGCGACGCCAGCCGCAAACCTGCCGAGGCGGAACCTGTTCCGCAAGCAGCAGTACAAAAACCCGAGCCTAAGTTGCGCGACACGCCTGTTAAAAACATTAAGAAAGCAGATGTAAAAACCAAGCCTCGCTACCCTGCGAGAATTGAACTGACCGACGAAGAATTAGGGGTGCATGAACCGCAAAAGGCGGAGGGTGGCGAACCTGTCAAAACACCCGTCAAAAAAATCGAATGGTCCAAAAAACCCGCCACGCCGTAAGGTGTGATCTTAGCGCGGCGTCAAAGAGATCGAAACAGCCGCCTCGATCCCTGTCGCTTGAAACGCCGCCGCAATTGCAACACCGGGCACACAAACGAGGTCGTCACCGCAGTACAGCAAGGGTAAGCGCTCGCGCTGCCAGGGCGGGATGCCACATTCCTGAAACAAGTTTTTCAAGGTGCGCGTTGAACCTGCCGCTTGAGGTCGCAACGACTCACCGCCCTGACGCTGCCGCAACGTCACCTCAGCGCCCTGTAACGTCGCAAGACTGATACCCTGCCCTTCGGTGTATTGAAATACGACTGAGGCGTTTAATGCGGGCCATGGCAATATCGCCTCGCCCTGCCACTGCAGCACCCCGTCAAACGAAGCAAAAGCCTGCAAGACATAGACGCGTCCCTGATGGCGCCGCACCTGCCAGCCGCCAAAATCGATGCAGAGCGCGGCATCCTCACGCGCGGAACAGAGCTGTTGCAACAGGTCATCGAGTTTCGCCGCGTGCGGCATGGGGGCACCTTGCTGATCGAAAAAATAGCGCAGCAGATTTTTGGCCCGCGCATGACTCAACGCCTGTAGTGCCGTGACACTCAGGCACGCATCGATCAGCGCACCGGCCGCATCGATACGCGCCAGCTCGTCGAGCAAGCTAGCGGCTTCTGCAAAATGACTCGTGCTGCGCGTTAGGGTCTCCCGGTAGGAGGGAAATTGAGTGGCGAGTTCCGGCAGCAAGCGATGGCGCAAAAAATTGCGTGGATAGCGTTCATCCGCGTTGCTTTCGTCTTCTACCCATTCCAGACGCTGCTCAGCCGCATAAGTTAAGATTTCATCACGGGTAAACTGCAGCAGCGGACGCACCAGCCGGTGAGTCCGCTGCGTTTTTTTGGGCTGACTCAAGACCGGCATTGCGCTTGCACCCTTCACGCCCGCACCGCGTAGCAGCTGCAAAAACAGGGTTTCAACCTGATCATCCGCATGGTGGGCCAGTGCGACAAAATCGCAGCGCTGCGCGTCAAACGCGGCATGGCGCAAACGACGTGCGGCAGCTTCTATCCCCTGCGAGCGTAACGGGGCGATATCCACCCGTTCGATGCAGAGCGGAATCTGATGGCGTTCGCACAGCAGCCTACAGAACTCCGCCCAGGAATCTGCATTGCGGCTGATCCCGTGATGAACATGCAGTGCGGAAAGTTTCCAAGAGAAACGCGGGGCGAGGTGATGCAGCAGATGCAGCAGCACGACAGAATCTACGCCGCCGCTCAGACCAAGCAGGATGGAACTACCCTCGGGCAGCTGCGGCCCGAGACTGATAGCCAGCCGCTCCGTGAGATTAAGTAAGCTCGACTTCCTTGAACTTGCCATAACTCATCAGGCGATTGAAGCGGTCACGCAACAAGTCGTTGGTTGGTTTTTCCTGTGCGATTTTCAATGCATCTTGCAGCGCCTTTTTTACGCTTTGCATAGTCGCCGGATAATCGCGATGCGCGCCGCCCAGTGGTTCGCTGATGATTTTATCGACGATGCCGAGCGATTTGAGTCGTGTTGCCGTGATACCGAGCGTTTCCGCTGCATCCTCGGCTTTGTCAGCGCTCTTCCATAAAATAGACGCACAGCCTTCAGGAGAAATCACAGAATAGGTGCTGTATTGCAGCATCAGCATCGCATCTCCTACCGCAATCGCCAGCGCACCGCCCGAACCGCCTTCACCGATGATGGTGCAGATGACCGGTACACGCAATTCGCTCATTTCATACAGATTACGGCCGATCGCCTCAGACTGACCGCGCTCCTCCGCATTCACGCCGGGGTAGGCGCCCGGGGTGTCGACAAAAGTCATCACGGGAATGCCGAATTTTTCAGCCAGACGCATCAGGCGCATCGCCTTGCGATAGCCTTCAGGACGCGGCATGCCGAAATTGCGCGCAATTTTTTCTTTGGTATCGCGCCCCTTCTGATGACCGATCACCATGACGCTCTGACCGTTGAAACGTGCTAATCCACCGACAATCGCACGGTCGTCGGCGAAATTGCGGTCGCCGTGCAATTCCTCAAAATCGGTAAACAAATGCTCGATGTAATCGAGCGTATACGGGCGCTGCGGATGACGCGACACCTTGGATATTTGCCAAGGCGTGAGTTTTGCGTAGATATCGCGGGTCAAGGCTTCGCTTTTTTTCGATAACTGATCGATCTCATCGGTGATATCCAATGCCGCCGTATCGTCATGCACATCGCGCAATTGCTCGATTTTATCTTCCAGTTCCGCGATAGGGCTTTCAAAGTCTAAAAAGGTAATTTTCATATTGTTCCAGGCTCTTAGCTTAACATCCAGCCGCTGGCAACTTAGGGCCCGCGGTGGCTTTTGATTAATTCTTCCGGCGTAAACCCGACCGGCTGCGGCGCGATGATACTACAAACCGAAGAAACGTTTGATATTCACCAGCAATTCGTTGCGTTGAGAGCTTTTTTCCTGCCGCCGGGTTTGCTCATCCAGATGATGCAACACGCTATCTAACTGCACTCGCCGTTCAATCAGAATATGGGTGATTTCATCAGCCAAACCGGGTCTTGCCTGCATGATGCCTGCAAATGCCTCCTTATCGAGCCGGTAGCATTCCACATCGGTCGTCGCAATGACAGACGCTGAACGCGGTGCGCCGGTCATCATCCCCATTTCGCCGAAAAAGCTGCCGCGCCCGAGCACATTCACTGTGCGCCGCCCCCCATCGGGTGTTTCAAGATACACTTCGGCCTCGCCGTTGATGATGATATATAACCAGTGTGCAACGGCACCTTGCCTTGAAATAATGTTGCCTTTGGCAAACTGCGCGTATTTAAGCCGCTCGGCCAGCGCAATCAATTCGTCGTTGGTCATATTGGCGAACAGCTCAACATTCTTGAGCGTTTTAAGGCGTTGCTGGGCTTCCCGCTGATGGATTGCCCCTTCGTATTTTTCGTTTTCTTTAACGTAGTGAATGTTCTGCATTTCCACTGCCAGCGGTATGCCGGCACGTTCGAGCGAGGTATACACATGCCAGCGTACCGCTGCATCGGTCGGATCATCCAGCGCCATATCGGTCAGCCAGTAACGCAATGCATAACGCGCGACCCCCTTGTCAATTTCCATCAGCACGCAATTAGGGGCTGGCGATTTGGCAACATTGCTGATATCCGCCTGCGAAATGGTTTCTTCAACCGCACGCGTTACCTGACGCGGCGTGGTGTTTAAGCCTACATTAAACCAGATACAACGGCGCCACTGAGACGGATGCCCGCTGCGCCGCCCCAGCACCAGAAATTTATTTTTCATTAACTGACTATTGGGAAATACCACCGTCTCCCAGTTACGCGTCTCGACCAGCGTAGAGCGCCAGCGAATATCCACCACACGTCCGACCAGATCATCCACCTTGATCCAGTCGCCGATCTCAATCGAGTTATCTAGTTGCAGCGCCAGACCACCTAAAATATTACCTAGCGTGTCTTGCATGGAAAAAGCCACCACAGCCGTGATCATGGCCGATGTCGCGACAATACTGCCAAGATCGAGACCTGCATAACTCAACCTGACCAGACACCAGGCGAGATAAGCGATGATGACAAAAATATCTTCGGTGATGCGCGGCGGTTGCAGCCTCACCGAAGGCAATATAATGCGGAATGCCATTAAACCGCACAATCGGATGATCGCAATACCGGAACCAATCACCGCCGCCTCATGAAAAAGTGCTGCGGCGAAGGTGTAGTTCATGGCGTGGACCAGCCCGCTCAATAGCGCGATCACCTGACAGGCCGCAAAGAAAATCAGCGTATTGGTGACGCTCTTGCGATCATCCTTGATGAAATAAATCAACCAGAATGACAGCAGTAGCACCGATATAAACACGACCAGCGATTCGTCGCGCCAAAAATATTGTATCGCCGTCTGCCAAAAAACCATGATTTCTCCGCTATTCATTAGGATGCCGATGCTTCAGAATAACCGGCTAACGTTTTGCTGCGCCGCCAGAATGCCCACGTATCAAAGCGCGTAAGACTCAGCTGTTGCAGGCTGCCCCCCCCCACCAGATCGACTGTTAATTGCTCTATTTTCCCGCTGCGCAAGGCCTGCCACAAAGGCTTTGCATATCCCGTCTCAAACGACTGCAACGCATCGCGCCACCCGGCCAGATCGCCGCGCTGTAACGCACGGCGCAACCCTGTCCAGACCAGCAGCTGCCTGTCCTCACTTGCCTGCCACTCGGACGGCCAAGCCGAATAAGGGATGTCCGCTGCAGATGCGAGCATTTCGAGCAACACCTCATCAGAGCTGACATGATCATATTCGCCCTGCACAGGCGCTGATTGGGGGCCATTCCCCCAGAACCACACGCTGTTGACGGGGACATCGCCGCGTGCTTCCCGTACCGCGTTGAGCGGATTAGCAAACAACAGCATCTGAATCTCATTGAACAGTTGATGCCAGCGGCGCGCTTCAGTGCCTTCAGGCAGATTGCCGTGAATATTGCGCCCGGCAGCCTGTGACAGCGGCATCGTTTGAATATCAGGATGTTCGTTCAGACACACATACCAGCGATTGGGGTGAGGCGCAAAAAATGTCACGCCCTGCTCTGAAAAATGGGCGTTCAGACTGATGCAAAATTGCATCGCCTCGTCGGGACTGACAGCGACATCGGGCAGCAACACCACCTGCTCGCGCTGCAGTCGTACATGGACTGGATCCGCACGCAGCCAGACGCCCGCGGGCAAACCGTCGAATGCAGCAGAAAGCGATGCGATTCCAGAGGATACGGAAAACAAGCCGCAAACACACGCGTCCAGTGATAAGCTATCTGCGCGCGGTTGACCCGTGGACACCCCGCGCGCCAGCAGCTTTTCCAGTGCTGGCAGTTGCAGTCCCGCACACACCTCGGCGGCAAACTCTTTAGGCAGGCATAAATCGGTAATAACCAGATGTACTTTTTTCATGGGCGCGATTTTAACCCAGATTAGCGCTCAGACAGCCCTGCGCTTATTCGCGACACTACTTTTAGCCACAACAAAAATGAGGGGGTTGCCCCGATTTACAACTGAGCCTGCTGATGTAAACTGCCCCCAAATAATATTCCTTGATTTGATGCACTATGGTTCTCCGAAATCACTACCACGTTTACGTCATAGAGTTGTCCAAAGACGTACTCTTCGAGGCTAAATTTAAAAAATGCAATCCCGGTTACGTCACAGGCAAGCTCTGTGTCTATGTCGGCATGACAGGCCTTGATCCAGATGTCCGTTTTGACAAGCACAAGGCCGGCATTCAATCAAATAGGTACGTGAAGCAATACGGGCTGCGTTTGCTACCGGATCTTTACGAAGGGTTCAATCCGATGGGATACGGGGAAGCGTGTGACACAGAAATCGAAATTGGTATTGATTTGCGTAGCGCAGGATTTGGGGTCTGGCAGGCGTAGGGATTTTTGCGGGATGATTGAATATGCGTATCAGTGGCCAACCAAAACAATAGATTTATGGATATAACTTTACATCTACGATAAATTAATCAAGCACCTAGAGTTTTGGTTATGACACATAGTCATACGCTACTCACCTTGCCAAGCCCTGAAATTCAGTTCCCGAGACTGAGCTGCACTTTGAATTTACAGGTCAATATTCAATCTCGCCGGCGCGCCAATAGCGTGCAGTTCTTCAGCCTAGTCTGACGATTTAATCCAAAAACTCGAACTCCGCCACAAGCATGTGGTGATCCGAGGCATTTGTCAGTTTCACGGCGTAGCGTACAAATGCTGGTGTCGACTGTAGAAAATGTGAGCGGGCACGTAGGGGCGTCTGCGCCACGTACTGGTTGATGAGATGCATTCTGGGATAATAACGAACATACATTTATCATTCCCCTGTCTTCACTGCAAAATTCAAATCTTGAAGAATGCGTCCACCTTGGCGGCGCAAATGAAATCGTTTTCTGACAAGCCATTGATGGCATGAGTGGAGTATTCAATCTGGCACCTGTTGTAACTCACCTTCAGATCGGGATGATGATCTTCTCGATGGGATATCCAGGCCACCACATTAACGAAGGCCATGGTCTGGTAATAGTTTTTGAATTCGAAAGTTTTACCGATCAGCTGGTTATATTGAACCCAGTCGTCGAGTTGCTTCATCAGCGTGATAATTTCATCCTGCGTTAGCGGAGGTGTACCGACCTCGCAGGGCTTGCATTGCTTGTGGGTTAGGTCGAAAACGTTGTCCATGATGTCCTCACTTAAACTAGTAAAGGTTGGTTCGAGATACATGTTGATTGCATTCCATCTATTTGTATTCGCTAACAAAAATTACTACAGCGGCTCAGATGGACCGTTAAAAATTCTATTCATCCGTTTCTGTTGAGCAATTAAAAGCAGCCACTGTTTTTTTGTTCATTGCCTCTTAAAGGCTACAGCGTTTTATGCTCTGATGATATAGGACAAATACCGATGGGTTTTTACTGATTTTACTTAATGCATATCGAGCAAAACACCGATAGTTTAAAAACGGCCATCCCATCAAAATCACATCGCGATAATCGCTACAGGTAGCCGTGTCGCGCAAATATCTTTTCTCATAAGCTCAATGGAGGTTTATATGTTGCAAACGATTAAAATGCCTGTCGTTTCAGAATGCGCTATTGCCGAATGCGCTTACAACTCAAACAAGTCCTGCCATGCCATCGCTATAACGATAGGCGACGGTAATCGCCCTATGTGCGACACCTTCTTTAAGTCGTCAAGACATGGCGAATTAAATAGCATAGCGGGGGTTGGGGCGTGCAAGGTTTTTATATGTCGTCATAACAACAATCTTGAGTGTAGTATGGAGAGTATCCGGGTTGGCTCTGAGCAAGATCATGGGAAATGCATGACGTTTGTTGCGGCCTAGCCTTCGAGCATCAGCGCACGGGCTGCCAATAGCCGCTTAACAAACAGGGGGCTGTTCTACTGTAGATATGGCCGCACTTCACGCCCCCTTTAGGTTTTTACCGAGGAGAAAATAGATGAAGCATACCCTGCCCCCGCTGCCTTATGCGATGGACGCGCTGCAACCCACATATCCAAGGAAATGTTCAAGTAGCACTACGGCAAGCATCATCACGTGACCAATCTCAATCATCTGATCATGCGAGCGTGCTGCACTGGACGACATTATCAGGAAATCTTCCGGCGGCATTTATAATAATTCCGCGCAAGTGTAGAGCCACACCTTTTCTGGAACTGCATGAAGCCGAACGGCTGCGGTGCTCCTTCCGGTGAACTGGCTGCTGCTATCAACAAGTAGTGGGGCCGCCACGATGAGTTCAAGAAGGTGAAGCCGCGCGATGGATACAATTCATCGGCAGTGTAAAAAATATATTGTACAAATCGCTATTCACGCCCGATGCTGACCGTGCACTTTACTGATAACCACGAGGAGTAATAAACCATGTCTGAGAGCAAATGTCCGTTTGTACACAAAGCCGGTAGTAGTAGGTCAAACCATGACTGGTGGCCGAATCAGTTGCACCTCGAAATCCTGCACCAGCATACCCCCGAGTCCAGCCCGATGGGCGAGGATTTCAACTACGCCGAGGCATTCAAGACGCTCGACCTTGCGACCGTGAAGAAGGACCTCACCGCCCTGATGACCGACTCGCAAGCATGGTGGCCCGCGGATTACGGCCACTACGGCCCTTTCTTCATTCGTATGGCCTGGCACAGTGCAGGTACCTATCGTACCGGCGATGGACGCGGCGGCGCGGGTCAGGGCAACCAGCGTTTCGCCCCCCTCAACAGCTGGCCCGATAACGTCAACCTCGACAAGGCGCGCCGGCTGCTGTGGCCGATCAAGCAGAAATACGGCAGGAAAATTTCCTGGGCCGACCTCATCATTCTCGCGGGCAACGTCGCCATGGAATCGATGGGGTTCAAGACCTTCGGATTCGGCGGCGGACGCGAGGACATCTGGTCGCCGGAGATCGACGTCTACTGGGGCAATGAAGAAAAGTGGCTGGACGACAAGGCGCGCTATTCCGGCGAACACGACCTCGAAAATCCACTCGCCGCCGTGCAGATGGGCCTGATCTACGTTAACCCGGAAGGCCCGGGCGGCAACCCGGATCCGCTCGCATCCGCACGCGACGTGCGCGAAACCTTCGCGCGCATGGCGATGAACGACAAAGAGACGGTGGCGCTTACCTGCGGCGGGCACACCTTCGGCAAATGCCACGGCGCCGCTCCGGCCACACATGTGGGGCCGGAACCCGAAGCCGCGCCCATCGAGCAGATGGGCCTAGGCTGGAAGAGCAGCTTCGGCAGCGGCAAGGGCGGCGACCAGATCGGCAGCGGCCTGGAAGGCTCTTGGACGCCGACCCCGACGAAGTGGGACATGAGCTATCTCAACATGCTGTTCGACAACGACTGGGTGCTGACCAAGAGCCCGGCGGGCGCCTGGCAGTGGACGCCGAAACAGGCGACCGACAGCAATATGGCACCAGCGGCGCACAATGCCGCGAAAAAGGTACCGATCATCATGACTACCGCCGACATGGCGATGCGCATGGACCCGGCCTATGAAAAGATTGCGCGGCGCTTCCGCGACAACCCTGACGCCTTCGCCGACGCCTTCGCCCGCGCCTGGTTCAAGCTGACCCACCGCGACATGGGCCCCCGCGCACGCTACCTTGGCCCCGAAGTGCCCGAGGAAGCGCTGGTCTGGCAAGACCCCATCCCCGCCGTCGATCACCCCCTGATCGACGATCAGGACGTTGCCGCCCTCAAGGCCAAAGTACTGGAGTCCGGGCTAAGCGTCGCCGAGCTGGTCTTGACTGCCTGGGCATCAGCCTCGACGTTCCGCGGCTCCGACAAGCGCGGCGGCGCCAACGGCGCGCGCATCCGCCTCGCGCCGCAGAAGGATTGGGAGGCCAACCAGCCGCAGCAACTGGCCAAAGTGCTCGGCAAACTCGAAGGCATCCAGAGTGCGTTCAACGCCGGCGGCAAGAAGGTCTCAATGGCCGATCTGATCGTGCTGGCGGGCTGCACCGCTGTCGAAGAGGCTGCCAGCAAAGCTGGTCAGGCTGTGACGGTACCGTTCACGCCGGGCCGCATGGATGCCTCGCAGGAACAGACCGACGTGGACTCGTTCTCCGTGCTCGAACCGATCGCCGACGGATTCCGCAACTACCAGAAGGGCAAGTACGCTGTCTTGTCTGAAGAACTGCTGCTCGACAAGGCACAGCTGCTGAAGCTCTCCGCGCCAGAGATGACGGTTCTGGTGGGCGGCATGCGTGCTCTAAATGCAAATGTCGGACAGTCCCAGCATGGTGTCTTTACCAAACAGCCAGGAGCGCTCACCAACGACTTCTTCGTTAACCTGCTCGACATGGGCACGGTGTGGAAGCCAGTGTCGCAGGATGAAGAACTGTTCGAAGGGACCGATCGCAAGACCGGCGAAAAGAAGTGGACCGGCACCCGCGTCGATCTGATTTTCGGTTCAAACTCCCAGCTCCGTGCGCTCGCAGAAGTCTACGCGTACAGCGATTCGCAGCAAGGGTTCGTGCGTGACTTCGTGGCGGCATGGCACAAGGTGATGAGCCTCGACCGCTTCGATCTTGAGTAATCTTCTAAGATTAGGTCTTAATAAGTCCGTACCGTAAAGCCTCTACTTGCATCTGGTTTTCCCGGATGCAGGTAGCGTCTGGGCGGCTCTTCACGTCTTACTTTCACCTGATTTTATGCAAGCAGCAACTCATGGTATAGCGATAGATATAGGTGACCTAAGCACTGCCACCAGATGAATGACACACGCCTCTTAAACGCTCCCGCCCATGCCTTCAACATACGTATGGATGAATTCCTGAATCTTGTCCCCGATACGCTCCAGAATGCTTTTCCTTTCCAGTATCTTCGGCTTGAAACTCAGCGACTCCACGATCTCCTGATCTCTGGGCAGGCGATTGGCAAACACATAGTTCTGTAGCAGCTTTTCAAATTGAGCAGGTTCGATCTGCTCGTCGCGACATAGCTGCACGAATGCGCTTTGTCTTTGCCGCATCCAGTAACTTTCAAACTCGGCAATCACATTGTCATCCGGTTTAAGTTTCGGCAGGTTGTCCTCGATGAACGCTTCGATCAGTTTGCGCTTGCTGCGCAGCTGCACCTCGCCTGCCAGCATGTCGAGAATCGCCTTCTGTCGCTTCCTGGCCTCCTCGGGCGGCAGATTTTTCAGGTTGACCAAGAGATTCAGAATATACGCCACATTGATTTCATCACGGTGAATCAGGCTCAATTCAAAATCCACCTCTTCCAGCACAGAGACCTTTTCAGGATCGGTTTGCTTCTTCACCTTGTCGTGGATGTCGAGATATTTGCTCTTGAAATCCTCAAATAACTGTTCTGCCATTGCCAGGTCAGTCTCGCTGAATTCGGCAAAGCTGGTGATAATGTTTTTCAGGCGCAGGAGGGCGCGGAATTTGGTGACGAATTCCAGCTCGGCTTTTTCATCAGGCAATGCATCTACACTGGCGACGGTCGGTGTCAGCGCTAGTAGTGCTTCGGTTGCCTCGTTGAACTGCGTCACGTAATCCTCATACGGCTCCAGCAGTACGGTTTCCTTGGCATCCTTGTTGGAGAAAAGCGCAATGGCTTCATCCGTGGCTTCCTTCAAATTGCGGAAGCAGATGATGTTTCCCTGCGATTTCTTGTCGTTGAGGATGCGATTGGTGCGCGAGAATGCTTGTACCAGCCCGTGAAACTTGAGATTTTTGTCCACGTACAGCGTATTCAGACGTGGGCTATCGAAGCCTGTCAGGAACATGTTCACGACCAGCAGAATATCCACCTGTCCGGCTCTTACGCGCTTGGCGATGTCCTGATAATAGTTGTAGTAGGACTGGCTATCGCGAGTGGAATACTTCGTGCCAAACATCCCGTTGTAGTCTTCGATGAACTCATCCAGTTTGTCGCGGCTGCGCTGGTTGATTTTTCCTTCCGGTATGGGATTCTCTTCAGGGATCAGTCCACTGGTCAGGCCGTTGGCATTCGGGTCTTCTTCGTTGGCTGCATAGCTGAAGATGGTGGCGATCTTGAGCGGTTTGGCAGCGCCGACCTGCTTCTGTTTGAACAGGTCGTAATACTTGATGAGTGTTTCAACGCTGCTCACACAGAACATCGCGGTGAAGTCCGGTGACTTGGTTTTCTGGGGATGATAGGCCAGGATGTAATCGGTAATCTTGCCAAGCCGTATCGGACTATCCAGCAATTCCTTGGTGTCTATGGCTTCAACGTCAATATCTATCTCGTTGGCGTTGTCCACACGTTTGTATTTTCCCACGTACTCGACGGCAAAGCGCAGCACGTTCTCATCCTTGATGGCATCCACGATGACATATTTGTGCAGGCACTCACCGAATAAATCCTTGGTGGTTTTCTGCTGTCCGATACTGCCGGTCGCGTTATCGGCAAAGATCGGTGTACCGGTAAAACCGAACATTTGCGCGTTTCGGAAAAACTGTTTGATGTTCTGGTGGGTGTCGCCAAACTGGCTGCGATGGCATTCGTCGAAGATGAACACGAATTTCTTGTCTTGCAGATGGGTGACGCGGCTCAGGTAATGCTCTTTGACGATGGCGTTGTTGAGCTTCTGGATGGTGGTGAGGATCAGCTTGGTGCTGTCATCATTCAGTTGCTTGACCAGCGTATGCGTATTGGTGGTTTCGTCCACGCTGCCTTTGCAGAAGCCGTTAAACTCCTTGGCAGTCTGATAATCGAGGTCTTTGCGATCCACACAGAACACGACCTTATGCACCTTGGGCATACGCTGGATAATCTGGGCAGCCTTGAATGAGGTGAGCGTTTTACCGGAACCTGTCGTATGCCAAATATAGGCATTGTGCGAGCTTTGAGCGTCGCTCAAATGCCTGCGAGAGGCGAATTCGTTGCTGTTCTTCACCCGATCCACCAGGGCTTCCGTGGCATAGAACTGATACGGACGCAGTACCTTGATGACCTGCTCCTCCGTCATCACCATGTAGTGCGTCATCATCTTGGCGATGTGGCAAGGCTTCAGGAATTCGGCGCTGAACTCAAGCAGGTCGGACAGGCGTTTGTTTTCCTTATCCGTCCAATAGAAGGTTTGCTTGAATGACTGCTGTTTGTTGTTGGAGAAATACTTGGTATTTACGCCGTTGCTGATGATGAACAGTTGCACGTACTGGAACAAGCCAAAGCCTGCATCGTAGGAATCATGCTGGTAGCGGTTGATCTGGTGGAATGCGACCTTGAGTTCTGCGCCTCTGCGTTTCAGCTCGATCTGCACCAGCGGCAGGCCATTGATGATGAGCGTGACGTCATAGCGGTTCTTGCGTTTGCCCTGCATCGAGACCTGATTCGTGACCTGAAACTCATTCATGCACCAGTCATCGCAATTCAGGAAACTGATATAGGCGGTCTCGTCGTTGTCGCGCTTGAGGGCAAACTTATCACGCAGAATTTTGGCACGTTCAAATACACTGCCAGTGTTCAGGTGATTGAGGATGCGGTCAAACTCGGTCGGCGTGAACTGGATGTCCTTGTTGTGGATCTGCAACTGCTGCTTGAGGTTCGCCAGCATCGCGGTTTCATCGTCCAGCGTCACGCTGTCGTACTCCATGCCCTTGAGTTGAGCGATCAGCGCGGCTTCTAAAGCGTATTCGGATTGCGTACTCAAGGTGATCTGCCTTTCTGTTGAACTACACGAACATCTGCTGTAATAAGCCTTGCTTGTACTGCTTCACGGCTTCAAGCTGGGTTTTAGCGGTAGTAATCTTCTCGTCAATAGCGGTCAGGAAATTGGCGATTTTAGTTTGCTCTTTCAAACATGGGTAAGGAATAGGCAATCCTAAAAAGCTCTCGTTTGTGATATTCATACGATCATGACGAGCGCCAGAATTTGAAACGCTCTTCATGTAGTCATGCCAATGGGTTGTGTGAAAGTATTGCTCTATAAAATTCAAATTTCCTGCTTTGAATCTGAATACGTTATAGAGAGGTGACATAACACCAACAGCCAAGTTATTCCTCTTGATTGGGCCGACCAAAGCATTAGCAGAAATTCTTGGGTTGTACACAAAATCATCAATCTCAACGATGTAATAGCCACCCAAGTTGTTTTGATTAGCAATGTCTCTTTCAAAATAGTCTGATTGACTGACAATCCCTTGCGTAGCTGAATTGGTCAAAACATTGTTGATTGCCGAGTCTTTATTCTTCTTATTTACCTTGGCTGCGATTTTCTCAAGCTCAACCACATCCCACTCTGGAAAATCACACCCATCGTCATCCTTAAATCTCAGCTCCTGGCTGAAAATCTGCTGCATCACGCCTTTTTTGTATTGGGTAAGCAGGTCGTGCTTGCGGGTGAGCTGGGTAAGCTTTTGATCGACAGCGGTGAGGAAATTGGCGATTTTGGTTTGCTCTGCAAGCGACGGAAACATAACCATTACAGCGGCGATGTCTGCCTGACCAATTGTAGTCATCGTGGCAGTTTTACCTCTCGCTACCAACTGTTTTCTTGCCTTCGATGTGCGTAATAGGTAGTTAGCGAATACCGAATTTAGCACGTCCTTCCTTGGACGCATCCTTATCAGATGCCCATCAAAGGTTATATCTTGAGAGTGTCCGAGATAGATGTTTGAGAATGCGATTCCCTCTTTAACTAACGACGAACGGGTAAAAAAGATTTCACCATGCTCAACCTTGTTTTTCTTGAATTCAGCATCACTCAGTTCGACCAGAGACAATCTATTTTCATCAATGGTTGTCTCGATGTACATATCCAGCACATTGATTAGCTTGTAGCCTCGCCCAGTTTTCTTTGGGTCATTAAACACGCCATTGGTAAAGCCTGACTCACTTAGATTTATTAGACTTTCTTCGCTCCATGCAGCTTGTCCCTTATCAAACCTCAAAGCTGGCGCACTCATTTACCACCTCGCTTCTTCACGACTTCAGCCACTGCATTCAACTCTTCCAGTTCTTGAGCGTCAGCGGCAAGGGCTTGTTCGGTTTTGCGTCGTGCATCGAATTTCGCGTACTGGCTATTCACCTGTTTTTCCATTTGCGCGTGGCTGATGCGTCCTGCACTGGATAGCACAGGTTTGTCGTTAAAGGTGAGCAGTTTATCTACGTTATCGCGCCAGTAGGGCAAGGTAAGGTCTTTACGCTCTTTCACACGCAGCTCTGCTGTTTCCAGAAAGATGACGGTCAGCCGGTTCAGACTGTCCACCTCGTCAGCATTCAGATAGTTCTTGGCAACGGTGATGTCGCCCTTGCGCACTACGCTCCCCTTGAATGATTGCAGGTTCATATTGGGCGCGCTGGCATCGGCGCGCTGCACGATGATCTCGGCGGCAGTGTGTTGGGTAACGGCGTACAGCAGTTTGTTTTGCGTTTCGGCAAAAAACATCTGCGTGGCTTTGTCGCTGGCATCGTAATCACTGGATAAGGCGAGCAGGTCACGCACCTTTTGGTAGAAGCGCAGTTCGGAGGTGCGGATCTCGCGGATGCGTTCGAGCAGCTCATCAAAGTAGTCGGCTCTGCCATCTGGATTCTTGAGCCGTTCGTCATCCATCACAAAACCTTTAATCAGGTATTGCTTGAGATGGGCATTCGCCCATTTTCTGAATTCAGTGCCGCGTGGACTGCGCACTCTAAAACCGATTGCCAGGATCATGTCCAGCGCATAAAAGGTGACGCGGTAATCCTTGCCATCGGCGGCAGTTGTCAAGTAATCCTTGATAACTGAATCTGACTGTAGTTCCTTTTCTTTCAATATGTTATTGATGTGAAGGCTAACATTTTGCTTAGAGGTGGAAAAAAGTTCTGCCAGCTGGTTCTGGTTCATCCATATATTGCCATCGCGTGCATACAGCGAGACGGCCGCTTGACCGTCAGCGGTGTGGTAAATGATGAGGTTTTGTTGATTGGCTTGGCTAGGCATCGGATTAAACCTGAGCAAAAGGCGGTGCAATGCCTAATTCTTTGCAGAACGCTGCAATGGTGGCATCGGTCGTCAGGCTGGCTTTGTCTAGTTCGATCAATTGGGCAGAGATAACTGCCAGATCAATCGCTTCTTCTGCCTCGAAGGTGTCCACATAACGCGGAATGTTCAGGTTGTAGTCGTTGGCCTTGATGCTCTCGATACTCGCCACATGACTATACTTCTCTTCGTTGCTCCGCGCCTTGTAAGTATCAACGATTTTTTGGATATGCTCAGGACGCATCACATTGGTCGTTTTGACCTTGTCAAAGTGCTGGCTGGCATCAATGAACAGAATGTTGTCAGGATTCTTGCGGCATTTCTTGAATACCAGCACGCAGGTCGGAATGGATGTGCCGTAGAAGATATTGGCAGGCAGGCCAATCACCGCATCGAGACAGTTCAACTGCTCAATCAGGTATTGGCGGATATGCCCTTCAGCAGCGCCACGAAACAGCACGCCATGGGGCAACACCACCGCCATCGTGCCTTCTTCGGCCAGTTGATAGACCATGTGCTGCACAAAGGCCATATCGGCTTTGCTGGCAGGCGCGAGTTTGCCATATACCGAAAAGCGGTCATCGCTCATGTGCAACTGGCTGGCGCTCCACTGGGCGGAAAACGGCGGATTAGCGACGATGGCATCGAAGCGCAACTCACGATGTTGAGGGCGCTCCAGCGTGTCTTCCTGCTTGATATCGAAATCAGCGTAATGAACATCATGCAGAATCATGTTCATCCGCGCCAAGTTGTAGGTGGTGCGGTTCAGCTCTTGGCCGTAAATTTTATCGACCTGCTTGGCCTCGCGTTTGACGCGCAGCAACAGCGATCCGCTGCCACAGGTCGGGTCGTACACACTCTTGAGCGTTTGCTTTTGTGCTGTAACCAGCTTGGCAAGCAAGGTTGAAACAGGCTGAGGGGTGTAGAACTCCCCCGCCTTTTTACCTGCGCCACTGGCAAACTCACCGATCAGGTATTCGTAGGCATCGCCCAGCACGTCGGCAGTTGAATCCGACAGATTGAAGTCGATCTTGTCCAGATGGGTCAGCACCTTCGCGACCAGCGCATTCTTCTCCTTCTCGCTGTTACCCAGCTTAGATGATGTCAAATCCAAGTCTTCAAACAGGTTCACGAAGTCGTCGGCGCTCTCCGTACCCAAGGTGCTTTGCTCGATGTTCTTCAGTATCCGGGTCAGGTCAGCGAGAATGAAATTGTGACTGTCGCCCAGCTTGTGTTCATCTTCCTGATTGCTGCCCTTCATGGCGATGGCATGGAACAGCTCGGATGGCTTCAGGAAATACCCAAGTTCACCCAGAGCAGCTTCTTCCAGCGCGGCGATATAGGCACGGCCTTCTTCGGTGGATTCCTTGAGCGCAGCGAAGTGCAGATTTTCCTGCGCCAGCTCGGCATCGGCAAAGCGTTGGATTTTCTCGGACAGGTATTTGTAGAAGATGAAGCCCAGAATGTAATCCCTGAATTCATCTGCCCCCATCTTGCCGCGCAGGGTATTGGCGATATTCCATAGCTGTTGCTGTAACTGACGGCGCTGTTCTTCTGACATGGCATATAGGATGGTTTGTGAGTGCGGCATGATAAAGCGAAACACGCACAAAAACACGACAGTCATCCAATAACTTCAGAATGACCCCGCCAGCATCCGACAGGGCAAGCAATTCCATCGCAGTGAGATATTTGATTTAGGTATAAATTAGACAATTTTGCAAAAATTTGCACAAGAAAAAAGCCGCTAACTCATTGAATTAGCGGCTTTAATTTGGGGTGGCTGATGGGGCTCGAACCCACGACAACAGGAATCACAATCCAAAATTCAAACAAACCTAGCGCGTTGTTTTATAAGAATTTATTATATAATAATTGTCTAATAAATCCATGAACCAAGGTTAATAAAGCCCATTTAAATACTCAAGTCGACAATCGGTATTAGACATCAAATCAGCCGACTGACTCAAAGATACACTGAAAAAATATCCGTCTTAGCTATGCGCCACATCGACGAATTACAGCCCATCAAACCAGCTGCTTAAATCAAATCAAGTACGTCCTAACGGTAACAAATCAACCAATTCAATTGAGGCGATCAACATCTCCTGACGGATAGGAATTGCGGTCGAGGCCGATGGAAGTCACCCACTGCTCAACAATTATGGCATATTGCCGAGTCGAAATGTGTGGCGAGTCATATATGCGGCTTGGGAACAAAAACTGTTCTGATTTAAGCTGCGCCTGGGCAATCCATGCGGTGACCGCATCGCGTTTTTGTTCGGATATTTTAAACTACACAGGCCGATGCGTTTTCGCTGCATGACGATAGCGCGTTGTAAAACCTGCCCGCCTTGTGAAATGTCACGCACTTGCAACTAAACCAAATCACAGCCGCGCAATTTACTGTCAATGGCCAGATTGAATAGAGCAAGCTCCCGAACCTGATGCGCCAACTGAAGCCGGATGCGAATTGCCCATATCATCTTCAGCTTCAGCGACATCTTCTGACCAACCTGCTTACCTTTGTTCCACTGCACGCGGTGGGAGTTGATGTGGATATCGGTGTTCAGGTCGTTCTCCTTGTCTTGAAAGGAAAACAATTGTCACCCCTTTACGGTCGTTATGTGCTGATTTACACCAGTGCGAAAATAGCGGGTAACTTATGCCGTGGCAGGATGTTCCGATTCAACTGAAAGTTTCATGCCGACGGCCTTCAATACAGCCAGCAATGTTTTCAGGGTCGGATTACCTTTAGCTGACAGCGTGCGATAAAGCGTCTCTCGGCTGATGCCTGCTTCAGCAGCAACCGCACCCAGTCCGCCGTAAGCTTCTGCGACCGTGCGTAATGCAAGCAGTCCGGCAGCGCGATCATCAGGATTATCGAGCGACTCCATGGCGGCTTTCATGTATTCGACGGCCAGTTCGCGATCCGCACGCAACTCTGCAATTTCGCGCTCATGATGTGATACCGCCGCGCTAATTTTTTTACTCATTCTTGTCTCCGTTTCCAATCTTCCCAATACAGCTTGGCAGTCTTGATGTCGGCTGGCTGTGTTTTCTTGGATCCTCCACACAGCAAAATAACAACCGTCTGACCATGACGACCAAAGTAAACCCGATAACCCGCACCAAGATGTTCCCGTAATTCCTGTACGCCTTCACCAACGGGGTCGCAGTCACCGAAATTCCCCAACTCCAGACGTTTAAGCCGCATTCGAAACTTGGCTTGCGCCTGCTTGTCGCGCAGCGACTGAAGCCATTCGGTTAAAGGCTCTTTACCATCCTCAGTTTTGTATCGGAAAATTTCAATCATGGAAATAAATGTAGCTTATAAGCTACCAAATGACAAGCCATTAAATTGGGAATAACCAAGAGAGTTGCCGAAATGGGGGAAAAATTCGGGGGGGGGAGAATAGTGGTGTGCTTAGCTTTTACGTTGCGCAGATAAAAAACAACACAGGCAGAATCCCCTGTTGCGCTGATTATGGGTGAGGCGAATCAGGTGATCGGCAATCTCCACATTTTCGGCGGACAGCTTTTCCTCATTCATTTATTCACCTCACCTTTTGATAATCAATAGCCTAAGTATCAAATCGGTACAACCAAAGTTTTTTTCGCCGATCAGTCTAATCAGCAGCGATATCCGCATCGCCACGGGATGAAATTGTAGTCATCACTAAGAGTTCGTTTGGCATAAGCCTGGCTTGTACGTAAGTTACTCGGGTAGGTATGGCACAGACCACATTTCTGCCAAATCTGCACAACATGATAAACATCATCACTAAAACCTTATGCCGCTACGAACGGCCTTCCCAAAGGGTTAATTCAACAACCTTTTACAACACACGCCGGGTCACTCTTGGTGCATCTAGCTACCACCACTAAACACAATCGCATAAAATCACGACCCCCTTTTTTCCCCAATCCCGATACCGCATCCTCACCAGCTCTGCTGGCTCCGCTAATGATATTCGAGCACAATCTGGCACTTTTGAAGTGACAGAGGGGTGCATGTGAAGCTATGAAACGTGAAGCATGAAACAACTGCAATACAACAAACTACTTAGTCCTAATGAACATCCATGTAACTTCATCCTCCAGATTTCAATACAAATTTCCCACTCTACGTCTGTTTGTCCTGACCATAGATCAGACAGAACGACGAACAGCAATACAGCGCTGACCAACATGCCACCAACCCAACTGCTAAAAAGCCCATCGGGCTTCGTGCATGTAGGTTCTGGATGTAGTGCGCCCGCATCGAGGGTACTTATTGCTTTACTTTCTTTTGATTTATTACAGATTGAATGTCCTGCCTAGACAAAGGCAGATCAAGGGTTCGCTGGACGTTGTCCGCTACTAACTTTAGTTGTGATATCCATAAATCCCGTAGGAATTCAGGACGGATTTGTAGCGAGAAGCTACATGAGAATTGGTGACTAACCAATGTGAAACGTCGAGATTCGTACACTTATCCTAAACCTAAATAGGGCAACAGTACGCCGTCGCAGCCAATTTACCGTTGGCCAGTCGTACTCCACACTTAAGTGAAAGTGCGCGAATTAAATCATGAAAAAACTTGAGGTGTCAAATTTTCAAGTACCTGTCTCTGCTATATCACTCTTGTTTTTCATCAACGAATCCTTTTTCGCGCAATATCTCTCAATCACTCTCTATTTACTGAAAAGATGACTTTCAAATAAAAATTCTCTTTAAAGCGCCTGAAGGCCACCACAAAATTACAAACGGACTAGAACATTTTTTCTCTAACCCGTTGTTTTTTGAAGGAACGAGCAGATTACCCCTTGGATGTCGAAATAGCATTCAATTTGTAACATGTCGATTTAATTAGTTATACGTTGCGGTCTTCCGTTACAACCATGCACTACATCGCACAACGACGCATAACCAAATCCGGCAAAAGTCCGGCAAGTGATTAGTGACATGAGCTAAATTCTTTGTAACGTTTTCTATTGTCACCTTCTTCAGATTTGCTATTATGGTATGAATTATTCCTACCATAAGCTCAAAGGAACACCAATGGCTACCGCCGAAAAAATCAGTATTGCCTTGCCACCTGAAATGGTTCATATCGTCCGTGGTGCCGTTGCTACCGGCGAATATGCATCAAGCAGCGAAGTCATTCGTGATGCGCTACGCGACTGGACATACAAACGCAACTTGCGCCAGCAAGGCGTTACCGAATTGCGTCGTGTCTGGCAAGAAGCCGTAAATGACAAAACTCCAGGCATTTCTCCGGACGACGTGCTAGATCGCCTTGAATGCAAGTATCAGGCTATCGCCGAGAGTACAAGTATCGAAAAATGATGAAACTGGAACTATCACGCTATATTGAAGGTGATCTGGATAACATCTCATACTATATTGCCCAGGATAATCCACGTCGAGCCGTTACATTCATTCAGGACATTCGTGCGAAATTTTTCGACATCCAGCGTAACCCGCTAATCTATCAGCTTCGTCCCGACATTGGCGAGGAAGCACGTATGGCAACCGTTGGAAACTATGCCATTCTCTTCCGTCTCATGGGAGAGGTCATCAGGATTGAACGCATAGTTTACGGTGGTCGTGATTTACCAAACATTTTCGATCTATAAGAATCATCTGCAGCCAGCTCGCGATTAGTGGCTGAAAACTGTTCGGCCAATTTAATCATCATTCCTTGAATATCTGCTATATTTAGTACAGCAGATACTCTTCCCGAAGTGGCGTGAGGTGCAGTTCCAGAGACTAACCAGACCATCAAGGTCAAACAACTGATTGGCCGCTTTACTGCTGACAGCAGGCCGTCAACCTAATGCGAATTTGTGAAATTGAATGACTCTAGTTCGGCCTTTGCAGCCATTTGGGTATACCGCCACCAACGGCTGCAACGTGTCTGTCAGCGGTCATTGTCCCCAATGGCAGCTTCGTCGGACAGGTTACAGCCGGACTAGACCCATAGCTGCGTCTCGCCAGTATTTCAGTACGACCTTCTGCCGCGTTTGATCCAGCACTGGCTGATGGCTCTCATGCTCCTTGTCGCTACGGGATTGATGATATATTGAGCACATGAGATTCCATCACGATAGCCCTTCCATACCAGATATTCTTCTAGATCGCTGTGATGCTGGTCGCGTTGTGTTTTTGTGCGGCGCCGGGGTTTCCGTGCCCTCTGGAATGCCGAACTTTGTCGACCTCACTCGGTACGTAATAGAATTCTTTGACCCGCCAGCCGATTCCGAAATTATGGTCGCGTTTCGGCCATGGTTGGTTGATCAATCTGCAGCGAATGTCCCACTCGACCAAATCTTCAACCTCCTCCACCTTGAATACGGTAAGGATGAAGTTAACGCTCTGGTCACAGAGCGGCTGAATGTTCCTCTAGAAACTACAAATTTTGGACGTGAGCACGGTCTGATCAAGCGAATTTCTTCGAGCCAGGGCGGCGTACCACAGATTGTCACGACCAACTTCGACCGGTTGTTCGAGGTGGGGCCGAAGGGAGGGGATCTGGACAAGCACGTGCCGCCTGCTTTTCCCGATCTGCACTTCGGATCGAAGATAGAGGGGATCACGTATCTACACGGGCGACTGGTGGATGCCGCCTCTGAAAATCATTCCTACGTACTGAGCAGCGCGGACTTCGGACGTGCCTACCTCTCAGAAGGATGGGCCACCAACTTCATCAGGCATCTCCTCGAACGATATACTGTCGTGTTGGTCGGCTATCAGGCGGAAGACCCGCCAATCAAATATCTGCTTCAAGGTCTCAACCATGACGGCCAGTATGACCGGTCTAGACTCTATGCCTTTGACCTTGGGCTTCCTGAGGAGATCGAGGCCAAGTGGCGTGACCGAGGCGTCACAGCCATAGCCTATTCCGATCATCCGGTGTTGTGGAAGAGCATGGAAGCCTGGGCAGACCGGGCCGACGATCCGCGCAGGTGGCGTGCATCCATAATCGCAAAAAGCCAGCATGACCCGAAGGGTCTGGCCACTCATGAGCGTGGCCAAGTTGCTCATGTCCTTCGCACAGTGCAGGGGGCGAAATTATTCTCGGAGGCTGATCCGGCACCTCATCCGGAATGGGTGTGTGTAATGGATGCAAATATCCGGTCAGCCAAACAGAACAGCGGCTATGGTGACGATTCTGAAGTATTCGATCCTGGGGTCGCTTATGGACTCGATGACGATCTGAGAGATATCTCTGAGGATGATCGCAGACAGGGTGTCAGCAATGACGACCTGCTTGCCTGGCGCGACGAAGACGACAATCCACATGAGTTTCATCGGTTGGGTGGGCGACAGGCCGACGGCTTCGAGGCGACCCCGATAAGGCTTGGCCATCTCATCACCTGGATCAGCAAATCCATCGACAGCCCTGTGCTGGCCTGGTGGGCCATTCGGCAGAACGGACTGCATCCGCGACTGCTGCAACAGTTCGAGTGGCAAGTGGAGCATTCGAAGACACTTAACGAGCGTGCTCGTCATATCTGGAGCCTCATCCTCGAACACCATCGAGACCCTCGCAATCGTCAATGGAATGGCGGATGGTTCGACTTGAAGAAACGAATCAATGCGGAGGGTTGGACGGCCAGTGCTCTACGAGAATTCCGGAGGGTTGTGACGCCGCGATTGGGGATCAAGCCACCGTTTGGCTTGGGGCAGTCCAGACCGCCGAGTGTGCCTTGGGAGAAAATTCATCTCGGCGACCTAGGGCAGTGGGAAGTTGTGTTCCTCGAACGGCACAACGAAGACTTAGACGTCCCCGACGATCTATTACCGCAGGTATTTGGTGCCTTGGAGGAACAGCTAACCGTCGCTTCAGGGCTGCTGGGGGATATCGAGACCGTCTACTTCCAGACACCGACCTGTTATCCGGACCGTGAGGTCGATGGGAAAGAGTACATCACGGAAGCTGCGAAGGTTGTGACTTGGTTCGTCCAACTTTTTGACCGAATAGCTGCCAAGTGGCCAGAACTGGCGAATGCACATGCTACGACTTGGTCTACGACAGAGTCGTTCTTCTTCCGGAAGCTCAAACTGTATGCGTTCAACAAGAAATACGCCTTTGAGGCCAACCATGTTGCCGAAGAAGTCTTGTCCTTAGATCAGGAGATATTCTGGGACACCGATGTGGTCCGAGAGCTCCTTTTCCTACTGGTGGATCGATGGGGAGAGTTCTCTCAGGAGAAACGAAATCAACTCACCGACCGCATCTTGACAGGCCCCGATCAGCTTTCCCGCTGGACTGACGAGGAGTTCTCAGGGCTGCGGGATGAGTTCGCCACCAGATACGCCCGATATCTCGAACTACAGGGTTGTGAGCTGTCGGCAGATTGCACTGATTGGCTTGCCGCGATGATCAGAGGTATTGTTGGTTGGAGCGACAGTTGGGCGACCTCTACGGTGATCGAATCAGGGTCGTACGGGGGTATGATCGTTACGGACGAAAAACCGGATGCAATCCTGGGTCTTCCCGTAAACGAGTTAGTCACCAGGGCAAAGGAAGAGTCCAAGCGGGATTTTGGCAGCCTCACTGAGAAGCGCCCCTTCACTGGCTTGGTGAAAGCAAATCCGCGCAAGGCGTTGTCTGCGCTGACGATTGCAGGAAGGGCTGACGACTACCCAGAGGCGTTCTGGACATCCATGATCAATGAGCTTTCCGCAGACATCACGCCCAGGCTGAGACGAGTATTCCTGAACCGAGTAGCGCGACTCCCACATGCGGTTATCGACGAACTGCGCCATACCTTGGGCAGATGGCTCGAACAGAACTTGGCTGCGGTACTTGAGTTTGACAATGATCTCGGTTGGACGGTCTACGATCACATCGTCGATGGCATCCTGAACGGTGGAACAGATGCCGCGAAGAGCGGTATTGGTGAGGTCCGCCAAGGTGAAAAAGTCATTCAACGGTCCCGGCGCACCCTCAATCATGCGATCAACGGCCCCGTCGGCATGTGTGCAGGGGCTCTTTTTCGTGCAGTACCCGGAGTGAAGCAGGAGGCGGAGTCACTAATCCCAGATCACATCAAGTCTCGTGTCGAGCGCCTATTTTCTGCACCAGGTGAGGGTTCGGATCATGCCGTGTCGATAGCGAGCAGCAAGCTGAACTGGCTCATGTTCGTCGATCCTGCCTGGACTAAGGAACGCCTTATTCCAATGTTGACCTTCGAGCATCCAGCTTCTGAACCTGCATGGAACGGGTTTCTTCATTGTGGGCGAGTGCCTTGGCCGCCGTTGTCAGAGATCATCAAACCGCATCTGCTTGACCTCTTACCAAGGATCGAAGGATATTCTTGGGATCACGACCTCTTAAAGGTTGCCGCCCAATGGCTAGGCTTCATGCGAGTGTTTCACCCGGATGAGCCAAGCGGTCTTACACGAGGTGAAATGCGTTCGGTTCTTCGAGCGATGTCTGATGAGACTCGGAACCAGTTCATTTTCTGGTTGTGCCAGGTTGGACAGAGTAACGAGAATGGCTGGGCCAAACACGTCATCCCGATCATCAACGAGGACTGGCCGAGAGAAAGCCGATACAGGACCTCTGCATCGATAAGGGCGTGGATCGGTCTGCTTGATGACACCGGCGATAGCTTCCCGGCTGTCTACGAAACAGTGAAGAAGTTCTTGGTGCCGGTGGAGACAGATGACCACCCGTTCTACCGGTTCACCCGAGAGATCAATGATGAAAAGCCGATTACTGTTCTATTCCCTGAAGCGACGCTGGATTTGATGAACAGAACTACACCTCAGGTCCTCACCCGTCCGCCGTATGAGTTACCGAAGGTGCTAGCACTGATTGCGGAAACCGAACCTGACCTGACATCAGATTCGCGCTATTTACGCCTTATCGATCTTGTTGAACGAAGCTAGATATCGGTCTCCACGACTGACAATTCAATGAATCGCCCCAACCTCTTGGACACCACAGAGGACTGCTTTGCATACCCAAAGAGGTCGCTGTCTTTAATAAAGTCGAACGTCAGCAAAGGCCGAAAATGGGTCGTCGGGCAATCGGCCATAGCTGCCGATGACGCACGCCGTCGATTAAGTCCGCTTCCGATACAAAGCCGACCTGAGGCTATCCCTGAGCATGCATTCAAAAGTGTCTACGAAATCTATGGTGGCTTAGCGGATGGAGTTGGTCATTTATTAGTAGGTGGCATCAAGCACAAAAGCGGTCAGCCGCTCTTTGTCGCTAGAAATAGAGTTGGCTTGTTCATTGAGTTCGGCAAGAAGCGCTTCTTTCGTATCCTTGAAAACGCAATCACTTTTGCTATCCCAGCGGCCACACATAAACCACCCGACCAGATAAATTCCACACGCCTCTCCGGCCAACTTCAAATATCGGTCATAGAGCTGGCTTTGCATCGCGGTCATGAGCTCCTTGTTCCAGCATCCCTTGTTTTCGATAATGACAGAGATGGATCGTCCATCCTGATCTTTGGTTTCTATCTTCAGATCGGTGCGTTCACCTATACCACGCTCTTTGAGGTTTCTGACCTGGACTTCGCGGTCAATCACGAAAGTCGGTAAATCTCTTTGCAGATGGTCCTGAATAAAGTCGGTAATGCGATCTTCGGTTTTGGGGCGTCCAACATCACCGTTTCCGGACAGGTTCCACAAGAAAGGCGCCATAAGGGGTTGCCCGTGCAGCCTTTGCTGTAATCGCTGCAAGGATATCAGCACAGCATCCATGAGCTCGGCGCTGCTTCGGGCAAGCCGTGCATCGCTGCGATGCGTATAGGAAATCAATTCTGAGGGCGTGAGCTCTTGCAGGGTTTGCTTACGCAATGCCCGTCTGGCTTCGTTAAGCTGGAATTTCAGCCAGTCCATTTTAGGAAGGCGCGAACAAATCAAATCCAAAGCCTCTATGGCCTCCGTCGTACCCAAGCTGGATAAATAGCTCGGGCAGTTGTCGCGCATACGCCCCACTTGGTCGCGAGCTGTTACCGTGTGAGCTTCTCCAGAGGGATAGTGAGTATCACCCGCGGCAGGAAAATGTTCTTCGAGCCAAAAATACAGTTCGGCAATTTCCGGTTCTGTGAGGCGAGTCAAAATACTGCCGTTCCTATGTGAGTAGTTGGCAAGCCCCATCATCAATTCTTCGCCAAATGAAGCGTTTCTGGACATGGTTTCCCAAATCAGTTTCCAGCAACGCTGCGTTTGATAAGCGAGCAGTATCCTCGCAGCAGTTAACGCCATAGGCTGCTTATCGGTCGCCCTGACCAAGCCACACGCAAACTCGTAAGCGGTTTCATCACCATGCTCCAATAATATTTCTAGTAAGGTGGAGATTTGCTCAGACTTCAAATCAGGCACAAGCAGATACTCACCAATCATAGATGCCACTGGCTCAGCCCATATACATGCCAACTCTCTAGCTCTATGCGGAGGTTGTGAAGCCGTAATTTCCGTATCGATTAATTTCCGAAAGGTTTTCAGCACGACTTCTGGCGCTTTCATGTAAGCCAATTGCATTAATTTTTCGCGCTGTTCACGATCTTGGTCTAGCGGGTATGCAACCAGGAAAGTTGCCCACCGATTCCAACCATCAGATGTTGCACTCAAGAGCGTTGAGGTACTTTCATCGAACAACAGTCGCAATGCCAGATAAGTTGCAGCATACAAATTATTGACCGAACGATCATGCGGGAAAATATCTTGCGAAGTGATCCGTTCATCTTCAAGCCATGCTTTTGCACAGGCCAAAATACGTGAACGATCTCGTGACGTTGCACGCTGCCAACCTCGGGATTTCGAAACATTGTCAAAATCCCATGAATAATTGATTGCATCATCAGATAGAAAAAGCTCCTGCCACAGTTCCATCCATGAATCATTTCGGCCCGACTCAAATTCCCGCAATGCTTCTTCAATGCGCACAGGAGGTGGAGGGTCGAGTGGCAATGGAATATTGCTCTTCCTATTAATTTTCCGTAGGTGTAGCTCTTTAGATACCCGCGCATCTTCTGAATCCAGCCATATTGGCTCCATATACTTGGCGACAATATCCGCCAGAGGTGATTCAGGCTGACAGACATCTTCAGCAGCTGCAGAAACAACTGCATCAAGCCACGATGTATCGGAATCCCACCGCATGAATGCATCAATACACTTTGTCAGTTTGTCCCTCAAATCAGGATGTTCGTTCTGTTTGTAGGTTTCCAACAGCCAACCAGCATCCTTGGGCAGGATGATTTTCCGTTCCCCGTAAATCAGGTTTACTGGATCGCGCTCGTTGTTTGCTCGTGCTTCGGCATTCAGCAAGGCCATGATAGCTATTCTTCTTGTTGGGTCGTCTTGCTCCAGCCAGCTTTCTTCGCGCTCGCCGCGCCGATTGAACAAATTCTCATAACGGTCAATGCAAATCCAGGCGGTGTTGGTAAAGAGTTCAAGTACATGAGGGTCATCAAACTTGCTCCACGCCTGCTTCATGACGGCATCTTTAAGGCGATTGGCATAAAAAGCTTCGTAATTCCACTGATCATCAGCAATCCATTGCAACGCTACCAACAAGTCATTGTTAGTGAATTTCGCTACAAACTCTTCTGGTTTGTAGCGAAAAACGCCCAAGCAGCGCTCACTCCGCGTTTTAATAAATAAACCGAAGATTTCCCTAGCAGAAACATGTGCTGGCCACAGTGCGGGAATGACAACCGATTTGAGCCTATCCTCTGGATCGTCGCCAGCCTCCCCCAAGGCAATGGGGCGCAGCCGCGCGAGTTGATTGTCGTTAGCAAGCTTGATAGCCGCATAAGCAGCCTCTTCTCTAAAGTGAGACTGCTCATCAGGATTTAAGGCAACAGACAGCAATTCTTCAGTCAGCTCCTTGGCTTCGCATGATGCAGCCATTTCCATGGCAGCCCTGCGTGCGACAAGACTTACCCCTAGCCCGGCAATATAGGGGCGTAGTTGCCCTGCCAAGTCGGGGTGCTTCAGTTTTCGGTAATGCTTGCGAAGCCCCCAATCTTGGTCAAATTCGGCTCCGGCAGCGTAGGCTTGCAGCAAAGTTTCCGCCAACAGAGCTTTCTGCACATCCGTCGTGTCTGATAAATCGGTGCGCAATAAAAGCAGCGGTTCTTTTTTCACCAAGGCGTCGAAAATCTCGCCATCAAGCGCCGCTAGCCAGATGGCCGTTTCGGTATGCTGCGGCGGGATGCGTTTATCGTCCGGGTGAAGCAACAACGGCAGGGTGTGCCGTGCATCCAATCCGCGTGAGTACAGATGCCAGGCCGCCAGGAACTCGACATAGGACTGGTGGGCAAAGCCTGTCCTGTTTTCGCCACGTCCGGAAAAAAGGGCGGTGCATTCGACGGTTTCCTTGAGTGTACGAGAGTCAAGGGGAAAGTCATGTCCGTCTGCATGCTCAACATCACCGATCATTTCGCTTTCGATGAGGTCGCCGACATCGGCTTCCCATTCGTTACTCAGCCAGATTGATGAGCGCTGGCCGAATATCATTTGTGCCGCAATGCGCCCAGCAACCGCCATGCGTTGACGCTTGTTGAGCTTACCGGCATGACCGGCATCATTTCGGAATGAGCTGTGCTCTTCCGCAAGCGTTTCGCAGCCCTGCCGATACAACTCGGCGCGTTGTTTCGGCAGGCCGTTAGGCCGCCCAAATAAACCGAGCAGCATATTCAATGTGATTGGGTGGCTAGCGAGAGGCTGAATTTCCTTGGACAGGACTTCTTCGAGAAATATATCTCCATTCAAACCGCGGTCGGCAGCGGCCTTTTGGATGTCCATTTTGCGCAACGGAGCCAACTCGAATACGCTCATGCGATCTGCCTCGCCCTCTTTGCCGGGCCAAAGCTTACGCAATGTTTTCGTTAAATACTCAGGCCAATCGAAGGTGCGGCAGGTCAATCGCAAGGACAGGCGATGTGTTGGAATACTCTCCAATTGCGCTGCCAGAATTCTGGCAACGGCAGGTATGGTCAAGCTGCATTCGTCCAAGCTGTCCAGCAACAAGGTCAAATGATGATGGCCGTGCTGCCAAGCCAGAAACTCTGCCGATTCAAAAAGATCATTGATAAGACGCGTGTCGGTGTGATACTGGTTCAATTCCCTGTATAGGCATGCCTCGCCCTCAGCCTTCAAGCGATCCGACTCGACCTTCAACGCGGTAGATTTGCCAATACCCGGCTCGCCCAAGAGAATAGCTACCGGAAGTTCAATCAGTTGCTGGAGCCGCTTGGGCTGGTAGCCAGAGTAGTAATAGTAGGAATGCTTGTCGTCCGGGTCATGCAGGAAACCGGAATCATCAAGCGGTAAAAGCGCTCCCAGAGGAACCCAGAAACGAGGCCAGTCGTGATTTTGTTTTGTCACTTATAAGTCCATGCGATGTTATATCCAGCATTCGTATTTTGAATAGCCCCCTAATTCAGTGGACACTTTACAGCCAAATAGTCTGGAATGTGCACCATTGCGGTCGTTTAACAGTACAGCACTATTTGTCGGCTATGGCCGACTTGGAGAAGCCAAACATTCTAAGTACGAACGTCTGCTGTGCTACAGAAACCAGTCGCACAAGCTCCGCACTTTGACGGACTGCAATTGGCACCTATGTGTAGATGCGAACTATGTGCGAATTCCGGAGCAACCTGGACACGCATTCCACGGCAAACTGGACAGCGATTCCACGGCAAACTGGACAATCAAATAGAGATGTAGCGGTACGCGGGATAACCGTGGCAACCTCGGCGATTTTTACCGGGGAGCCACATGGCCAACAACAGGTTATCCATGAGCAAGATTACAGAAACACTCCGCCTGCATTACGAATGCGGTCTCAATATATTCTTACGCAGCACGATTTAATGTTCGATGATCCACTAGAGATTGCTTTGCCAGTTCTATCGCCATATCGTACATCTTCGAGCGGCAAACCACTTCCCTTCCCGACCGAGCGTACTGACCACCAGATCATTCAGAATCTCGGCAGGTGGCTTGTGCGGATATTTCTTGCAAATCGAACTGAATCGATTCAAACAGTTAGTGACTCACCCAGACCTTTTTACCGCTAGCCGAATCTGTCCGCCGAGAATGTGGCGATTGCCGAGTACCTGATCCGCCTCCCCCACAATCAAAGGAACCGGGAATTTGGGCTGTATTTTTGGTACTTGAGAAACATAAATGGCGACTCATGGAGTCACAAGCGGGTCGCACGTCTATACCATCATAGTTTTTCACCAAATTTACAACCCATAGGAAAATACCGTGACCTTACAAGATGCCTGCCAATCTTTCTTATCTCACTGCCGCTCTGCCGTCAGCCTCTCTGAACACACACTTAGAGCCTACACTTTTGATTTGGAAGATTTTCAAAATCATGCTCAGCACGAAACAAATCTATCACTTCTCAATAAAGACGATCTACGAAAATTTATTCGACACCTACGTGAAGAGCGGAAACTAAAGGAAATCACTATCAAACGTCGTATTGCCTGTTTGAAGCTGCTTTTCCGTTGGGTGCAACAAGAAAACATGATTTCCATCAATCCGTTCGACAACCTAAATGAACGCATCCGTCTTCCCAAACGCTTACCTCGTGCTTTGGGTAGCGAAGAAATAAAACTACTAACAGGAGCGATTAATCTGGAAGCAACCGACAAAGAGTTTCAAGAGTTTGTAACTGGAATTGCAACAAAATTACTTCTGACCACAGGCATACGCGTCGGAGAGCTGGTAAAAATTGATATTGAGGATCTTGTCCTTCCAGACTGCAGCCTAAAAATTCAAGGCAAGGGGAATAGACAACGACTAGTGTACTTGTTTGAACCTAAGCTGAATCAAGCCATAGCACGGTATCTTACCATACGCCTAACCCGAGCCACAGAAACCAAAAAGCTATTCATTACCGAAGCTGGAATCCCGTTTACCACACAAAAAACGAGAATATTACTTGGCGATCTCGCTAGCAAAGCGGGAATTGAGCGACGCATCACCCCACACATGTTGCGTCATACAACGGCAACCCAGTTGTTAGAAGCGGGGTTAGACATCCGCTACGTACAAAAACTGCTGGGACATCAAAGCATTTCGACGACAGAAATTTACACCCATGTTACAGATCATGGTCTACGCACGGCACTAAAAAGGACATACCGAGATTAGGTGATGATAACTAGGAATTATGATTTCGATAAACGACTTGGAATTCATCAATCGAGGCACAGAGCTTGCCTTGCTCAAAAACTATTTGCTGCGCGAACGTGGCGCAATGCCAGCTGCCATTATCATCCGTTCTCCACCCGGCGTTGGGAAGTCTCGCCTCACCGACCAACTAAGTCTTAGTTCCGGTGTGGCTGACTTGGCATTTTGTATCGTCGATCCGGAGATTCAAGGGAATACCGGATCGGCGCGTCTGCATGACGGCTTCTTCATTCAACGGTGCGCGGAGCGTCTGGACAGTATGGCAGCTTCTGCGGATGTCCCGTGGGCTACGTTAAAGAAATTCCTGAAATCAAGAAAGCTCAAGACAGCACGGGAAAAGAAGCGATCTGACTTGATTGACGAGTTGCCGAGCCCGCGGAGTGTATACAAGATCGCACTCGACTATGCATCTCGGCTCTTTTCTTTTGGAAATTTTTCATCTGAAAAACTACTTTCGAGTGACAGCAGTGATGCAGTCAGAATTTGTGAGGAATATGCGGAGTCAATTCTAGAGTCTTATTCCATTGCACTTGTCATACGTGAGGCTCAATACTGCGACCATCGTAGCTTACGTGCTTTGGTTCGTTGGACGGAGTCGGTTCACAGGCTTGATCTCCTGATCGAATATACTTCCCATAACTGCGAGTTTGAGCACGGGCACCAGAAGCTACTCTATCCACTAACGGCTTTGGGTAGGTATTTTTACGTGCTCGATTTAGTACGCTTGGACGCGGGCCATCTGGAACACCTCATCCGTATGAACGTGCGTTCGGATTTTGCCATCGAAGCTAAGACATACATGTCATGGAACGGCAATTTGCGGTCTCTTATAGAAATGCAGTTCCAAGTCTTGGTCGGACACAAAATCGCAAGTCCGCAGCAGGTTGGGGAGGTCCTTTGTGACCTGACAAAGACGCTCGAAACACATATTGCCTCATTGTCGCCGTTACTTCGGATCATATTGGCGACTTGTTCAGCACACGTCGAATCAATCGCCGGATCGGTGTTGGTCGATACGGTAGTTTCCATTTCGCCAGCGACTTCACCACTACTCTTGGAAAGAGCTCTAAGCGAGTTGATAGAAACGCATAGGTTCATCATCGTTCGAGATGGCACTTACAGAATCCACAACGAAACAGTAGCCGATGCATTACACGGAGTAGCTGAGATTCAACCGCTTCTCGCTGCTGCCGAGAAGGCGCTACGCGAATATTACTCTAAGCTCGTATTTGACTCCAAGTTCGAAGGTATTGGGATGGCTGCTGCGGTACGTCAATTCTTTCGCTTATGCGCTCGTACTAAAGATGTTGTTGGCCTGTTTCGCGCAACTGAGGCGCTGTCGAAGGAGATAGCGGGTGCTCAAGATCCATGCTTGTATGTCGAAGTTATCAGCTCTGCAGTGATCGCTGATTCGAACCTCTACGCTGAGAGTAATGACGGATTACTTCGATGGGCGGCGTTGCTTGCATATGACGTGGGGAACTTTGTTCAGACAGATAAACTATTGTCTCGAGTGCTTTCTCCAGACGCTATGAGTCTTGCAATGCACGCTTGTGCCTTGTCGGAAACCGGTGGGCATGACCAAGCATTGCAGATCGCAGAAGAACTGCGCCAGCGTGCAACTCAAGATGATACACGTTTAGTTGCGGATCTTCTCGAGGGGCTGATAGCAGGGTGCCGCGGTGACCAAGAGCATGCGCGCTTTCGTCTCTTAACGGCTATCAATAATCCATCTTATGCAAACAGCCCTCTTCTTGGTTATGCATACCGGTTCTTCGAATCCATCGAGGGATATGCTGGTTGTATTGACTATCTCAATCGAAGTATTGCATGGTTTGGCAAGTTCGGCCTACAAAGGTCGAAAGCTTTATCACAAGCTGCGACGGCCGTACTGACTGCACGCATGGGCAAGATTGCAGAAGCACGATTGATGATCGGAGAAGCAGCCCAGATTCTTGAAGCAAAGCCATCGAGCCGTCATCTGTTGTTGAACAACATGGCTGCGGTGGATCTGCTGTCAGACGAACCGGAACCTGATACTTGCAAGCAACTGCTGGGTGAAGCATTACGCTACGTACGGGATGATTTTAGCGAAGTCACTATCCTATCGAATCTGTCTCTGGCCCATTGGGTGGCGAATGAGTTTGAGCAAGCGCAGGATTGCGTTGAAAAAATATTACAAATCCTTGGCGATCACGATTTCGCCGATCAAGAAATTTATTGGCCCCTCTGCTTTAATGCCGCGCTGGTGATCAAAGACGCGGGATTTCCCGCGCGGGCTCAGGAGTTACTGAAACTGCCTAGCGAACGAGTGCAACTGCCCAAAATGAATCAAGAATATTGGGCTTTTCGCTATGGTGAAAACGTCTTGTTAGAAAATCAATATTGTTTTCTTGCCAGCCGTCCCTATCATCCGCTCTACCTTAGCACTTGGCTGATTGAGTCAGACGGGCTTAGTCTACTGAAGCAAGAACCGCTGCAATAACTTCGGCGTAGCTCCACCCCTTTTCCGTGAATCCTCGCGCGAATTGTCCGCGGGGAGCTATCCACGCATCTGGAGTCAACTCAAGAAAATGGAAGTTTCCGTCAGCCAAGCGCCCATCGACGCGACAATAACCATATGCACCAAACATTGTTAGAAAGGTATCAATAGCCGCGCGGTCATTGGCATGAAGTTCATGATCGATATTGCGAATTGTGCGCCCGACTGTTGGTATCAATTTTTCATCGGCGTCGAATAGGTGGTTTGTAAAATAGTCGTCATTGCCTTCAATGACAACTTCACTGAAAGCCCAGGATTCTGCACCTGCATGTTGAATTTTAGAATATGCAACCTCACGCCCGGCTACAAATTCTTCGATCAGAACCGGCTGATTGAAAGTCTCGAGTAATTCCTTTGCCAACGGCAGTACGTCGGCCACATCGACAACGCGATTACGTTGGGCAATGCCTATAGAGCTCCCCTCCATTAAAGGCTTAATCACTACGGGTAAGCGCAGACCACTGATATATCTTAGATCCTCGACGCTGCGCACGATGCGCCACGCTGGCGTGATGATGCCGCAATCGGATGCAAGTCGTTTGGTGACTTCTTTATCCTGAGCGACGATTCTGCCATATACATCTGGGCCGATAAAGCGCAGCCCAAAAGTTTCACAAATCGCAGGAACAAGCGCCATTCGGTTGCGGGATGCGCGCCCACCGTAAATGGATAACACGATATCGTTACTGTGAAGTGCGGCGTTTTTGGCTAAATCATCCGGTCCATTGTATGTATGGACGCGCAACCCGAGACTATTGATCGTGGAACGCAAAGTGTCGAGCGTCTGCGCGTCCGTCATTTCCAAATCACGTCTTTTATGAATTGGCGTAAGTTTTTCGCTCTCGCCTAGTTTGTCGGCAATAAGAACGACATCTCGAAAGGGGAATACCGTATTTGAATGAATCATAATTCCTAGTTATCATCAAAGAAGTTAAGTTACTCGCTTAATATCAAATCGGCAAGTGATAGCCTTGCCGTCGGGATAGTAACGTTTTGTAAGTGCATCTAGGTCATTGCAAAGTTTTCCGAGTATAAAATGGCACCCCGAAAAAATATTTATTGTTTACGCACCAGTACCACTGGAATTCAGCAGTCCGCGCATGATAAGAGCTATTGATTGATCAATGTGCGGCGTTCTGGCAAGCGTCATGTTCTCTTCCCGAGTGAGTCCATTATTAAGGTCGGCCACAGTAAAGTTCTTAAACTCGTTCCGCCCCGGCCACCCTGAGCGAGATACCGCCCATGGCTCAATTATGCCTAGCATCTCAGCTATGTCACGTGCACACCCGCCAAAACCGCCCAAAAGGAACAGTGGTTGTCGCGCTTTTAGCGATAACAATGCCTCTTCCGCGATGCCAGGCATTACCCCTTTGTATTGGTCGACTCGTCCGCCGAGGACAATACGAGCATGCGATTGCGACAAAATTACATGTCGCATTGTGGTCAGGCCAGCCGACCACTCATCGTCAGTAGGCTCTTGCTGTTCGAGCAGCCTCCGCTCTTCCGTCGTCTGACGTACTCCTTCGATGGTCAGGCAGACGAGTTCGGCTGCGCCGCTAAGATCGGATGAGGCTTTCGCAATGTCGGCAACGTCCATTCGAATATGCACAGGCCAAGCCAAATAGTTGACAACTCCTGTCCGATTACCCCCCTCGTCGGCATCACGATAGTGGCGGGCGACTAACTCGAACAATAACTCGCTGAAGCCATGAGCGCGCAAGTCGCCCCCGTAAACAAGGTGAGCACCAAGTGCAAGCATATGGCGCGCAATTTCTGCCATAGCATCGCGCAAGTGCTCATTACTCAAACCCAGCACTGGCATATCGGGACTCTCAGATGTCGAAATGGCAATAGCGTGCGCACCTAGTACCCCGTGATAGCTCATCGCCCTCCTCCCGCCAACCATACGGTGACGCTCCGCAATCGCACTCGTGGTGCCACATCTGCGAACAGCAATTCCTCTTCAGCACTGAGCGGCGGATCAGGATAAACAATAGTCAGTTCAGGAGTATCTGCGGTAAATGGAATAGATGCGAGCGAGATAAGCTCGGGGGGCCGAGGAAGAAACACCACAGCAGGATCGGCCATACCACGAATCAGTTCCAATCGACAACGCCACAGAAAATCTTTAAGAACTTCATCGAGCAAGCGACCAATCACAAAATCGATTCGGTTTGCGGCACCTTGCGAATCCAAGCGCACAACGGGAACGTTGCCCATATATGGGAAGCCGCGTTCATCAATGTCGCTTATGCAGTTCGCCACTACGAGCGGCACACTCCAGCGCTTCGCCTCGATAATTTCGCGACGGCACCACTCCCGTGAAGAGTATGAGTCGGTGTGAATCGCAACCATAGCGCTCACTTTAACTTGGAGGCGCAGAACCTTGTGAAAACGAAGAGCCGGTGGAATATCGTGAACATCGAAAAAGCTCGATAGCCCATGACCTTCATTAAGTCTGTCGCGTATCAGGCGAGCAATACGTTCACCGTCCTCATCATGCTTGGAGTGACTGAGGAAAATCTGAACCTTCTTTAAATATGCCTCCAGGGCCGCATCTTCCTCGGCGGGGTGCTTTAGGTGTTCAAGGTAGTGTCTGAGCATCCGGCAGAACTCATAGGTGAGTTCGTTGATAAGTTGTCGACTGCGCTCCTTCAGCGAGCCAGTCCAGTGGTCCCACCGAAGCGCCTGCTCTTCGATACCTAGCGCCAACGCTGACTGATCGATAGTGACAGGAAACACACGCGTACCTAGCCCATCAATTTCGGTACGCTCAACGAGGTCACGAACGTATCCAGCCCAGCTAAGGTCCGCTGCGAGCATTGGATCAAAAAGTACCACAACAGCGGTTGTTTCCGCCTCTTTGAGATCAATAAGCATGGGCGTTGTGGAGCCAGTCGCAGGCACCGACCGAAAGATCACACTTAGACCTGCGCCACCGGCAATATTCTCATAAAGCTTACGGCGGAAATGCTCACGCAATGCTTCAGCAATAACAGCACCCTCAAGATAGTCTGGGTGCCAAGCAACATAGAGAACGAAAAGTGGGCGTGTGAAATCTGGCATCAGGCATTCCCTAAACGACAATCAGGGGTGTTGGTGATTAACCACGCGCTACGAGCCCTCGCCTTAGCAACATACCGCTCAAAATAAGATGCCACTGCGATTCTAGCGCTGCCAGCCGTTGCCAGAGCGGTTTCTCTCAAAACTCGGGAAGGAATTGACTGGAATTATCTTGTTTCGCCGAAGAAACGCGTCATGTATCCATTTCTGCACATCGTCAGGATTCGAACTCCATTTATAAAGACTAGCAAAGCCACAATTAACGTTGTCATAAAGACGCGGCGGAATTGTATGAGGGTCATAGGTATGCTCTGAAGACAGAGGATAACTAGGCAGGAATATACCCAGCAATCCCGACCGAGGGTTTAGCTTTGTATCTCGAATACTGGATGCGATTTCCCAATCAACGTGTTTTCGTTGCCAAGTCTGAGCACCGATTAGCACAACGGTCACCGTTGATTCCCTGAGATATTCGTCACGGACCTTCTGGCGAATTGTTTCAGTTGCGAGTGAGGGTTCAATGTCTCCAATCTGAACTGATTTAGAAATCATTATTTCGTGCTTTCCCGCAAACAAATTTTCGAATTTGTTTCGATCAACCTGATCGTTAGCGTGGTGGTAACTTACAAAAACCTTATGACGCATGCTCATAAATTTTCCCCTCGAAGTACTTTAAAAAACGCCTAGTAAGCCATAGATTTCGTTTAAACATTTGTTATTATGCCGGATATAATTGCATGGCACACCTATCAGAACTAATAGCTCCCAGTCTGTAATTAAGCGCAACCAAGTCACCAGCATGCTTAGCGTTTCTTAATTAAGCACAATATTGTCTCCCATGACTTCACTTTAAGACGATCGCGCCATCCCGCATCTGAAACTGCCTCTTCATGACGTGATGCGATCGCAAAAACGCTGATTGAAATAACATCTACCTCAGAAATGCTACAGTTTTTCGACAACCGCCCAACAACAATCCCCGCCATAGTCTGAAGTTCCCGTCCTGTCAGTCGAAGTTCAGCACCTACAACCAGCGAGGCAATCGCGCGATGAATCGCAGCATCGGCAGGCAGGCGGCCTGCGAAATCCATATCCACATCAGCCAAACCCAATTCGATAAATTTTATGTCTAGGGCTGGATCAGCCTGAGGATAAAAACCTAAGTCACTTAATAGAGCATATCGCTGATTGCGTATGGTGATACTAAAAGGATTGGGGGAATCGAAAAACTCAAACAATGTCAGCGTTTGTTTGGCTCGCGTCATTCCAACGTAATACAAGCGTCTTTCCTCTGGAGTCGATTGCGACAGCCAGTCGCCGTCGAGCACAATGACATGGTTGAATTCACGACCTTTTGATGCATGGACAGTTGAAATAGTCAGTTTTCCTGCAATGGAACTACGTTGTTCATTACTGAACTCAAATATCCACTCTAACAACTGGCTGGACGGAATTTCATCCATACTCCATGCAACGCAAAATTCTTCGATACACTGCTGCAACAATTTCAACCAATGATTCGCAGGTTGTTTGGCGACATGATTGTTGATCCAGCGCACCAGAGTTCTCTTGGCAACAAGTTTTCGCCTTGAGTTCAGTAACAGACGAATCAACAATTGTCCTTCTCTTAGCTGATTCAGCTTAAGATTTTCAGCGGTGCGACCATTCTCAATTTGAACGCACGGAATACCATTCAACTCACAATATGCACGAATGGGGGTAAGCAGCTTATGACTCCTTGCAAGTATCGCAAAATCCCCCCAATTAGCAGATGGTAATAACTCAAAAAGCCTGCGAACCTCGGCCATCGCCATTTGCGCCTGAATGTTGGCATCAGATGAACAACGAACGACGTGCACCCTGCCCTTGACAAGGCTATCAAGCTTTTCCCATCGCCCACCATAAAAATCAGTTTGACGTCTAAAATTTATGCGAATTGGATGTTCTTGTTTAAGGCGCTCAGGGTTATCCGAGATTATTTGATTCGCAGCCGCAATGATGTGTGAACTTGACCGGTAATTTTCAATGAGATATTCAATTTTTGCCTGATAGTCCTCTTGAAAACGCTTGATGAATTCATTGCTGGTCTTACGAAATTCATAAATATTCTGGTCATCGTCCCCTACCGCCATGATGGTAAGCTTCGAATCACGATCTGCCTGTACTCTGCCAGTAAGCGCACTAATTAAATCATACTGATCTGCGTCGATATCCTGATACTCATCAACCAGAATATAGCGGTAACCTTGCAGCAATTTATCTCTCAACTCATCAGAGTCATCTTCTCCCAGTCGTCCATTACCCTGCAATAAATTTATTGCATTCCTAATGATCTCATCAAAATTAGGCGTATCATTTTTCTCTGCCATACCGCGCAAAGATGTTCCCGTGAGACGCATAGCCATAGCATGGTAAGTCAGCACAGTAACCCCATAAGCATCCTGCCCGACCAAATCAATCAACCGTTTTCTCACTTCAAAAGCAGCCAAACGATTAAATGTCAGCACTATGATGCCATCCGCAGGCGTACGCAAAACCCGCAGTAAATATGCAACGCGATGTACGATCACACGCGTCTTACCCGATCCAGGCCCCGCAAGAATCAAACGGTTCGTATCACTTTTGTCGGCCACTAAAGACTGTTGTAATGGATGTTTCAGATTATCAACAATTCTATTTAAAGACTCGCCCGTTGTTGCAAGCTCTAGCAACTCTTTGCGACTAGCAAAGTAACGTTTAATGAAATCACTTTTAGACCAGCGAAAATAAGCAGCGATGAAAACCATCGCATCATTGAGCTTCTCCAGCCCGAGACGCGCGTACTCCTGCACCACATGAATCTGAAAATTTCGCTCCTCATAATACTCTTGAAGACCGACATAATCGCTTTGTCTGAAACCACGCTTGGCCTCATCAGCAAATACATGAATCGTCATGGCCGATCTGAACACTGTACGTCCGCGATCCAAATGAATGGACTTGATACGATCAAGGTACATCAGTCCCTGCTCAAGTGCCTTTGCCTCATCCCGAATCTGTCCAATCATGCCAAGGTCTTCGCGCAGGACTTCACATAATTTGCCCGCAGTGCTTTCCACTAACAGGTCAGCACCGCGCGTTTCGGCAGGTAATTTCCCCAAAAAGAAACTCAGCAATACTTGAGATATAGCGCGACGTTTGTCACTAATCTCTCTAATTTGTTGCCAAGAGCGCCGCAACTTAACCCTGAAGTGATCACGCGTAATCTTCTTGATCTCAAAACTTGGACGTTCAGCCTGCGTATTACCGAACGGCTGACTCATAGCGCGTAACAAAGACAACAAGTCATCTGTGATCACCTCGGCACCAATGCGATCTTTGACACCTTGGCAAAGATTACGAAGATTCAATTCTTGCCATTCGTTGGCCTCAGAATCAGGGGTACGCTCTGCCAACAAGTCTAGTAAGGCCTGCTCAATTGTCGCAATCTGAACAAACCTATCCTGTGATGAGTTCGCAATCCCCTTACGCAATCTCACCGTGATACCGATGTCATTACTCAAAATTCCCAGCAACTCCATTTGTTGAAGTACTCGCATGCACTCGTCGCTATGCATACCTGTTTGCAGCATTAATTCATCCGTACTAATGCCGTCTGTTGCATCTGCATTAATCAGCAGTTGGACAATTTTCAAATATTTGGCTTGATTGTCCACGGTTAAATTTGCCGCCTTCAACTTCTCTCCTGCCAACTGCAGACTTCCAATCTTCAGGCTCGCAGGAAACACCCGGGTTTCATTTTCATTGCGCTGCAACAATCTAGCACGCTCCAGCCATGACACAGCCGTTTTGACACGTGTTTCTGCATCCCGGCTTTCAGCATCGATTTCTGAATCTTGATCCTCATCAGCCAATATTTCACCTGAGGTAATTACAATTTTGTTGTCTTTGGCCTTATTCGATCGTTTTCGTAATGACCGCAATATCTCTCCGATGTCCTTACGACTGAGCCGAGAGCGTGCCGCCAGACCAAATTGAACCTCTACATCCTCTTCGTCATAGAGCAATATGCAGCGCGACTGGTTACGATCACGCCCCGCCCGTCCAGCTTCTTGAAGATAGTTTTCAAGTGATCCGGGAATCTCGGCGTGAATCACGGCGCGCACATCAGGCTTGTCCACGCCCATGCCAAAAGCATTGGTGGCAACAATTACGCGCAGCCCCCCGCTAATAAAGTTTTGCTGCACGTCATTTTTCTCATCCGGCTGCAAGCCAGCATGAAAAAATGCGCAATTCCATCCCATCTCTTTCAGGAAAGCGGAAATATCTTCAGCGCTCTTGCGCTTTGCCGCGAACACAATCGCACCACCTTCAAAATCATTAAGTTCTGCCCCGAGAATCTTATGTATCAGGCCAAATTTTTCATGACTCGTCGTGTTTATTACCTCATAGTGAAGATTGTTACGCTCATGACCACCGGCAAAGAGTTTCAGTTCAACCCCAAGAATCTCCTTAAAATGCGCGCGTAAGTCTTCAATCACCTCGACCTTGGCTGTAGCCGTAAAACATGCGATTTGCGGCAACTCATCACGAATATGTTCCTTAATAAATCTGGAGGCGTAAATATAATCAGGCCGAAAATCCTGCCCCCACTTTGACAGGCAATGTGCTTCATCAAATACCCAAGCTCCGATTTCACGATGTCGAATCGCATCAATAAAGCTTTTATTGCGTAGTTGCTCAGGTGAAACCAATAAAATACCAATATCTCCTAGCCTAACTTTTTCAAGCACATCGCGTCTCTCAGGCACACTCAACATGCCATTAAGCGCTGCCCCGCAGAAAAGTCCTTGTTTTACAAGATTATCGACCTGATCCTTCATCAACGACTGCAATGGTGAAATAATTACCGTCAGACTGCCATTACGCCAATAGCGATTAAGTGCAGGCAATTGATAACAAAGAGACTTTCCACCGCCGGTTGGCAATATAGCCAGCAGATGTTCAGCACGCATACCAGTTGAAACAATATCTTCTTGTAGCGACCCGCCCTGTAAATTAGCTGGCTCGGCCCTAAACTCATCAAAACCGAAATAGCGTTTTAACTCTGAGATAGGATCATGGACTGTGTTGCAATAAGCGCAATCTGCCTGATTACACCGCTGGTCACGCAATTCCTTGAGCAGGACTTTAGTTTCGGGAAACTGCATGCCGACCCAGGGCGGGAGAACGGAATTTCCACCGGACACGCGTAACCAAGCGAGTGCATAGGCTAGCGGCATGTGCAGAGTGACGTTATTTATGTCCTCCTGAACCAGTTTTTCCAACCGTGTGTTACACACCTTACCCTGCACCGCCGATTTGTATAGTTCTTTGACCAAGTCCAGTTCCGGGCGTGCCGCATGAAGAATACTCCTGAACAGGCTAGATAATCCATTGCCCTCAGCTGACGTCATCAAAAAATAATAGCAAACCAGTTCATCGGGCGCGGATACATTGAGCGCATTAAGTGCATCGCGCTGATCATTAAATAACTTAAAGGAAAGCTGTGCGTCCTTTAATGGGTCATTGATAGAATCTCTTACCAGCTTATAATCCTTAATAAGGCTGTGGTATGGGTTCTGCGGAAAGGCAATAGGAGATAATTGCAGCGTATCAATGACAGGCAGGGTCAATAATGCCAAATCGGGATAATTTCGCTTCAAGAGACGCAAGTCATGCTCGACTACATTGTGTCCCAGCAGAAACGATGCACCAACTGTCAGCATATCTAGCTTAGGCGTTACCTCTGCAGTTTGAAACCGTCCTTTGAATACTTCACTTTGCTCAGTATCCGCCCTCCAGGCAGCAATTTTATAAATAACGGCTTCTGTCTCGACCGATGTTTCCAAATCAATACAAAGTGACTTGGGATGAAATCCGATTTCCTCAACCACTATCGTTTGCATGGCAATACCCCTTCTCTAGTTTGCGTCAGAAGTAGAGTCGGTTAAGCAATTCAGCTTCTGTTTCGGGGTTATCCCGTCGAGCGCCATATGCGGGCGTTCGTGATTGTAAAGCCACGTTGTTGCTTACCCCTGCACCTTGCCAATAGACTCAAACAGATAGCAGCTCAGTAAGCCGTAATGCACCGTGCAGTATTAGGCGTTCTGCTACCGATTCCAGAGCAATAATGTTTTGCAGTTCCTATTTTTGCATCCTGTTTTGATCAACGATTTAGAGAGTCATATTTACTCTTTCGCTGACTCAAAATTAATATCCCCCTCAGCGCTCTCTCCCCGCCTCCTGAAAAGCGCCCAATACAGGCGACAGCAGATATTCAAAGATGGAACGTCTGCCCAGATGGATTTCTGCCGTCACTTGCATACCCGGCGTCAGGCTATGGCGTACGCCATCCACAACGAGTTCCTGCGTTTTGAGGTCAATCAGCGCACGATAACTGGAAGGCTGTCCATTGCCGGGTTTATTGTTTGGCGTGCCGGTTTGTCCTGCACTTTGTTGCGGCGTGTCACTGGCATCTGCACTCAGATTGACGACTTTTCCGTCAATCATGCCGTATTTCTGAAACTGGTACGACGCCAGTTTGAGTTTGACGTTTTCGCCCGTATGAATGAAACCCACGTCCTGATTCGCAACCCATACTTCGGCCCGCAGAATTTCTTCATTAGGAACCAACGTCATCAAAATCGTACCCGGACTAATAACCGTGCCAGCGGTATGCGTGGCGAGGTCTTTGACTACACCATCCTGCGGCGCCTTGAGTTCGTGCAGACCGCGCCGGTATTGCTGCTTAGCCAGTTCCTGTTCCAGCTTCTCGAATTTGTCGCTGATATCGGCACGTTCGGCTTGCAACTGGCGACGGTAGTCGGCGGTGATCTTGCCGATACGCTCTCGGCTTTGTTGCAGCGTGGCACGTGCAGCCGTGATGATGTGTTGCTGCGACTGGAGATCTTGTTCCTTTTCAATACGCTCGCGGGCTTTGTCGGTCGCAGAGAGTTGGCTGACATAGCCGTCTTTGACCAGATCACGATAGGCATCGTCCTGCGCACGGTAGTGCGGTAAAACTTGCATCAGTTTGCTGCTGACTGTTTGTGCCGAAGCGAGTTCGCTTTGTGCTTTGTCATGCAGTGCATGTTCTTCCGCCAACGCCGTTTCCAGCGCTTTTCGGTTAGCGATATATTGGTTAAGCACAGGATTAAACAGTTCAAGCGCTTCGCTCGGCAGCCGTTCAAAAAGCTGATTCGTCAGTTCCGCATCAATGCGCCGCAGGGTAATTTTTTTACCAAGATAGTCAGACTTGATTTCACTACCATCCGCATCCGTCAAGGTGGTATCCATGCGCATCAGCGTCTGCCCGGCCTGGACATGCTGGCCCTCGTTGACCAGAATTTCACGGATAACGCCTTGCTCGGAGGGCTGTACGATTTTGAGATAACTTTGCGGCAACAGCTTGCCTTCGGCACTGGCCACCACATCAAGTTTACCGAAAGCAGCCCAGATCAGCAGCAGTCCAAACAGTATCAGCAGGCCATACAATACCGCGCGGGCGAACGGCCGGGGCGGCTGTGCCTGAATGCGCAACAACCCGGGTGAGAAGTCTAGCGGATCGACGCCGGTTAACTGTTGCTTCCAGTGTTTCTTGCCGGAAATATTTTGAGGAATTTTTTGTTTCTTCGACAGTATATCCATTTTTACAGCCTTCATTTGGGTAACCCAATCGCGTTATGCTCCACGCCTGACACCTCATTTTTTGAGAGCTGACCGGTTTCTGCGCTAAGCTTGAGGTAATTTAGAATGAGATCGTTGTGCGCCTTGTTCAGGTCGCGTATCACTTCGTCACGCTGTTGCCGGGCTTGCAACACATCGAGGTCGGCCTTGAGTCCGTGCGCGCGTTGCGATTCGGCTGATTTAAGGGCGATAGTGGCTGATCTGACCGCCTGTTTACCGAACTGTTGGCGTGTATAACTGGATTTCCAGGCCAGCCATGCTTGCTTGATTTTGAGGTGCGTGTTGCGCCGTGCGGCTTCTAGCTCATAACGGGCCTTGTCCCGCATGGCAAGTGCTTCACCGACTTTGGCACTCTGTTCGCCGCCACTGAACAGCGGCACGTTGAGTTGCAGGCCTAGACTGTTGATGGTGTTGCGAAATCCGGCTTGACCACCCGTCAATCCAGATCCCTGAACCGCGTTGTTATATGACGCCACCATATCCAGCGTGGGCAAATGTCCGGCACGCTGTTTACTCACTTCTTCATTCGCTACTTCCAGTGCACGGCTTGCTGCCAGTATCGTAGGACTACCGTTTTCTGCCTGAGAAATCCAAAGTTCGGCTGAGCTCTGCTCGGGAATAAGGGACGCGTAACCCTCCGACAGCACGGTGTTTGCAGGTATATCCGCCGGCAGTACCTCTTGACCGATGATTTGCTCAAGCACCGCCAGTTTGAAGCTATATTCGGTCTGCGCCGTGACTTGCTCGGATTGAGCCTGATCCCGTCTGGCTTGCGCGGCTTCAAGCTCCGTTCTGGACATAACGCCCTTTTCCAGCGCGCGTTGTGACAAGTCCAATTCCTTTTGAGCTGCCGCAAGTTTGATGTCAGTTGCAAAAACGGCGTCACGCCCTTGCCGGATGTCCAGCCAGGCCTGAATCATCCGTATCAGCAGTTCCTGTTCGGCGGCCAATAATTGGTAGTCGGCCTGATTCACCAGCAACACCGCTTGATTGAGTGCAAAGTATTTCTCGGCGTGCAACAGCGGCTGGGTCAGATTTACTTGCACCCCATGACTGTTGTAGCGCTCGGGAATGCTGTTGCCCCGATTGTTCAGCATGGCATAATCGCGACGATTGGCATTGGTATTGGCGCTGGCAGTGAGTTGCGGCATCAGTCTGGCGAATGCCTGCGAGGAGCGCGCCCGGTTCACCGCTAGATTGGCTTCTGCCGCAAGATAAATCGGATCGTTGTGCAACGCCTGCTCGATGGCATCATTGAGCGTCAGTGCATGAGTAGCATTAGTCAATGCAGCAGCGCAGATGAAACCCTGCAGCAACAAACGTGAGGCACACTTTATCATCCGACGGATGCGTTTTGTCTGTGGCTTATTCGGCATATTGATCACGAATGGGTTGCGCCCGATTCAGGCTGACCGAAAGTCAACACTTCATCCACCAGCAACGCTTTCGGGAGCTGATGGGTGATGAACAACATGGTGACACGACCTTTGAGCTTATTGACGGTGCCGGCGAAGTGCTCGGCGGTGGCCTGATCCAGACTGCTGACGGCCTCGTCGAAGATCAGCACACGCGGGCGCTTGAGCAGCGCACGCGCAATGGCAATACGTTGACGTTGTCCGCCGGACAGGCCGATACCATTCTCGCCAACTTCAGTCTGATAACCCTGCGGCAGTTGCTCGATGACGGCGTGAATCTCCGCCATCTGGCAGGCGCTAACAATTTCCTCAAAGTTGGCATGAGGATTGGCCAATTGCAGATTCTCATAGAGCGTACCTGAGAACAGACGCGTCTCTTGCGGAACAACGCCGAAGTTAGCTCGCAGTTCGTTGGCCGCAAGATGACGAATGTCGTAGCCGTCAAGCAGGATGCTGCCGTCATCCGGCCAGTAAAAACCTTGCAGCATCTTGGCCAGCGTACTCTTTCCGCAGCCGGATGGCCCCATCAGTACGGTGAGTTTTCCCGACGGCAGCGTCAGATTGAGATTTCGGTACAGGTAGGGAAGTTTATCGTTATAGCGAAAGCTAACTTCCCTCAATTCGACCTTGCCACCAGCCCCGCCCTGCGCACGGGCGGGTACCAGCGCATGCGGCTCAGCAGGCGTATCCATTAAGTCCCCCAGACGCTTGACGGCAATATCGGCCTGTTGAAATTCCTGCCATAGCCCGGCCAGTCGTAACATAGGTTGGCTCATGCGTCCGGCGAACATCTGAAAGGCGACCAGCATCCCGATGGTAAAGCCATCATTTTTCATGACCAGAATTGCACCTACCACGAGGATGGACAGCGTCATGATCTGTTCGAGCGCATTGGCGGCAACGTTGTAGCTATTGGATAGTTGGCGCGTGGCAAATCCGGCAGCCAAATATTGAGCAAGGTACTCGCCATATTTCTGTTCCAGCACCGGTTCCATTTGCAAGGACTTAACAGTTTCCATCCCCGCCACGTATTCGGTCACGAAGGCCTGATTTTTGGCACCCAGCAAAAATTGGTGATTGAGTTTTTCGCGGAAAGCAGGAGTGACCGCAAAACTTAATGCGGTAATTAGCAACAGCAAAAAAAGCGCCACCAGAGTCAGTTGCCAGCTATACCAGAACATGACTGCGACGAAGATGAGTAAAAATGGCAGGTCAAGCAATAACGTGACAGCCGCACCAGAAATGAATTCACGCACGGTTTCTACCCCGTGTAATCTCGCCACCAGCGTGCCGGTCGGACGGTGTTCAAAATAGGGTAACGGCAAGTGCAACAAATGACGAAACACCTGACTGCCCAGCACGGCATCGATCCGGTTACCGGTGTGCAGGACAAAATACTGACGCAACCAGGTCATTGCACTATTGAACAGCATAAATATTACCAGCCCGACGGCGACGGCAATCAGTGTGCTTTGTGTTTGGTGGACGATCACTTTGTCTATAATGACTTGTGTGAACAGCGGAGTGATCAGTCCGACAAGTTGAATGGCGAGCGATGCAATCAAAATGTCGCGCCAAATGCGTTTGTGCTTCAGCAGCTCGGGTATAAACCAGCGAAAACCGAACGGCGTATGTGCCTTTTTTTCTGCTGACTCTTTAGATGCGGACTGTTCGGCCTCTAAATCCGCCGTCGAGTTAGTGGTGTCACGCGCCACCAATAAAATATCATTTCGGAAATGCTGGCTAAATTCTGTCAGTAAAATTGTTTCCGGTTGTTGAGCACCCGCCCGGAAGAACATAACGCGCTCAGCATCTGCTTTAATTAATAACACAGGGGTAGCCGGTTTGGGTGGGGGCGTTGCGTCTACCTCCCCAGTTTCAACAGATGAAATAGCTTGGGATTCCGCCTCTTGGATCTTCTCAGCGGCGGTCAGTATTTTCGACTCATCATCACGTCCACATACAAAAGCGACCACAGGAAAGGGAATACGCTCCAGTGCAGCAATACCCTGTTCATCTAACTTAATTTCGCCAACCTTGAAATCCAGTGTCTGCAAGGCATTGAGCAACGTGGTGCGCGAATATGGCGGCGGAAATTGCTGCCGAACCAGATGCGCATCGAATGGAATACGAAATACGTTAGACAAGCTACCGATCAGCCATAGCATGTCTTGCCCTGAATAGTGCATCACTTCCCTTTACTTAAATTTATTCAGTTAAATTTTGATTTAAAACTGGCTGTTATTGCGAGCGTCAAACATCGAACCAAATATTGCATCTGGTTTTGTATGTGTATTGACTCTATTGTGGCAGATCAGATTTTTCTTGAAACCTATTAAAACTAATAGGTTGGCCGGTAAACCTCAATAATTCAAAGATTTACCGGCCACTATTACGGACAAATAGTTAATATCCTACTGCTTTGGCCAGTAGAAAGTACCTGTTCACCGTACTCTTAAAGAGAGCTACGCTCATTTATTGCAACGCGACCGCTCCGCCTTGCAATCCCTGCAAAGCATGCAAGGTTTGCGCCTGCGCACCGAACAACGGGTCGTTCAGTGTGGTTTGAGCGGCGGTGAGATTCATGCCGGTAAAACTGCCGCTCGTGCCGTACTGATGCGCAAGATCGCCGCCCAGCGCCACGGTATCGCTGCCGGATAAGCGTGCCGCCAGCAAACTGTTGGTCGCACTCCAGTGCATGAAGGTCGCACTGGTCCCGCGAGCCTGATCGAAGGCATTGGCTACCGCAGTGAAATTGAAGTTCTGCACCGCCTGATTCAACAACGGGTCGGTCGAGGTGGCATTGAAACCCGCCATCGCATCCGCCATCACTTGCAGATCGAGCACGCTCTTGTTATTGGCCGTGGTGTCGTACCAGTTCGCGAATGTGATCTGCTCTCCGTTGCCCACTTCTAAAATCAAGTTATTACTGACCTTGGACAGCGCCAGATCGGCGTAATTGATGCCGCACCCCAGACTGACGACATTGTCGGTACCGACGCCGCCGTTGACTACATCCATACCGTCGCCACGGTTGAAGGCGATGATGTCAGCCCCGCTACCTGTCGTGATCGTGTCATTACCAACGCCGCCTGCGAACAATTCGTTGCCGGTACTGCCGGTTAATGTATCCGCCCCCGCTCCACCGTCCAGCAAATTGGCCCCGGCAGTATCGGTGAGGGTATCGTTGCCAGCACCGCCTTGCAGGATGTCGTTACCCAAATTTCCATTCAACACATCATTACCATCGAGACCAGCCAATGTGTCGCTATAAACCGTTCCAACAAGATTATCGTCACCTGCGGTTCCAACCATCGTGTGTATCTGCGCTTTGCTCAGGCCCGTCCCGTCCGAAAACGTGAAGGTCTCGATGCGGTACGCGTCGCTGCTCCACCAGTTCTCAACGGTGATCTGATCCCCACCCGCCGGGTTCAACGGGTCATTGATTTTAATCAGCAGGTTGTTCCCGCTCCGGCTCGCACTAATGTCCGACGCACTGATCCCCGCTCCAAACTGCACAGTATCCGCTTTAACCAGATAGCTCCAATAAGCATTGGTGCCGATATCCAGAATGGTGTCCGACCCATCGCCTCGGTTGAACACGTAGGTGTCCGCTCCCGATGAGCCTTCCAGCCGGTCATTGCCAACGCCGCCAACAAACGTAGTGCTCTCACCGTAGTAGCCTGCGTCGTAGCCGTTCGCGCCGTTGTGCGTGACCTTGAGAAGATCGTCTCCCGCGCCACCTTCCAGCCGGTTCGCGCCCACGTAGTTCACCGTCACCGCGTCGTTTCCGTCCCCTCCGTAAATGGTGTTGTTCCCGCTCGCCGTCACTACGTCATCGCCCGAGCCCGCATCAATCACGTTCGTGCCGCCCGTGTCGCTGATCGTATCGTTGCCCGATCCCGCATTGATGATGTTATTCTCGTCCCAGCCAGCAATGACATCTGCTCCAGACGTACCATTCAGCGTTTGCGCCATCGTGTGTATCTGCGCTTTGCTCAGGCTCGTCCCGTCCGAAAACGTGAAGGTCTCGATGCGGTACGCGTCGCTGCTCCACCAGTTCTCAACGGTGATCTGATCCCCACCCGCCGGGTTCAACGGGTCATTGATTTTAATCAGCAGGTTGTTCCCGCTCCGGCTCGCACTAATGTCCGACGCACTGATCCCCGCTCCAAACTGCACAGTATCCGCTTTAACCAGATAGCTCCAATAAGCATTGGTGCCGATATCCAGAATGGTGTCCGACCCATCGCCTCGGTTGAACACGTAGGTGTCCGCTCCCGATGAGCCTTCCAGCCGGTCATTGCCAACGCCGCCAACAAACGTAGTGCTCTCACCGTAGTAGCCTGCGTCGTAGCCGTTCGCGCCGTTGTGCGTGACCTTGAGAAGATCGTCTCCCGCGCCACCTTCCAGCCGGTTCGCGCCCACGTAGTTCACCGTCACCGCGTCGTTTCCGTCCCCTCCGTAAATGGTGTTGTTCCCGCTCGCCGTCACTACGTCATCGCCCGAGCCCGCATCAATCACGTTCGTGCCGCCCGTGTCAGTGATCGTGTCGTTGCCGTCACCTCCGTTGATCGTGTCATTCCCAGTTCCCGCGTTGATCGTGTCATCGCCTCCGCCTGCGAATAACGTGTCATTCCCTCCTCCACTACTCAAAACGTCATTTTGAGCCGTTCCGATAATCAATTCAGTCTGCGTAGTTCCCGCTGTATTAACTCCACTTTGCGTTACCACAACATTGCTGTACGAATCATTCAACACAGCCAATAATTCAGGTGTCATTGCAACCGACGTAACCGCACCTTCAAATAATCTCAGCGAACGCGATGTCCAATCCGTATCCGCCAACCATCCCTGCTCCCCAGCAATTTTGTTGAAGCTCAGCAGATCCGAGAGTCCACTCGCAGCATCCAGAAAAATCCTGCTCTTGAGAGCCGTCTGCACGGCGCTTAAATCAAACGTAAATCCGTTGCTATCCACTTTGATGCCAATCTGGTCAAACAACGGTTGCAGGCGGATGCTTTCCAAACTATTGGAAAACGAGTCCGCAACGGCATTGAATGCATCCACATAGGCTTGCGCTGGATTAGCGGTTCCGCCAAATACGTCAGTGGTCGGAGTGCTCCCTCGTATGGCATCAAGCACCCGAACCATATCGGTAATCTCTTGGCTAGCCATGACGCCAGCATCGCTTGAAAGTGTAAAAGTACTTCCGGCTCTCACGTAAACGACATTCGATGAACTCGCGCTGTAAGTCTGATAGTGAGTATGGAGATATACGGGGCTTGAACTATAGAGCGGATCGGTCTTGGACCACTCAACCAGTACTTGGGTAAGCAATGCCTTTCGCGCCGTTAAAGTCGTCGCTGCGGAATATTGTCCCAACGCCTCCGCCAGAGCAGGCGACAGCGCTGCCGCCTGCTGCAAATTTCTCAACCGCCCTGTCCCACCTACATCGGGCAGGCTTTGCAACGCCACTGGCACAGTTATCTGTGTTGTGTAACTGGAGTGGAAGGTATCTTGGGTGAAGTTAACATCCGCCATGGTACTGACAGTGCCATCGGTACGTGTGTAACTGCCGGTTTCGGCTTGAGTGCCGCCAGCGACGACAGTGGACGCGGTATTGCTGACTGCGGTGTTGAAACTTTGAATACCGGTTTGCCCGAGAGAGAAAAGCTCGCCCGCTTCCGAAATGCCGTTCTGGTTGAGGTCGCGCCAAACTTGCAGTTGGGCGAAGTTGGCATCGGCAGCATCTACAATCCCGTCGCCGTTGCTGTCCATGTCGGCCAAGGCCGCGAAGCCGTTGGCGGCCTTGCCCCCGGCACCCAACGCGGTGCTGTCCCCGAATAGCTCGGTGCCGTTATCTATGGTTCCGTTGCCATCAATGTCGCGCACGAGCAGACCGTCGTCGCGGTTAACCCAGCCGGTGGCCGTGCGGATGCCGTCTCCGTTCTGATCGAACATGGCCCCACTCGAACCGCTCGCCGCCACCGTCTCGATACCATCGCCGTCGAGGTCTAGCACCAAGGGATCGTAGTAGTAATACACGATTCGGTAAGTGCTGCTGTTCTGGAGGGCAGATTCGAGTTGGTTTATCTTGGAGCCGAGGTCAGAAGAAAATTCTTCCGCAAGTCCTTTGTTCGATATAGCTAATGCAGTCCCAAGTAAACCAATCCCTCTGGAGATGTTTGCAGCTACTTGCACCGCTTTAGACTGAGGACTAATCATTAAAGCTAAGGAGCCCGCGACGACCACAGCGTTTCCAGCTATTGATGCAAGATCTGCCAAGTCCGGGTTTTTACCATTTTCAATATCAGCCTTAATTTTCAAAGCGGTTACAGCTGCTGCCTCTAGGTTAGTTCCAGCAGCCAGCAATGCAGTTTGTGGATTTAGCGCCATGGCCGCTATGCCTGCGACAGTTTGCATTATGGCCGAATTCAATTCTTCACTGGTTTGAGCTTGGTTTATTCCATCTATAGGGGTGAATACATTTACAACAAGGGTCTCCAGCGTTTCTAAAGGTCCAGGCATTTTCTTCTCCTTGTTAACTTAGTAAAATTTCATGATCACAATTATTAGAACGAGTATTGCCAAGCTCCCAATGCACCATTTCGAAATTTCTTCGAAAAAATGGCAAATTCGGATCAATTTATTTTCCAACTCAGAGACACCTTGCTCTTGCTTCCAAGACACTAATTTCAAATAACTTATTCTCCCCTCTTTTAAGTAAAGGTATGTCATCGAAACAACAGGCACAATCCACGAGCAAATAAAAACGCCAAATAAGAATGCCCATAATAGATATTTAATTATCGGCATCCCATTCCCCGCTTTACTAACCCCCCTTCATTTGTCGCCTGCTGGGATCGCGTCCTTTTTTTAACAAGGAAAAAAAAGGGGGGCTGCCATCGGGATTTATTGGGGGCGGTTGGCGACCGATAACGTGCATCCTGCGGCAATGTAATTAAACCTTGCACGCCCTGTATACCTTGACCCACCCAAGCTCCGACTTCAGTTGCCGCGCTCATATCCGTCTCCTTTAGTAATCAGTTTTAAAATATCTTCCTCAGTAGCAGCAATATGCAAAAAACAACCAGCACTTTTTCTAAAAAAATAATTCCCCTCTGAAGCTTCAACTGCCCTTGTGATAATTCCTCATTATTCTTGGAATATCTGCTGGCCCACGCACTCAATACAGCATCTACACTTTTCGTTTCCCTATAAATCCATACATCCAGATAAATGTGTAGTAGCAACAACAGAATTGCCGCGGCACCGCCTAAATAGAAAAACTCCCTCATTACTTATCCTCTTGCCAATAAACCAATTTGAGCCATATCTAACCAAGCAAACTTTGAATTTAGATTCCTAAAATTTCAACTTCAAACAAACCAAAATCCCTTTTCTATACGCCGTGACGAAGAGATTGGAACCATGCTGTCAAAACAAAAATGAACCACATCAAAATCGAAAAAATACAATGACACCAAAGCCAGATCATTGCAGCGTCAATAACTCGCACAACCAAACCACCATGAGATGGAAGTTCTTGCAATGATGTGTAACCTATGTAAGACACCGCGATAACAGAGACCATATCAAGTACAACCGACCCTATACCTTCACGGCTCTTCGAGTAATCGCGAATGACAGAAGCTATGCTCCGATAATCCGCGCTTCTTGATATTTGCAATTCAGAATCAGCTCTCCCAACAATCACATAAGACAATAGGTTCCATTGGCCCCGCCCCTCTGCACCATGAAATATCCCTGCATTGAACTGACGCAATAGACTTGCTGTAACTAGCGTTATAGCCAGATAGCAATATAGATAGACCGATACTGTAATAAGGCTAGCGACTGACACCCAATCCCGGCTGTAACCAGGATAGTTCTCAATTTGGCTAATGAGTACTTGGCGCAGAGTGAATGTGTCAGAAAGTGAATTAAGGGTTGTCGGCAAAATAATGAAAAGCAGGGTTGCAATGCCTAAGCATGCAATGCCAACTCTGACCAAAAGAATTAGTACGCGGCTTTGATTCATTGTGTCTCACCCAATATTTTTAATTTTCTTGAATTACGCGCTATAACTTCAACTTCGAACAAACCGGACTACCCTTTGATGCCGCCTCCCGAATCAATGCACCACCTTTTACACAATCCGTCCCTTTACTTAAATTTATTCAGTTAAATTTTGATTTAAAACTGGCTGTTATTGCGAGCGTCAAACATCGAACCAAATATTGCATCTGGTTTTGTATGTGTATTGACTCTATTGTGGCAGATCAGATTTTTCTTGAAACCTGTTAAAACTAATAGGTTGGCCGGTAAACCTCAATAATTCAAAGATTTACCGGCCACCATTACGGACAAATAGTTAATATCCTACTGCTTTGGCCAGTAGAAAGTACCTGTTCACCGTACTCTTAAAGAGAGCTACGCTCATTTATTGCAACGCGACCGCTCCGCCTTGCAAGCCCTGCAAAGCATGCAAGGTTTGCGCCTGCGCACCGAACAACGGGTCGTTCAGTGTGGTTTGAGCGGCGGTGAGATTCATGCCGGTAAAACTGCCGCTCGTGCCGTACTGATGCGCAAGATCGCCGCCCAAGGCTGCCGTATCAGTACCGGACAAACGTGCCGCCAGCAAACTGTTGGTCGCACTCCAGTGCATGAAGGTCGCACTGGTCCCGCGAGCCTGATCGAAGGCATTGGCTACCGCAGTGAAATTGAAGTTCTGCACCGCCTGATTCAACAACGGGTCGGTCGAGGTGGCATTGAAACCCGCCATCGCATCCGCCATCACTTGCAGATCGAGCACGCTCTTGTTATTGGCCGTGGTGTCGTACCAGTTCGCGAATGTGATCTGCTCTCCGTTGCCCACTTCTAAAATCAAGTTATTACTGACCTTGGACAGCGCCAGATCGGCGTAATTGATGCCACGTCCCAGACTAACGACATTGTCGGTACCGACGCCGCCGTTGACTACATCCATACCGTCGCCACGGTTGAAGGCGATGACGTCAGCCCCGCTACCTGTCGTGATCGTGTCATTACCCGCGCCGCCTGCGAACAATTCGTTGCCGGTACTGCCGGTTAATGTATCCGCCCCCGCTCCACCAATCAGCAGATTGTTCCCACCGCTATCGGTCAGCGCATCGTTGCCGTTGCCACCTTGCAGAATATCGTAGCCCGCATAACCGAATGCAAAGCTACCCAGCACCGTGCCGTCGTCGAACACCAGCTTCTCGATTTGATACACCGGATTGATGTAGTAGTTGACGATGCGCAACGAATCACTTGTTCCGTTGACTTTGATGACCAAATCGTAGGTCGGCCAGCCGTTATTGTCGAGTTCCCGCGCATACGATACCTGAGACGGATTAAGTCCGACCAGTTTTACGGTATCGATACCGTTGTCGAAGTCAAGTATCCTGTCCTGACCTGAACCCATGCCGAACAAATAGGTATCGTTGATGCTGCCGTTCCCGCCACCACGCAGGACGGAACTATTGCCTGATCCGCGCAAGTCAATCGCGGCCGCATTCATCTCGGCAGTGCCCAGCACCGTGCCATCGTCGAACACCAGCTTTTCGATTTGATACACCGGATTGATGTAGTAGTTGACGATGCGCAACGAATCACTTGTTCCGTTGACTTTGATGACCAGATCGTAGGTCGGCCAGCCGTTATTGTCGAGTTCCCGCGCATACGATACCTGAGACGGATTAAGTCCGACCAGTTTTACGGTATCAATACCGTTGTCGAAGTCGAGTATCTTGTCCTGCCCTGAGCCTATACCGAACAAGTAAGTATCGTTGCTATTGCCGTTGTTGCCGCCGCGAACAACCGAATCGTTGGACGATGCACGCAAATTGAATACGGACACATTCATCTCGGCAGTGCCCAGCACCGTGCCGTCATCGAATACAAACTTTTCAATCTGGAACACCGGATTGATGTAGTAGTTGACGATGCGCAACGAATCACTTGTTCCGTTGACTTTGATGACCAGATCGTAGGTCGGCCAGCCGTTGTTGCCGAGTTCCCGCGCATACGATACCTGCGATGGATTCAGACCCGCCAGCCTGATCGTGTCGATGCCGCCGAAGTCGTAAATCGTGTCCTGGCCTGAGCCTGCACTAAACAGATAGACATCGTCTCCATAACTGCCAAACAGCGTGTCATTGCCAGACGTGCCGGTAATCATAGAGGCAACGGTCATGTTGAAATCGGTCGTTGCCGAGAGTCCGCCGGTATCGGTTGCCGTCAGCCGGATCGCCAGCGCACCCAAATCGCCCATACCAGCAGTGCCATTCAATCGGCCGGTTGCCGGGTCAATACTCAGCCATGCAGGCAACGCAGAACCATCGGCAAGCGATGCGCTATAGGTCAAACGATCGCCGTGGATAAAATCCAGATCGGTAAACAGGATTGCGGGCAACGAAAGATTCACGGCCTTGCCTTGCGCGACAAGCTGATCTGCAATCTTCATGGTAACAACCGGTGCATCGTTGACGTTCGCCACGTTGAGATGGAACGCACTGGATGCGCTCAGTCCCCCAGTATCGGTGGCTGTCAGCACAATACTGAGACTGCCCACATCCGCGTTACCCGGTGAGCCCGTAAAGCTTAATCTGACAGCGTCGAAGCTGAGCCAGCCCGGCAGCGTTGAACCATCGGATAGAACTGCGGAATAGTTCAACACGTCGCCTTGGTCGATGTCAGTGAAAGTGCCGACCGGGACGGTGAAGCCGAACGCCGCCGCCTGCCATGTTGCCTGATCGACGATCGGACTTGCCGCTACCGGCGCATCGTTTGCGCCGACGATGGTTGCAGTAACGCTTGTAGCGGATGCCGCTCCCGCGCTGTCGGCTATGGTGTAGCTGAAGGTATCCAGCACCGTCTGCCCGGCAGCCAATGATTGATAACGGAGCCCCATATTCAGAACCAGATTACCCGATACATCCTGAGCAACGGCGTTTCCCTGAACCGAAATAGCGTCAAAACCAGTCAGGCTCAGGGTATCGAGCGCATTGGCATCGGTATCGTTGGCCAGCAGCGAGGCGATCGCAATGCGGGTTTGAGCGCTATCTTCGCTTATACTGATCGCATCGGGATGAGCTACTGGCGCGACATTCAACAATGACTCCACCGAGACGATGCTGCCATCGGCATACTGAATGTTCTGCACCGAAAGATTACCCACTTGGTTGATGCGGATGCTATCACCCCTGCCAAAGTCGAGGGTAACTTCGCCGTTCGGACCGACCAGCGGCGTACTCATGGCAGCAGTAATGCCCGCCCCCAGCACCAAGGTATTGATCCCGGCCCCCGCTGCGGACATGGCCGAGTCTATAATCGTATCGGCTCCGTCACCCAAATTGAACAGATAGGTATCGTTGCCTGCACCTCCGTTCAGCGTATCTGCACCCCGTCCGCCATTGAGCAGATTGTTGCCGGAATTCCCCGTGATGATGTTATCCAGCGCATTGCCCGTACCATTGATGTCGGCAAGTGCCTGTCCCGAACCTGAGGAAGGATCCGTCAGCGTCAGATTCTCGATATTGTCTCCCAGCGTGTAGTTGATGACGCTTTGCACGGTGTCCACGCCTTCGTTGATATTCTCGGTCACAACATCGCCCTGACTATCCACCCTGTAGGTGTCGTTGCCCGCACCGCCATCCAGCGTGTCATTGCCAGCACCACCGATCAGCGTGTCGTCGCCCGCCCCGCCAAATAGGGCGTCATCCTGTGCGCCGCCGTCCAGCAGATCGTTGCCCGCACCGCCATCCAGTCGGTCATAGCCTTCCATGCCGGACAATTCATCAGTGCCTGTGCCGCCAAACAATGCGTCATTGGCAGTACCGCCATAAACCTGATCGTCACCGGCATCACCGGAAAGGACGTTATTGCCATCGCCACCGGATAGCATATCGTTACCCGCTCCGCCAAACATCACATCGTTGCCGCCTTCGCCCAGCAACGCATCGTGGCCATCTCCGCCTAGCACCACATCGTCGCCCAGTCCGGCGAATACCACATCGTCGCCCGTGCCGCCGATCACCAGGTCGTTGCCGTCTCCGGCGTAGAGCAAGTCACTGCCTGCGCCGCCATCGATCATGTCATTGCCGATATCTGACATCACCACATCGTCGCCCGCCATAGCTTCGATAATGGTGTTGCCATTGTTACCCAGCAGCAGGTCTTTGTCCGCCGTGCCGGTGACGGTTTCGCCGGAAGGCGCGAACGCCGATTTAAGGGTGACGCTGGTTGTGCCGTCGGCATTGGTGATTTGCACTTCCTCGCTGTAGGCCAGTGTCACGTCCGCCAAGGCGAGCGTGCTGCCATCCACTTTGGTGACTTGACCCATTCCATGTACGGACTGGCCGTTGATGATGGAGAACTGACCATCACTGGAAAGACCTACGGCGGAGATACCCATTTGATCCAGCGATTTGAATTCGCCTGCATCGGTAATGCCGTTCTGGTTCACATCCTGCCATACGCCGAATTGGTTCCACTTCGCATCCAGTGCGGAGAATACGCCGTCGTTGTTGGTGTCGAACGCAGCCAGCCCTTGCAGATCGGTTTGCGCACCGTCCAGATAGGCGGCAAAACTGATCTCGCTGCCGTTGTCGATTGTGCCATTGCCGTTGGCATCTAACGCCAGTAGACCGTCGTCCGCAGTGGGCCAAGCGGTGCGGTGTTTGAAACCATCGCTGTTGATATCGAAGAAAATATTGGAGTCGTTGACGTTGGTGAAGCCGAAACCGTCGTTGCCAAGATCGATAGAAATCGGTTTTTTACCGCCGCCGCCACCGCTGCCAAGGGCAGGGTTATACGCTCCTGAATGAACAGTATTAACCCTGATCGTGGCGCTGGCGCCACCCGCGTCGGTCACGCGAACGGTAAACGGGTCGGCTTGAGTAGTATATGTACGGATGAAAGTTCCACCATCAGTACCGGGCACATGCACCGAGGAATCGTATGCAGCACCCGGGGTATTTGGTCCGACCCAGTTGGTATAACCGACATTTCCGCTGGCATCTACGCTGCCCTGGCCTTTCTGTGCCTGCGCTACCACATCAAAAGTAAAGGTTCCGGGCGCATTGTCCACATCGCTGACGATGAGAGTGGCATTATTCGTCCCGTCTGTATCCACATAAGTCAGGATCGTGTTATGAACTCCGTAAACCGGTGCGGTAACACGAGTGTAGTTATAACCAGTATACGGTGCATATTGCGGACTAGCCGGGATATACCCCGTTCCAACAACATAGGCTCGTGATGCATATCCGTAAAGCGCCCTCACATGCTGATCTATCGTCACTGTCGGCGCGTCGTTGACATTCTGGATATTCATATTCACCGTGGCGGTGGCTGTCTGGCCGGTGCCGGCCTGCAGGGTGTAATTGAACTGTGCCGCCCCGAAGTAATTAGCCTCCGGGGTGTAGTGAATATAGCCGTTTCCATCCAGAAAACCTGTGCCGTGCGTAAATCCGGAGACGCCGGTGAGGCTGATGTTCTGCCCGGACAACCCCGCCAATGTATCGTTGGCCAACAGGTCGGCGGCGCTGATGAGGGTTTCGGTGTCCTCGTAGCTGGTGATGCCGTCGCGGTTGGCTTCGAGCAGGCTCTTGTCGTCAACGCGGGTGACTAGCAGGCTGGTTTGGCCCTGACTGCTCTGGATGATGATGCCTTCCGGCACGACATGGGTGCGCGTGCCGGAGGTGTCGGCTGCCAGGTCGGGGCTGGCCAGTTGTTTGAGCTGGCCGTTCTGCGTAAAAGTACCCATGGCATAGTCGAGCGCGCTGATGCCCAGTGTGCCGAGCGTCTGCACTTCCCCTGCGTCGGCTGCGCCGTTGCCGTTGGCGTCCTGCCACACCTTGAGTTCGTTCCACACCGGGTCGAGGGCACTGAGTTTGCCATCGTAGTTGCTGTCCACCCAGCGCATGCCGTTCAAGCCGCGCGCAGTGAGCGATACGGCGCTGTTACTGAACAGTTCGTTCCCCGCATCGATCTGGCCGTTCAGGTTGCGGTCGAGGAACAGGAAGCCGTCGGCGTTGGAAAGCCAGGCGGTATTCTTGAGGTAGCCGCTGTTGTCCACATCGAAAGCGACCGTCTTATTGGCTCCGGTGGTCTGCACGCCGTCGCCGTTCAGATCGAGTGCCACCGCCCGGAAGGTTTGTGTACTGGCACCTGCTGCGAGTTGGGATGCCAGCAGTCCTGCCCGTCCTGCCCGTTCCTCCTCGGTCAGTCCGGCCATCGGGTCGCCTGCCAGTGTTTGCAATGCCGCAGTTTGAATTTCCCAGGTCGGGGCAATCGCGCCGCGCGCCAATGCCACGCGAATCATTCGTTCGGTCAGGCTCTGCGAGGCTTGTACCGAGCCTGCCGGAGCGTTGTAGGGGCGGCCGGTCAGGTCGTACTTGATGTCCGGGTTGACTTGCACGCCGGTCAGCGGGTCGATATCGGTGATCTGGTAGCCGCTGTAGTTACGGTAGCTCAAACCCGGCAGGCGGTTGGCGATCACGCCGATGCTGCTGCCGGGGTTGAGGGTTTGTTGCTGTGCCGCCAGCTGATCCAGATAGGACAACATGCTGCCGTAAGTTTGGTTAGCCGCTTCCAGTCCGCCGAATTCGCCCACCGCACTGCTGGTGGCGGTGAACCCGCTCCACTGTGCATGGGCGCTGCCCCACGCTTCCGGCGGGGCCTCGCTGCTACTGAACAGGGAGTCGATCATATTGAAGGCGTAATAGGCCCAGGCGACCGGCGCTGCCGGCGTCATCGCGATCGCCCCCATCGCCGCACCGACGGCGTCGCCGTGGACGATGCTGTTGACGATATTGAGGTAAGGCAATGCCGTGTTCAAGCTGTTGATGCTGCTAGCCGTAGTACTACTGAAAGTACCGCCAAAACTGGCATATGCGCTGGCACTGTAGCTGATCGCCTGCGCGCCCGCCGTGATCGCGGCCATGGAATCGCCGCGCTTCAACGCCGCATCCAGACTCATCAGGCTCAATACGCCGCCCGCCACGTTGGATGCCCCGTTGATGCTGGCGTTGGTGGGTTTCAGGTAGGTGGCGCCGGTGGGGTTATTCGGGTCAACCGGCACACGGATCGAAGTAAAGTCGTTGGCAATCCGCAGTCCGGAAGCCACAATCGGCAACGGCTGACCAGTCTGGATAGCTTTGATGAGGCTCAGCGCATCGATCAATGGCGGAGCGTAAGTAGCGACGGCATTTCCAACACCGGCAAGCGCGTTGTAGAGGGTTTGGGCACCGTCACGTGGTATCGGTGCGACCATTGCTTCCATCGTACCATCGGGCTTTGCTTTGTATGATGTAATCGTGCCGTCCGCATTGACTGTTCGGATTTGTTCGAGGCCATCAGGCAAATATTTAACAATATCAATCCCGCCATTCTGCCCAGGACGTATCGCATCGCCATTCACGAACGGAACATACAGGGGTGTGCTGCCAGCCTGAGCGACACTAACATACCCACTACCGTCTGTGCGCATACCAAAACCGGTGCCATCTCCATAACTCACGCCGTAGTCGCCGTTGTTGTACATGCGCATACTGACGCCATCAGATGGACGGTAATAATCCGTGTGATCCGCAAAGCGATACTCTTTGAGTTCGGCAACACTCGGGTTAGTCGCACTCGGGTATATGATAGGGTTCACCCCAGATGCAAACGATGGCAATAAATCAGTATTGGGTAATGTGGATGCGCCAATTGCGGCATTTAGCAGCTTGGAGCCGAACAGCAGTGTGCCAACATTCATAATAAAACCAACTGGATTGCTTAACGCCGCAAGTTTGATTGCGCCTTCAATTACGCCGCCGACCATATTGTAGAGGGCTTCGTTTCCCCCTCCCATCACCGACGAAGTCAACTTCCCAAAGAACTGAGCAGACTCGCTAGGCGCAGAAAATGCAGTGGTAAACAAGGCCATCGCAGCAAGCCCCCCGTAAGAGGCAGCGTTATCGTCAAAAGACAACCCATCAAAAATCGACAGAATAGCTTCCGTAGTTTTTAAAGGCAGTGGGTTCTGATCAATAATACTGCAAGAATTCAGGTCATTCGTAGCCAATGCTTTTGCCAGCGCGCCTTCGAGCCTGTGATACCAACCAAGATAGTTGCCGGGAACATTTCCCGCAGCGGGATCGTAGTTCACCCCTATTTCACACATCGTCCCTAAAGTTTTACCACCAATATAGGTCACCACATCGCCATAACCGGTCAACGGATCGACCATCCGTATCGCTGTAATCGTTGCGCCGGATAGATTTACAGCAGCAATATCTGCTGGGGTAAAGCCTAGCTTTGTCAGCAAATATTCAGAATTAAGGCCGTTCACCTTGGTGGCGGTCAGGTTAGACAAATCGAACCCGCTGATAGCTGAGGTCAGACTCCTCACGTCGTCAAGTGACTTACCTGCTAAGCGCCGATCATTCGCCCAACTGTCGATGGTCGCCTGTGGCACGCCGTGTTTCGCCGCCACAATGATGGCATCCAACACCGCCGCCCCTGCGCTTTGGCCGCCTGCCGTCAAGCTCATTGTCGGATTGTTCAGGAATGCTTCGCGCAATGTCTGCAAGCCACCGTCCAGCACAAAATCCTTGAACTGATCCTGCATGAATTGTGCGGCTTGTGTCGTATCGGCGGCGGAGCCGGGATTGGTGCCGAATGCGCCATTCAAGCCGGCAACCCCAAGCCCAACGGTATTATTGGCAGTATCCAGAGCGATGAAAGCGTTCAGGCCTGTTGGGCTATTCAATACATGCCTTGTTTCGAAGCTGCTCAGGTTAATATTGGGTAACGGGACATAACCCGCTTGACTACCCGCCACATCGGTCACACCGGATGGCAAAAACTGCCCCACCTGAATGACGCTGGGAATATTCTTCTGCGCGGCATTGTTCAGGTCATAGACCAGATTGGAAAAAGTGATGCCGAGATTGCTGTTTTGCAGTTGCTGTGCGTCCAGATTCAGATTAGCCATGCCTTATTCCCCTTTGCAAACGTCAATGTAAAAAAAGTCTAAGCGCTTCGAAAAAAGCTGCTGTTCTTTCCCATACTCCCTGCAACCATCGGGCCCAGTCCCTCCCCCCCGTGATTCGATCTTTACCAACGCCCCATTCATCACTTCATAAAAACCGCCAATATGCTGACTATCTGTTTCGCGGCTCTTCCAATGCGCGCCCCACTCAAAGCCTTTCTTGGAATATTTTGCAAGACCGTGGACTTTACGAACCTGCACCAAATCCATAATGACGGGAGGAACTCCAAATCGTTTAACCGTGCCATCCAGATATAGCAAACGCTCAAAGCGTGGGGACGTCCCCTCAATGGGTTGCGTTCCACTCAGATCTATCCAGATTAGATAGGCCTTCTCGTATGGGAGATACGAAACGTAAGATATTTTCTCTCCCGGATTAAATTGGATATCGATGCGCTTGCCGGAGGGTTGCTCCCAATACACATGGAACGGCGGCATCTCCGCCGGGCCGTCGCGATAAAATCCGGGGCGACCATACTCGTCCCTGCCAATTTTTAGCGCTGGATAACTGGCAGGTTTCCATTCGAAAATAGTACCGTGCTCTACCTTGAGCGGAAATCGCGCCACAAACTGAGGCTCCTCAGGCGCGGCTTTCGGACGTCTCCATACGGGCACGAGTTGACAAGACTGAACATTCAACTCCAGCTCTTGCGGAAAATTCTTTGGATAGGCCTGCAATGGCTCGCCGAGTTTTCCGAAGTACATAGTCCAGCTAAGGCCATTTCGTACGCTTGTAGCTATTCTGCCCTCGCTATAGCACATTAGATCGCCTACAACTCCGGTATCCTCGACCTTCCCGGTCAGAGTATCGACAATTACCACCTTAGGCGGGATCTCGCCAAATTTCGCCTCGAACCCATCGCCCGCATGCATCTCTGCTATGTATCGATGCTCGTCCATCCATGCAGGTTCGCTTAAAGAATACCCCCGCAGATAAAACGTTTTCTTGTAACTTTTCGTCTTGTCGGAAATCCTGAGTTTCGCCGCCAGCGGGTCTTCTGGGATGATTTCAAATGCCGCCGGTTGAGCAGGCACTACAGCGCTCGATGCACCCACATTGCTTGCCCCAACAACCGCAGGCTCTTCCGCCCCTGCATGCACCGACAATATTAACGTACCCATCACCAGCAACGTACACCATGCCCTGTTGAATCTCACTCTTGTGCTCATGCTGCCCTCCTTTCCTCGCGCACCTCATTAGCAGCATTGCCCCTGCCTGCAAGCAGGTCATCGTCGCCCAGCGCGTTGATGATGGTGTTGCCGTAGTGGCCCAGCAGCAGGTCTTTGCCCTCTGTGCCAGTGCTGGCCTTGAGGGTGTAGTCGAAGCTAGCCGCCCCGAAGTAATTAGCCTCCGGGGTGTAGTGAATATAGCCGTTTCCATCCAGAAAACCTGTGCCGTGCGTAAATCCGGAGACGCCGGTGATGCTGATGTTCTGCTCGGACAACCCCGCCAATGTATCGTTGGCCAGCAGGTCGGCGGCGCTGATAAGGGTTTCGGTATTCTCGTAACCGGTCACGCCATCGCGATTCGCTTCGAGCAGACTCTTGTCGTCGACACGGGTGACCAGCAGGCTGGTACTGCCGTTGCTGCTTTGGAGGATGATGCCTTCCGGAACCACATGGGTGCGCGTGCCCTGAGTATCGGCAGCAACGTCGGGGCTAGCCAGTTGTTTTAGCTGGCCGTTACCCATGGCATAGTTGAGTTCGGTGATGCCGAGCTGGGCGAGGGTCTTGAGTTCGATGGCGTCGAATTTGCCGTTGTTGTTGTCGGCCACGCCGTCGCCGTTGGCGTCTTGCCACACCAGGAGTTCTTTCATAACCAAAGGGGTTAGCTTCGCCTTATGTTTTTGCATTTCGTTTCCCTCACTCAACGCAGGTTCGTTTTCCACGGAATTCAATTCTTCTCCGATTCGGCGACGGGAACAGTGTGACTAGCCAATTTGGCTTTACCTTGCGATACACGTTCCACCAGTGAGGTGAGCCGCTGTTCCTGTTCTGCCAGTTTCGGGTCCGTCGCGCCCAGCACAATCTGGTCATCCAGCGCATAGAGCTTACAGTTCTTGCCTGTGCGTTCGCTGCACGCTTGCAGCGCTTTATAGGCTGCATGGCAATCTCCGCTCGCCATCGCCGTTTCACCACTGTCTGCCACCGCGAACGCTCGCGGCATCATGGCCTTCAGGAATTCACGGTAGACTGTCTTTCCGTTATCGCCCACGCTCAGTGGAAGGTGTGCAATATCGTCGATATCACCTATGCCGGTTACCGGGGGAAAGGTGTTGGCCATGGAGCCCTCGTAACCAGCAGGGCATGCTTCCCATTCCATCAGGCCGTTTCTGGCATACAGGCTGCAATGCTCCGCCGATCCGCCATTGCGCGCTTCGCACGCGGCAATTGCCGCTTGGACCGAAGCGTCCTCCCCGGTGCTCAGACCGTATGCTCCGCTGGTGGTCAGGGCGAAGTAGCGGGGATTGGAAGCACGATCGAACTTCCTGTATTCGGCCTTGCCCGCTTCGTCGAGGTAAGGCACAAAATTGGAAGACCTCTCGGTCATCGACCGATAGCGTTCCCACCATAGTGATGACTGCTTCCTGTCTTCTTGCACGCCGGGCAAGCCTCGGCCATACATATTCGATGCTAGGTACATGGCTGGGCTGTAATAGCGCCTCGCATCGTCCAGCACATCGTCCAGTAGTTTCTGCCCGTCCTCATCCGTCGGCAGCGTGTCCATTTGGCCGTTTAGCAGCAAGGGTTCCTTCAGGATAGCCAAGGCATAGTCCCCGCCGCTGACCTGCTTCGCCGACAGTTTTCCGGCAATTTCGCGTTGCAGTTCCCTATCCTTATGTACCTTGAATTCTTCACCCGATTCGGTCATGACCAGACCTTTCTGCAAGCCAAGCAGCAATCGCCTCTGGGCATGGATATCTCCCTGTTTGACCTTGTTTCGCAAGTCGTCGAACAGGGCCTGCGTATGCCGATCATCCTCATCGGCCGCAACATTGTGTGCTATGTCGGCAGCGTTCAGGCCGTTTCCCTTGGCTATGATCAAGGGGATGTCGGCATCGCCCATGTCGAGCAAGGATGGAAAGACTTCGACCTGAGCGCCGAACATACCCAAGAACACCCCGGCCATAAGGCCGCCCGTCGTGGAGAAGATTGGCCCCTCGTGAATATCCAGGTTGCCTACATACTGTATTTTGCCAGCCTCCACATTAAATTTCCGCGAAAATGGCCGCCTCGCATGGAAGAGCGTCAACCGCTGGCCCCCTCCAGCTTGCCCTTCCAGTTGTTCTGAATTGAAGTCATAGAATTCGTAAATTCCGGGCGGCAACATCAGCGCGGCAAGCCGCCCCCAGACTTGGCGAGGCGACCTTGACAACTCTTCCGTGCCGAAGAGGCTCCCTCGGGCCAAGGAGATGCTCCCGTTCCAGTTGACGGGCATGCGTTTGTCATCCTTGATCTCGCGCCATTTGACAGACGATGAGGTTTGTATGGCGCCATGAAGGGTGATCGAGAAAACCGCCACCCCTTTGCCGGGCTGTATTTCCACCGGTTTTTCCAGATTCACATCGCCGGCGCACGCGGCCAAAGGCAGCATTAATGCACATGCACAAAGCGCCAGTCTCAACCGGCTAATTCCCATTTTCATTACTCTCTCTCCCTACTTGCTCGCGGCTACGCCGGATTATTCAAATTCAAAGCGAAACCTGCCTGCCCATGTTCATGCCGTTCCCAATATCATCGAGTAATTTCCGCCTGTTATCTGAAATCCGAGCTTGCGCAGAAAACGGTCCATTTGCTGAAGGTCTGTTCCGCTGTTGATACCGACCGATAACTCATAAGCCCCCCGGTTCTCCGCCCACTTTTTGAAAGCGGTAAGCAGCTTGAGGCCAGCACCACTCATACGTTTGTCTGGCAATAAGTTGTACTGAATGACGCTGGCGACTACCTGATCCGAGAAGAAGTGCCTTTCTGCACACCCGATCAGGCAGCCTATGGATTGTTCATTGCTATCCACTGCAACAAAAAAACAATACGTGCCGCGCGGGTTTTCGACGGCGGCGCGCAGGTTGTCAGCGACGCGTTCCGCATTGAAAGCGTAATCCTTGAAGCGCGTACGTGCTTGAAAGGTACGCGCAAGTTCTACGAAGGACGGAATATCGTCCAAAGTGGCAAAACGAATTTTCATAAGTTTGTTTGGGTCGCTGGATTCAGAGGGTAAATACCGGGGTCACACGATCACTGTGCAGCCCACTCATGCAATTTGAGCTGATTGGCGTTCAGCGGGTCGGGCAGCAGTGCGCTGATTTTTTGTCCGGCAAGCTGCTCCTTGCGCAATTCTTCCAGCATTTTCTCAATCTGTCCGAACGGCGCGACTGCATCGATCAACCAGACGTGTTCACCGCTTTGCCATTCGTGCGGCGCGATGCGCAGCACGCCTGAACGCAGGCGCTGGTCAATCTCGTCATTAACTTTGGCCCAGGTAAAAAATGCAAAAGGAATATTATTTTTGGTATAAAGGCGACATTGATCGAGAATGACGGCGGGCAAGAGCGCCCAGTCGAGGTCGGCGATGAAGGTGAATTTCTTGAGCGGGTCGCGGGCATACAGCCATAACACCGGCCCCAAAATTGGCAATTTGGAAAGGGCTATCTGCGCAGATTCAAGCGTCTGATTGGCTTGCTCGGCGATAACGTGATCCGGTGCATCTTGTTCAATTTTTTTCAAATGAGGCATGTCATTGCCCATGAGCATCTCCTTGTTGTAAATTATGGGTAAGCATGGCGCAGGTGCTGAGACGAATATTTGCACGATTGCAGCCTAAAAAACACCGAATAAATACTAGATAAATCAGCGCACAACCACAGGCGGTGTATAACCGAATTAACCGATTTTTATGACTATGCAGCATGTACCAAACTATGCCTTTCGCCCCCACCACTCCAGGTGGCGCTGTTTTAGACCAATTACCCAACTACACTCGGTTTTGACCACACCGAGCAACTCCGATCATATTACTAAAATTTTTTTAAACGGGGAGCTATCCAAACTGATAGGTTATTGACGGATTTCCAGAATTATTTTTCAGTATTCAACCAGCCAAAATTACGTAAATGGCCCGTCGCTTGACGCAGATGCAGCAAATGAGTTCTACTTCGCCAAGCTCACCGCAAGAAGCAGCATAGGCATGCAATTGCAACCAATCCGAACATTAAAAATTGTTTCCGTTTTCAGCTGCTGCCTACATTACACATGAAATTTATCGAACGCTTTTCCGATCTCATCAGCTGCAGCAGTCAGGAAATCTGGCGTAACCGGGTTTTCAAACTGGGATGCGACCTTGGTTATGAACAGACTCGGTTGGCGATTCTTCCCGACCCGCGTGCGCCGATTGAGGCCGAGCATGCTTTTCAGCAGAGCAACTATTCTGCGGATTGGTTAAACAAGTACACCGCTGAGAAACTGCATCACGTCGATCCGACCTTTTCTCATTGCATCAGCAAATCAACGCCCCTGATCTGGTCGCCGAAGATATTTTCCGCACAGAAGCAAAAAGAAATGTATGAAGAGGCCTGCGGATATGGAGTTAAATCGGGCGTCACCCTGCCCATTCATGGAGCAAAAGGTGAATTGGGCATCGTGTGTTTCGTCAGCGATACAAAACCGGACAAGCGATTTCACCGGGATGCGAATCACCACCTCCCTGAACTTGCTTGTTTTCGCGATTTCATCTTGGAATCTTCGCTTCAGTTTATGAAACCCTCTCGTCAGGTAGAAAATCCCATTTCTGTCACGCATCGGGAACTGGAATGTCTCAAATGGAGTGCATCCGGAAAAAGTTCGTGGGAGATTGGGCATATCCTGAACTGCACCGAGGCTACGGTTAATTTTCATTTCAGCAACATTCGTCGCAAATTCAGCACCACCTCCCGCCAGCAGGCGATCGTCAAGGCAATCAGCCTTGGTCTCATCCATCCAAATTAGTCGCCCTGAATTACCTGCCAGTGAATACCGCCCAGGTCGCGATCGGTGATCACGCCTGCAAAATAGAGTTTTATCAGGATGGCAACTGTGGGCGGCATCTCCGTTCCCATTTCGAAACGACTTCCTCGCGACTGTGTCACCCCAAAGCGCGACCAAAAACGGGACTGACTTTCGCGCTGTTTCTTCCGGAACGTACGCAGTACATCAGGAGCTAACGCATCCTGTTGCGTGATCTGTTGAGCCTGTCCCATTCACATCCTCCAAATAGTTTTACATCAACGTCCAAAACACACCCGACTCCAGCGCGTAGCCAATTTTGCAACATAATTTGCAATTCCGCACCTATCAGAGTTGATAGTTACGAACTTTATGCATTGAGCATAATTTATATGCGTCCTGGGTATTCCAGGCAATTCACTTGGAGGGTCGCATATGTCACATCACATCAAAGTTGCATCACGAAAAGAGTTCGCCAGCAAAGATTTATGGGAAATGCATCGGTTGCGCGCAAAAGTATTCAACGACAGGATGGGATGGGAAATTCCCATCATGAGCGGCATGGAAATCGACGGTTATGATGCGCTGGATCCTTATTACCTGATGGTTCGTGAGTATGAGAAAGGACTGCGTGGCTGTATGAGAGTGCTTCCGACAGAAGGCCCATATATGCTCAAAGACACATTCCCTGAATTATTGCACGGTCAACAGGCTCCGGCAGATCCAAAAGTTTGGGAGTTAAGCCGGTTTGCCATTGAAGTAGATGACGTATATGGATTCGGTTTTTCCGAGTTGACCATGGATGTAACACGCGAGATCGTTGCATTCGGCGACAAGATGGGCATTGAGCGCTTCGTGACTGTAACGACCACATCGATTGAACGCATGATGCGGCGCGCAGGTCTGGCAGTTACCCGTTTTGGACCATCCATAAAAATAGGCGTTGAAAATGCTGTGGCGCTGGACTTCGATATCGGTGAACAAACACACGCAGCGCTGTTCGGCAAATTGCGTGAAGCAGCATAAATCCGAAGATGTGCTGATTCTTAGCGCACATTAATAAACTTCGTCATTCCCGCGAACGCGGGAATCGAAGGAGCTCTCTATCCAAACGGCGACTTGATTTAGTACAACGCTAACCTTTGCGATACCTGCACCACCTGCTGTAATGAGGAGAAGGCAAGCGTAAATTGCAGCGATAGTTTGGCTCGTTCTGGCAGCACAACCCCCTGAAAGAAATATGGCTCCATGTTGACGATGTCTGACGTGAAGTAGACAGAATTATTTAAACATATGCAGTGCAGCCTAGCCTGATCTATTGTAACCGTTTTATTGAGAGGATTTTATACATCAAACCATCCTACATATTGAGCGCACTACCCGAATGTCGACTGATGGCACAAAACCGCTGGACGGATTCGATGATACACCGCATGAAACCTGCACGTCGTGATTTTTCCAAGTCAACTATTTGGTCTACTCCGAACCAGTCGGTGACGAAGGATCACAAGCGAGACACTGCCATCGGTCCCAACAGGCAGCTAGCCGATACGCATGTCTGTGGGCCATTAACTCAGAGTTTTCTCATTTTCTTGTAGAGTCTGACCAACATGAGCGCGCGACTACTATTGCATTCAGACCCAGTTTTGAATTAGGAATAAAATCACCGCAGCCTTTCATAATCCAATGGTTTGCCCACTTTTTGTCATGCCGATGTTAACGTCATCAGCAATTTAATCGTTGCGTAGCCCAAAAACAAGCAGGCAAAAACGAGCAAACACTTCTGGATAGGCGATAATTTCTTGAAATGCCAAAAATCACCGCCGACATTGGTTCGACTCACATCGGTAGCAGAGGCCATCGGCTCGGCCTTCTTTCCACGATATTTTTTATACTGCAAATATTGGGCTCGATACTTGCAACCCGAATTGGGATCGCTCGATATTTCATCAAGCAATTTTTCATACCGGTCATGGATATTGAAAAACTCCGCTTGGTCTGCGTTATCCCGCCGTATCTTCTTTTGCGGCTTTGCACCCATACCCGAAACGTCTGGATGATCAATGCGCTGATTTCGTAGTAGCAATTAAATCCCCTGCCTCTGAGCCAGCGTGACATTTAACATCTGCCGACATTTAGGGAAATTAGCGCAACCCCAGAAATCTCCCCGTTTACCAGTCCTGCGTACCATTTTTATACCGCACGACGAGCACGAAGGGGTTGTATATTCACCCGCTGTCGCGATGTTCAATAAGCGCTGCTGCGCTTCTGCAGGCAATCGCAGGATCATACTTAAGAACAACTTTCCATCAATCAGCGTAATTCCATTGGCTCTGGCAATTTCAATGGCATCGCTGGAAAATCCGCCGGATGCCATGAAAAATCCCTTCGAAATCTTCTCGTGACTCATGACGCCAAGGAATTCACGGATCGGCTTTACTCCAACTAACTGACTGTTCCAAGCCTTGCATTGCACCAGCGACGTGGCCAATCCTGACTCGTCCTGAAACAACTTGATATCGATACCACCGTCTGCACCTAGCTTAGTGAGTTCGGCACGAATCCTCTTCTCCCTGTAATAAGCGGCGCAGATCTCCTCAAAGAGTTTCCACTCGATTGCCCGCAGCAATTCGATCGACCACGACGAAGGGCGCTGCGGTGAAGATTTATGACTGTACACACCGAGATTTCCCCACTGAGCGTTATCCTTGGACCAGCCATAAACGACTTGATGCTCGCGAATTGGCGCAGCATTGCCTCCTGGCGCCACAGGGGTATCCCGGGCAACGCTTGATCCGGATCGAAATGAAGTGGCTGAACCGAATGCGGATTTACGAAAATAATTGACTGCGGCAATCAGTGCAAAAGCTGCACCGATTAAAAACAGAAATGGTTTCACCGTTGGCAGTAGCAAACGGATAATCATGTTGTTGTCGCTAAAGGCTGGCAAAAAAATGAACGTGACTACAAAAAATAAAACCGACAAGACAGCCGAAAACTGCCATTCAGCGCGAATAGCAGTAGTGATGAGCGATTCTTTTCGGCCTGAGCCAGGTCGTTTTGCCATATTGAGACTGCCGAATTTTGGCGCCAGGCTGGCGTTAGCTCGGAGTATGCTGAATGTTGATAGATGCTGAGAGGGTACGTCTGTTTAGGCAGGGATGCTATTAGCTTATAGGGCTATTTAGTCTTCTGAAATAGCGCGTTGAGACAATAATATTTCATCTAAAATTAGTCACCAGAACGACTGCACCTTACTGCTGTTCAAAAAGCCCTTGTGCATGTCATACGAGTATCTGGTATCGGATGAATAGCTGAAAGTCACCTCAACCAAGTATGACGAGCCATTCCCGAAACATCCCTACTCTCATCGGACATATTACATCCTCAGGACTCGGTGCTGGTCTGCTTAAAATCCTGACAGATTCAGAATATTTACGTCCATAAAGCTAGCCACAAAATTAAAAAACACTGGTATCAAAGAGTCTCTGGAGGCAACAGAATGATTTATGCCGGAACAGAGCGAGCATAAAGCGTTTCTGGAGCCATATCAATATTCCCAGGCCATACTACGGTTCCGTAATCAACCGAAGCCATGGCGAACAGCGACAACACTTTCAAAGGAGAAAAAGGCTTTTTCTCCAAGTATGGGGACATGTCAAAAATACGATTTTCGCCGTTCTCAAACTCAAGATGCAGCCTGTAATCTAGACTAGTCTTGACCTTAACGACTCCAATAAGATATCCATGCTTATCCCATAGCGCCGCATTAGCGATAATTCACGAATCACGCAGCGATAGGCTCGTAATGATGGATTTGTGCCAAAACCTCCACCATGGCCTCCCGCGCCAGTTCGATATCATAATGCGCTTGCAGATTAACCCAGCTCTGCGCTTCCACTCCAAAAAACACGCCTAGCCGTAGCGCTGTATCTGGCGTAATCGCGCGTTGTCCACTGCAAATCTGCCCGATTCGTCTTTGGGGTACACCAATTTCCTTTGCCAGGCGATATTGCGAAATGCCCATCGGTTTTAAAAAATCTTCCAGCAAGATCACACCTGGGTGCGTTAATGGAATTTCACGTTTCATTTTTATCTCCTAGTGGTAGTCCACAATTTCAACTGCGACAGCATGACCAGACTGCCATATAAAACAAATTCGCCATTGTTCGTTAATGCGGATGCTGTGCTGTCCAACCCGATCTCCGCTCAATGACTCCAGCCGATTACCTGGCGGCACGCGCAGAAAGTCCAAGGCCACGGCTGCGTTGACCTGTTGCAACTTGCGCATCGCCACGCTGGATATGTTGGCGAACCGCGCTATCCGCTTCCCATGAAACAGAGCCTCAGTTTCTTTGCATTTGAAATCAGTAATCATGCGCAGAATACTATCCCTATGCGTTAGTAATGTAAAGCGTTAGTAAGCTCATTGAAAGCAGGGGCTGAGATTGCGTCTAATATCGCTTTAAGGTTTGCGCAATTAACAGGTGTTTTTAATCTTGATTTTCAGATCGCTGACATCAGGAGTTACTCGATATCGAGTGCAACGCATTCAAACCCGCAGCGGATATGAACACGAAAACACAATATGCCACGACAAACGCAACACAAAATCATGGAAAATGAAGAGACTGGTGATATCTATCCGTTACGAAAAACCCCTATGATTTAAAGACATTAATGCTCGCGGTTTCTAATTTTCACGAAGCCAATCGGCTTGGTTGTAACGATACTCGGGAAATTCAATATCCAACGCCGTTTCACCCAGAATCAAGCGACGAGCCAGTCGGGCCAACGATGCCGCCTCACTTTCGTTGCGCACCTCTAATGGCGCGATCAGACTTACGCCCAATGCCCACGTCAAACGCTCCAGCTTCCATGAAAGTGAAACCTCGACATCAACGCCCTCCTTTGTCAGACGATTTTTGATCTCTTCCAGCCGTTCGTAATACAATCTTTTCGCCTCAGAAGGTTGGCGGCTGGTGTAGCTCACAATCTTCTTGCGTGATGCACCTACCTGCCGGTAATTTTTGGTACTGCCTTGCGTCAGCCAATCGTCTTGCGGATCATCACCCGCAGACCGGTACGATTGCTCATCAATTGCGTCTGCATATATCTGACGTGGATGCTGCCACCAGACAATGACTCGTCGACCGTTCAAAATAAAGCCCACATCGTCCCACCATGACAGACTGTCCGGCTTTGTTTCAGCGTAGGAATGCGGAATATACAATCCCCCTCGCGCTAAACGCCATGGATTGTACCGATGATATTGGCGCTGAAGACGTCGTAATAGCTCCTGCTTTGTATTTTTCATTCACTCACCTCGCCTGTAAACTCAAATTTCCCGTCCAACAATTTACCCCTAATCGTTCCAGAAATTTTTAAATCGCTCCGACGTCAACTGAGTATAACGGACCGTGTGCAGGATATTTCTATGCCCCAGATAATGCTGGATTGCACAAGTATCCTGCCCGGCCGACAAGTTTTTGGATGGCGTCATCGGTGAGCGGCGCCTTGCGCTCGCTGCTAAAAATATAAGGTAGCACCGGATAGTCACGCTGCAGTCGGCGTGGCGCGCAGTTCTGAACCACGTATCGGATGCACACTGGAGTTACCCTGCTTCAATCGGTTGATGTGCATCACCCCCTGCCGCTGATCAACCTGATCCCAGCGCAGACTGACCAATGCGCTGACGCGCTGACCATGACGATAGGTCAACATGATCAACGTCGCATCGCGATGCCCATCGCTGCACCACTACGCCGACAGTGAAAATAAGCTGAACCTCATGTTTCGTCAGAGATTCCCGACTGCGGCAGTTTAGGTTGATAAGTCGCCGAGTAACATTGCGCTTACTAGGACAACGCTACACCGATCCAGCTAGAGCCCCCCGCCATAGTACTGCCTCAGCACAGAGACAGTACTAACGCTCACTTTACTGCGGAAGGGATTCACGGTTCTTACGTAATTAATCAGCCTTGCTCAGGTGAGTAATAAAGCGTTTTGCCACATTGAGTACAAAAATGTTCACGATGAAAAGTTTTGTTCATCAGTGCCCGAACGTGAATGCTGTCATTGCCGCACACGAAACATGAGACCTTATTACCCTGCACATTATCGGCATAAACAGTTTTGTACCACACGTACGTCATCTTCTGGAATCTGGATAGTTGCCTTAACCAAAAAATCGCAATACTGAGTGGAATAAATACAAACATGCCACCCCAAACCAGACCGAACAAATTCCCACCGCCTTGAATTGCATTAATCAGTGAAGGTGCACCGATCATCACGAACACCGAACAAAAAAGAACAATGAAGATCTTCTGGAATGTGTATTTCATCGCATCGCCGCCAATTACAGCTTATCTTTCTGCTCTTGTTCATTCTTGGCCCGAGTTTCAGCCGCGTTACGCTCAGACGTTGCCATAAATTCTTTGGTTGCATACACCACATCCATTGCAAAAGAGAGGTGAGGCGCTTCTAATACGATGAAAGAGTCACCCTTTTCAAGCTTGGCGGTGCCAAAACCCATAAACTCATCAACATTCTTACTGACCGGTTTGTATTTTTCAGACAGTTTTGAATATGTCGAATTTACATTCTTTGGCATGGTCATAATGACGGCCACAAGCGTTTCAGATTTATCAAAAACCGCAATGAATTTAGTCAATCCATCCACGCCTAAACCTTGACCATCAGACATTAATATTTTGCCGCCCGTATGCTCACTTGTACCCGCCTCGCTAAGCGAAGTCATGCTGCCCAGCTTTTGCTTAACACCGGAAAGATTCGCATAGCCAATTTCAACCCCCAACGGAGAAGCATTCACAGCTGGGTCACGACTAAGACGAGGCCCTGCAGCCGTCTCTGTTTGAACAGGCTTTCCAGCAGTACCATCAGAGGATATTTGACCGCCCTTTTCAGTTGCAGTCGTTTTCCCACAAGCCACCACAATTAATGCCAGCGATAAAATCAATACCTTATTCATCCAACTCATTTATTTCCCCAAAATTATCAAAAGTTTTACTTAAAACGCCTTACTTTGCTTGCTGCGTTTCCCTTCTTCTTCAACTCGTTTTTGTCGCTCCTGCTCAGCCTCCATTGCCGCATAATTGGCTAGGTGTATGTATTCCAAATATACAGTGGTGTCCGGCCAGTCACGCTTAACCACAAGCCTGATCCCATCTTTTAATTTCCATGTGTAGCTGACCGGGCCAAGAGATGGATTACCTTCGCTCGTTGCTGGCTTGCCGTATTTACTGACAACCATATTGCGTACTTCTACGACCTTGTGTGCATCAACCATGGCGTCAAATTTGTAGTAAGCCTTAGCAAATTTTTCACCGATGTAAGCAATTGCGAGTTCACTTGTACCATCCAGCAAGGCACTACTGTCGTACAGATCATACCAATAGCCATTATCTTCACGAGTCGCAGTAGCCCCGGCTTGTTTTCCTGCCAGTCGCATGGCAGTTTTATCTGTACAGTTCAGCGCCTCCCCAAATAACAGAGTGCTTGCTTTATGTGAACATAGTAATTTTTTCTGCAAATCGGCCAAATTATTTTTGGCGGGCTCATTCCCTTGCTTAGCGGAGAGCGCATAAAGCTGCATAGCCTTTTCCAAATCCTTGGTTACACCAAGCCCACTGGCATACATCACGCCGAGGTTAAACTGTGCATCTGCATGACCCTGCTCTACTGCCTTACGGTACCAATAAACGGCTTGCACCTCATCTTTTGACAGACCGTAGCCACCTGAATAGGCAAAACCTAAAAAATATTGAGCACCTGCCTGCCCCTGTTCGGCAGCTTTACGGAACCACTGAATTGCCTGAACTTTATCTGCAGCCACGCCTTGACCTAGGACATACAATGATCCTAATCTTGCCTGTCCACTTTTATTACCCTGTTCAGCAGCCTTGCGATACCACCGAACCGCCTCCGTATAGTCTTGGCGATTATCAAACAAAACGCCTAAATTAAACTGAGCATTTTCATTACCCTGCTCCGCAGCCTGACGATACCAACGAATAGCTTGCCCATCATTTTTCTCTACACCGAAGCCCTTTTCATACATCACCCCTAATGCATTTTGAGCGTCCGCACTACCCTGCTCTGCAAGAGGTTTAAATTCTTGTAACGCCGACAAATAGTCATTTTTGTTATATGCAGTAAGACCTTCATCAAATCCAGCAAATGCTGGGATAGCCATAAAAAACAATAGAACACACAGTATATTTCTGAACATATTTCCCCCTAACACCCAATAAAACTGGATGTTCTAAATACTCTAAATTTGGTAAAAAGATGGATTACAGACTCGTTTAAATTTCACCTGAAAGCTGGTCAATTACCCCTTAATCTTCTCTACACCCGCAATAAGGACAAACCTGCGAATCAGTTTCATTATTTCTTCCTGTCAATTATGTACACTTGGCACATAATTGAAATCATCAAAGAAATAATGGCCTTGCAAGACAACATTTAAAGACAAAATCAGCACCCTTCCCAATCGTATGTGCTGTCCCAAATAATGCTATTAATTTTCAAGGTCGAACCGCCTTTCCAACCTGACAGACTATCTAAGGACTGGTTGATGCCACCACCCGTAAAGTTAATTCCAGAAATACGTATTTGAACCTTTTTTCCTGACGTACCTTCGACAAATCCAACAACACGGTTTCGTCCAGTAATTTTTCGATATTGCAGCACACCCATCACCGCAATTCCGGTAGATTGATCTACCGAACCATCTCCAGATGAACACACTTGATCGCCAATCTGTTTGTTTTCCAGACGATGCAGCCGATCGGCCTCATTTTTAGCAGCTGCCTGTTCCATATCCTGAAGGCGTTTTCGGGCTCTAGGTACAATATTTTCCGGATCATTTCCCTGATATTTGGCAATAAAACTATTAAGTTTCGCCGGTGTTGTCGCTGAGAGATAATTGCTCCGGCATTCCTCGATTTCAGCTTGTTGGACGCGAGCTAAAGCTTGAGGCATCCGAGCTAGCGCTTGCGGAACAAGCCCTTCCGGATCATTGGCTTGATATGTGGCAACAAAACTCTTTATCGAATTCGGCGTTGTGGCGCCAGCAAAATGAGCATGATATTCCTCTCCTATTGCAGCTTGCCTATCCTGCTCCACCATATCGATAAGACCGCTCGTATCAGCGATGGATAGAATTTGTTCCCGATCGACAGCCATGATACGTCGTACTTTACCGAATAATAAGTTTAAAGAACCGAGTGCTGCCTGACCTGGACTTGTAACGCCTTTCGCTAAGTTTGATGAACATATCGAATAATTTTGGGCATTTCGAAAACCTGAACCAGCTAATCCCTGAAAGCACTCCCACTCATAAACACTCCCCGAGACAGTACCAGTTTCTCTGGAGCCTCTTAGGACATCTAAAGTAATCACCCCAGTCTTCAGGTTAACGCCGACTCGCTCCACGTTATCCTGTGTTATATCGCCAGATTCTGATGCTTTCCATGTATCGCCGGTTTTTATCAAGTAATATAGCTTCGATGGCGGTTCTTTTCCAATTCCAGAAGAAACGGAATACTCCAATCTATTTTTTGTGGTGACTTCAGGATTATTTCCCGTGTCCGAAGCTGATGCGACCATTGGAAATAACGCCAATAAGAAACATAATTTTTTCACTATTTAATCCCTTAAATTCAGTTTGGATGCTTCAAGTCTTTAGCAATTGCTCAAAAGATGTATGCCTAGGTCAAGCCGAGTAACAACTGTAATATTTAGTTAGCCAGTATTTTTCGTTTTTCGGCCTGAAATTCCTGTTCAGTCAAAATCCCGGATTGTTTTAACTCAGCCAAATTTTTCAACATTTGCATGCGCTGCTCTGGTGAGGTAGCTGGCGGCGTAGAGGGGGTAGACGTTAGTGGAGCTATTTTCGCCACGCCGGATCGAACAGAAGAAGCCGTAAGATTGGCGGATTCAGGAGATTTTGTTTCTTGAGCAACCAATGCAGGAATTGAGGGCGAGGCAATTACACGAATGAAATTATTTTCAAAATTTTGATTGGCAATTCGATTCTCAATAATCTGCGCGTTGCCAGCGCCGAAATAGAGATTTATGTATTGGTAGGATTGAACACCAATACTGATCGTAGCCTGATGCGAGCGGGTCATCACCGAGACAATCTGCCCAGATGGCGAATATTCTACCAGTGCGTTATCCACCCCAATCCATTCAGCCGTATTTCTATCGTCATGTCGCAAATAGAAATTCTGAGCAAACATCTGGTTTAACAGACTACCCAGCGCAGGCTTATACAACTTGACTACATTGCCACGCGACTGGGCAAAGGCAACATAACGCTGACCATATTCGTCGCTCATCGGCGAATAGGTATAACGGCTCATGGCCTGCATAACGGACTGCATGTTTCCTTCCCGATACATGAGTTGCCGAACGGTGAGCGAAGACGGCGTGAGCTTCTGGAACTCAAACGATTTTGTCTTTCCGGCTAGCTCCTTGCTCAATCCCTCTTCCTTACCATCCTCCGACAGGTAATAAAATTGATCCAGCAGTTGCTTGTCGGTGGTTTGTTTGTATGTCTCCAATTTTTGCTTTGAGAAATCAAAGGCATTGGCAATCCCGCTGGTGATGCTATCGAAAAGACCCGCTGAAGCCAACGGCGTGTAGGTCCCGCAAACAATGAGTGCTGCGCTCAGAATCGGTTTTAATTTCATATTGAGTATTTATTTGGATAAATTGTGCCTGCGCGTTGGCACGCCCATCATTTTCGGTCGACATTCTACATATAACTACGAGTCACAACAAATAATATCATTCTTCATTAGTTGTAGAAGCACAACAATATTTGTCGATACTTTTTAATCCGACATATATGACAAGCGAAATCAAGACTCTCGGAAGTTCGTTAGGTTTGATACTTGGCGCGAACATTGCTGAACGCCGCAAAAAACTGAACTGGACGCAGGCCGAACTTGCCGAACGCATCGGCGTAGATACCGAAACCGTTTCGCGTTTTGAACGCGGCAGCAATCTTCCCTCACTTCATCGACTTGAAAAACTGGCCGAGGCACTAAAAATCCCATTGTATAAACTGGTGGCAGCGTCTTCTCCGAGACATGACGACCAGTCGTTCATTCTTGAGGAATGGATGTCCGAACTGACGCCGAAAGATCGGGAATTCGCAATGAATACGCTGAAACAATTGTGCGCTCACCTGGCGGGAGCCGCCAAAAGCAGCCCAGCCTGAACACATACCCATGACCACAAACACCAGATCAAAAGAAATATGAAAATGGCGGCTGATCGTCCATTTCATTGTAAGGTCGCTTGGTTGACCTCTCAGCACGCGTTACGGGTTTACTGAATACGAGTTCGCCATCAAAAGCCGCTATTTCTTCAAACGCCTCTGAGTAATTGTGTAACCTGAGCAATGCGATGATCCTTAAGGCCGAAACGCCTTCGATCAGCACCGCCTTGCCATTTACATCAGTCAGTTCAAATCGCCCTTTATCACCGTTATGCCGCGTCACCAGTCTGGCGCGCAGGGGGAGCAATGTATCAATCCGCCTCAGCACCTCTCTATCGTCTAGTTTCATTTTCTTAGTCCTTCCAAAAATTTTTGAATCTGTCTGATGACAGCTGGGTATATCGCACGGTGTGCTGAATATTTCTGTGCCCCAGATAATGCTGGATGGCACGGGTATCTTGACCTGCCTGCGCAAGCTTATAGCCACAGGCATGCCGCAACATGTGGGGATGAACCGTAAACGGCAAGCGGGCCTCCACCCCTGCCCGACCAACAATTTTCCGAATCGCATCATCAGTAAGCGGCGCCTTCCGCTCGCTGCTGAAAATATAAGGCAGCACCGGATAATCACGCTGCAGTCGTCGCAACGCGCGCAATTCTGGGCCGCGTATTGGATGCACACTGGGATTGCCCTGCTTCAATCGGTTGATGTGCATCAACCCCTGACGCAGATCAACCTGATCCCAGCGCAGACTGACCAATTCGCTGACGCGCAGACCGTGACGATAGGTCAGCATGATCAACGTCGCATCGCGATGTCCATGCCGCCCCACTTTTCCGGCAGCGGAAATAAGCTGATCAACTTCATGTTCCGTCAGATATTCACGGCTGCGGTAGTCCAGGTTTTTAAGTCGCTGCGGAACCGTGCGCAAACCTGAAGTTGGCAAATTCCTCATGACGGGTGGTAAAACAGGCGATGACGAAATCGCGTTATTACGGTTATGCATTGTGATGAACTCCTCCTTAAATTAATCGCGTGAACACGACAAAAAAATCTGTTCGCATTCAGCTGTTCATTCACTCTACAGAATCACACTTTTTTCCAAAGCACTAATTTTCAATGATTAAACCTTCCGGTGAACAAAAGGATAAACGGACAAAGCGCCCTATTTCTGGCGTTCTTTGTCCGTAAATTCCGAAGAACATCAAGCGTCCAAGGCGCAGTGCGCAAATCACAAAATTGTTCTTTGGAAAATTTTCGAGATAGGCAGAATGAAATCTCCCATTACAAAAAGGAGATTCAGATGCAAAGCAAAAAAGGCGGCAAACAGTATTTCGTCCGCGACAAAGCAACTCCCTGGTACAAAAGCCCACTCTTTTCGATTGGCATCATGCTGTTCTCCATCGCAGTCTGGTTTGCCTGCTCAATGCGGACACTTAATACGATCAATTTTGAAACCAAGCGGCTCATCCTGCGTAGTGAAGGCTGCGCCTATCTGCAAATTCATCACTTTCAAACACACACGTACCCCATTACCAACACCTGTGTAGCAGAAGTACCTTTCAAGTACCTGCCATTTAGCGATAACGGCCTTATTTGGGCTGAGGATGAAAGCACCGTGTTTGTACATGGCAGTCAGATTGTGGCGGTTGAGGCACTGCCGGATCGCCCATGGCCCCCTGCAAGGCGTCGTGATTTCACCTATGTTGCGATCGGCACGCTGGTGTATCTGGGCATCTTCATTTTTATGGTCGTGAATTTCTAATTCCAACAAAACATTGATTATTCAATTAATTACAAAATTGTTCTTTGGAAAATAGTCGAGATAGGCATCATTCTATTTGCATACACAAAAGGAGATAAACATGCAAAACACACCAACACCAGCAACACCCGAAACCGTAAACCCTGCCGTCCTTCAACTTGGCGGAGAACACCCTATCCCTGAATCACAAGCTGATGGGGAAGAAGACGATGAAGACACAACTGATCCAACCCCCTGGTACAAATCACAGGCCATTAGCACCCTGTCTTTATCCTTCATCTTGATGCTGTGGTTGACCAGCGGCTCTTACATTCTCGGGCACTAGAAATGAAGCCAACAAGGGTGATTTTAAAAAGAGACGGCTGTACCTACATGCACCATCAACAGATCGCTACCCAACCGTATGACGAGGCCACCGGCATGTGTGTTGCGACCACCTCGTTTCGCAGCAACCTGATCGGCAATGGCGGCATATTCAAATTGCAAGACCGCGAACTCAAGATTGCCGAGAATCAAATTGTTGCAACAGAAAAACTCGACAACCTCCCTTATAGCGATTCACAAAGACGGATGATTGTGTGGTTGTGCGTCACCTCAGCGTTGCTCTTTGCCGCGATCGCTTGGGCAATTTTTTGCTTACTGTAGAGAGGAGACCAGATCATGAATATACTTAAAACCCACACTGTCGCGACAGCGCAAGCCGATACTTATCGAGTGTACTGGAGCAACAGCAGCCACCGTGTCGGTGGCGTCCTGAAAGTTCGTATCAACGCACCAATCGAAGATAAGCATATTGCCGCAGAGCTGGCCGCAATGCGGCACCTGCTGGAAGTCAAAGGCGTCTTGGGCAACAAGCTGATTGGTAATGCCGGCACGCAATTGATTGTATCGCTTGGCGCCATTCGCAAATTGCACCGCTCACAATCAGACAAAGCGCATCTGGCCTGCTACGCCAAGTTTTTAACCACGCGCTTTGCGGGCTGCGCTCTTACGGTAGACAAAGACACCCGCTGGTTTACAGGCACTCAGCAGGAAGTAGTTGAAGATCTGCTGGTCAGCGGGCCGGTGCGCGAAACGTTGAATATCGCGGGCGTCGGTGAGGTCGAGATCACGCAGCATGTGCTGGCACGTTTCACCGATCGCTTTCTTGCCGCCACGTCCCCTGATAAAGCAGCTCAAGCCGCCTGGAAAAAACTCAACCAGATCGCAGCCGACGGATCGGTACGTGAGGTAGTACGCAACAGTCTGTGGAATGCGGCCAAATATATGCGCGAAGGTCGGCAGGAAGGTCGATATTTTCTGAATGCCAAGCGCAATCTGGTGCTGGTTGTCACCGACAACCCGCGCGAGGGAAAACGGCTGGTGACCACCTACCCAGCCACAAGCCAGTTTCAGGCGTTGGCGGCCTGATCACCTCAAGCCACGCCACGACAGATACATATATATAGGACGTGACAGAACATGTTTATCAGCCATAAAAAAATGTGTAAGTGCATCGAAGTGGGCAGAACGGCAATCGAATCGCGCATGCTCGGGATCATCATTCACCCCAGAGCCAGCACGGAAGCGGACGAGGCTGAAATGGCCTCGCTGCACGCCCTCTACAAACAATACAACGCGCTCATGTCGCCGGCCGAGCTGCCTGCCAGCAAGACTGCAAAGAGTAAGACATCGGCTGTCGACAAACACCCCAATCACAAACAAGGAGAACCCACGTGAACACCGCATTGAACACCTCACCGCAATTGCATTTTGAACACATCAGCAATACATCGAACATGCCCAGAGACGCACGCCGTAATCGTGCTGCGGAGCTTGCATGGGAGAATTTTTATTTTGTCGGCTTCCGGATTGACTCTGCGTATGGCGAGCGGTATCACCATGCGCTGATTCTGGCGGATAACCACGATGCGTTTTTGAGTGGCATCGCAGCCGAATATCTCGAGCTGCTCAATTACGACTGGATTACCTCGGCACATGACATCTCGGTGATCTTCATCGAAAACTTGATGATGCAGAATCCGGCACTGGTTGATGAAGCCCGCCCAGTGCAAGCCAAACCTAAGGGTTCATCTACCCCCCGCAGGAACAGCAATGCCTTTTCAGTAATCGGTTTTACAGACAGCAATCAGTACTGCCGCTTAGAAGTTGATTCAGACAATGCCTTGAAGGCAATCGATGAAGCTAATGCCCAAGTGAATTACGAGTGCGGTGCTCAATTCAAACCGTTGCTGATCAGTCAGCTCAATGCCGTAGCGATCGATTTCTTTAACTTGCTCAATGCGGTGGTCGAATCGGTAAAAGAACTGATGGGCGGCGCGGCGACAAATCGAGGCTATCTACACTGAGCCCGCAGTGGCATCAACGCGCTCACGGAGTTCCTTACCTGTTTTGAAGTGCGGCACATATTTGGCGGGCACCATCACGTTCACACCTGACTTTGGGTTGCGACCTTTGCGCGGTGGGCGGTGATTGAGACCGAAACTGCCAAAACCGCGTATTTCGATGCGATTTCCCCGCGCGAGTGTGCGTGACATCTCATCCAGAATGGTACGCACCGCCATATCGATATCGCTGTTGGTGAGCTGTGGAAATTTTGCAGCGAGCTGCGCGATGAGTTCTGATCGGGTCATGAAGGTTTTTTAGAGTGACTGCGCGGGCAGAAAATAGAATCTAACAAGTTTAATTATATCAGGAGGTTGAGAATGAAGGACAAATCGGACAATAAGGCAGACGGGATTGCCAGCCAGTTAGCGGAAGGCATGGGGCAGCTTCGAGCTGGATTTATGCAGACGATCACTGGACCGCGATTCATTCGCCGCAGTTTTGTTGCCTATTTTGCGCCGGTCATTGCGGGCTGCAGGTTGAGTAAAAAACGCAACTGGCACTATTTTCAACAGCTGCGCGTCGTGTATCGCTATGCGTTTTGGCGGGGGAGGACGTGAAAACTGAGATTTACAGTGAGATGAAATCTATTACGTCACTTCTCAAATCTCGTTCCATGGTTCAAAAACATTCACCGCAAACTCATCACTTAAACGACTAACTCATGCAAATTTAGGAGCAATCATGCCTGCACATACCAGAAATCGATTCACCACGCGAGTCACCGACCACGCACATAAAACGTTACCAATGGCCGCTGAGATAACGGGCACAAGCGTGAATCAGTTTGTCGTACAGGCCGCATTGGAAAGAGCAGAAAGGGTGATTAATAATAAGGCGACCGTTATGTCGTCACGCGCTAAGCCTATCCCCCGTAATATTTTATAAATGAGTTCATGATGGACAATAAAATGATCGTTAAACACATGGCCGGTGACGGTCGAAATATGCATCTAAACTGGACCGCCGATTTTGGAAAAATGAAGCTAGATATAGTCGTGCAACACGGCCTGATCAGCGCAAGCTTACTCAAGATTTTTTTAGATGGATTTCACTAGCACGACGATCGATTCGAAAAAACTAAAATTATCGGCGCATTGCGTATCACCCATGAGTTTCAAGTGACAATGCGTCTGAGCCCAACCGTAGAATTTAATATATTCGCGTATCAGCCGGAGTATCCCGATAAGGCCCCCGTTGAACTTGATTTAGTTATGAAGTGCACAGAAATTAACATTTGAAATCTTATTGCCTATTGGCACAGCAAAAATAATTCGTAACAGGTTTATCAGCCGTTTCCACGGTGATTGCCGGCATCACGGGCCCGCAGCACAACTGGCGCTGGTTTACCAGTTGTGCGTCGCGCGCGTATCGCTATGCGTTTTGGAAGGGAAGGACCTGAACTTGAACGTTCGGGCGTGCCCCCTCCTATAGCGTGCTATCCACCTCCTCTTCCTGTGGAAAGTGCAATTCAAAATCCCGGCCATCGGGCAACCTGATAAAAAGCAGGAAGCCCGATGATTTCACGTGTGCCGCCAAAGGTAATAGGCATTTCTCTGCCCTTTTTACTAAGGCATGGATTTCCGCATCGTTTATCACTTCGTGACTCATGCCGAAATAAACCCCATCACACCAAACTGACAAACCTTGTCGGGATTTGCCCGTTTCCATTCCTCAATACAACGCTCCTGAGTTGCTTCATCGGGTTCAAGTTGCCACTCAGATTCCGGGGGATATGTCGCAAAAAGATCAAGATCATTGCGAATGTGTGCAATGGCCGCCGCCACATTATCCTTGCGAGCGATACCGATATAAAGACAGATCGTCACCGTCTCGCCCTGATCATCGGTATACATCACATAATGTGCAAATCCGTCACGTCTCGGCAGACCTTCGCGGATCATTCTTGCAGTACGCTCTTTGAACTCTACTTGCTGCTCTGGCGATAGCTTGGCCACATAATCAGCGATTATTTTAGAACCATTACCCATGATAATTTATCCTTTTGTAGTTAGGGATTTCTAATCTACAGAAATGGGCAACTTTCCAAAGAACAATTTTTTCATAATCAACATCACTCAGAAATGCCTGACTTTAGTGATGCCAATCTATTGATGATATGTATAAAAAAAACAATCGCCTCCGGAATAAAAAGACACAACGCCGACTATTTGTTTCAACAAACAAATAAATATTGACATCTACCGATGTTTTGAAACATCATAACCTTGATGAACAACAACGCTGAGAGGCTTATCGATTTCGCACGATCCCAAGGGCTGATTCGCTCATGCGATCTGGCACAGCAAGGGATTCCGCGCGTTTCCCTGACTCGTGCCGTCCGTCAAGGACAACTTGAGCGCATCGGACGTGGGATATATGGTCTTCCTGGACGAAGCATATCTGCTCACGGTTCATTGGCAGAAGTTGCATGCAGGGTGCCGAAAGGGGTAGTTTGCCTACTGTCAGCACTGCGTTTTCATGGTCTGACAACGCAGGCACCATTTGAGGCATGGCTGGCAATTGAAAACAAATCCGTTGCACCGAAGCTTGATTACCCGCCACTGCGCATTGTCCGATTCTCCGGGACGGCATTCACCGATGGAGTAGAAGAGCATGTCGTCGATGGTGTAACGATACGGGTGACCAGCGTTGCAAAGACGGTGGCCGACTGTTTCAAGTATCGCAATAAAATTGGCATTGATGTGGCGCTCGAAGCACTGCGAGAGGCATGGCATGAAAAACGCATGAGCAGTGACGAAATTTGGCACTATGCCAAAATATGCCGCGTGGCCAATGTCATACGCCCTTATCTGGAAAGTTTAAGCTAAGAAAAATACAGGAAGGATAATATATGACTATTCCGATCAGCCGAACACTGATTAATTCTCAGCTGGATCCAGAAGACTGGCAATTGGCTCCATCCACTCCGGCACGGTGCAATACTGTTTGATAATGACGCCGTTACTTGCCCGCAACACCAGCTTGGCCTGTTCGCCATCGACAGAATTGTCATACAAGTAAAGCCGATCCACTTCCCTTGCCACCAATGCACAATTGGCGATAGACCTGAAATAACGCGTGATGATTTTTTGTATCGGCACATCGTGCCCGCCCTGCATCACACGACGCGCAACCCGTGCGGCATTGATGGAAGGATCGCCTGTAGCCACGAAAAATACACGAGTAAAAAAACCGGCTGCTTTCGCCCGTCGGACAAAATCAACCTTGTCCGGCGCGGAGAATACACTTTCAAAAGCAATGCTACGCTGCGAGGCAAGACAGTTTTCACGCAGTTCACTGGCAAAATTAGCCGCCTGTATTACAGCAGACTGAGAGTTCCAGTCGCCAAACTGATCACGAGCGATGAAATCCGGGTTTATATACTCGCAACCGGAAAACCATTCATGCGCCAGACCGCGCTCGGTCACTGTTGTTTTGCCAGCCCCATTGGGCCCCGCGACAAGTAATAATCGAGGCTGTTCAAGCTGCATCATGCACAACAACCGTATCTCTGGCACGAGCATCCGCAACTGCTTGCACAAGCATGCTACGCATCCAGCTATCCGATTGCCCTTTTCGCAGCATCGCTAAATCACGCGCCTCACGCATCACATCACCTAACTCATCATCCGTAGGTTCAGTATCCGCCGCCAGAGGGTTACGTTTTGTATTTTCTGCCATTAAAGATCCCTAACATATTGAATTCCCTAACGTACATCAGAAGGATTATCACCTTTCATCCGCAAAATTAAGAGGTTGTCAGATAATAACAGTTTTCATTCAAAGTGACCTTTTTACTGGTGGTATCGAACTTTCCGGTTTGTGCCCCTTTTACCGACTGCCTATATTTCCCTCCCCACATTCACAAGGCTTGTGCTGAATCAGTAACGGCTCGCCAATCACTGAAAATCGGAATGTATGCACCTTAAAATGCGCGTGAAATTGTAGAGAGCTGTTCAATCTGTACAGATGAATTTCATGCCTGAGCACAAGCCATCATATAGGTCTTAACCAGACAGTACGGCGACTCAAAAAACTTCTGTGCAAAATTTTAAAGTACCGCTCTCTGCCACATCACTCTTGAATTTTAGCAAGAAACCCTTTGCGCAGCAGTATCGCTCAATCACTCTCTATTGAACAAAAATCGCGATTCAAATTTAAATTCTCCGTAATTGATCCAGATTAACGATTTTCGATACTTCTCACCACAGCAATACGCGGCCGAAATCACCATTTTATATTCACCAAAATCTCGTAATTTTCTTTGCATAAAAATTTAGCTTTGGAAAATATTTGACTTAGGCAGAATGAACTCCTACACATAAAGGAGCTTCAAAAATGAAACAAGCCGTAAAAGTCACAACAAACCATTCCGCACGTAACACTTTTTATTTGTGCGAAAAACCATCGCAAGCACGTACGCTGGCAAAGGTGCTTGGTGCTGAAAAAGGCCGTGACCAGATGCATTTCGCAGAAGGCGTTGTTATCGGACATGCGTATGGGCACATGCTGAACTTGGCAAAACCGGAGACATATATCGGTACTGGCCCATGGTGCCTGGACAACCTGCCTATCCTGCCAAAAACTTGGCTATGGCAGGTCAAGGATGAACATCGCGAGCATTTCGACAATCTCGGCAAATACCTGAGTCAGGCCGATCTGGTTGTTCTCGCCACCGATCCTGATGAGGAAGGCGAAGTCATCGGTCGTCAGATATTACAGGCCCATAATTATTCTGGAGAAGTTTTGCGACTGTGGATGTCTGCGCTGGAAACAGAGTCACTTAAAAAATCCCTGCAAAACTTGCGTCCGCTGTCAGAGACCGATCATTTTTACCAGGCTGGACGTGTGCGCCATGAAATGGACTGGCTGTTTGGTATGAATTTAAGCCGTGCATTCTCCGTCCTCCTCAAATCTAAGGCCAACATCGGTCGCGTCAAAACGCGCTTGCTTAATGAAATCGTCACCAACGACCAGCAAGCTGAAAATGTTATACAAGACGGATATGAGACGGCCTATGTGATGCTGGGTGACACCCTGCTGGAATTAATACAAGCTGATCAGCCGTGTGACCATATCGTGAATTTCAAAAAACTCGCAGGAGCGCAATGCGGAATTTATCGAAATGATAAAAGTTGCAACTACACCGATGAGATGGGAGTCCCCCTAGTGACACCCAGACCTCTCCCCTACACACTCACTGCATTGCTCGCAGACTCCGCAGACATCGGGATCCCACTGGATGAAGGTTACAAAGCGGTTCAAAAGCTTTATGAGTCCGGCGCAATCAGCTATCCCCGTACTAACTCAACAAAGCTGCCGGGCACATCGTCTGATGACTTTGCCGTACATCACGCTATCGTCACAATGAGGGATGATTTACCCACTGGCATGACAGAGGAAGCCACGCGCATCTTTGAGTTGATTCGTTTGAACGAGTTGTATCAAAGAAATCAGTTGATCACCATTGACCGCACACAAACGATTGAGATCGGTGGAGAATATTTTTCTTCACGTGAAGAGTGGAAGACCATTTCATTTGATTCACCCGATCGTGCTCTGCTGAAAAATCAAAACATTCTGGCCAACCAGAAAAAACTGGCCATCTACAAAACGGGCGATGAGTTTCCGGTCACGGTTCGACTGACGCGCGAAAATTACGGGAAGCCAACGTATTTTACCGAGTCTTCACTGCTGCGGATGATGGCTGAAAAAGGGATCGGTACAGAATCCACTCGGGTCGCGGCCATTACCAATCTAATCAAAGAAAAACTCATTGATGTCACGCCGCAAACAGACCATGAGGGCCTGCCATCAACGCAGGCGCGCACCCTCCGTTCGACAAAACTCGGTCGCGACTTAATCAGAAAGTTGCCGGAAGTGGTAACCGGTCAGGAGATGGAGGCTCAACTGCAGCAGGCATTGAAAGAGATGCGTGGTGGACAATCAGATGAGTCTACCCACCTGATGCGGACAGACGCGTGGCTCACACAAACGATTCGCGAGGCGGTTTGACAGGCGTAGTACGCCAGACGGGCAAGTCATTAGGGAGCCTGCCATGCTGAAAGCCATTCTACTTTCCGGCATGAGCATGCTGCTTGGCACGGCGGATTTAATACCGCGTTGCTCATCCCAGCGAGATGACTGGGGTTCATAGCAGGCCATTTTGGATGCCCTCCCCCTATCAGATCGGCAATCAGATCGATTGCTGCGGTTAAAACCACAAACAAATATTTCAATATAAATTTATAAAATCAGGAGAAGTAAATTATGAGTAATTCAATCAATCAGTTGATGAGGAAGTTCAAGTACGAAGACAAACGGATCGAGCATCTGCTTGAAGATTTTGACGACCTTGTGGAAGCCATTAATGATTACGATGACCAGTTTGAATTTAGTGACAAAAAGGATGAAACAGCCATGCTTTCTGGCTATCAGAACACTGCCTTCGGCATCCTGCTGTCCCTGCTTCAACTTGGGCATATCACAACGGCCGATTTTCACCATCGGATGCACGCCCTCAATTTAGTGTTCTTCAAGAAAACGGGTTATTAACACTACGGCTACAATTCTCGTGTAAAAGATGACAATTTATTTCCTTTAATATGGAAGAAATGGACTTTGCATCATGGCATTGTCATCCCGAGTTTTACTTGAAAAAACAGACGAAATGTTATATTTATAAGCGGGGACGAAATTTCCCGGCATGCGGCACGATCCGGCCAAAAGTTACGAAATTACTCAGAGGCCGCAGACTCGAAAAATCCGGGTTTTATCAACTTCGTCAAAGATAGTGATGCTAACTCAACTCTGAAATGAAATTTTTAGAAGAGAATTAGTTAAATCGGTATAATTGACGGTAAGTTTGAGGAATCTTTATTTAAAAAATTATTTTTATACACGGAGAAAAAATGGCACCTCGTAGATCAAAAGAAGAAATAATAAAAGAGTTGGAAGCAAAAATTCTTAAACTAAAAGAACGTACAACGGCCCAGAAAGAAGTAAAAATATCGAAGGACAGTCCAGGTATTTCTGAAGCAATTTCAGCGATTGAAAATGCATCTTTGCAAAATGAAATTTCAGTTTCTGAAGTAATTAAGGCCATATCGCGTATTAAGCGCACTGGCTTGCGAATTGAGGATTCTGCTCGTAAGTCCCAAGCATAAGCCCTGAAATACATTGAGGGTCATCAGAATATAAAATAACGCAGCGTGCGGTGTGTCAGAGTAATCTCGATGAATATCAGCGCATGATGTTACCGCTGCGTTAGTTCTTATACTGAAGGGCGGCTATATGACGTTATATATTGCATGGTGATGATCCGCATCGTGCCATTACCTGCACTTCACAGATTAAAGTTTGAGCGACTGTTATGGGTGGTAATGCGGATGGTCGCAAGGTGAGTGTCTGATAGGAACCACTGTCCAAAATAGGGCGGTCAAAAAATTGACATGAACGCCAACTTTTTGGTCTAAGCGAACAGAGGTGTATTTAAAAAAAGCTGTCGGCGCGACCTTATCGAAAGTCGACTTCATGCTACAAAGCTATATTTACTGTATTGGCCCTGTTGACTCAGGTCAGCAAAAATACAAGGTCGTGAACTGCCTTGAATTTAGTAAATCGCATCTGGTTTGTATAAACTTGTTATCTGAATAGCTGTCCTCGACTATTGCTGCTTATCCTGGCAATTGCGATTGCAAAAAAACTCGCCACTGTTCTGGGTGACCGAAATAGTTTCCGATATCGAGCCGTTGGAATCCTTTTTCAGTCTCCAGCACCATCGTTGGAAAACCGTTTCCGCCGATTCGCTGCATCAACTGACGGCTTGTCTGGATGTGATCATCCACTGCACCACCAAGTTGTCGTTCCATTTTTTCGGAAAATTCTTTTGCATCAATTCCCAGAGTGCTTGCCAGCGAGTGCAGACAATCGAGGTTTGAAACCACTTTGCCTTCTATGTAGTGTGCTTGTTGCAAGGCGGTCAGCATGTCGAGGCCGGATCGACCGCAGTCCTCTGTGGCGAGTATTGCGGCGATGGGAGGTGTGGAATCCATAACGGCATCCTCATTGCACAACAGTCCGTTGAAATAGGCATCGCCGAACGGCTGGCCACTAACTTCGGCGATGCGACGATCATATCCCATAATCTGACTGCGCAGAGCGGGTGCAACCTTGCGACGGGCGGAGCCGCTCATCAAGCCGCCGCCATGCAACACCAGTTGCAGGCCTTCGATGCTGCGGGTTGTAGCGACCAGCGGTGCCGCGGCATAACACCAGCCGCAGAACGGATCGAAGATGTAATGTAAGACAGGGGTGGTCATTTCAACATTCCTTATTCGATGCGGGCGACTTGTTCAAATGCCAGACGCGGGCCGCGCGGGTAGTGGCCGCCTTCCATTGCGCCATGACCGAGATTGACGATGAAGTTAGCACTCCAGCGCCCATCGGGGAAAAACTCGGCGTTCACTTTGGCTGCATCGAAGCCGCTCATCGGCCCGGCATCCAGTCCTAGTGCACGTGCCGCCATAATCAGATAAGCCCCCTGCAATGTGGAATTGCGGAACGCGGTGCTTTCAGCCAACGCAGCATTGTTGGCAAACATCGGGGCCGCGTCATAGGCTTTGAACTGGCTTGGCAGATGTTCGTAGAACGCGCTGTCTGCGGCGATGATCACGGTCAGCGGTGCCTGGCGCGTTTTCTCCACATTAGAAGCAAGCATGGCAGGCAATAGGCGTTCACGCGCTTCGGGGTTGCGGATGAACACGAAGCGTGCAGGCTGTGTATTCATCGACGTGGGTGTCCATTTCATCATTTCATAGAGTTCGCGAATCGTATCTTCACTTACCGCTTGATCGGTGAAGCTGTTGTAGCTGTGCGCGTTGAAAAAAAGTTGATCCAGCGATCGTTGGTCTAGTGCCTGTTTCATTGTTGTGTCCTTGTGTATGGGTGTTTGCAGACTTTAGCAGCTTGTTCAGTACAGACAAACCCGTTAATCTGCACATCTTTGTTGCGTAGAGTAAACATATGGACCGGTTGACGGCGATGCGGGTGTTTGTTGAAGTGGCACAGCGGGGCAGCTTTACGGCGGCCGCTGATAGTCTGGATATTTCGCGCGCCATGGCAACGCGCTACGTGAGCGAACTGGAACAGTGGCTGAATGCGCGTCTGCTGCAACGCTCCACCCGTCGTCTCTCGCTCACCGAGGCGGGGGAGCGCTGCTTGCTCCAGTGCAGGCAGATACTGGAATTGAGCGGCGAGATGACGGATGTTTCGGGGCGGGACAACTCCGCCCCTAAAGGGCCTTTGCGGATAACCACCAGCATGTCGTTCGGCATGGCGCATCTGGCGGCGGCGGTGACGGATTATTTAAAACTGTATCCGCAAGTATCGGTAGATATGCTGATGGTTGATCGCAGTGTGAACCTGATCGAAGAACGCATTGATCTGGCTATCCGGATTTCCGGCGAACTGGATCCAAATCTGGTGACAAGACGCCTTGCACCGTGCCGCTCGGTGGTCTGCGCCTCGCCTGACTATTTGCGTCGCTACGGCACGCCCGCATCGCCCGCTGACCTGACGCGGCACAACTGTTTAACCTATTCGAATTTTGGCAAAGGCCAATGGCGCTTTGCGCGCGCGGGGCAGGAAATCGAAGTGCCGGTGAGCGGCAACCTGAGTGCGAATGAGGCGACCGTGTTGACTCAGGCGGCGTTGGCCGGTGCGGGATTGGCTTTGCAGCCGACCTATCTTGCCGGGCCACTGATTCGCAGCGGTCAGTTATCGGCGGTATTGCCGGAATGGGAGCCGCCGGAACTGGGTATCTGCGGCGTGTACGTTTCACGCCGCCATATGCCCGCTACGCTGCGTACCCTGATCGATTTTCTGGTGCAACGCTACGCGGGTGTGCCGGATTGGGATAAAAATTGATTTGTTAATTTCATGTGATACGCAGCAATTTTGCTGAGCCCTCATGCGAACATCAGTCTGTACTCTGCTTGACAGCCAAGACTTCCGCCAACTTCTGTGCGCGAAGCCCCTCGATAATAAAATCGACAAAAGCGCGTGTTTTAGGCGGTAGCAGTTTCTGGCTGGAAAAGTATAGCGAAATCGGCCCGACATCACTATGCCAGTCCGGCAGCAACCGCTCCAACGCGCCGCTTTCCAAATGGGGGGCGGCATGCGGCACGGCAACCAGACCTACGCCAAGTCCCTGAAGTGTTGCGCAGCAAACCGCGTCCGGGGCGTTGACGATCATTACGGGTTTCTGAACGGCGGCTACTTCGGTGCCGGAACGGTTGCGCATGACCCATGTGATCGCGCGGTTGTTGTCTGCCGAACGCATCACCACGCCGGCAAGTTCGGCAAGCTCTGACGGATCCTTGGGGCGGCGCTTGCCGTGCAAAAAGGCCGGTGTCGCCACCGCAATCAGATGTACCCGCGCCAACTCGCGTGCCTTCATGCCGGGAGGGAGTTCGAAACCGGCACCGAATGCCGCATCATAACCGTCGGCAATGAAGTCCACCGGACGGTTATCAAAATGCCAGTCCGTCGTCACCGCCGGATAACGTTCGAGAAAAGCCGGCATCAGTGGCAACAAAAACTCCATCCCAAAGCTCAAAGGGGCGCTCACTTTGAGCATCCCGGCTGGTTGCCCGGCATTCACCATGACATCGGCAATTGCGCCTTGAATACTGTCGAGACCGCCTTGTACTGACTGCAAGAAACGCTCGCCTGATTCTGTTAACGCCAGTCCGCGCGTGCTGCGCTGAAATAGCTGAACACCTAGGTTGCGCTCCAGATATGCGACATTGCGGCTGATTGCACCCGGTGTCAGCGACAGTCGGCGCGCGGCTGCCGAAAAACTACCACTCTCGGCGCTGCGTACAAAAGATTCCAGATTGGCGAGCGTTTCCATTATTTCACCTTCTACTAATAATAGAAACTGATTCTATCAGATCACCACTACTGCTATAAGCTTGAGGCACTTAAAATGCGAACCAGCAACACACTTATCTCCCAACTCATTAAAAGGAAGCATCATGAAAATAGGTATTATCGGTTCTGGCGGTCTTGGTTCTAACATTGCCCGCGCACTTGCAAACAAAGGCATTTCAGCAACTATCGCCAACAAAGAGGGGCCCGCCTCCCTGTCGGCGCTGGTCGCAGAATTGGGGGCTTCGATTACTGCTGGTACGGTCGAACAGGCGGCAAGTGCAGACATCGTGGTGGTTGCCGTGCCTTGGGTCGCCCTCCAGCAATTACTGAGCAGCCTGCCTGCCTGGAATAATCGCATCGTGATCGACGGTGCCAATCCTGTGCTCTTCCTGGATCCGAATTCTCCGGATGCCAAGGATCCAAGCAACCCGCTGGCTGCCTACGGCATCAAGGCGATTGATCTTGGCGGCAAGTATTCGAGCGCCGTGTTCCGAGATCTGGTTCCGGGCGCACGCGTCGTCAAGGCGTTCAACCATGCGGATGCCAGAGTGCTGGCGCAGCCGGAAGTTGCCGGTGGGCAACGCACCATGTTCTATTCTGGCGACGATGCCGCCGCGAAAGCCGACGTTCGAAAGTTACTCGAAGCCATCGGGTATTTCCCTGTTGACCTTGGCCCGCTCGACGTTGGCGGCCCATTAATGCAGTTACCTTTCGGCGCACTCTCGATGAGCAATTTCGTCAAAATCTAACGGTAACAAGCGTGGCCATCGCAAGGGTGATGGCCGCGCCATGGGTGCTGATTTCGAAATTAACTGATCAGACACTGAATGCATTTGCAACAAGCCGCTGTTAGCAAGACTGTGTAGTAGCAGTCATCTCAACGCACTTGAAAATGATCCCATCGTGAGTTGGTTAAAAAATGAGCTGACCTTTGACCGTCGGCATCTTCGCATTGTTGTCGACTTTTCTCGGCAAGAACGCCGCCGACACATCGGGCGCAGGACTATTTTTGCGCCGTACGTTTTTCCTGCACAAGGAGTTATGAATGAATTTACCGAACATAACACGCTATAACAACACTGCCATCACCTTGCACTGGCTAGTGGCGCTGCTGATTTTCGCGGCGTTTCCACTGGGTGTGTATATGCACGAATTGTCTTTGTCGCCGACCAAGTTGCAGCTTTATAGCTATCACAAATGGATCGGCATCACGGTGTTGCTGCTGGCGGTGCAGCGGGTGGTATGGCGCGCTACGCATACGCCGCCAGCGTTGCCGGACAATTTGCCGCGCTGGCAGAAAATTGCCAGCCATGCCACGCATCAACTTTTGTATGTGCTGCTCTTTGTGGTACCGCTGTCCGGCTGGTTAATGAGTTCGGCCAAGGGCTACAAGACGGTATGGTTAGGCATATTGCAGCTGCCCGATCTGGTCAGTAAAAATAAGACGTTGGGCGAGTTGCTCAGCAACGTGCATGCAAGTTTGAATTATCTGTTGCTGGCGCTGGTGGTGTTACATATTGCTGCCGTGCTGAAGCATCGTTTGATTGACCGGGATGATGTGATGACCCGGATGTTGCCAATAGGAGACCGTAAATGAATATTTTGAAATACATCCCTGTGTGCGGGCTGATACTGGCATGCAGCGACGTCCTTGCGCTTGAGTTCAAGCAAGTGCAGGCGAACGAAAGCTCGGTGACCTTTAGCTACAAGCAAATGGGCGTGCCGATGGAGGGCAAGTTCAACAAGTTTACCGCACAGCTTGCATTTGATCCCGCCAAGGTTGCCGCTGCGCAGGCACGTATCGACATCAACGTTGCCAGTATCGACACCGGCTCGATGGAGGCTAACGATGAAGTAGTGGGCAAGTTATGGTTTAACGCCAAGACATACCCTGCGGCCAGCTTTGTATCCACCGGGCTGAAAGCCCTGGGCGGCAACCGCTATGAGGCTACGGGTAAACTCAGTATCAAAGGCCGCACGTTGGAAATGAAGGCGCCCGTCACGTTTCAAGCTGCGGGTAATCGCGGCGCATTCGACGGCAGCTTCACCCTCAAGCGGCTCGACTTTGCGATAGGCGAAGGCGAGTGGACGGATATCGGCACGGTCGCCAACGAAATTCAAATCAAGTTTCATCTTGTCGTAAATGCAGCACTCAGCAAGAAGTAATTTTTCTTTAAACCACCACTAAGAGAACACCATGAAAAAAATCATTGCCCTGACACTCACCTCCCTGTTGTCTTCCACTGCTTATGCCGCCCCGGAAACTTATGTAATCGATTCTTCGCATTCCATGCCTCGCTTCGAATACAGCCACTTTGGCTATTCTTTGCAACTCAGCCGTTTTGATACGATTACCGGAAAAATCACGATTGATCGCGCTGAAAAGTCAGGCTCAGTGGATGTGACGATCGATGCGAAGTCAGTGAACACAGGCTCGACTTTGTTTAACAGTCATATTCAGGGCGAAGATTTTTTCGACACCGCCAAATATCCCGCTATCACTTTCAAGTCGAGCAAGGTGAAGTTTGATGGCGATAAAGTGGCAGCTGTGGAGGGCGACTTAACGGTTAAGGGCATCACCAAGCCGGTGACACTGACTGTCAATTCCTTCCTGTGCATGCCGCATCCGATGGTGAAGAAAGAGGCCTGCGGCGTGACCGCGACAACCCAAGTTAAACGCTCCGATTTCAACATGGGCAAGTACGCACCTTACGTGGGTGACGAAGTGACGCTGACGATTCCGGTTGAGTCGGTGAAACTGTAACTTGTAATGCGCTCGCTTGAACTCAGCGTGGGTACAAGAACGTACTCACGCTAACTATGTTTTTGATTTTCAATTTAAGGAATACCGCATGTCACAAGCCCTATTCACCCCGACCACACTCGGCAAGCTGCAACTGCAAAATCGCGTTGTCATGGCTCCGTTAACGCGTTGTCGTGCAATCGGTAATGTGCCGAACGAATTGATGGAAAAGTATTATTCGTTGCGCGCCGAAGCCGGACTCATCATTGCCGAGGGGACTTCGCCTTCGCCAAACGGCTTGGGGTATGCGCGCATGCCCGGCCTGTTTTCGGATGAACAAATACAGGGCTGGAAGCGAGTGACCGATCGCGTGCATGCCGCAGGCGGCAAGATAGAGCAGCCACCACCATCACCGTCCACTTGTCGCCGATGCGGGCCAGCGTGTCGGCTATTCATGAGGCCCAACGTAAAGCTAAGGGGCGCGCCGAAGGCGCGTCCCAGCGACCGGAGGGAGCGAACTTGAGCGCAAGGTTAGGGCTTATGGCTGCTGCAAGACTCACAGTAACGCTCCAATTCTTTCGTGCGATTTAAAATTTGTTCAGCGCGACAAGAGTGCTCCATTTCCGCCATTGTAAAAGGCGCGCCAATGAATTTACTTAATGCCGCAACACAATGAGCATCAGAGAACTTTAGCCAAGCGCGCTGAGCGGTTATCCAAGGTTGGCGCTCCTCTTTTGTTGGAAACTCACTGAGCAATTGCCGATAAACCTCATTCAAGCGCTTGTCAGCTTGATTGGCATTAAATTCGGCATGAGCTGCGCCACAAAAATCACCGTTGTCACTAGAAGCGATGTCAGGAGGACAAACCCAAGCTTCTGCATGGCATTGAAAAGGGAAAGAAGATAAACACAGCACGACTAAAAATGTTCGCATGGGAAAGCCCTAACGTAAAATTGAGAGGCAGGCCGCTTCTTGCCTATCTCTCTCGAATGTGAGGTTAGAGGGCGATATTTTATAAATCATTTTCTAATCGTTGCGCGTGTGTATGGGGCCGGTGGTAGCCAAATGTGACGCTTACAGATTACCCAGAGCTGACACCCTGAACTCAGTAATATTCCAATGACCGTAGCGCAAGCCAAATAAAAATTAGCATCCAATGTGTGAACAACACGTGGACCGAAGTGGGTGTACCCGCAACATAGAACGACCAGCCCAGTAAATGGAAAACTAATCATTGATGCGAGAGCGATAATGAACAAGACAAAGTATGCCAATCCATTTCCTCTTGTAATGTCTCGCCGAAGACCGGGCCAATCAATATGAGATTTTTTTCCAGCGCGTCAGCCGTGTTACACGCATGTTGAATTGCCCTCTAACGTAGAAGTCACCGGCGCTGCGCGGCTTTATCGCGCAGCGTCCGTGTGGACTGCCGGGTTAGGAACTTTAGGGCGAACATACGTCAGGCTTTTCTGCGGGACCGACACAGACGTTAACGCTACCCGAAAGATACTTTCCTGCCGCTGAAAGCCAGTCAATTGGATCCTTTTCTTCCTCGGGAGAGAAAACAAAAGCTCCGGGGGCACGAATTTCAAAAGGCTTTATTCTTCTCGCCATTGATATGACGTAGGTGCGTCGAGCGGAAGAAATGGCTTTTACGAACGTAAGTTCACCTACCTCGCTCCCCTGCAACCGAGCGCAGTAAAACTGTGCATAGGCAACGCTGAAGATTCCTTCACTTCGCGGTTTAGGCGGAACAACATTGGAGCTGGGACAAGACTTGGCTTGTGACGCAAGAGTAAGGCGAATGGCATTCGTTACAGCATCTCCCGAAGGAGACGGCTCCAGAACAACTACTGTGATCGATTCTTTCCATGCGGCCCCCTTCTGGTCTAGAGGAACCCAAGCTGTAAAGTCCACTCCGCTTCCCTTTTGTTCCTTTGCCTTTTTCCATCCTCCCCATGCGGATGGAGCCTCCATTTTTACGCTTTCTTGCTCCTGCGCAAATGCGCTGCATGGGGAGATGACTGCAATCAGCAACAGGACTACGCGAGCATGCATTGTGGGTTCCTAACGTTGTAGGTAAGGGGCGCTGCGCGGAGCTTTATCGCGCAGCGTCCAGCGACCGGAGGGAGCGGCCTTGACCGCAGTGTTAGATTTTTCGTTCGCAAGAGAGGAGTTTCGTAACTTCAAGAATTCGAGCCTCCAAGCCATGGATTGATTGCTGGACATTTTCTAGTTTGATCTGGTTATTCTTCGAAATGCCATCGCTCGGGTTTCCATTTACACCGGAAGAACTCAATGTCCCCGCATCCCGATCTAGGAATTCCTTTTGCTGCTCAAGGCGCCTTACCTCGCGGAGAATTGAGCAGTTAGCTATCGTAGCCGCCAGTGTGGCCTGGCAGTCCTCCGACGCCTGCTTCCATTGCCCAAGCCCTGTTTTCCAGTTCTGTAAATCTGTGGAGCAGCGTTCAAACCGCGTTGACGATTCTCTTGTGCCAGCGACTTGGTTTTGCAGCGCTTCAATTGCTTTGTCATGCTCTGTTCTAGGTACATGAGTATCCCGTAAATCTTTAAGGAGTACGTACGTGTTAGCCGAGACACGATCAATTCCCGAGAGCTTCCCATAAGCCTCGAATGCGGCCCACGCAATGCTAAAGGATGCGATGGCAACAGCAGCAACAAGACTGGGGTGTGTTTTAGCGTCGTCGTAAATGCTCATATAGGTGAGTGAAAAATCTAACGTTAAGTTGAAGGGCTGACGCGGGCTGCTTCGCGGCAGTCCCGCTCGAACGTTAGGTTAGCCCTTTGTGGATGAAAGTAAATCATCATAGGCGCTAAGCATCGCATTAACGGCAGGCCACTTGTTATCCATGCTGAGAAGTGCCTCAAGAGGATGCGCACCTCGTCGTTCCGCTTTCGCAATTGCCCACAGCAAGTAGTCAAGGGTTACTGGCGTGTTGCATACCTCAAAAGCGTTTGTAGTGTTGATCGGAGCATGAGACGGGAATTTTTTGTTGGCTGCTACTATTGCTTCAACTAGCTTTGCACTCTTGCCACGAAGTGCTATTTTTTGATGGGCTTGCAATGCAGTTTCGTGCAGCGCAGCGGATGCTTGTGCCGCAGCCAGTTGGGCACGAAGCTGCGCTAACTCTTCACTCGACGGCGTAAACGGCACCGGCGCGGGCCCAAGTTTCCGAACAAGTAATGCAAGCATTTCGTCGTAGCGTGAAGAGTCAGTGAAGTCACCATAGAACTTGCCTTTGAGAAAGCCGGGTAGTTCGACTTGCTCCAAGAGAAGTGGCAGCACTACAACTCTCTTTTCTTCGATTTCTCGGTTGGATGCAATATCGAGTTCTCGTGTAATCCACGGACTTGCAATCGAGGCCGATGAGAGAATAGCCGCAACATAATCTACTTCATCAAGACCATCGCGGATTTTCTCTATCAAAGAGTCTCCGATATTTATTTCAGCCTCGTCAATCCACACAGCGTGTCCAGCCTTGCGTAGATCAGCAGCAAGCTTTCGTGCGAAAGGTTTATCGGCATGCGAATGACTGAGAAATATGCTACTCAAGGGCAGAACTCCTTCTAGGGCTAACGTTGGAAGTAACCTGCTGCCGGAGTTGCGCAGCAACGGAGGGGATCCAAAGCGCAGCTTTGGGCAGTCAGGTTGACTGAAAGGTTAGGGCAAACCGGTCTATAGTTGCACAATGCGCATTTTCCTCTGACTATTTTTTGATTCACGCCAAACCTCTACGCGAAATTGATTCCTTGGTGGGGCAATTGGTATTGGGCGTGGTGAGCGACTCGGTTTCTCTTTCTTTTCATCAAGTTGTAATTCTGAATCTTGCTCAGTTGTATCTATCAGCGGCAATTGTTCGTGGAATTTTGGGGCTTTACTCAATGCCTCTTCTAGTTCGCGCATAAACTCTGGATTGGTTTTCGCCTCTTCTCCGAGCAGTAGTGTTGCCTCTTGCATCGCTTCTTCCGCGGTAAATTCTCGACTTTGGACTTTATTAAACAGACGTTGTAACTGGCCTAGCGCTCCGCCATGCCTTTTTACTTTTACTGCATGGCCTTGCGACTCAAATGGTTTGACTGCTTGTGCTGCTAGGAAATCACCAACCGCACCAACTTGACTTCTGATTGTTTGAAGTCCAGAGATAAAATCCCCGTAATTTCCAATGCCAAAGTACAAGGTGCCAAGAAGAAGCGCTACTTTTCCCTTGCCTTTTACCGAGCCTTCTTCGATCTCAAGGGAAAGCGAGTAATCGGGGAAGTCTAAGTACTTATCAACGTATGCAACCCACTCATCAAAAAGTCGCGTCGAATACTCCTCGAACTCGGCCCGAGGAAGACTGGGAACATCAATGAAGAAGTCAGTAGATCCGAGATCAATCATCCGTGGAGCACCAGATGCATGAGGTTTGCCCTAACGTGAAGGTAAGGGGCTGCGCTTTAGCGCAGTCCCAGCCCGAAGGGCGAACTTGACCGCAGGGTTAGGAAGCATGAGGAGCAACCTGACTAATAATGCTGAAAAACAGCGCCAAGAAAAGCACCAAATATATGAGAAGGAATGCAAGCATGGCATCGGACAGCTTGGATAGAGAGCCATCGTTGAGGATTTTGTGCTCACGAGCCACAAGGAACTTGAGCAAGGCAAAAGTACCTGCGGGGCTGTTGCGCAGGAAAAGAGAGGGGCTTCCCATTGCTTCGTACTTTGCTGGGTGAGATGACTCAAGGCGGCTAAACAGTATTTTTACGAGAACAAACCAGACGAGCACCATGCAAGCGAGGATGGCGAAGATGGTTGCAAAGAATGTTTCGTGCATTGGCATGTTTGCTTCCTAACGTAAAGTTGAGGGGCGCGCCGCTTTTTGGCGCGTCCCTCTCGAACGCCATGTTAGGTGAGAACTTTCTCACTCAAGTTTAATGACAGTGGACAATACCAGTGCTGTTATCCATATGGCAGCACTGCCCAGGGGGTGAGCTTTTACGACAACCACCACCATGAGCAAGTGCCACGCTACTAGCAAATACCAGCGTTAATGCAACGATCAATGTCTTCATAAAATTGCCTTCACGCCCTAGTTGGTGGTATCGCTAGGTACTGGGCGTATTAAGCACCTAACGTAAAGCTAAGGGGCGCGCCGAAGGCGCGTCCCAGCGACCGGAGGGAGCGAACTTGAGCGCAGGGTTAGGGTGTTCTTATTTATAACTTTCATATAGGCTTTTGATATATTCAGCGCGCTTCTCTGTCATATCCGCTATACATTCGCTTTGATTTACATGATTAGAGCCACCAATAAGTTCCTGCGAAAATTCACACTCCCTATCTCTAAAAATTATCCACGCTCGTTGAGCTGCAATTAGCTTCTTCTTGGCTTCTCGCCAAGCAGGTTTGTTCATTACAGTCATAAGATTTCGATAGGCATCATTCAAGTCTTTGTCGGCGTCCACTGATGCGTTGTAATTGTTGCAGGAAGCCCATGGGGTGCTACCTTCTAAAAATTGGTCGCAGTTCAACTCTTCCGCCATTGCTCCACGCGGGGATGACAACATTACAGAAAGCGCTATAAACAACGTAAGTAAAATCTTCATGGGGATACCTACCCTAACGTTAAATGTACCGAACTTCTTCTGTATAAGAAATTAGTGGGTTCTGTATAAGATGCCCTATCTAGGATAACCAATTGATTATAAATGATAGCAATGGATTTATACATCAAGCTATCCCGCATACTCAGCACAACACCCGAATGTCGGAAAATGGCACTCAGCCGATGAAGGGCTTCGATAAAGCAGCGCCTGAAACCTGCCCTTGAAAATTTTTCTCGGTTCAAAATTTAGCCTGCTGATTGCTGATCGTCGCGACTGATTATTGCCGAGACATAACAGGGATTCACTGTCGCAATATTGTGAAAAATATCTGCTAGAGATTAACAGTTAACCATCAGCATAGATATTGGAAAATTCTTAGAGACGAGCTTATTTTCTTTTTTTTATTGAAACACCTCTGGCCGCCATCTTACAACCTCGAAGTTCCGTAATTGGCGCCTTGCTGATCGTGACGGTTCAATATTGTAAGCCGGAAACCTGCCATTGGCGCTTTCCGAACTATCAATTTTTCAGCCTGCTCCAAACCTGCTATTCACCAAGTAACGCTGTCGAGACAAAACTGCCCGTAACCGGACAGGAAAGCTGAGCCTCATTGTGGTATTCATTGCTGCCAGCATGCCTGCCAATCATCACGCCTAGCGAAGTCAATCAGTTCATCAGAACTGGCCGCACCCGAACGCCCCGCGGCGCGCAACTGGTCGTAGGCAAGTATCCGTCCCATGGTGGCGACAACTTCCTTAAGTCGATCCAGTTTGTTCCCCCATTCGCCGACGGCAATACTTGTACAATAAGTTGCGGATGAACAGCGGATCATTCTACAACCACCACTTCATCTGTGTGCTCATCATATTTCCGCAGTTCAAAAGTCAGTTTTTAATTTGTTAATACAGAGCACTTGCCACTTAGGCCAATATCCGCAACAATCAACACCGCTTTTAACCATACAAACAAGGATTAAAAAATTAACCGCAAAGAACTGATCGACGCACTGGCGACAAAAACTGGTAGCACCAAGGCTGATGCTGCACGAAATTTCGCAGCATTTATCGATGTGGTGACAGAAACACTCACTGCGGGCGATGACATATCATTGGTAGGCTTTGGCTCATTTGAAGTGCGCGAACGAGCTGCTCGCACTGGTCGCAATCCAGCAACAGGTGCTGAACTAAAAATCGCAGCGTCAAAATCACCCGCATTCAAGCCTGGCGCAACACTCAAATCTGCCGTCAACGATTCAAAATAAGCATTCAAATAACAATGCGACTGCCAATGCAGTTGCACACTAAATATGCCAACAAATCAAATCATCCAGCACCTGACAAAACACGGTGAACGACTCGATTCAGAAATTGCACACGCCGTGGGGATACCACTGAGCATAGCGCACCAACATCTGAAATTGCTTACCGCCAACGGAAAAGTAATGTCCTGCCATATCACCCGGTTTGTAGAGGGTGAGAAAATTGAGGGGATCACCTGTCGATTGGTTGGGCATATACCCAAAGTTGCACCAGGCAAAAAAACGATGTGATAATTTACTCATTTTACCGACTGTTGCCTAGCAGGCAATCTAATCGTCATCGTCCGCTGCGCTACAAAAACTAGCCGCTCAAACGACTCCATGTGACCATCCATTGGTGGCAATTGTTTCGGCCTGCATCTCGAATTGCCAGCCCCTAAGCCGTCGCTCAAAGATAATTGAGCAAAGACGTGCTTGATCGTCAGTATTAACCGATAACCTGACGACCTTGTTGTCGAACAAAGCGGGTGGTGCCAAGTTATCTGATTCCGTTGGCTGCGGTGTCTCAGTTACCGAGCGTAACTGAAAACTTGGCGTACCTGACTACGTAGCATTTCAAGATTTGGTAGGATTTACTATCACGACCTATTTGTACGGAAATCGGGTTGCATTCAGCCAAAGGTACACGCCACTTGTACGCCACCCAGTGTCAGACTAGTCGTCGCCTCAAAAATTTAACTTTGAGGCGTGGGAGGCGACAATGGTAATACTGGCGCAAAAAACTCCGTTTTACTGTGACTTGACCGCCATCTCTGTTAAGAGTAGCCGAAAACTTTCCTGGAAAAAGTGGTCGGTGGGCTATAAAAAATTGACTTAAGCCACGCGGTTAGGTTGGATGGAAATTAGACAGTCGGTAAAAAACACATTTTACCGACTGTTTCACCAGCCTATTTTTCCGACTCAGATTTTGGCTTTGTCACACGACGACTACCGTTGTATGCAGACCCGATTGAAACCCGAGAATGCCCTGCCCTCTCCATCAATTGCATACTCAGAATACGATATTCTTCCTTGTCGATCTGGGGTAATCCCCCCTGAAATTAGTTGCTTCTAGTTGTGCTGGTCGTCGCGGATGTCCGCTTATCGGCCAGACCGGACGCAGGCGGTTTGCTGAAAAAGTGGTCGAATCAGCTTGCTGGAGCGTCCGCTTCTTGAAATTTTGGATGTGTACTACCGAGACGAACCGGAAGCTCAACGTGAAATTAACCGGCTCCGCGCTTTTGCGGAGTCCGGGTTGAATGTCGGGTTAGCATATGGCTACATTGACTGCAGGTTGTTTTCTAACTTGTTGCCAAATGCCCAGATAGTGGCTGCAGGAAGCACCCAAAGAAGAACAATAATCAGAAGATGCCTGATTGAATCATCGCTCGTGATGGTGGGCTGCGATACAAATACAAAAATAGGAATCGCTAGAAAGAACTGAAACGCTACAATCAAAAATGAATTTCCGTGCTCTCGTATATGCTTGTATGACTCAATGTAGCTAGAGCCCTCATGTTCTTTGCGTTTTTTGACGATGGCGGAGTAATAATCGATGGTTTTCTGCCAAGAGGTTTTGAATATTGATACTAGTATTTGAATTTGAAATGCGAGCAAAAATGAAAATAAAAAAACGGCCAAACTTCCCATTGTTTTGTCTGAGCTGGAGTTAAGGAAATAGATTACGGTTGTCAGAAAAGATGGGATGAGCAGCCACAATATACGGGAAAGCATTCCGCTATTAGGGTTTGGATTCGTTGGGCTTTTAAACATTAGCCCTCGCCCTGCATGCATAATTAGGATGGGTGCGCTAGCAATATAACAATAAGCAAGACCATAAACCGCCAGAAGGATTAAGTGAGGCATCCCAAAATCTTTTGGCTCTGGTGGAATGAAAAGAAGTTTTTTTAGTGCTTCGTTCTGAGTGAAGAGAAAAAAGATAATCATGGCACCTACGACTGTGCCTTGAGCATATCGCACACCATAAAATTCCCACCAGTGGCTGTCATTTTGTTCGTTCATTATTTCTCCTGCTAACGTGGAGGTAAGGGGCTGCGCTTTATCGCAGTCCCAGCGAAGCGGAGCGAGCTTGACCGTAGGGTTAGGCGTTTTTTTATTTTTGTTCAACATTCAATTCGGCAGATAGCTGTTGCTGAAAAGCAAGATATTTAGCGCGGATTTCTTTGGTTGAGGATGGCGTTTCATAGAAGTAGTTGCCCCATTCCTGCTCCCAGTTGTTATGTGCGGACTCATGTTCTGATAGCGGCGTTTTGATCTTTGCATCAACACCATGCCCCTGATATGTAGCAAAACATACATCCATGAGTTCCATAAAGCGATTGAAGAATGCCGGAGAAAAGTATGGGCGATAGGTGTGAATATTTTTATCAACCTCACGTTTCCAACCAATGACATCTTTGGGTGATTGGTTCTTCCAGTTACCTACTCGCGTGCAGTAGCAGAAAATATCATTAATTTTCGGTGCAACCTCATCCCATACAGCAATACGTTTCTCGATGAGCTTCTGATTGCGCCATTGAGAGTGCTCAATTTTCTTTGTGATGCGAAGTATCCAAATTCCCAATATGGCCGTGATTATTGGGCCAAGTAGGTTTGCGGTCAGCGCAAGGTAATCGGTCCAATCCTTGGACGATTCAGCGAGCTTTATAAGAATGGGATCAGTAGCCATATTTGCCTAACGTTAAGTTGAGGGGCTGATGCGGGCTGCTTCGCGGCAGTCCCGCTCAAACGTGAGGTTAGAGCCATTATTTGCTGAACGCCCAAAACAGTAAAGCTCCGATGGCAAGCAAAGCTAGTTTGTCTTTCTCTGCTTGTGCATGAGCGGATTCCAATTTGACCTTTTCCTCGTATGCCCCAACAACTATTTGACGCGCCTGAGCTAGAGCTTTTTCAGGCTCTTTATGCACTGACAAATACTTTAGGTTTTGGATGAATCCGGGTAACTGCATACCTTCAGTGAGTACCAACGGTAAGATTTTTTTCTTCAACGCGCCAGCTCGACCAACTTCCTGCGACACCCAAGCAGACTCTTGTGCGTTTTTGCTCCAAACGAGAATGAATAGGTCACATTGTTCGATAGCTTGGGAAATCGTTGAGCCGAGTTCTTGACTTGGGGCTACAGAGTTTTCAGCGACAAATACTTCGACGGGACTGTCCGATAGTTGCTGTTGAAGCTGTTCAACATGCTCCAAGTCGTGTGATGAATAGCTGACGAAAACTTTGAATGCCATAATTTCTCCTGATGGCTCTAACGTAAAATGTACCGAACTTCTTCTGTATTAAGGAAGTCATGGGTTCTGTATAAGATGTCACAAGATAGGATAACCAGTTGATTCTAAATGATAGCAATGGATTTATACATCAAGCCATCCTGTATACTCAGCACATCACCCGAATGTCGGCAAATGGCACAGAGTGAACACCAGACCGCAGCACCACACAGCGGACATAAGAACACCGGTTAAATATACCATGTATGCCCGCTTCATGGGTTACAGCAGACTGATTTCCATACTTAAGATAAAGTTCGGCTAGCTGCGTTGCTAGCCGAACTTCTGAAAACCGCTATATTTCAGTCTGCTCAGAGATCTCCAAAGCATCGTCGACCTCAATTCCCAAATATCGAACCGTGCTCTCCAGACGACTGTGACCGAGCAAAAGTTGGACTGCCCGCAGATTCTTGGTTCTTCGGTATATCAAGGTCGCTTTTGTACGTCGCATCGTGTGGGTACCGTAAGCAGCAGGGTCAAGACCGATAGCGCTAACCCACTGATGCACGATTCTGGCGTACTGCCGAGTGGTGATATGGGGTGAGTTTTTCAGCCGGCTTTGAAAGAGATGTTGTTCAGAACCTAGGCCGGCCTTTGCAATCCATGCCGCTACTGCATCACGTGTTTGCTCCGTCAATTCGAACTGGACTGGTCGATGAGTTTTTTGCTGCATGACAATTGCCCTGGACATGATCTGGTGGCCATGGGCGATATCGCGCACGCGAAGTCTAACCAAATCGCAACCGCGTAGCTTACTGTCTATGGCTAGATTGAATAACGCGAGGTCTCTGACGCGCTTGCCCAACTGAAGCTGGAAGCGAATCGCCCAGATGTCCTTTAATTTTAACGGTGACTTCTGGCCAATCAGTTTGCCCTTGTTCCAAGGCTCTGGATGTTGAGAGCTGTTCATGTCAGACTCCTTATGTAGTTATAGGAGTCCCTTTGACAATTATTTCAAGACAATCGTCCGCAGTTGAAATTTAGCAGGCATTACATGGTTAATTCAGCTAGCATGTCGATGTCCGCTGTGAGTCGCTACGGGCCTGAGTTCACTCTGTGCCAATTGCGGTCGATCGCCCCCCTCTTCATTCGTATGATGTCGCGGTGCGCTGGCTCCTTAAACAGAAGGCTGGACAGAGGAATGTAAAAGCTACCATAGCAAAAATGGTCAATGGCGCTATCCTGTAATATTGATAAGTCACTGACATTGTTAACGCTGTTGCATGAATCATTGCCATAATTATCGAGTAATGCAACTCAGCACTTAAATTACCGACACTTGCCAGAGCATGTTTTATATAATGAAATAACGGCGACTTAACATCCAGATGGAGAACACCTTAGTGGAAAAGTACGATAGTGCTGCAATTCGTCATTTTGAAGATGCTCAGTTATTAATGGCTGCTGGAAAAATAGACAATGCAGGACACTTAGTGGGTTTTGCTGCGGAATGTGCGATCAAACATCAAATATTGTCTCTTAAACCGGGGCAACCAAATCCCCATGGTCATTTGCCCGAATTTCTTATTGTCGCTCGCAAACACCTTGGTTCACGGGCAAACTATAACGGCATGTTTAATATTCTAAAAGCAGATGCTTTCAGCGGGTGGCACGTTAACCGGCGTTATTACCAAACAGGAAACACTACACTGACCGAGCTTGACGCTTGGTTTGATGTGGCAAAACGCTTGTTCGCAACTGCTGGACTTAAGGTGCGCCAATGAACACGTATATACGCTTTGATGATGCACTTCCAGCTTTTGCTGCTTTGCTACAGCGCGAGTGGGGGGGAGCGGCTATTGCTGAAAATATTTTCCTGCGTGATGTGACCGGACGGCTCACCTTTGTAGTGCTTAATGAGAATTATTCGACAGAGGCACGAACGACTCTTGCCTCAAAGGCATCCGCAGCACTTGGTGTCTATGTTGACGGTGATGGATTTGCCGTTGCCACCCCTGATGAACTGTTCGATGATCGCCTGAAGAACATAACGAAGGCTCGAAAAATTCACTTGAACAGTAGTATTTTTTCAGGCGAAGTCTTGCTTGTTGATAGGCGAATGGTTGGCGCTGACTGGCTTCGTGATGTTGCACCCACTGCAGCGCCACCGCTCCGCCTCGTCTTTGCCAGCATCAAGGGCGGGGTTGGCCGCTCAACCGCATTGTGTGTTTTAGCCGCACATCTTGCCGCGCAGGGTCGCAGAGTACTTGCAATCGATATGGATCTTGAGGCTCCGGGACTCGGTAATATGCTGCTACCTGGAGGAACTTTGCCAACATTCGGACTGCTCGATTACCTTGTGGAACAGAGTTTCGGTCCCCTTGATGACCAGTTTTACGCTGATATGGTTGGCTCATCATGGCTGGGCGGTGGTCGTGGGCGCGTTGATGTTATCCCTGCCATTGGTCAGTGTTCCCTCAGTAATCCTGCAAATGTACTTGCTAAAATCGCGCGTGCCTATTTGGACGGAGGCGAATCGGGCGGGGGGGGGAGCATGGAGCCACCTAGTTTTATGGATCACATACGGGTTTTGATTGACCGCCTCGCAGACCCATTACGCTACGACGTAATATTGGTAGATGCTAGGGCTGGTCTGCATGAAACGACGGCTGCGGCAGTTGTAGGCTTGGGTGCTGAAGTTTTGTTCTTTGGCTTAGATCAGCCGCAGACCTTCGCCGGTTATGAACTGTTATTTGCTCACCTGGCTACACTTCCAGTCGACTCGAATGATGATTGGCGCAACCGGTTGCGGTTTATCCAAGCAAAGGCACCAGAAAGCCCTGCTATGCGCGATAAATTTTCTCAGGAGATGGGGGGGCTTTTGCGGAAGCATCTTTGGCCTTCCGTTCCTTCAGTCGTCAACCAGATTGATCTCACGCCTCTTAAAGATACCTTCGAGGTTGAATGGATTGAAGATGCGCAATCTGAAATTGTGCCTGTGGACGACGATGATAAACCAGTGCCAATTATCGCAATCCTGGATAACAATCGGTTCAGTTCTTTCGATCCATCGATTGACCGCGATTCGCTAGTAGAGCGAGTATATTCTTCTTGTTTCGGCGATTTTCTGGTTGAAGCTACAGAAATAGTCGATGCTTCTGTAGTAAAAGGTTTAAATCCATGATTCCGTCTGATTTTCTCGTTATTCGCAGAAACCTCGCCGCTTTGCCATCAGACCACGATGCGTCAGGCCAAAATAGACCTACTGTTGACGAAATTTTTACGCCTGAACAACATGCAAATGCTTTGGACCCTAATACACCGGTAGTTGTTGGTGCTCGCGGAACAGGAAAGAGTTTTTGGGCCGGGGTGCTTGAGCATGATGACACACGAGCAGTAGCTGCTTTAGCATATCCCAATCTGGGTTTGGATCGTCTTATCGTTCAACCTGGCTATACTGGATTTGATGGAGATGTGACATCTAAGACAATCGACGCCCGTGTTCCTGCAGGCAAAGAGAACGAGACAGCTTCTGATTTTTGGCTGGCCGTTATCATGCGATCCACCAAATCAGCACTTAACCCAAACGATGAAAAATCAACAATCCGTGCGCTTATGGAGCAATATGCCGATCCAGAGGATTGGTACAAAGAAATAAAATCCCTTGATGAAAGACTGACAAAAACCGGAAAAACGCTCCTCATCACCTTTGATGCCTTGGATACGATCTCACGCGAATGGAAAAGGTCGGGCCTGTTATTAGACGCACTCTTTGAAGTCATCTGGTCGCTACGAGCGAGGCGCTCTATTCGTGCAAAAATCTTTATTCGGCCTGAACAGTTGAGCGACGATTCATTGCGTTTTGTCGAGTTGCCAAAATTGCGTAGCGGTCGTGTCGAACTTGACTGGACGCAAGTAGAATTATATGGGTTATTGTTCCGGCGTCTCTCAGTAGTTTCCGGTAATGATGTGCAAAGTTTCAGTAATTTTGCATCGCAAATAGGTGCGCCCATTTCAGCTGAGTTTGCTACAAATCCTCGAAGATGGTCTTTAGTTGTTGATTCAGATGTACAAAGAAATGCGATGATACTCATGGCTGGCACATACATGGGGAGCAACAAGAGGAAGGGCGGCACTTATGACTGGCCATACAAGCATTTAGCAGATGCGAACGGGAAGGTTACGCCCAGGAGTTTTATCAAGCTTTTCGTTGAGGCTGCCAAATTCAGGCAAGCTCCAGTGGGGCAGGTAATTTCGGCTGAAGGCATACGTCAAGGCCTGCGAGAAGCATCTAAAGTTCGAGTCGATCAACTGGGCATCGAATACCAATGGGTAAAACGGGCATTGGCACCATTGGCTGGGCTGACTGTCCCGTGCACCTTGGAAGCAATTGCTGATAGATGGACAGAAACTAACACTATCAAACTAATTATGGATGCTGCGGCCAGCCCGGATACTGCTTTCTTACCCCCCTTTCCACCTCAATCTAAGGGTGACAACGATGAGTTGCTGGCAACCGCGATGGAACGGATTGGATTGTTTTCATATCGCGCGGATAGCCGTATTGATATACCGGATCTTTTTCGTGTCGCCGCGATGATGCTTAAAAGAGGCGGTACGACACCGACCCAAAAAAAATGATTCTCTGCGCTACCTGAACGTCGCCTTAGTCTCGACAGTACACATTCGAAATTTTCGGAAGCGGACATTCCCGCAAGCAAATTTGAGCGCATTTTCGACAAGCCGTCACGGTCCGGTTTGGCCGATAAGCGGACATCCGCGACGACCAGCACGACTAGAAGCAACTAATTTCAGGGGGGATCACCATTTCATCCGTCCGGAGACCAACATCACAGACAGCAATCAGCCCATTTAGCCGGGGCTAACTCTTTGAAGAATGTAGCTTAGGAATGCGCCGGCTGCCATAGTACGCTGAGCCAATCTTCACCCTTGAGTGCCCTGCCCGTTCCATCAACTTCTGACTCGCCAAATGAAGTTCATCCTTATCCAAAACACTCAGATCACCACCGCGCACAGGAGGTTCAACTCCCAACAAGCGCTTAAACGACTCATGCATATACTGATGCCTCAAACCGTGAGCCGTTACCCCTGAGTCAGCAAAAGACAAACCACATTTACGGACCACGTAATAAAAATGCTGTATTCGAGCCTCATCATCCCTGCCTGTGCTCATCAAAAAACCAGAGGTTTTATCAGAAGCCGCTATCGCCCTTGTCAAAACCTCCAATTGAACATCGTTCTCAATAGGCACAATTCTTGACCTTCCCCCCTTCGTCCCTTCGCGAATATGGACGCCAGCACCTTTAAAATTCTCTTCAGTCGCCAATGCAGGTCTAAGAGACATAGCCTCCTTAACGCGTAAGCCAAATGCCAAGCACAACTCGAGGCGCAAGGAAATTTTCGGATCTTCGACGGCAACTTCTGCGATCTTATCCTTTACAGACACGCCATTTCCGACCCAAGACTTATCTTCTTGCACGACCGTCGAACGGCGAACGGAAGCCTTATTTCTCACGTATTTTGACGAATCCCCGACCATGCCATTTTTGCCAATCCAATTACAAAAAAGACGCATAATTGATATCTTATTTTGGATCGTGGAGGGCGACTGATTCATTTTTTCCAGGTAATTAAAAACCGCTACCAAGTGCTTTTGCCTAAGGTTATGAACACTCTCAATTTTGTATTTCAATTTAAATAGATCGCTAAAAAAACCAAGCACGACAGTTTTGCGTTTTTCCTGAGTCTCATAACCTACTTTTTTGTCCTTGGTAGCCCCCTTGTCACGGTTAGCCTGAAGAACAGTGTTTATCTCATATACTAATTTTTTGTAAAGAAATACACCGCCAGATTTATACTGGCTGTTCTTCCCCTCGACGCGCCCAGGCTTCCTCTGACTAACTTTTGCATTCGCCCCGGATACGCTTTTCTCATCGTCTTTTTCAGAATTTGAATCCACCACCTTGCCACCCCACTTTAAAGTTGAACACACGTTTCAAGTGTCATCCTACACATGTTAAAAGTGGCATTTCATCCAAGAAAGACGGTTTTTACTTCTTTCTCAATTTTTGATTTAGGCTACCAACGTTTTTTATGCAGCAAGATAGATACTAAATACTTACGCTTGAACAATTTAAATCGCAACAACCTCAAACTGTAATATTCGCACTCATGAAAGTAATTGCACCTCCAGAAAGCATCACTCGCCCATCATTTATCTCACAGCTTAGGCGCCCTCCGCGCTTGGAAACTTGTCGTGCTATCAAATGGGATTTCCCCAGTTTTGTCGCCCAGTACGGCGTCAGCGCACAGTGAGCAGACCCGGTTACAGGGTCTTCCGGTATGCCAAACTTCGGTGCAAAGAACCTGCTGACAAAATCCACCTCAACGCCGGGAGCTGTAATGATGACACCGCGTAAATCAAGCTGAGCCAGTAAAGCCTGATCCGGTCTGATGGCTCGCACAATATCTTCACTTTCGAATACCGCCATGTAGTCGTCTGCGGCCAGTACTTCAACAGGACGTCGCCCCAGCCCCCTGGTTAGTAACTCCGACATTGCGCACGGAACGGCTGGGCACGCAGGAAAATCCATCTTCAGGCGAATGCCATCCCTTTCTACGAACAGATCACCGCTGCGTGTTTCAAAGGTGATGCGCTGTCTGGGGTAACCAAGCTCTTCAAATAAGACATGAGCTGCTGCAAGCGTTGCATGACCACACAGATCAACTTCCGTAACGGGTGTAAACCATCGCAATTGGTAGCCTTTTGCTGAAGGGACGAAGAATGCCGTTTCAGACAGATTATTTTCCTCAGCGATGGATTGCAACAAATTGTCCTCAAGCCAGTGATCGAGCGGACACACCGCTGCCGGGTTACCCTCAAAAACCCGCTCCGCAAACGCATCCACTTGAAATTGTCTGATTTTCATATTGCACCGTCTTTTGCGCAGCGCTTAACGAGCGCGGCCATTTCAGGCTGGCCTGTGTTGGTCAGCCCGCTGACGACAGATGCGCGATCCTGATCCGAACGATTCTGACTGACTTTCCACTTACCTTTAAGCTCTGTGATCTCTATTTCAATCCCCACAATCACATCCAGCAGTTTACGGGTGAATTCGTGTGGTGCGTCCGCCACAGCCCACGGATGTTCAAAGCCAGCTTCATTATGTGCCGTGAGAGACTCCAGCTGGGACAGTATCCAGTCCGGCTCATGAATGACGCGCAATCTGCCCTTGGCCTGCACACTCACATAGTTCCAGGTAGGCACCACTTTGCCGGATTCCGCCTTGGAGGCGTACCACGAAGGCGTGATATAACTTTCAGCGCCGTGGAAAATTACCAGCACGTCGGTATCAGCAGGATGATTCTGCCAGAGCGGATTGGATCTCGCCACGTGCCCGCTTAGCGTTCCATAAGGCTTAGTTTCCGCCGACAGTATCAGCGGAATATGGTTGGCGTCGATACCACCGGCATTGAGTGTAACAAGTGTTGCCAGTGGTTTTATCCGAATCAGCTCGTGTAAAACATCAACGTCTGTTTCTTCGAATTGTTTTGGGATGTACATAATCTTTCTGATCCTTTCAGAGCGACACGGTTAGTCCAGCTTGCAGCACTTCATTGATATCTGGCAGGTTCACATAAACCTGCTCGACGGTGGAATTTTGAGTCAGCGCATGAATGACCTCGGGTAACGGATCAAGCCATATACCGGGAATATCCATTTCCGAAGCGGATATGAGCGAAAATGCCAGTTGCTCAACCGGAGGAATAAACTCAGCCGACATGCCAGGTTTATTACCCCGCGCGTCGATCCGGTACCAGCCATGCTGTTCGAGGTATACCGCATTCAGACCGTGCAGACAAAATGGCGGCCCCTCTGTGCCAACGGCAAGTCGCTGATAACAAAGTCCGGCCGGAATACCATTCGCTCTTAGCAGTGCTGCCAGCAAATGACTTTTCGCATAGCAATATCCGGTGCTGTACATCAGTACATCAGAAGCCTTACAAGTAACCGGATTCATCCGATAGTCCCAGCTATGCTTGACAGTATCGCGAACAAACTCAAAGCAACGCCTGGCGATAGCTTCATCGCCAGAGTTGCCAACAGCCAGTTCTGCTGCCTTATTCAGGATCGAGGGATGTTTCCAGTCAATGTACTCGCTATCCGACAAAAATGCCCCGACGCTCAATTGCGTTGTTTCAACAACCATTATTTCACCTCACTCAGCACCCGTTTTAGCAAAGACAACCCTTCATCTATCTCTGCCGGAGTGCTGTTTAATGCCGGCATAAAACGCAGACAGTGCGACCGTAGCGCATTCAGCAACAAACCGTACTCCCTCGCCAGAGAAACGATCTCGGGCCCGGTGTTGTTACCCAGCTCCAATGCAAGCAGCAAGCCCTTCCCACGAACCTCACCCAGACTAAATTCCGATGAGATAGCAGACAGCCCCTCTGCCAGTTGCAAGCCTGCCTGACGGGCAGCATGTAAAAAACCATCAGACAGCAAAGCCTGTATTACGGCGACACCTGCGGCCGTGATGAGCGGGGTACCAGAAAATGTTCCCCCCTGATCACCGTACTCAAAGCAGGCACAAGACTGTTTGGCCAAAAGCGCCGAGATTGGCACACCGCCGCCCAGCCCTTTGCCGAGCGTCATGATGTCCGGTTCAATGCCATATTGTTCATAAGCAAACAGTGTCCCTGTCCGGCCGCAACCCGTCTGAACTTCATCCGCAATCAGCAACAGGTCGTTCTCTTCGCAAAGCGTTCTAAGCCCCATAAGAAAGTCTGGACTCGCAGGTATGACACCAGCCTCTCCCTGAACTGGCTCCAGCATAATGGCTACGGTGTTCGTGCTGATAAGCGACCGGACAGAATCAAGATCATTCAACAGCGCCTTTGGAAATCCATCCACCTGAGGTGAAAAAATCGTATCCCAGCCAGCCTTACCGCTTGCCGACATGGTCGCCAGGGTTCTCCCATGAAAACCGTTGGTGAAGGTGATGATCTCGAAAGCGCCATTTTTGAATTTCTGCCCCCACTTTCTCGCCAGCTTAATGGCGCCTTCGTTGGCTTCTGCGCCGGAGCTGCCAAAGAACACCTGATCAAAGCAACTGTTCGAAGTCAGAAGACCTGCAAGTTCGAGCGCCGGCCCATTGTAAAAAGCCGGCCCCGGATTGATCAGCTTTGAAGCCTGCTTGCAAAGCGCCTGCACGACAACATCTGGCGAATGACCCAGACAATTCACCGCCCATCCCTGCACCCAGTCCAGATAGCGGTGATTGTTCTGATCGAACAGATATGAACCTTCCCCGCGCACGAATGCAATATCCGGACGAGAAGTGGTAGTCATCAGGTAGTTTTTTGTGTGCGCAAGCTCAGTATTCATAGGATTCTTTCGTGAAATAAAAACAAAAAGGCCACGGGGGTTAGCCGTGGCCTTGTCAGGGAAATATTCTGTATCAGTCTGGAATTTGTACCAGTCTTTCAATTGAAATATCGCAAACGCAGCACGGCATACCCGATTCGTGTCGGGCACTGGCAATACGTCGCATATTTCGGCAAAAAGATTTCATGGGTGATGACAATAATAGTCACACACCATTTTGTCAACATCCAAATTCTGACCTCATGTAAGTCGCGAGTTTCTTTTAGGCTTGAGCCATGGTAAATACGTAAGCAACTTAGGCAAAGGAGTGACAGATCATATTTTTACGAATCGGCACAACATGAAAAACCTTTATGTCATTTTGCAATGACCGTTAATTCAATTATTTGTACTTCATATACTAGGCCACTCTGTATTTCTAGCTAATCGTACTAATCGCATCGTAGCGCTCAAGTCAGTTGCGCATAAACTGGCTCGAGCCTGTTATTACATTCTATGTGAGCAGCAGCCTTTCGAGGGGAAACAAAGCTTTGAGCCGAAGGCGGCTAGCCGAAGATCGAAACCGGAGTTCAGCACGGCTTTGATTGGACACCATCTTTTGTTTTATGCAACTCAAGTCGTGAGCCACTTTAATGCGACAGCCATGGGGATTGTGCCCTCCCTTTGGACACGACTTAACAGCAACGTTTATCATCGGTGGCAAACCTTTTCGCGATTGCAAGTTCGTGGGTTGAGCCAGAGTTGCGGACAAGCGTGTTACGGAAGAGGGACAAATAGGTATCGATGTCCTTAAAAGTGATTCGATCATCTTCATCGGGAATAACAAACCCCGTTGCCGACGATATGTGCAATTTTTCTGAGAAATTTGTTGTATATCAAGTGTTAGAGGCTAGCAGCCCCCCCCAATTAATATAGCCATCCAATACTAAAATTTATATGAAAGGAAACTCGATCAACGACATACACCCCTGACAACACTAAAAACTCCATAAAGTACGAGGAAGAAGAAAAAACACCCTTTCTCAAGTCAACGTACCGTTGAAACAGCCTTATATTCCATGCCATGAAATTGTTTACAACCTCCATTTTTAAAGCAATCAAATTCATGAGCATAACTCTGACAACAAATGAACTCACAGAACTCACAGGGTATTTACAGCCCAAAAAGCAAAATGAGTGGTTACGACATCAAGGGTTCATATTTAGGGTGGCAGCGGATGGTCGAGCAAGAGTAGATAGAAGCCACTACCTGAAGCAGATGGATGGCATTACAGAAAAATCTTCACGAGCCAAAACCTCACCTGATTTTAGTACTTTGGAAAAAAAGTGAAATCTGTATCATCATAATCATGGGAAAACCAAGAAAAACTCGTAAAGATTTACCGCAGCGTGTTTATTTCAAGCACTGTGCGTATTACTTCGTCAACACTGACAATAAATGGATTCCGCTTGGAAAAGAGTACTGCATTGCCATGCAAAAATGGGCTGCGATGCTTCAACCCGTGATTGGAAAACAACGATTGTCCTCAGTCATGGATACCTATATCAAGGAGGAACTTCCTTTACGAAAACCGTTAACACAGACGGACTACCTTGCCAGCCTAGCCATCCTCCGCCCGGTATTTGGAGACATGTTCCCTGAAGACGTAGAACCCAAAAACATTTACGCATTTATGCGAATGCGTAACGCACCAGTGCGTTCAAATCGTGATGTGGCTGTATTAAGCAATGTAATGAATCAAGCAATCAAAATGGGTTTGATCAACACCAACCCCTGCAAACAAGTGCGTAGAAATGTTGAAAATCCACGCACTAGAGAAGTGTTGGATAGTGAGATTGTGGCGTTTTTACCACATTGTCCCGAATGGCTGCAGGCTTATATAAGGCTGAAATTACTCACAGGCCTGCGTCAGGGTGACATGCTCAGCATCCGTCTTGACCAGTTGCGGGAAGATGGTCTGTTCGTCCAAACTTGGAAACGGGGCAAGAAATTGTTGTTTAGTTGGAGCGATAATCTACGCACCATCGTCGAGACAATCAAATCGCTTCGACATCGCGTTACTAGCCTGCATCTAATCAACTCAGATCGGGATGGTACCAAGCTCACTACCAGCGGATTCAAGAGCGCGTGGGCTCGTGCAATGAAAAGGGCAATAGAGGCTGGAAGCCTGACCGAAACTTTTGCGGAAAACGACTTGCGTGCGAAAGTAGCCACCGAGGCCAGAGAGCTTGGACAGAACGCTACCAAAATACTTGGGCACTCTAGTGATGCTGTTACAAAACGCCACTACGAGCGAGGCACTAGCAAAGTTGAACCACTTCGCAAAAAGTATTAGACAAGTAGTGTTTTATTAGACAACAGTGAAAAATACACCAAAAGAAAAAAGCCGCTAACTCATTGAATTAGCGGCTTTAATTTGGGGTGGCTGATGGGGCTCGAACCCACGACAACAGGAATCACAATCCGAAATTTGTGGTCAATTAAAACCCAGTGTTTATGGTACATGCAGCTAATTAATCAGTAAATTATGGTAGACTCTACCACACTTCTACCACACTTAGGTTTTATAATGGCGTCATTCAAATATTATGAAGACAGCGGAAAATGGCAGGCTATTGTCAGGAAAAAGGGCTATCCGACGCAGTACAAAATGCATCTGACAAAATTCGATGCCGAGAAGTGGGCAACGCTGATTGAATCCGAAATGATCCGGTCGGTATTTCGCGACGACAAAGAAGCTTCGGAAACAACCCTATCTGACGCCCTCACCCGCTATGAAGAAGTAGCAAAGAAAAACAAGGGGTACTCAATGGAAAAAGTGCGCATTGAGGTATGGAAGCGCGGCAAGCTTGCCAAGCGCGCCATCTCAACATTGCGTTCAAAAGATTTTGACGAATATCGGGATCAGCGTCGCACAGATGGCATTAGCGATGCAACAATCCGAAACGATCTAGCTGTCATTGCTGCCATATTCAAACACTTCGATTATGGCGTATCGAATCCAACTGCAAAGACAGTCAAGACGCTGGCTCTGGCTGCGAAACGCAGTCGCCGCCTATCAGCCCTTGAACAAAAATACTTAATGGCCCAGCTGGACAACACTCAGTGCTCTGATCCAAAACGTGCCAACAAATGGATACCACTGGTTACACGTTTTGCAATTGAAACGGCCGCTCGGATTTCTGAGATTATAGGAAAAGATCGAATCATTGATAAAGACGAAGTAGTTATCAGTACAGCCACGCCAGGCTTGATCTGGGAAAACGTGAATATTGAAAAGTGTATCGTCAAATTCATTGACACAAAAAATGGTGAGAATCGTTTTGCCCCCCTATCCCCCGCCGCTATTGAATGTCTTGAGCAGGCACGTAAGCTGAATCCAGTGTTACGAGGGCAAGTATTCCCAACTACGAATTCAGCCATCAAGCAAGCGTGGCAGCGAGCCAAAAAACGCGCACAGGATCAGTACAAAGTTGATGGTGGCATGGATCCAGATTTTCTTGTCGACTTCAGATTCCATGACAATAGACATGAAGCAGCAAGCCGATGGTCACGGGATTTCGATATTAAGCAACTTAAGATGGTAACAGGTCACAAAGATATTCGATCATTGATGCGATATGTAAATCCAGATGAAGATGATGTCGCGCTGATCGCGACAAAGATGGCGGAAGTCCATAAGCTCAATACGATTGCAGCATGATTTAAATGACTAATCCGATTAGCCGGTTCAATAACAAATGACTTTCCCTGCCTGGGCGCCACGCACTATTCTGAACACAGAGCAGGATTAAACCGACACGACCGGATTTCACGGTCGTGTCGGTTTCGACCGTTAATCTATATTTTAATCACAGCCCACTTGCATTGGTACATGTGTATGTTTCGCCACCGAACTCAAACTCCACCATGTCGCCACCGTATTGGCAATCTCGCGCAAAAGCGCAATAGTCTATGTAAATACGCAAATTTTCAGGTATTTCATGTGCATAGATTTCGTCAAATAACTCTTCTGCGGCATCCTCCAAACACCCAGAAAACAAGCATACTTCGTCAAAATTATTGAATGCATCTTCAATAGTTCTACCTTGATCGAGAAGGTAAAATATAGCAGGCAACGAAAAATCCGACACTTCATCGACAATAGCGAGAAACTGCCCTAAATTGCACTGATTAACATTTGCCGCCTGAAATAAATCAGATTCCGCATGACTGCCGTCGATAAATTGAATTTCAAACTCTTCAACTTGGTTTCCGTTACAGTCACGTAACGCCTCAACTTTAGTTGTGTAGTCGTCAAAATTGCTAAAGTAAAAGCCGCTTGCATCGAGACTGTACGGTTGTGCATAGTAGGTTTGGCTGCTCTCACATGCTGTCTGGTGAGCGTCGCCGTTGATTTGCTGTTGTTGTACGGATTGATTATTTGTGCTGATTGCGTTCATGATTTTTCCTTTTCGTCGTTTGTTAAAAAATGCTATCTGGAGCCGCGTCGCGCAGCGTCCTGATTGAGTGCAAGGATCGAAAGGAAAGCCCGAAGGCAAGAAGTGGTGCGGTCAGCGCGGAGCTTGCGAGCACTGCCACGGTTCGCTGCCGAAGCCGGAGGCCGGCTTGAATTAAGTGACGCACGAAAAAAGGTGAATTAACGCGGCTTCTGCATTTTGATTAACGACGAAAGAAATGTGAAGCAACCTGCATGGGACAAACAACAAGCCGGACAATGCCGTATAAATTTAGTTTTCCGTTCTCGCCGTGATATCTATATTATTGATTTATTGAGACTACATCCCAATAACTGACCAGACAAGAATACTCAATAAAATAAAACTAAGCGATTGGCGAATTTTTGGTTACTGAATCATTATTTGCCTACTGTTCGCCAAAACTGATGCTTGTGAAGTAACATCGCCGTCCTTGTATTTTATTAAAAGCCACGACCACAGCGGCCTAAAATTGTTATGCAGCAAGACAAACTCTCAAAAGCTCAGACACAACTCGGATTTTCCGCTGGTGGCGCGATTAGCTCGCGAACCGTGATGCAAGACGAATTTTCTATATTGCTGGCATCGGAATCCATCAATGCCTCATCTGATAATTACAGGCATGCGATTCTTGAACATAACGTCCTTGAAAAATCTACTGCCTCGAACCGCCTAAAGACTTTTAAATATCTACGCAGCCTTTACGCGCTTGATCCCGATGTATGCTTGTTTCGAGAAATGCGCCGACTCAAACAGTACGCGGGAACTGATAAAAAGCTCCTCATGGGGCTATTATCAATGGCTCGTGAGTCAATTTTGCGAGAGTGTTTGACGATGGTATTAGCCCAGCCAGTGGGAAAAAGTCTGGGCCGTCCTGAGTTCGAGGAATGGATCAGAGCACATGTACCGGGGCGCTATTCTGAATCAATGTATGTCAGCTTTAGCCATAACCTTTATGCATCATTTTATCAATTTGGATATCTTGGCGAATCAATAGGCAAAGCACGAACGCGCGTGCGGCCTGTTTCTGGTATAGCATCTGCGACTTACGCCGCTTTTCTTGATTGGCTGGAAGGCCGCAGCGGAATTGCCTTGCTACAGGGTACGTACTCAAGGGCGTTGAACATTTCAACTGATGAGCACCTGGCATTGTTGCAGTCGGCCGGACGGCAAGGATTACTGAAAGTAGCCTATTCAGGCAGCGTGCTGGATTTAGCTTTTCCTGGTTTTATGAAAAATTCAGAATCGAGACTAGCCCTATGAGCTTGGCACAGACAATTTTAGAAAAACTTAAGGAATACCTTACTCTTCCCTGGCCGCAGAATGTCTCTGCTCGTGAGCGAGTTGTGATGGTTGTATATCCGCCAAACGATGAGCGAAAATTAAGACGCTTACTGGAGTCTGGCGAATTTTCAAGGGAAATTGCCACCACCGACCATGGGTGGACTGAGCTTGACCTTGGTCCAGAATTTTCCAAGTGGCTGGCGGGAAGTGAATATGCCGAACGATATCTGCAGCGCCCAGAAAGACTTTGGGATGACTCAGGCAACATTAGAGGCCTTAGAGAACACCTTATTCACCAAGTTGCCGAAAAATGCAAAGCGATGACCTCCAACGATGTACTGGCTCTAGTCGGCGGTGGCAGTTTGTTTGGATTATTTAGCGTGTCATCTTTGGTTGAGCAAATTGAAAGCCACATTCCTGGTCGCTTGGTGATTTTCTTCCCCGGTGAGCATGATGCAAAAAATAACAGTTACCGGCTCCTCGGAGCAAAAGACGGCTGGGGTTATCTTGCCGTTCCCATTACCTGCTGAGGACATGCATGAATAACATGAAAAACCGCGAAATTTTCGACAAGGATGTTGATGCTTTTTCACTGGAAAACCAGGGCGTTGCCAAAGTTGATGAAGCGTTAGACGATCAGCAACGCCAGACACTCCGCTTTGAGTTAGAAACATTTGTTTGCAAGGGGCATTACGAAGAAGGACTGCGCCGCATCTTAGAGTCCTTTGTCGAAACGTTGCGCAAAGGGCAAGAAGCGCCTGCCGCGTGGGTATCTGGCTTCTTTGGTAGTGGTAAATCGCACCTAGTCAAAATGGCCCGTGCCTTATGGACCAATGAACCGTTTGATGATGGTCGCACCCCGCGCGATATTGCCCATCTACCGGTTTCTGTAGCCGATGCCCTCAAAGAGCTTGATACGCTGGCGCGTCAGCGTAAAACCACCATGCGTGCTGCTTCCGGCACTTTGAGCCAAGGTGAAGGCGATAGCATCCGAAAAGCCGTACTTGGAATTGTGTTCAAAGCCATGGGGCTGCCAGCAAAATATGACGAGGCTCGCACACTACTATGGTTACGAAACGAAGGAATTGAGCAGGCAGTGCGTGACACTTTGCATGGCAAAGGCCGTGGCCTGGAACGAGAACTTCAAGACCTTTATGTTTCATCACACCTGCATGATGCAATTCTGACTGCGAAACCTTCTTTGGCGCGTGACGCCTTTGACTTAGGGGACAAGCTAGAAAATCAGTTTTCTTCCAAGGGAGACATCGACCAAAATCACTTTCTCAAATACTTCCGTGAAGCAATTTGTGGCAATGACGAATTTCCAGTATTTCTGCTAGTTCTTGATGAACTTCAGCAATATATCGGCACGGATGCCGCAGGTAATGATCGCGCATTACGAGTGCAGGAAGTTTTGCAAAGTCTATCGGCCAATGTAAATGGCCGTGTCTTAGTGATTGCAACAGGACAAAGTGCTCTGTCTGGCCTAAATACTTTATCCAAGCTATTAGGACGTTTTCCAATTCCCGTTCAACTATCGGATTCCGACGTTGAAGAGGTGCTGCGTGAAACGGTTCTCAAAAAGAAGGCATCTGCAAGCGCTCCGTTGTCAGCACTGTTTAGCTCCGGCGGCTGCTTGGGCGAAGTGTCAGCACATCTTCACAGCAGTCTCTTCGCGCATCGCCGAGAAGATGAAGCAATTCTCGCATCAAGCTACCCCCTACTCCCCACCCGCCAGCGCTTGTGGGAAAGGGTGCTGGCCACAACTGACACCACTGGAACAGGCGTGCAGTTGAGATCACAACTGCGTCTTGCATTTGATGCAGTGCGTAAAAGTAAAGATGCGCCGCTGGGCCATATTGTCGGCGGCGATTTTATTTACGACGAAATTCGTATGAGGCTTCGTCAATCCAGCCAAATCAGCACTGAGACTGCAAATGCAATCGACAACCTTGATGGAAAAAATGCCCCTCACGCCAAGCTAAAAGCACGCGTGCTCAAAGCGGTTTTTTTACTGACCCGAATTACCAACAACTCCGCGCAAGACACAGGCCTTCTTACCGACGCTCAAACCGTTGCAGACGTATTGGTCGACAACCTAACCACTCCCAGTTCGACATTACGAAGTGACGTTCGCACGGCACTTGATGAGCTAGTTGAAAAAGACCACTTGTTGATGCGCATATCTACCGGTGCAATTCAAGAATTCAGACTGCAAACAAAAGAGAGCGCAGACTGGTTTGCATATCAACGCGGCGAAGAAGATGCATTGCGGAGTGATCCTTCTGCATATGAAAGTAAAATTCGCGAACAATTAATGCAACTAGCCAGCGAACAAGTTCGCAAGCAACCCATTCCGCAAGGCGTCAGCCGCGAAATCCGCCGCCTGAAACTACATACCGATCCCATCACCGCACCCAAAGAAGACGATGGCGTTCCCGTTTGGTTACGTTCCGACCTAGATGGCACGCAGGCAAAGGAGGTATTGACGGACGCTGCGCGCGCCGGCCTTGACTCCGCCATCGTGTTTGGCCATGTAGCGTTACCTAAAAAAGATGAGCTAGTACGTGCCATCATCAGTCGCGAAGCTGCCGAGCGCACGCTGGGCCATTTTGGCGAACCCCAGACGCCAGAAGGTCAAGAAGCCCGTAATGCGCTGTTGAAACAAAAAAATGATGCCGATGGTCGCGTCAATGATCTGATTAAGGAAGCACTTTCTCAAGCTCAAATCATTCAAGGTGGCGGGCAAATTATCGAAGATGGTGCTGGCCTAGATGATCGACTGAGAAAAGCTGGTAGTGACGGTGCTGCACGCCTCTATCGAAACTTCAATCTGGCAGATTTTACTGGCTGGGATAAAGCTTATATTGCAGCGGATAAAGGATTGGTCAACGCATTGGAAAGTATCGGTCACTCTGGTGCTGCGGAGAATCATCCCGCAGCACAGGAAATTATGACTCGAATTGGCTCCGCCACTCTCAATGGCAGCAAAATTCGTACAGAATTTATGGGCGCTCCTTATGGTTGGTCAAAAGATGCTGTGGATACACTATTGGCTGTGTTGTTTGCCTGCGGCCAGTTAAGAGTCGTAAATGCGGGAGGATCCCTTTGGCCTGCTGGTAAGTTTATTAGCCGTGATGTCTCCACCAGCAATTTCTCGCGTGAAAATGCGCCTATTTCCAACGAAGAAAAACGTGCCATTGCCCGCCTGGTGAAATGCAGGCCGGATGAGGCGGAGATACGCGCACCGGAATTTGTCAGCAAGCTAAAAGATACGCAGGTTCGAGCCACCGGTGCCGCTCCTCGCCCGGAAGCAAAACCCAATGCGCTCATCGACGAGCTTTCCACCATCTCGGGCCGTGATCTCGTCAAACGTCTCGCAGAAGAAGAAACAGCAGCGTCCGAACTGCTTAATGCGCTTGAAGCTCAAGCCGCCAAAATCACCAAGCGAGAACCGGCCTGGCTGCAACTTAATGACTTAATCCGGCATCTGCCGGGTATGCCAGAGCATAGCGTGATTGCCACTGAACGCGATGCTATACGAGATGCTCGCCTACTACTTGATGATCCAGATAAAGTTGAACCCTTAGTTAATCGTGCGGCTGATGTGCTGCGAGGCGCACTCAATACTGCTTATGCTGTTTATCACAGCGAATATACAGCCTGCACCAAAGAAATTGAAAATGCAGCCGAGTGGGCAAGATTGGCCCCCGAAGACCGTGCAGCAATTTTACGCGAGGCTCAACTTTCAACACCTGAACAGGCACCCAGAGTCGGTACGCTTTTTGAACTTTTGGAATCACTCAATAAATGCTCTCCACAACGCTGGGCAGAAAGACGAGATGCCTCGCGTGGTCAGCTGAGCCGCGCACTAACATTGGCAGCACAAAAACTGGAGCCCACTGTCCAGCCAATTGCAGCACCTCGACGAATCTTACGTTCCGAGGCAGATCTCGATACCTGGCTGGCCGAAGTAAGGAAAAGCGTTCTGGAAAAGCTGCCGGGTGGACCTGTTCAAATTTAATTATATAACCAGCACATAATTGCCGATTACTATTGATTAATTACATTAACCAGCACGAAATAGCCGCTTAATTAATCAATAAATTATCACTACAGAGTGTTTCGGCATATAATGACCGCTTAACGGTATCAAGACTAATTAACTGGTACATAATGACCGCATGAGCGAACTAATCTTTAATACACCAGAAGAACTCCAAATCGTACTTGGGGAACGGTTACGTCGGTTACGCCTTAATCGTAACCTGGATCAGTGCACCACAGCTGAAAAGGCGGGGATCTCTGAAAAAGCCCTGCGCAACCTTGAGTCTGGTCGCGGCTCAACGGTCGCCACCTTGTTGCGTGTATTGAAGGCGCTCGAATATCTTCAGGGAATTGACATGCTCGCGCCTGAAATTAGCGTCAACCCCCTCGACTTATTGCGCCAACCCAAAGCGCCGCAACGTGCACGGCGTTCAATTAAGCCTCCGAAGGAAAGTCAATGAGCACCCCGGTCATCGAAGTACGTATTTGGGGCAAGCGTGTTGGCGCGGTGGCACCAGACCCACGCCTGGGTTGCTACGTATTTGCTTACGACCCCAGCTGGCGACGTCGCGGAATCGAATTGGCGCCAATCACCATGCCGTTAGCGGACACTCAATCCACTTTTGCATTCCCTAATCTCGCCGAACCAAGCTACAAGCGACTCCCAGGATTGCTCGCTGACGCACTACCTGATGACTTCGGAAATGCACTCATCGATGCATGGATGACAAACAAAGGTATTGAAAAACGTGCCATCACCACGCTCGACCGTTTAGCCTATATGGGCAAGCGTGGCATGGGTGCACTGGAATTCAAACCTGCACGCGGCGCTCACCGCGAAAGTGCTGAACCCCTGGAGATGAAAAGTCTGGTGGAAGCAGCTCGCATGGTCATAAATGGCGATCTATCAGGCGACGTAGAAGCACAGGCCGCACTTGCCAATATTATTCGGGTTGGTACTTCTGCTGGTGGCGCGCGCGCAAAAGCGGTCGTCACCTGGAATCCGAAGAGCAACCAAATTCGCAGCGGCCAGTTTGATGCTGCTCCCGGTTTCGAGCACTGGCTGCTCAAATTTGATGGGATTGGCAAGGATTCTGAACTGGGTGGAAGCGCAGATTATGGACGCATTGAATACGCCTACTATTTGATGGCGAAAGCTGCCGGCATCACAATGTCTCCCAGCCGGTTATTGGAAGAAAATGGCCGTGCTCACTTCATGACACACCGCTTCGACCGGGAAGCAAATGAAAACAGCACCATCAAACATCATATACAGACGCTCTGCGCCATGGATCACCTCGACTACAAGCAACGAGCCACCCATGCATATGCACAGCTATTCATGGTCATCGCCAGACTGAAGCTCGGTGATGAAGCCATCCGTCAGGCTTTCCGCCGTATGGCCTTTAACGTGATGGCAAAAAACTGCGACGATCACACCAAAAATTTCGCTTTCCGCTTAAAGCAAGGTGAATCATGGGAGCTTGCCCCGGCCTACGACGTAACCCATGCCTACAACCCACATGGCGAATGGACTTACCAACATCTGATGAGTGTCAACGGTAAATTTAGCGGGATTACGCGCGCAGATTTGCTGATTGAAGCCGAACGCTTTGGTGTCCGTCGCGCTCAGGATTTGCTGAATGATGTGCGTGCAGCCCTGGATAGCTGGCAGAAATTTGCCATTGAAGCGGGTTTGAACACCTCAACTGCAAACGCCATTGCTGCTGACTTTGAACTAATTTGAAATCGAATCTAAACAATGAAAATAGCCCTCGCACGCGAACACCGTAAAACATTGGAAACCGTGATCGGCCAGGCGCGTGTAGCTGCCGAGTCAGGTGCTATCAAAGCGCTACAAGCGCTTGCGGTCGGTGCGAAGGAAGTGCCATCGCATTTTACTGATACACAGAAAAAGTTACGTGTGCGATTGCGTGCGCACGGTCGGCAATTGGGCGATGTGCTGCGCCCGGATGACACTCAAGCCGTTGATCATCTCATCACCGAAGTTGCCTACGAACACTGGCACCGCATGCTGTTCGCCCGCTTTCTGGCGGAGAGCAATTTGCTCATGCACCCGCATGGCTATCCGGTCTCCCTGCAAGATTGCAAGGAAGATGCGGCCACCATGGAACCACCGGCACGCAGTGAATGGGAAGTCGCCGGTCGCTATGCCTCGGCCATGCTTCCCAACGTATTTCGTCCTGATACACCTACGCTGGCGCTGGAACTTCCTTTGGAAACCGAACAGGCGCTGGAAGCACTGTTAAACAAATTGCCCGCTACCGTATTCCAGGCCGATGACAGCTTGGGTTGGAGCTACCAGTTCTGGCAAGCGCCGAAAAAAGAAGAAGTGCAGCGGCAAATGAAGCAGGCAGGCACCAAGGTTGGGGCGGATGAATTGCCCGCCGTCACCCAATTATTTACCGAGCAGTACATGGTGGCCTTTTTGCTGGAGAATTCCCTCGGCGGCTGGTGGCGGGGTCGGCACCCCGGCAAACCGCTGCCGATTGAAATGCCCTACCTGCGCACCATAGAAGATGGCACTCCCGCTGCCGGTACGTTCGCCGCATGGCCTGACACCCTGGCCGATTTTAAATTGCTTGACCCAAGCTGCGGCTCCGGCCATTTTACGGTTTCGGCGCTGTATTACTTGGTGCCACTACGCGTGGCGAGCGAAACAATCAGTGTGCGTGATGCTGTGGACAAAGTGCTAGCTGACAATCTGCACGGACTGGAACTTGACGCCCGTTGTGTAGAAATCGCCGCTTTCGCGCTGGCACTGGCCGCCTGGCGTTACCCTGATGAAACTGGCAAACCGCTGGGTCATCGACCATTGCCGCGCCTCAATATTGCCTGTTGCGGTGTTGCCCCACGCACACCAAAAGCGACGTGGCTCAAGCTGGCCAATGGAGATAGGCAGCTCGAACATGGCATGGAAGCGCTGTATGCGCTGTATCAAAAAGCGCCTGAACTGGGCAGCCTGATCGATCCTTCGGCGGTGACACGCGGAGATTTGGTGGATGCCAACTGGGATGAACTGCAAGTCTTGATGGAAAAAGCGCTTGCCAACTCAAGCGGCGATGAAGCGGAAGTTGAAGCCCGCGTTGCCGCACAAGGCATGGCGTTCACCACCCGCATCCTCAGTCGGCGCTACCATCTGGTCATTACCAATCCGCCGTATCTTGGATCGGGACAGCACGGGCCGGTACTCAAGGATTTTTGCGAGGAGCACTACAAAGCAGCCAAGGGCGATCTCGCCAATGTGTTTCTTGACCGCTGCCTGAAGCTCTGCCTCCCCGGTGGCGTGGTGCAATTCGTCATGCCGCAAAACTGGCTGTTTCTCAAGACCTACAAGGCGCAACGCGAGTATCTACTTAGACTCGAAACCTGGAACATGGCTGCCTTGCTAGGCCCTAAGGGCTTTGATACCCCGATGTGGGATTTCAATGTCCAGTTGGTTACGCTAACGCACTCGACGCCACCCGCTAACCATTCCTTTTATGGACTGGATGCTAGCGAAGGGAAAACGCCTGAAGATAAATCTGGATTGCTGATCAGCACAACAGGTATATCTGTTGACCAGCAATCACAATTTAACAATCCAGATTTCCGAATAGTAATCGGATCGAGTGCGAATAGTGATTTGCTACAAACGATAGCTTCATCCAACGCTGGCATGCTCACTGGTGACGGAAATTATTTCTGTCGTTATTTCTGGGAACCAAAGAGCGTCCACCCAGATTGGGAATTAATGCAAAGCACTGTTAGTAAAACGACACCTCATGGCGGACGGTCGCAAGTTGTTTTATGGGAGAACGGATCCGGACAGCTATTCAAATATGCTGACAGCGTTAAGCATCTCAATACGGCCGTACAGCGGTGGAGAAGTGGTCAGCAGGTATGGGGAAAAAAAGGGGTTGTCGTAAGCTCAATGGGAAGCTTGGAATGCACCCTTTATTCTGGCGACAGGTTCGATAACAATGTTGGCGTAATTACTCCAACTAATCCCTCACACCTAGCTGCGATTTGGGCATTCTGTTCTTCATCACAATTTTCAACTGAAGTTAGGAAGATTGACCAAAAGATCAACGTAACAGCGGCCACATTTGCAAAAGTTCCCTTTGACATCGTCCACTGGCAAAAAGTCGCCGCCGAGCGTTATCCAAAAGGCTTACCTAAACCTTATTCCGACGACCCAACCCAGTGGATTTTCCACGGCCATCCCAAGCCCGCGACTGCCCCGCTGCAAGTCGCAATTGCCCGTCTACTCGGTTATCGCTGGCCAGCAGAATTCGATGCTGAAATGGAACTTTCGGACGAAGCGCGTAATTGGATTAGCCGTTGTGCCGAATTCTATGATCTCACCGACGATGATGGCATCGTCTGTCTACCCGCCGTGCGTGGCGAGCCTGCGGCAATTGATCGCTTACGCGCCTTGCTGGCCCGTGCTTTCGGTGCCGACTGGTCTGCCGCCCGTGAAGCGCAATTGCTCACGGATGCGGGATGCGACGGTATGCCGCTGGTGCAATGGCTGCGCGATAAATACTTTGAACAGCACATTGCCCGTTTTGGCAAACGTCCGTTCATCTGGCATGTGTGGGATGGTCACAAGGAAGGTTTCTCGGCGCTGATCAATTACCACCAACTCACCCATGAAAAGCTCACTACGCTGATTCACCTTTACTTGGGCGACTGGATCACTCAGCAGAAACGCGCCGTTGATGCTGGGATTACCGATGCCGTGCTCAAGCTGGCAAAGGCCGAAGCGCTGAAAGTGAAACTGGAAGCCATCCTCACCGGCGAACCGCCTTATGACATTTTCGTGCGCTGGAAGCAGGAACATCTACTGCCACTCGGTTGGGAGCCAGATATCAACGACGGTGTGCGCATGAATATCCGTCCCTTCGTTGCAGCAGAAGTATTACGTATCCCACGCGCCAAACTCGGCATCAAATGGGAAGCCGACCGGGGCAAGGATGTGCCCAGTGCGCCCTGGTACAAACTCGGCCCGCAATACGGCGAGCCGGAAGGCACCCGCATCAACGATCACCACACCACGCTGACTGAAAAGCAAGCGGCAAGAAACAAAGCGGGGAGCAAATGAAAGCAATACCGACCACAGTGCTTGCAGCGCTAATAGGCAAACTGCATGAGCAGGCCAAGCGCTATAACCCCGCCTTGGAATCCGCCCCTATCGCCGTTCTCTGGACGGATGAAAAGCGAGAATGGGAAGCTGTGCTGCCGCAAATCAAACAGCAATTGCCCGAATTATTCTCGCTTGGCGCATACGCGCCAGATCAACGGATTGGCCCCGGGGTGTGGCTACGCATGGTGGCCGACCGACAAGTTGGCAAGTTAGAAGGAATACCGATTCTGTATTTGCCGGGGGTCAGCAACGGCAGCCTGCGCACTGATTTACGCGGAGTGAAGGAAGACCCACAACTCGCGCCTTTAGCTGAATTACAATTTCGCGGTTTGTTCTGGCGACAGGAAAACAGTAAGGACTGGACGCTACGAGCTTTTCTGGAAAGCAAACGCAACGGGATGGGGCTCACTGTGGCGGGGAATCACGAAACCGCAAGGGCATTGGCTGCCGCATTCGGCAAATTACTCAATCGAAACTTACCTGCATTGATCGGACAGAACATCGACGAAAGATTCCTTGATCAGTTGATGAATCCAAACCCTGATGAAGATGTACTCCGCTGGTTAACTGCACCGGACGAGATACAGCAAGAAAAAGCTAATGCCTGGGATACCTTTGTTGCAACAAGTCATACACGCTTTGGCGTCGATATGAGCAAAGGGCCAGTAGAAGTAGCACAGAAGATTCTAGCCTGCCAAACCGGCGATGCCGCATATCCCTTGTGGGAAAAGTACTGCGCACATTGGCATAGTTACCCGGATATCTATGAGGTGTTTAAGCACATATCACCACCGGATCTGTTGCAAGGCGCGGAACGCTATCCAAGTGAAAATGAAGCCGACGAAAGAAAATTGGCAGACGCACTGTTGCAGGCCGTTACCTTAGAACCCAATGCAGCCGCAAACAAAGTATTAGAGCTGGAGCAAAAACATCAGTCACGGCGTGAAACATTGTGGGCGCAAATGGAACATGCACCGCTGGCAACTGCGATGCAGTATTTGGCTGAAATTTCCCGAGCATTTTTGTCACCACTGAATGGCGGAACGGTAGCTGACTTTTCTCAGCATTATGCTGAAACTGGCTGGCGCATTGACGCAGCAGCGCGCGAATCTATTGCGATTGCTCAGACTGCCGACCTTGAAAAACCGATCTATGCTGTGCTGGAAACCCTCTATCGCCGCTGGCTGGAAAAGGCAGCAGAGTCATTCCAGCAGCTGGTGCAACGAGATGGCTACCCACATTGGAGCCTACCTGACGTACCCGATGGCACGGTGGTGGTGTTCGTCGATGGCCTGCGTTTTGACCTGGCCAGAGAATTAAAAGAAAAACTGGTTGACGAGGGACTTGCCGCACAATTGGAACATGGGTTTACCAGCATACCGTCAGTGACCAGCAGCGGAAAAGTATGGGTTTCACCCGTTGGCGAACTAGCCGAAGGCGGCTCCTCTGGCGGATTCGATCCCAAGCTGCCAAAAGGCGATTACACCGCCGAAAAACTGCGCAAGGCGATTGAAGCGAATGGCTTTTGTATTGTTGATACTGAAAACCCCAGCATTGCTAACGGCCAAGGCTGGGGAGAGTTCCCAGGTGATATCGACAGCGATGGTCATAAAAAAGGGTTACGTCTGGCTCGTGCTGCACCCGCGCATCTGGACGATCTAAAACGCACCATTCGGCGCTTATTCGCTGCGGGATGGAAAGAGGTCTGGGTTGTTACCGACCATGGATGGATATTGTTGCCAGGCGGATTACCCAAAGCAGAACTACCAGCCAAAATTGCCGAAACAAAATGGGGACGCTGTGCGATATTGAAGGACTCAGTGGATGACCAGGACTGGTTGGTACTGCCGTGGAGCTACGACGCCACAGTTCGCATCGCTTTGGCGCGCGGCATTTCGGCATTTTCCAGCGGACGTGAATATGATCACGGCGGATTGAGTCCGCAGGAATCCATCATCCCGCTATTGCGAGTGAGCCGACCAGGCCCCGTTGAAGGTCAGCCAAAGCTTACTTCCATTTCATGGAATTCCCGCAAAACGATTTGTTCGGTGATAGCAAGCGATGCCGCTGAATTAGACTTAAGTTTGGAACGACTGGCCTTCCCTATTGGCGAAGGTAACGCCATCGACAAAGACGGCAAGGGACGTGTGATATTCGAGGAAGTGGATGACCTCTTAGGCGAGCAAGTTTCGTTGGTTTTACGCCGCGACGGACAAAAGGTTTGTGAGGAAAAATTTAATTTTGGGGAGGTTTGGCATGCAGCTTGATGACTTGGATCGCAAGGCAGCTGATGCCTTTGATGGCTATATTGTGCGCAAAGACCTGGTGCGGCAGTTTTCGCGCCAATTTCCGGTACCAACCTATGTGGTCGAATTCATGCTCGGACGGTATTGCGCGACAATTGATGAAAATGAAATTCAGGAAGGTTTGGGCATTGTGCAGCGCCAACTTTCCGAACGTACTGTGCGTGCCGGTAACGAGGAACTGATTAAGTCCACGGCCAAAGAAAAGGGGCAAGTGCGCATTATCGACATCATCGCGGCGCGCCTAGATGCCAAGACAGACTCATACCTGGTGGAACTGCCTTCGCTCAAATTACGTGACGTGCGTGTTTCCTCCGAACTGGTTAATCAGCACCAACGCATGCTGACCGGTGGATTTTATGCCGAGGTAACTTTAGGATACGACGCGAGCATTGCGTTGGAAAAAGGCGGACGACCATTTTCCGTAGATGGATTGCGCGCGATTCAGCTTTCACAGCGCGACGTACTGGATAAGCTGTCACAGGCTCGTGCTAAATTCACCACGGCGGAATGGAAAGATTTTCTGCTTCGCTCCATTGGTATCGAACCTGCGGGCATGCTCGACCGAGCAAAGGATGCCATGCTGCTGCGCATGGTGCCTTTCGTGGAACGCAACTACAACATGGTTGAGATTGGCCCTCGCGGAACGGGCAAGTCACATCTATTCCAACAGGTGTCACCCTATGCACACCTAGTTTCTGGCGGAAAAGCCACTGTGGCACGCATGTTTGTGAACAATGCCAATGGCCAGCGCGGTTTGGTATGTCAGTACGATGTGGTTTGCTTTGATGAAGTGTCCGGCATTTCCTTCGATCAGAAGGACGGCGTGAACATCATGAAGGGCTACATGGAATCCGGGGAGTTCTCACGCGGCAAGGAGAGCATTCGTGCCGATGGTTCCATCGTCATGGTAGGCAACTTTGATGTGGATGTGGAACATCAACAACGCATCGGTCATTTATTCCAACCGCTGCCGCCAGAAATGCGTGATGACACAGCTTTCATGGATCGTATCCATTGTTACTTGCCAGGATGGGATGTTCCAAAACTAAAACCGGATATTTTCACGAATCACTTTGGCTTAGTTAGCGATTTTCTTTCTGAATGCTTGACGCAACTGCGGTCTCAAAGTCGTTTAGCCACACTGCAAAACCGCGTATTCTTCGGTGGTGCTCTGTCAGGTCGCGACATCAATGGCGTTAATAAAACCATCAGCGGCTTGTTAAAACTGATATCCCCAAACCAGGATGCTGAAATCAGCGATGAAGATTTGGAGTGGGCTGTCCGTCTGGGATTGGAAGTTCGCCGCCGCGTGAAAGAGCAGCAGAAACGCATTGGCGCGGCCGAATTTCGCAACACGCATTTCGGCTACACGATTGGTGCAGAAGGCGTTGAAAAATTTGTATCGACGCCCGAACTGCAAGGCCAGAACGGGATTGGTGATGAACCACTGGAGGCTGGGCAGATTTGGGTGCTGTCGCCTGGTGGTCAGGATGAGCATCCTGGGTTATTCCGGCTGGAAGTCACTGAAGGCCCAGGCAGCGGTGTGCGCATTCTCAACAAGCCAGTACCACAAGCGTTCCAGGAATCCATCCGCTGTGCCGAACAGAATCTCTATGCGCGTGCATTACAGTTAGTAGGTGATCGTGATCCACGCTCTCATGAATTTTCAGCCCAACTCCGTGGCTTTGATTCAGCCAAAACTGGTGCCAAAACCGGCGTAGCTTCGTTAATTGCGCTATGCAGCGCATTGCTCCGCAAGTCTGTACGCGGCGGGTTGATCGTGGTCGGAGAAGTCACACTCGGCGGCACGATAGAGCCTATTCATAATGCAGTGAGCCTGGCAGAACTGGCCGTCGAAAAAGGAGCGAAGTCGTTGCTGCTTCCAGTTGCTTGCCGCAGACAGCTATTTGACCTGTCCGATGATATGGCCACCAAGCTAGATATTGAGTTTTATCAGGATGCCAAGGATGCGTTGTTGAAGGCGCTGGTGGATTAAATTACAAGCCACTGGAATTCTCAAATCAAAATGGGAATTCCAGTGGGCTTAAAGGACACCTTTAATACTCACTTCCAAAGCTTTGCTTCATTGACCGTTAACGTGGACACCAAGTAATTGTACGCGGTGTCCCTAACCCCAACAATTTTCAGGTGAATTGAATATGGCAGAGATGCCAGTAAATATTGATCACACCCCCACGCCACGCCATAGCACAACGCGAAACTAAGCACTGCACGAGTTAAAATCCTCGATATAAAAGAGCCCTGATGATTTTGTTGGTTAGCCATTTTAATCCTTTGCCCATTCGTCGAAATCAAAAAATTTGAAGCGGTCACGGTGCTTCTGTTCCAGCTTTACAATGTCACCGTGAAATTTCACAGTATCAATGCTTTCAAAGCATTTCTTTACCAATTTTGATACGCCAGCCGGACAAACATAATGAACTTCATCAATTTTTCCAGCTTTAATTTCCTGCAAGTAGATGACGATTAACTCGCTATACCGTTTTGAAGTCTTGCATGATCGCTCGATCTCAATTGATATTCTCTGGCCTAATTTATTAATTGAAATTGCATCTGGAATTTTCTTCATGCCAGGTGTTAAGCGCAGAATGCGCTCAGGAGTCCAACCAGTCCAGCCCGCAGCAGCAGCGCGAATGCGCATGCGCTGTGTGTCCAGTCGGTGGTTGATCCAGGCTGCATTTGTCCTGCCCAGTTCGAAATGAGGATTACCATAGCAATCCGCCAGTGCAATTCCATGAGGAGAAATGCCATAGATACGAACTGTGCGCGCTGTCGAAATACGTTTCTCACTCATAGATTGAAGAGCAGTAAGCGCAACGGCTTGATCTCCGGCAGCGCGTTTCAGCAGCGCCATAACATCTTTAACTGATAGTTTTTTAGCTGAATCACGACTTTCAATCTGACTAACAAGATGCGTCTCAGATTTAAGCGCACCATTCTGCTCAAGCTTTTGGAGCAGTGCGCTGGCGCGACGACGGTCAATACAGAGCAATTCAGCGGCAATATCCGATGTTGTAAAAACATCACCGCTCCCTAAAAATTTGAGCAGAATATCAGCCTTTTGAGCAGCACGCGCTTGTCGTTGAACGTAGCTCATGACGGGAAGTGGGTTCTGCATATATACGCTCCTATGGATACAATAAAACCACATTAGCACACCGCTAAAAATTGACTTTTATTGCGCAGACAGTGGCAAATCTGCATCTCCGCAAGCCTTACCATGCCAAAATTTACAACAGTGAATTCTCGCGTGCACCGTTCTCAGAGTGTGAAGCACGCGCAGGCGAGGCGATATCAAGCATGTCAATCGAGGATTGCACGGTAGTGCCAGCAACAATCTTGATTTTGATGGCCTCCGGTGATTTAAGAACTTTTAGAGGCTGAATTGAAACAAATTTTGGCAGCCCTGCACCGTAAAGGACCGCAACCTGCGGAGGCAAATTCAGCAGCATATTTTCATCCACAAAATATGTTTCGGTCTGACGAATCGTGCGCTGATCGTGAACCGTTTCAGACAAAACCGCATTGCGTTTAACAGTCCGCGCTTCGTCGTCGACCTGCACTTTACCGCTCATACTGGCCAGCCACTGAGCAGTCACGGGTGACTGCACCCTGTAACACAGCTTTAACCGACAATTTTCAACAACTGCGTCAACCACAGCATCAGGATTCAAGTCTTTAGTACAGTCCTTCAGATCTCCCAAGCTTTGGTGAGCCAGGATGAAATGAACACCTTTGTCGCGTGCAGCGCCAAGCCCCTCAAGCGCGGGCCGCGAAAGGTGATATTTAACTTCATCAAGAACAATACAGATTTTGCGTAACTCTCCAGCACGCATGCGGTCGCGACGTTCGGCAAGTTGTATGAGCCTAACCAGAAGCATTCTCTGAGCGGTTTTGACAATATCACTACGCATCGAACCAACAATATAAACGCAGCCACCCTCCTCAATCACTTTAGCAAGATCAATGCCATCAGACTTGGCATTGATGGATGGAGTTTCAGCCATCTCGCGCAGCCTGCCGTAGAACTTTTCTGCACCCGATTGTAAAATTACGTCTTGTTGTGCAGCGTAAGCTTCAGCAATTGTGACATTATCGCGAGACATCAGTCGTGCAACGACACCTGCCTCACGCCTATCGGCGATACCATAAAAATCACTCGCATCACCGCGTTCTACAAGATTGAACCCGGCCTGGAACAATTCAAACGCCTCCACCTCAGTCGCGCCTTCAAAAATATTGAATTGAGGTCCTGCTGGTCGATTAAGGTCAATAAAATAGTATGGTTTACCGGTACGCTGAGCCGCCGCATATAAAACACTCGGCGCCCACTCATCATTTTTTGGGTCACAGAAAAAAACTGCTTCGCCAAGCTCCAAAAATTGACTTGCCATCAGGCCGATTGAAACCCCCTTCCCTGCCCCAGTTGTTCCAATTACTTGAACATGAGGAGCCGAAGTGCCGCCACCGAATTCAATGTTAACTGGCTGTGACTTTTCATCAAGTCCTAAAAACACGCCATCACCCTTCTTCAAGATGAAGGACAAGGGATCGAATTTCACCGCTTTTGCAGGGATACTTTTTGATAAATCACGAACGTCAGTTTTAGTATTTCGTTCAAGCTCACTACTCTTTGTCAGGTTAGACTTTGCTTTTTCAAGCATCTGCACGCCAGAGCGCAACATGAAAATTGCAGTGAGCACACCAATGAGTAAGGGTCCGATGAAACATGCAAGATCATAAAAAGATGGCGTAATAAAAACCCCGAATTCAATCTTTGAAACTACAGGAATCAGCATATAAACAAGTGAAATAATCAACGCCGGCACTGACAAAATCGCAAAAATACGCTCGCGCATAGTTGTTGCTTTATCTTCGGCACATTTCCGATTCAACCAAAAAACTGCAAATGCAGATGTTGCTCCTGCAAAAGAAAATGCATGAGCGACGTACATCAAAAATGCAAGAATATATAAATTTAAAGTCGAGACTAACATGGCATATTTCTCCCCGGATTGATAACGACAAGAGCATGGCACATATGCTTAAATTGACTTTTATGATTTGATAATGCGCTAGTATTCTGCGCCACCCCCGGCAAAATAAAATCAATCGCGCCATCAAGCGAGATTGATTTTATGCGCAGATGCAGACTCATCGCATCGGAGGACAAGCACGGACTTATCGTGCGCGGAGTGAACAGTTTACTGTTCACGGAGGGGCGCCGAATCTGACAGTTACATCGTCATATTTGGGGTGAGCAATAGCGAAACCTATCGCAGCGCAAGCGTAGATACCCGGGGGAGCCGCTTCAGTTTTTGCGTTGAGTAAGCCAGCTTTACCGGCGCACCGAGACCAAAAACAGAAGTGGGGGCACAGCCCGCCAAGTCTTGAAGGTCAGGGATTTATCCTGGCCCGAAATAATTATCGTCCAGATAAATATGAAGCCCTTGGCTGCCAGCTCTTCGGCGGACAAGGAGTGAAGTTGTGAGTAAATTACAGTGCGAAGCAATGAATTTAGACGTGTTCACCGTCGACTCACAACTTCACTCCTTGCTTGCAAGGATGAAAGACTTGGCCTGAAGTTGACTTGCCCGGGTCGAACGCCAGTGAGAAGGGGGGAATCCCACCCCCGCCCATAGGGATTACCGTTGATTTAATTGCAATCTTTCACATACGCAACCGACATATGAGCACAAATATGTCGATGGGATTCTGATATGTGAGACACATTTTCCAATACCTGAAACAAGCAAGGACGATTTAAAAACAGACAACAAAACGAGAGTACAAAAGAAAAGAAATGCGCCCGTTTGGTACGCCGCAATCAACAGTTTTCGTTTTCTGCAAGTTCGAGCGCACGATATGCCACAATTCAATCAGCAAAAAGTTCACGTTAACTGACTTTTACTGAACACCTGGTTGCGGCGTGTGCAAAAGTCAGTCTTGCATAATTTTCGGCTGCTGCATAAGTTTTTCTCTTCCCTCGATCAAGCGCCCGCTGGGCAAGATTTGCAATGCCATCTTCGATGGTAAGATTTTTTTCATAATGCGCTCGAGCATAAGCATACTCAAAGCTTGACTCATTGCGTCCAGTGGCAATGAAAGGCTTTGCGATGGATCTAACTCTCGATGCGAATGCGTTATGCAGATTCGCCTGCGGCTGGGCCGAGACCACACCCCCCAAGGGGGGGAGAATAAATCCCTGCTTTTCAGCGAGTTCAAGCAACACATCGACGTCAGCTCTCCGATCTACGATTTTACTGTCAACGAAATTCACCCACTTGCCCCGCTTGATGTTTTTAAAGCCTGGCAAACGACCAAAGTGATCACCACTGACGCTTGCGGCATCGCCGCCATATCGCTGCTGTAAAACTTGTTGGCAAGCTTTACGTTCAGCGATGGAAATTAATCGTGAGGTGGCAAGCCACAGATGATGCAATCCCGGCGAAGTTTGAATTATCATATGTGTACGCTCACCGGCCACTCGCCTACTTTGATTTAACGTTAAGTCATCCATCATCAACCAGCTCTGAGGTTCGGTCACAGCGGCACAAACGTATATATTAAGTGGTCGGCTAACTTGTCCTACGCCTGAGATGTTGGCGGCCTTGAAAAATGGAATACGCATCTGCAGGTCTAATGAGCGGAGCCTGGACAAACCGCTCCGACGAAAATACAAGGCTTTGTTTGCATCGCCGATACCAATATCAAACCTGGTATCAGTGCCGAGCCGTGACGTTGCCATCAGCCAATCAAGCATTGCCTGGCGCTGCTGTTCGGGTTTCATCTTCATTCTCCTTCTTCCCCCCATGGGGGGTGTGGTTTCATGTTTTTGAATTTGGTCTGTAGGCGGGCTATCGTCAGATGCCCCGCCGTTGATCTATTGATCTATTGAGAAAACACTGTTTTGACCGGACTTGGCGGGCGGGCACCGGATTTTGCTGGCGCTTTACCGGACTTTGCTGGCGACCTGTATTTTATTTGGTCACCGTTGACGTAAATCCCCATTCGCGCCAATCTTTCCGCATCCTCTGCAAGATCAGCTCGTCTGACTCTCATCCGCCCTTCCGCATTTAGCTTTTTTATCAGCCCAATCACAGTTTCGTTTACATTCGCGTGAGATAAGCAAAACCTCGCTACCGCTTGACTGAAACCATGCTTAAGTGCCACGACTTGATCTAAGCAATATTTTGTGGATCTATCAGACTCGATTAATTTTGACCAACCGGATGAAAATGAAATACGAATAAATCGGCGCGGCTTGTCACCTGTAAAAGCTCCAGGCCTACTAGTGAGGTTGGACTTGTCAGCAGACTCATCAAACTCGCTAATTATTCCGCCAGTCACGATTCTATCGAGCTCCTTTACATATATTATGATTTCAGCCGCACGCATATCTCTCATCCACTTTGTTATAAGTGCGTTGTTCACGGTATCACCGCCCATTGCCGCACGCAGTTTTGCAGGATCAACTTTCAAATGCATACACCCATTAGACGTCCATTCTTCAGCTACTGCGACCAATCTTGCGGCATCGTGTAAATCTCGATGTTGTTGTCCGAGTCTTCCTGTAATTTGAGCCCAACCCCAGGGCGTATCAAAACGACAGGCAGTTACAGCATGCGGCCTTCTTGTTGGCGCAAAAATTGGGATTCGACAGAGGTTGGTAGGGGTTGTTGCGCGTTGATTAAAATGAGCAGGCAGCACTGCGCACCTCCTTACATTTCATATCCTTGGACTTTTTAACAGGCTGTATCTCGCGACCATCTTTAAAAAGCACTAATGCACCATCAGGCTTTATTTCGAACACCGCTGGCCGCCGATTCGTCCATACGGGTGATGGAATTTCGTTGTGCTTGCTGACACCAAAACCAACCAGTTTCTTTGTGCCTATAACCTCTTCGCTAATTCCGAGCGTAGTTGCGTCTTGATGTTGCACCTGTGAGACACCAGAAGCCCATCGCACAGCCCCTGGAAAACCGCTCCCTCCTGCTTTTGACAGATAGTGAAGTCGCAAGTTGATTTCTTCTCTAGCCGAAGCTTGGTTAGTATGCCCGAGCGTCGCCGTTGTTATTCCCAAAGTCTCAGAACGGATATGCCTAGCCAACTGGCGCTGTTGGTCATTGTCGATTTCTTTGCTCCCAGAAATTACACTACCGACAGTATCAAAAACAAGAAACTCTATACCTGCCGATTTTACTTCATCCAGCACCGCCCGCCCTTCAGTCGTCGTTATCCAACATTGACTACGCGTATCGAATTTGAAAAGTTCGCGTTCAGGAAGAAAGAATGTAATGTCCGATTTTTCAGATACATTTAGTCTAGTCAGGTCGCGATTAATCGCATCACCATCACTTGACTCTCCGGATATCCATGCTGCTTTGGACTTTTTTACCGCAAGACCGAACCAGCTTGATCCAGTAGATATTGACGATGCAAGCGATAAAATAATCGTGCTTTTACCTTCACCTGGTGGTCCTGAAACATCAAGTATGCCCCCTGCTGGCATTAACCTATCGACGATATAACTAATTGGCTTTGCCGGTTTGGCAAGTAACGCTGAGGAATGAAATTTTTTCATTTCAACTCTCCTTTATTTTTACCTTTATTTATCAAATAAACTTTCGCGTATTTGATATGACCGCGAAATGCATTTCGAATAACATGAGGGCATGCACCTGTTAATTCACATATGAATAAAAATAGTTTTGACTCGACGAATACCTCAATCTCGTTATGCCTTTTTTGCCCGTGCCGTCTTCGTAAAAAAGTAAGCAGAAAACGTAAATAATCAATTGCATCGATCTCAGTATCAATGGAAATTTTTGGATTAAAGGGAAGTGACATAGTTACACCCCCGTCTTAGTTGAAAGCGATTTCCGGTATTCGATTACCGACATACCGACCGATTGAGCAGCATTTTTCTCAACGTTAGTTGGCTTGCCTCTTTTCGATTTTGGGTATGCTGGCGCGGCATCGGATAACACGTTGATTTCGTTATTTTCTAGCTGATCAAGCCAACTCCAGACAGTTTTCAAACTCCAAACTACAGACGTGGTGCCATCTTTAAACTTCACACGCGGTGGCAGCTTATTTGGTTCTCGGGTTACCTGCGTTCTAATCGTTGCAGGTGATCGACAAATAATTCGCGCAAGCTGATCAATATTAACAAACGCGTTACCAAAACTATGTGAGGCTTCAACAACATCAAAAGAAGGTGAAATTTGAAGGGCAGCGGATAATTTATTTTGTTGCATGCTTCAACTCCCGATACAAAGACTATATGGGGTGGCATGAATCAGAGGCCACCTAATTTGAACCACGCGCCAAGAGGCAGCATGGAAATAACATCAAATCAGGTGTGGACGCGGAGGGGTATATGGGAGTTCGGATAACTGTTTTATAGTTATCTGGGTTTCGAACTGCGTAACTGGAGGTATTGCCGAAGTAATAATGATTGATTTAGATTTTGGAATGACAAAATCAGCAAGTTTCACAAATATTGAAGTTGCCCAGGCCGGCATTGTGACCAATATAAGGCCAAACGACATACCGATAATTTCTACCATATGAGCAGATAACTGCATGAACTGCATAACCACGAGAGCCGTAACCAACAGAAGAAAACTGGCTGCAAAGGAATAGACAATAACAAACACAAAACGCAGTGGCCCCGTACCAATCTTTAACTCATGCCAGTATTTGCTTTGATTTGCCATGCAGGGATTATACCCATGCCTTTTAAAATATCAACAAAATAATAATCACAACATATTGATTTATATATATAAATTATTGACATTATATTTGTAATGTCAAGAATCGACATCCTCGCTTAATCAAAATTCTGCTTTGCTGCCAGATTTACGCAGATATCAATAACCGTTCACATCTTTTTCGTTCCAGGTGATACTTCCAGCCAATTCCTGCATTTCGGCCATTGCGGTCGCTGGATTGATTCACAAACTAAGGCCGCTACCAACCCGAAACAGTCATTGATATCTAGTTCTGCCACTGTATTTCTTAAACTGCCATGAGCAAATCGTGGCACCAGTCAAAACCGGACGGTAGGCAGATGCTCGCCGAAGTAACCGATCAGAACCAAGGCTTCGTCTCCTGCCCTTTCTGCATGAAAATAGAGCCGAGCCCCATTTCCACCACTCGGTTTTGTGTGATCGCTCCAGCGGCGCGACGTGAAGCCTTGGGGCATAGGGAAATCGCGCAATGGGCCATGGCTTGCATGCTGTAGAGTTGCATTGGATTCTCGGCTCCATGAGATTGCACTGGCAGGGGAATATTGAGTATCCGGTTGCCAAGATGACACTCCTTGATCCAAGGCACGAAGATGGCGGAACAATTGATGGAAAACGGGTTCATTGCCAGTGAGCCCAGTAATTTGCTGTAAGGCTCTTGGACCGAAGCGTAATTGTGGAAACAGATCGCTGGCGCGTTCAATCAATTGCTTGCCGTTCGCAACGGAATCCTCAATGCCTCGCGTGATGGATTCGCTTCGTTGGCAGGCATCTTCTTTAGTCACCAAGCGGCAGACTTGGATCGTCTCCCAGAACTCGTCATCACCATCTAGTGTGGCAAGGTCAATGGCGAGCTCGGTACTATTGTGAAAATTCGCGCTGCCCAGTGCCACGGCAGGCTGGTTGGTCAGCGCAGCGAATGCCAGACCAATAACGCTTACATTGCCTAAGTGTCCTTCAATGGCACGTGCTCCTTCGACCATGGCGAACAATCCTTCAGCGCCATCAATGAACGGCTGTTTGCCTAGGCGCTGAGCGATGAGTATTCCTGCGTCACGATTTGTTCCGGGGTCGAAACACCATCGGCGCAAGCCGCACCCTTGACCGATATCCTGATCGGCGGCGGTGCGAACGGAGCGTAATACCCGCGCACATCCCAACTCGTCCAATGCGCTAATAGTCGATGCTAGTGCCAGAATTCGTCGGGCAGGATTCCAGCTACCACAGGGCGCGAGAGTGGATTCGTCTAAGATCACGTCCATGGGTGGGCTACATTAATTCAGCAAGTGCGAAATCCAATTGATCGAAAAAACCTTCAGGCCATGAATTAAGTCGCCCATCATCATCCATGGTGGGGGATTCAGGGACGGCAGCCTGACCTGGGCGATGGGCGAAGAAGTGTATTAGGGCATCAGATGCGGGGAGTTTTTTCTGCTTAACGGCCAACCGAACACCATTGAGAACATGGTCTGAATGGGTTTCCAGAACCACTTGTATACCCGTGGCAGCGGTTTCCGCCAATAATATGCCGATGTTTTGCTGCGCACGCGGGTGGAGATGAACTTCGGGATTTTCGATAAGCAATACATCTCCGACGCGAGCAGCCAACAAAGAAACAATGATCGGAAAAAGCTGTGTCAGGCCAAAGCCAACATTTTGCGGTCGCTGAAAATCCGACCGGGAATCGGAGCGCAGGCGCAGGCTAATAGCGCTTACACCCTCAATGGGCGAGACCCGCAGGTCGCAGCCGGGGAAAAAGCGTTGCATATATCCCCGAACTTGATGGAACAAGGTGGGTGGGGTGTCTGGCAAACATAAGGCCGGATTCACTTCATCTTCGCCCCGCCAATAAAGCAGACCCGCCGCCATTTCGCCGTGATGTCCAACGCGTGCATGTCCATCCGCCACGCGCAAGGGAAGCAATTCTCTGGGGCCGGTACGCTCAGCAGTTATCCAGCTTAGATTTCGCAGAGCGGTGACCGCCTGTGAGGTCTCTGCACAGGCGGGCGGCATCAGCCAGCGTGTGGAGACTCCAAGGGGAACAGGGATTCCGTCTAGCTCTACGTGTTCCAGTTCGATGGATAACGCCCTCCGGTCCTCGGCTCTGAACGACCATTTAACCTTCTGTTCATCGGTGGTAACACCCAAAGCCAGATCACGTCGCGCCGAGTCTTGGTTGAGTACATCGGCAGCATTGCCTAAAGCCAATTCGGGGCCTTCGAGCAGCAAGGAGCGCCCCCATTCCTGCTGTCTGAAAGTCTGGGATAGCAGCACTAGGGCCTGCATAACCGAAGACTTTCCGCCGCCATTCACTCCCGTTAGCAGGGTCAGAGGCCCCAACCGCAGGTTCAGGGTGTCGAAACATTTGAAACTGGAAAGATGGATTTCACGCAGCATTGAACACCTCGTTGAACATGGCCTTGGCAATCTGAAAGCGGGTGCGAACTGCCCTTGTGGCATTGGATCCATAAGTGATGGCGCGAATGAAATCCTCATCTTCCATCAAGGCGTAAAATTTCTCCCGAAGCAGATTAGCGTTCGCTTCCACACTAGCTTCGGTATACCGGGCAAGTCCCGTACTCATGACATCAAACAAGGAGGCGTTGAGGATACTCCGCCTCTGTTCTGAAAAAGTATGCTTTCTGAATGCTTGCCGACCGAATACGATAAAGTTGTTATTCATGGCTCGCCGGAATCGATGACTTAGCTGTTCCATTTCTTCCAGGCTGGATTTGTTTATCGCCTCCAATCCCTTGGCTAGCCAATCATCCATATCGCCACGATAGTCATCTATATCCATCAGCCGGAAAGAACAGAATCGGTTGATCATCTCGCGATCCTGCATTTTTCCGACATTGAGGCTGCCGCCGGTTGCTTTCTGGAAAGCCAGGGATAGGGCTTCATCACGCAGGAACTGAGTTGCGGGGCCGTTGTAAATGGCATTGCGCATTTGCTGACGGGTCAGCACTTCTCCACCGTTAACACGCTCAAAGATGTCTAGGCGCGCTCGCTCGGGCACTGAACGATCAATGATGTAGAAAAGTAATTGGCAATCCTCCACTCGATTCTGCAAGCGAACGTCCAAACCATCGAAACGCTTACCGTTAAGTTCTGGTCGATCAATGAGATGGAGGGCAAGGTCGTTGTCTAGAAAACGCAAGAGCGTGGTAAGACGCTGTCGCCCATCCACTACGATCAACCGCCCTTCGTTGTCTTCCGCCACATAGAATACCGGCAATGGTATTCGCAGAAGGATCGATTCGATCAAGCGGCTTTGTTTATCCTTATCCCAAACGAACTCTCGCTGAAAATCTGGATCGAGGACGAATCTAGCATTCCTAATCCGCCGAATCACGTCAGATGCTGTTCGACGTTCATCCCGGATTGCCAGCTCGTCTAGGGGATAGCCCTCCCAACCACCAGGCTCGGGGGGCTCATATCCCTCTAGGGTTTTTTGCACTTCCTCGTCAGTTTGTATTTCGTTGACTATGTTGGTTGTCATGCATACTCCAAATACAGATTTAAGTCATTGTGCGATTTTGACATAAACAGGATAACAATGTGAGTTTCCCATTTTCGCAGTTGGGTGATGGGTAACTGAATAGTCAGTCGAATAAATCCTGAGCGGTGATCTTAAGATTCAGCAGGCCTGAATGTCGGCTTATGGGCCGTTGGTGCCGATAAGCAATCGGCCCCTAATCGTCTACTAAGGCCGACAACTGGACTTCGACATGATAGGGCAAAAGGATATCGCAATTCCTATAGTTTTCTACCACATTGAAAATGATCCCCACCACACGTCTACCACGCCTACAGCACCAAACGGAGCCAAATAAAACCAAGCCTGGCAAAATTAATTCTGTAATAGGTTATTTTTTACCACACTTGCTCCCTATTCCCACCACATTTCTACCACAGTCGGTGTGGTAGAAACGCCAAATACAGCTAAACCAGACTAAATCCAACAAAAGAAAAAAGCCGCTAACTCATTGAATTAGCGGCTTTAATTTGGGGTGGCTGATGGGGCTCGAACCCACGACAACAGGAATCACAATCCTGGACTCTACCAACTGAGCTACAGCCACCATTAAACTTGCCAGACTTTCCGTCTTGGCGCCCGACAGACACTGGTGTGCCCAACAGGAATCGAACCTGTAACCCCCAGCTTAGAAGGCTGGTGCTCTATCCGGTTGAGCTATGGGCACAAATTCTTGTTCGATCTATAGAGATCAGAACACTACTTAAATGGTCGGGGTGGAGAGATTCGAACTCCCGACATCCTGGTCCCAAACCAGGCGCGCTACCAGGCTACGCTACACCCCGAATTTCGTGCATTATACAGCAAAAGCATTGCAACTTACAACAAAAATCAACTAAAACCTGGTCGGGGTGGAGAGATTCGAACTCCCGACATCCTGGTCCCAAACCAGGCGCGCTACCAGGCTACGCTACACCCCGAAGGCTGCGCATTATACAGACGCGCCCCGATAATGCAACGGCGTTATTCAAATTTCTTTCAATCTTTGCATCGCCATCATCAGGTAATAGCCCATAGACCACAAGGTCAGCAGCGCCGCCATATAAAGCAGCATTGAACCTAGCACCTGACAATCCAATCCGGCAAACTCCTCGTGATAAAGCAGCAGCGCAATGGCAACCATCTGAAAAGTCGTCTTAATTTTACCCAGCATCGAAACTGCCATACTCTTACTCTCACCGACTTTCGCCATCCATTCACGCAAGGCGGAAATGGTAATTTCGCGGCCGATGATGATAAACGCAATAATTGCATCGGCGCGTCCCAGCTTGACCAGCAAAATTAAGGCGGCGGCGACCATCAACTTGTCAGCGACCGGATCGAGGAAGGCACCAAACGCAGAGGATTGATTCAGGCGACGCGCGAGATAACCGTCCAACCAGTCTGTCACTGCAGCGAGCAAAAAAACACCAGTCGCAATTAAATTCTTCAGATGCGGACTTAGCGTAGTATCAGACAGGTAAAAAGCCGTCACAAACACAGGGATGAGCAGAATCCTCAGCCATGTGAGCAGATTTGGGATGTTTATATTCATGGTCGTTAGTGTAGCCGCTGGTAAATCACTTGGGCAAGCGATTTACTGATTCCTTCAACCTGACAGAGTTGCTCGACGGAGGCCTGCGCGACTTCACGCAGCCCGCCAAAGTGGGTCAGCAGGCTGCGGCGGCGTTTGTCGCCAACCCCCGCGATTTCCTCCAAACTCGATGCGGTGCGCGTTTTGCCGCGCCGTGCGCGGTGGCCGGCTACCGCAAAACGGTGCGCCTCGTCACGGATCTGTTGTATCAAATGCAGCGCGGGATCATCCGCTGGCAACTGCCGTGCCGTACCGTCGGGGAAAATCAGCTGCTCCATGCCAGGCTTACGCTCAACGCCCTTCGCCACCCCCACCAGCGCCAGATCAAGCGCCAGCTCCGCCATGACTTCCATCGCGACATGCAACTGCCCCAGACCGCCGTCGATCAAAACCAGATCCGGCCGTGCGCCCTCCCCCGTGCGGATTTTCTGATAGCGACGGGTCAATGCCTGACGCATCGCCGCATAGTCATCCCCCGGCGTAATGCCACTGATGTTGTAGCGCCGGTATTGCGAAGAACGCATATCCAGATTTTCGTAGACCACACAGGAGGCGACTGTGGCCTCGCCCATGATATGACTGATATCAAAACACTCGATGCGCTGCACAGTGGGCATTTCCAGCCATTCACGCAACCTGTCCAGACGCTGTTGCTGCCCGCCTTGCTGCATCACGCGCTGCCCCAGCGCCAACTCGGCATTGCGTTGCGCCATCTCAAGCCATTGCCGGCGCTCGCCTGTCGTAGCGGTGCTAATTTTCACTGCATGTCCCGCCTGCTCGCTCAACAGTTGCGCCAGGGTTTTATCGGTGCAGTCAGACGCGAGCAACAGTATCGGTGGCACGGCGAGATCAAGATAATGCTGCGCGATAAAGGCTACGACAATTTCATCTGAGGCCAGACCTTCCGCATGCTCAGGGAAAAAACTCTTATCTCCCAGATGACGTCCGCCACGCACCATCGCAAGATTCAGGCAGACCAAACCGCCTGATTGCGCCAGTGCGATGATATCGGCATCCGTCGTCCCGCCGGTCGACTCTACGAATTGTTTTTGCTGGACGGTATGCAGCGCACGCAACTGGTCGCGCAGCACGGCGGCCTGCTCGTAATGCTGATTTTCAGCCGCCTGATCCATCGCATCGCGCAAAGTGCGCTCGACTTCCTGATGTTTACCCTGCAACAGTAGTACGGCACGATGTATATCGGCCTGATAGTCTAGTGCCGAGATCAGATTCACACAGGGCGCGGTGCAGCGATTGATCTGATGCTGCAAACAGGGACGCGTGCGATTGTTATACACGCTGTCCTCGCAGGTGCGGATGCGAAATATCCGTTGCAGCAACTGTATCGTCTCGCGCGCGGCATAAGAATTCGGATACGGGCCGAAATACTGATGCTGCTTGTTCGGCGTGCCGCGATAATAGGTCAAACGGGGAAACTCATCCCCCGTCAGTACGATATACGGATAGGACTTGTCATCGCGAAACAGGATGTTGTAACGCGGCTTTAGGGATTTGATCAGATTGTTTTCAAGCAGCAAGGCCTCGGCTTCAGAGCGCGTCACCGTGGTTTCGATGCGCGCAATATGCGAGACCATCAAACGGATGCGCGGCGACACATTGGTCTTCTGAAAATACGATGAGACGCGTTTTTTCAGCTGAACAGCCTTACCAACATAGAGCAGCGCACCCTTGTCATCGTAATAGCGATAGACGCCCGGCAGCAGCGGCAGGCTGGCCAGGATAGGCTTGGGATCAAATTTTTCCGTAGCCAAAGGACGCTTAGCGGTGCCCGAAGAAGCCGAAATACCATAAGGCGGCAAGCGTCGCCACTAGCGCGATCAGCAGCACATAATACGGCCAGACGGATTTTTTCTCGGCGAAGGGATCAAACAGCGAACGGTTTGCGCCCGACGGCAGACTTGCGACACCCGTCAGCGATGTGCCGAATGGAATATTGATTCTTGCACGCGCATTCACGGCCCAGCCATTCGCATCCAAAATGGGCGCCAGATTACGGCGCTTGAGTTTAAACCAGGCCAACACCATCGCAGGACCCGAGATTGCCAGCATCAAGCCTGCCAGCGCCAGCGGAATTTGCCAGAGCTTCAAACCCAATACGCCGCCGACGATATGAGCGAGTATTCCGCCGATCGCGCCGATCGCAAGACCGATGGCCGCAAAAATACCGGCAAACTTGCCCACATCGAAAGCGGGTTTCGGTACAACAGGGCCTGAGACCGCCTTGCCGTTATCGACCACAGCCTTGATCATGCCGGACTCGGCGGTGCTGGCCTTGGCACTGGCTATTTTCTGCAACTGTTCGCTGATCGATTTGGATAGTTTCTTATAGGGAGACCAGAAGGCCTGCCGGATACCGATGGGGTGATCGATGATGCGCACGATGGTCGCATCCCAGTCACGCCCTTTCCTGTCGTAGAAAATACCGTTGCGGCCGACCGTCAAAAAGTCCGAGTCACCGGCCGTGAAGGCGGCGGCAATGCTCATTTTTTCCGATCCGCGTACACAATCGCAATACACCAGACATACGCCGCTCAGGGTCGCCGATACGGCGTGCTTGCCCACATCGTCCACCTTGACGGTCAGCTCGCAACTACGCCCGTCAAGATACAGGGTGCCGACCTGAAAGATCGCTTTTTCGCGGCCGGTATAAAAATTGCGGAAAGAGACAAAATTATTCACCAGAACAAACAGGTCGCGCTTGTAACGCAACAGGCGTTCGACAGCATGAATCGCTTTCACCTCGGCTTCAACCGCCTTGTCCTCGGCAATCAACGCATCAATCTGAGCCTTGTGTGCGCCCGCGATCAGTTCGCGCAGGCGTGTCATACCCAGCGACTCGGCACAGCACAGCGGCTTTTCCGCCTGCCAGGCATCGAATGCGGCGAACTTTCCGCAAAGCAGTGCCCATTCAGCCGCATCCAATACTCCCCGTTCGCCCAGAATCGGGGTAACAACCTGCGCCGTCAGTTCAGCCACACGGGCTTGCCACGCCGGATTAATGCCAGCGACCAGCGACAACGGCTTGCCCGCAGCGATACCGGACAAAGGGAAACTCGCTACATCCGCGCTTTGTGAGGACAGACTCTGCACGGAAATCTGCTGATAATCCTCTATTGATCGATTCAAAGCTGCCGCAGCACGCGGATCAAAAGCGGCTAACTGACAGCGGGTAAAGTAATCGTCGATCTTGTCGCGTAGCGCATGAAAAGCATACGCCGCCGCCTGAGTCTGCTCACCCAGCGGCAAAATCTCTGCATCCGACTCTCCCCTTGCGTACCAGCCCGAAAAGGCGGTCGCTTCGGCAAAAAACCGCTCGGTAATTTCCTGATTGATACCGGCCTCGCCGCTCAAGTCAGCCACCGTCCCGGCACATTTGCTGATATCTTCGATCGTCGCGCGCAATCCTTCATCGCTGATCTGCGCAGAGGTAATCACGCCGTCGCCGTTAAACTGCAAGCCTGCGACCAGTTGGGCGATATCGGTCATATCCGACATGCAAATGACGCCCGCCTCCAGCCTGCCCATATTTTTCAGAATATGCTGCGCGGAACGCAAAATCTGCTGCCCCTCTTCGCGGCTGTCGTCGATATCTGTGAGCGCTAACTCATCGGTGCCTGACACCAGCAAATCCGGATTTTTCAGTAAGGCTGCCGCCCATTCGATCGCGGTCAGCACTTCGTTCGCTCGCACACGGCCATCCGCATCGCTGTCGATCAAATCAAGCGTGCGGGTATCGAATTCGATGCCGCGCGTCGGGCAACTCAATGCCACCCAAAGCTTTTGATCCAAATCCTTGAGTGCGATCAGATCAGCACCCGTATCCAGCCTGACCTGATCGAAACCGCCTGCGCGAAAAAAATTCCATGTATGAGCTTTAGTCATGTTTATTCCATCGTTAATTTTTTGTTATACAAACCGGATAACGCTAATTTTCCCGGTATTCCAGTGTATAGGATGCCAGCTTGTCTTGCCCCAGCACGCTGACCAGATACGGCATCACCTGCTGAAGGGTGCCGTGCAGATTCCAAGGCGGATTGAGCACGAACATACCGCTGCCGTGCATACCGAAACCATCTTCACCGGGACCTTTTACACTCAGGGCGACATGCAACCAACTCTTCACCGGGAGCTTTTTGAGCTGTTCAGGCAATTCACGCGCATCGTTACGCTGCAACTGGGGATACCACACCGCATATACACCGCCGGCAAATCGCTTGAGACCTTCATTGAGCGCGGTCACCACACGCTGATAATCCTGCTTCTCTTCATAAGGGGGATCGATCAACATCAGCGCGCGACGCGGCGGGGGCGGCAGCAAGGCTTTGAGCGCACCGAAACCATCCGATGTCTGCACCAGCACATCGGATCGGTAGTCGGCAAAATTATCTTTCAGAAGTTCGGTATCGGACGGGTGCAATTCAAACAGGCGCATCTTGTCGCCGTCGCGCAACAGCTCGGCGGCAACCAGCGGCGAGCCGGGATAGAGCTTCATCAGTCCGTCCGGATTAATTCCTTTGACCAGATTCACATAGCCTGCGAGTGCTTCGGGCAAATCGTCACGATCCCAAAGTCTGGCGATGCCGCTTTCATACTCTGCATTCTGCACCGCATAGCCGCGATCCAAGGAATAGCACCCGGCCCCCGCATGCGTATCGATATACCAGAAAGGTTTGTCTTTTTGGGCCAGATAGGTCAGTAATTGCACCTCGATAAAGTGCTTGAGCACATCGGCATGGTTGCCGGCGTGAAAGGCGTGACGGTAACTCAACATAGAGCGGATTAGATCGTGTGCGGGACGCAATTGTGCCACGCCCGCGTTCACATCACAAAGGGCTGATGCAAATACACGGCACAATAATTTTACTTACGATCTGATTTCAGATTTCCCACCCAGCCGCATGAGTCACAGGAATAACGCTTGAGCGGGATAAAAATACTGACGCCCCGGTCGATTAGACGACGCTGCATGCGATTGAGGTAAGTGGACTTGCAATTTGGACAAATACGAGTGGATGATTCAACGGGCAGCGTTGAACTTCCGGTTAAATTAATAAAATGAGTCATTCGGACACCCCCCGGTGCTTGCTGTTCGAATTAAGTGTCTATGGTTGATGTGGTTTTACGCACGCGCATTATAAAAGGCATCGCAAAAATTCCTATAGACCAGATGGCCTAGGTAATTTTACAAAAATGGGAAAGTAAGGGGTTATGCAGGCTGAGGTGAAAATCGAACCTGCTGAAATACAGTCAGCAGGTTTTTCTTGCTCTATAGCCGCCAATCAGCAATGTCCCTACGAGACACGATGGTCGGTCGCGAGTGACTGCTACCAGGCATGTAATTCAAGTGCTATGGTGGTATCAACCTGACCATTCACAACACCCCTTAGCAGAAACTGACCACCTAAAATAATCATTGCATTTCGAATGATGGAACGTCCATTTCTTGTTTCACGAACTGCTTGAACTGTCAGGCTGGCAGCGGATTTCTGAAGTCATAACACTGCATATCTTCCCTCACCTAGAGATGTAGGAATGTCCGTTGACCGCACGTCCCCATTCCTTAGGCGATACTATGAATACTAGGACTGCTGTTCATATTGATGATGACACTTATAATCGCCTTGCTATCTTGGTGGACGGCAATGGTTTCCAGCTCTTTTCGTAGTGGGATGGAATCCGATGCGCCGGCTCTGGTAACGCAGATTGCTGCGGCATGACAGCCCTGAGTGAGTGCCTTAACCGGATCACCGGTCAGCATCAGCTCGCCAAGAAAAAAACCGATGAACGTGTCGCCTGCCGCAGTTGTATCAACTGCATCTACGAGAAGAGCGGATTTCTGATGCACCGAACTGGCGTCAAAATAGATTGCGCCTTTGCTTCCTAGCGTTAGTACCGCTGCAGAACTGGGAAATCGGTCGCGCATACTGGCGATGATATCCGCAAGATCGGTTTTTCCGGTAAGTCCTTCTGCCTCAGTCTCATTGAGGATGAAAATATCCACACATTCCAGCGGGTAGCTAAGGACATCGGCGGTCATCGGGGCAGGATTGAATACAATTCGCAAGCCATTATCGTGGGCTTTTTGAATCGCTTGCGCCACACAACTGGTTTCGTTCTGGACCAGCAGGTAGTCTCCTGGAGAACAGGATGAAAGAGCCGATTCGACGTCTACTTCGGAGAGTAGTTGATTCGCTCCGCCATACAGCACAATTGCGTTTTCCCCGTCCGGAGTGACCTGAATGATGGCGTGCCCTGTCGCTGCTTCTCCCACGGTCACATGGGTCGTATCAACCCCTTCTTGTGCAAGGCGCTGGAGCAACCATGAGGCGCCCTCTCCAACCCTTCCCGCATGAAGAGTGGACGCTCCTGCACGGGCTAGCGCGATGGATTGATTGAATCCCTTACCACCTGCGAAGATACTGTAACTCAGGCCGCCGATGGTCTCACCGGCACGCACAAAGTGATCGACCTTGTAGACGTGGTCAATGTTGATTGAACCGATATTCAATATTCGCATTTCATCCTCGTTGGTATCTCTATTCTGATCACGAACGGCCGCTACCTGACATTCAACTTCGCTACCTGACCTGATAAGCTCACTATCGGAACGCATAAATGGTAGAAATTTATTGCGATTTCACTGACTGCAACTGGATGACGTTACTGTTTTTTGACGAGTGCTTCAGCGAAGAACGGCAATAGTCCTTCAGTTCATTGAAGGGCAGCGGCTTTGAAAAGTAGTAACCCTGAATCTGGTCACAGCACTGTTGCTCGAGGAAAACCAGCTGTGATTCGAGCTCCACGCCTTCTGCGGTGATCGCGAGGCCAAAATTCTTTGCCAAGGCAATCACCGAATTCGTCAACGTGATGCTGTCCTCGCTGCCCGGCAAACCGTCCACAAATGACTTGTCGATTTTGATGCGGGTGACAGGCAGTTTTTTAAGATAACTCATCGACGAATAGCCCGTTCCGAAATCATCGATTGCCAAACCCACGCCCATATCCCGGAACGATTGCAATACCCCGATCGCATGATTGACGTCGTCGGCAATATAACTCTCGGTGATCTCAAGTTCGATGTGATCGGGTGCCACCCCGCTGGCGGCAATCACGTCCTTGAGAGCCGCCACGGTTTCGTCATTGCGCAACTGGACGTTGGATACATTCAGACTAATATGTTCAAGCTGTATGCCCTCGCGCTGCAATTCCAGAAAATCACGCAGTCCCTGCTTTAAAACCCACAGTCCAATAGGCACGATCAGGCCTGTCTCCTCTGCCAGCGCAATAAACTGACCGGGCGGCACCATGCCGAAGTTTGGCGAGCGCCAACGTATCAGTGCTTCAACTGCATCGATCTTATGCGTGAGAACAGAAGTTTTAGGCTGGTAATATAGCTCGAACTGATCGCCGGCCTCGATTGCCAGCTTCAGCGCAGCCGTCATATCAGCGCGCTTCTGTGCGTATTCAGCCAGATCATCCGAATAAAAGCTGTAGTTGTTGCGCCCTTTATCTTTCGACTTATACATCGCGAGATCAGCGTGTTTTATCAGCGAAACGCTGTCCTCGCCGTCCCTCGGGAAAGTTGCGACGCCGATACTGGCTGAGATGTCGATCTCAAGGCCCGCGCACAAAAATGGCTCGTGAAACTGTGCCAGGTACTGGCCGACTATTTCCTTGAGCTGCTGAATATCCCCCACCCCTTCAATCAAAATATTGAATTCATCGCCGCCGATGCGAGCCAGTGTCTGTCCTGAGCCCGGCTGCTGCACCAGCCGGTTTGCCACCTGCACCAGCAGTTCATCGCCGATGTGATGCCCCAACGTATCGTTGACCAGCTTGAATTGATCCAGATCTAGAAACATCACGGCGAACTGGGCTCGATTCTCTCTTGTCGAATCGAGCGCATGTTCCAGACGCTTGGAAAAATGGCGGCGATTTGGCAAGCCGGTCAAGGCATCGTGATCGGAGAGATACTCCTGCTCTTTTCTGGCTTGCTGCAACTGACTCTCCCGGTCATGTACGGCGAGCGCCAGCTGATTGACGCTGGCTGAAATATCCTCAAGTTCATCACCGGTGCGCACTTCGTCAGACGCAGAATAATCCTGCCGCTCAATTTTCCTGATCTGCTCCATCAGTGAATTTAACGGGAGCTCCAGCCGGCGGCGGATCAAATAGCGCATCAGCAGCAGCGTGGTCACAGCAACGGCGACCAGCAGCAGCAAAAACTGGCTGCGACTCGCATTCAGCATCGCATTCAGTGCCGCCTTATCCAGTCTGGCAACGAAGTACACGACACCCGAGACAATCTCTTTTTTCAGAACACCCAAGTACTCCTGATCGCTTTGCGTAATGTCGATATGTTGCACACTCAGATTTTCGCCCAGCACCGCATTCGCCTTCATAACATCAAACGACAAGCTGATATCCAGATCGATGTCCCTAGAAAAATTTGCAAAGTATTGTTTATCCAGAATTCGCGACATCTCGATGTGTGCGATAACCTTTCCGGTGTCTCCCTGAAAAATGCTCTGATGCGACCTGATGACCACATCGTCACCCTGCCTGTGGTAGGTGATGCTGCTGCCGTGCAGCAACTGTTCTTCTGCCGTATAGTAATCCTTGTGAGTGAACGCAATCCCTTTAGGGAGCGCCTGCGCAGGACTGTAAACGGCGTGTTGCTCATAACGGCGGAACAGCTTTCTTTGCCCAGCTTCATACGAGAAAAAATTGAGCTGATAGCCCTCATCGTCTTTGGATACAAAAGCGATCAGTTCGCCGTTCTGGTCATAAATGGAGATATCGCTGTTAAACGAGAGCTTGACGCGGCTGAGCAACTCCGACACGACACTCTTTTTCTCCTCGTCGATCAGAAATAGATTGTAATTGCTCTTGTCCTGATATTTGTTGATCAGATCGACTGAGGCAATCGTCTTCTCGTCATTTCCGATGAAGGCGATTCCATCGCGCAGTTCGTGCTCGATTTCCTTGAGGTTGTATGCCAGCCGCACAAAACCGCGCTGCATGCGCTGCTGGGTGTCATCTAAAAAACGATCCTTCAGAAAATCGTTAAAATAAAATCCCAAAGCAACCACGACAAGTAACACGGCTGAAGTCACCAGCAAAGACAGCTTGGTCAGCAGGTTGAATTTTCTGCCATTTCGCAATAAGTTTAAGTATTTATTCATGAATTGAAGCTTAATGGCACCCTCAGAAAATTGGTGGTACTTGTTCTACATTGTCCTTGGTCACCAGCTTCACCGGGTTATAAATGTGTTTGGGAACAGATTCTCCGGCAAAAATTTTCAGGGCGATTTCGACCGCCTTTTTTCCGCCCAGTGGGAACAGCACCGAACCGCTCTGCGTGCCGTCGCGAATCGCCTGCCGGGCTTCACTGGTGTAGTCGCAACCCACCATCACAACTGAACGGGGGTCGATGTTGCTTTTACTCAGCACCATGCGTACTCCGCTCAACATGCTGTCGCTCTCCGAGAAGATCGCATCCACACGAATCCCATCAGACACCAGTTTCTCCATTTCAACGACCGCGTCCTTACGCAAATAGTTACCGGTCCGTCTGATGACCCTGATGCCGCTGTGTTTACCTATTTCAGTCAGAAATCCCTTGCTGCGCAACTGGGTCACATCGGCTTTTTGCAAACCCTCAAAAAGAAGAACCAGCCCTTTTCCATTCAAACGGCTGGCGATGTATTCGGCACCGATTTCACCTATCCTGATGTTATCGGAGTTGATAAAGGACGTGAACTGCTTGCCGTTGATACCCCGATCGAGCACGATCACCGGAATGCCCGCCTGATACGCCTTAGTTACAACAGGTACGACAGCCTGCTCATCGTTGGTACCCAGCACCAGCAAATCCACCTTCTGCTCGATAAACTGCTCAATCTGGCGTATCAGCAGCGATGTCTGCCCCTGTGCATCAGAATAGACAAAGGACAGCTGCGGATATCTGGCCACTTCGTCGCGCACTTCATAGACCTGCGCCCGGCGAAAATCATTCGCCATGGTGTCCTGCGCAAAGGCAATAACCTTGTTTTCAGCGGCAACAGCCGGCAGACAGAACGCCAGCAGCAGTACCCGCAACATCCGTATCGTATTCATTTCATCCTCCCCGCAGCCTACCACCAAGCCTCTACTTGCGCGCCGGCAACGGTATTCGCCATACGCCCTCCGGCACCGAAACCACCCGCATTCGCCGCAGCAGCGGCAGCATTCCAGCTGATATGCGTGACGTAAAATCTCAACTCAGGACGCGACCAGAAGTCCGCAGCGAGTGCCAGCGTGGGCGCGATGGTGATCTTATTCAACTGCTGCCGGTTTTGTCCGTCCATGCTGCGAGACGTACTGCCAACTTCGGTCAGCAACTTGAAGTTCGCGGAGAATGCATAAGATACACGAGCACCGATGGCGATATCCCGCGTGCTTTTTCCGTTGTTAACCCCGCCGTCTGTTTTGGCCGTCTGCCAAGCTGCCACCGCCTGCCCGCCAAAGGCTCCGCGCTGCCAATTGAGTGCATCAGCAATGCGCATGCTGCGCTGACCGGGTTGCTCGGCAGTGCCTGTTGCCACATCGCCCAGCCCTTGAAATTGCCCGCTCAGTCCGGCGTGTCCAGTCGAACTCTGCAAAAACAGACTGTTGTTAAGTCCTGCGGTTAAAAAATCGGACTGATTATGCAACAGGGAAAGTCCTACACCTTGCGAACCCATCTGAAAATTGCCGCGCACCGCGGTTGCCAGCAGGCGTAACGCACCACCCTGATTGACGCTTATCTCTGACAGGTCGAGATTGATGCGGCTGGCACCATTGGGCGATGAACTGCTTTTATCCAGCGTACTGCTGGAAAATACCCCCATACCCAGTTTGGCGAACCCAAGACTCATATCGGTCATGCCAGCGCCGATATTATCGCCATAATCCATTAGGAATCGGTCGACGATGTGCACGTCTTGAATACGCAAGCGCCTTTGTCCGACCCAGAATTTAGCCTCCGGTGCCAGTGACAATCCGGATATGGAGGTGTAACCCTGCGCATTGGAAGATTGCCCGTTCCACATTGCCGGCATATACATCAGCCCCAACTTGAAATTGTTTCCGACCTCCAGTGACTTGCCTATCCCCACCTCGATTCCGTTGTCCCCCTCATTGCCCAGACGAAATTTCTGCATGTCGCCGCCCAACGTATAAGCACCGCGCGGCGTTCCAGCCGGGCTTGAATACACACCACCCCGTCCGTAACCGGTAATATCGAATCCGGCGAATTCGACAGCATTAGCCGGCGACAGACTCGGCAGCAACAGGACCAATAACAGGCGGTTCAGCCATGATGAGATTGCCATTTTCATTCCCCTTATCGTAATAACTGATCATGTTTCGCCCGGCGTCCTTGGCTCGGTACATCGCAATATCTGCACACTTGAGTATTTCATCCAGACTGTTGTCAAGAAACAGGACCACTCCGATACTCGAGGAGCAGTGATGCTCCACTATCGTATTTTCGCTCCCCTGCACCGGACGGCCCAGCCGATACGTTTCAGCCAGAGAGATGCGTATCTTTTCCGCCACGATTTCGACTTGCATCAAAGCCGCAGTCTTTTCTGCGACAAGCTCGCCAATCATCACCACAAATTCGTCTCCACCAAAGCGCGCCACTGTGTCCGTATCGCGTATGCAACTCTCAATCCGCCGGGCGACTTCAATCAGCAGCAGATCGCCAACATCGTGCCCGTACTGGTCGTTAAGTGGCTTGAAGTTGTCCATATCCAAGAACATCAGCGCACTATAATTTCCGCTGCGATGATTTGATGCGATGGTGCGAAGAAGGCGGTCATGCAGCAGGCGTCGGTTGGGAAGATGGGTGAGGGTATCGTAAAAAGCAAGGTGTCTGATCTCCTCCTCCGCAGCCTTGCGCGGCGATATGTCGGTCTTGGTGCCGACATAGTGGGTTACACCCCCCTCATTATCCTTGACTGCCGTGATGGTCAGCCATTCTGGATACATTTCGCCATTCTTGCGGCGGTTCCAAATTTCGCCCTGCCATCCGCCATTCTGATTGATTGATTCCCATATCGCGGCATAGAATTCTCTGTTGTGACGTTCCGATTTGAGAATACTGACTTTTTTCCCGACCACCTCTTCCGCAGAATAGCCGGTAATCGCGGAAAAGGCATGGTTAACGCGCAATATCACACAATCCGCGTCGGTGATCAGCATACCTTCCTGAGATTCAAATGCTGTGGCGGCAATTCGCAAATCGGTCTGCGCCCTGTGGTGGACGGCCATCATGTCCAAAAATGAATTAAACCAGTTAACCAGATCACTTATTTCCTGCAGCGTTCTGAATTTCCCGAGCCGCCAGTGTTCGTCCAGACCATTGCTCTGAAACAGCCTGAACCCCTCAGAAATTGCACGTATCGGCATAACAACACGCTGCAAGTACGCGCGAATAAACAGTGCAATGAGCAAAAAAATTAGACTTAGCAGCGCAATACCAATCCGTTCAACGGATTGAATAGAGCTCATCAACGTACCATAGGGAACCACACTGACGACATACCAGTTTTTATCCGGAATGTGACTGTAACTGAAAACCACATCGCGATTATCCAGACGCATTTCTAACGATCCGGTGTCACCCTTCAGAAAATTGCCTAAATCCTTTTCGACAAACTGACCGATAAAGTTTTTCGTCGGATGGTAAATTAAGCGGTTCTGCGCATCGATGACCATCAAATAGGCACCTTTACCCAGATCAAGCTGACTGAAATGACGATACAGATAATCGGTCGAAAAATTGATCACCAGCATTCCTACATGCTCAGCGGATCTGGCATCAGCGCGGTTGATTGTTTTGGTTGCAACAATCACTTTTTTGTTGCTGGACGATGCGTTCACATTATCCTCAACACCATGCCACATCAGTTGCTGGGTTGCGCCGAGTGTTTTTTGCATTAGCTGATCGCGCAACTCAGAACGCACACTGTCGATATTGAGTGTATCTCCTACATGGTATTGTGTGCCGTTGAGGGTAAACAGATCAATGGAAACCAATCCTTTTAGGTTGCTGTAGCCGCTCAATACATACCCGATACGCGCCTTGGTCGCCAACAGATCATAACTAGACTGATTGCCCGATGCGGACAGAACCTGATTGATCGCGTCTACCGAGCCCAGATTGGTTGCCAGTCCGTTGATCTGCTCCATTTGCAGATTCAGATAGTCCCTCTGGTTTGAAAGCAACAGTAAATTGTTGCGCACAGCCTCATCAAACACCGTGTGCCTGACCGAGCCATACGAAAACAGCTGGAATACCAACAGAGGCAACACACTGATAGCGAGCATAAAGCCCGTCAATTTCAATGCGAAACTTGACTTGAATGGTTTCATTACAACCAACGCAACGTTATTTCAACATCTCTGCCGTGATCAGCCTAGCATCAACCAGCACCTGTTCTGGAACGACATCAGCGTTCACCAGTCGGATAGCGGTCTGAACCCCCTGATAGCCCTGCTCCGCAGCCTGCTGATCCATCGTCGAGGTCATCTTGCCCTGATGAATCGCAAGTTTGGCCTCCTCAAGCGCATCAAACCCTGCGACCAGAACCTTAGTCTTGCCGCTCTCCTGAAGGTATTTGACAACCCCGATGGCCATCATGTCGTTGGCACAAAACACCGCGCCTATATTCGGATGGTCGGCAAAGACATGCTTTGCCACCTCATAAGCCTCATCGATTTTCCAGTTCGCGGTTTCCTGCGAGACGATGTGCAACTTGGGATTTTCCCGGAATGCACGCTCGGCACCGCGCTTGCGCTGATTGGCATTGTCCGCCGTGCGTATGCCTTCAAAGATTGCAACTTCCATCGGCTGAGTTATTTTATCCACCACAAACTTGGCCGAGAGATAAGCCGCCTGCTCGTTGTCCACACTGATAAAGGGGATCGGTTTCATGCCAGCCGCTTTGACTGCATCGGGTTGCAATCGATTATCGATATTGACGACTTTGATACCAGCGTCCTGAGCCTTTTTGAGAACTGCTACTAGCCTTAAAGAGTCCCCCGGCGCGATCACGATCGCGTTAACTTTAGCTTCAATCTGATTTTCAACCAGTTGGATTTGCTGCTCGATGGAGGTTTCCTGAGTCGCCGTCATGACTTGCAAATCAATGCCGGTTTCCTGCTGCGCCTTGCGCGCACCCTTTTCCATTTCGATAAAAAATGGATTGGTCAGCGTCTTCATGATCAAGGCGATACGGATTTGCGACGGACTGGCAGGCGTATGTTTATCTGCATCCACTGTAGCCACCACACTAGTCACCGAGTGCGTAGATTCACCGCATGCCACCAAAAACAATGAACACAAACAAACCCCCAGAAATGGGTACGCTCTCATCACCCTCTCCCCTGTGCGCTAGACAATCTAACGTTGCCTTAACGACTCTATTCTGAACCTTCCACAAGGATTTTTCCAGAGCTAAGCCAAAATATTTCAAAAATTACGCTGCATCACCATTTTGAAGACAGATGATGGGCAGTTTTGTGGCGAGTAATTACAATCTACAAATTGGAAACATCACATGATTACACGCCACGTACAACTGTTTTCTTGAAACTAATACAGTCGCAGTACGGTTTCATTGATACACCGCCTGTAAGCGGATTTTTCGCAGCCCAATATTTTGGCCACTTCGAACCAGTTATTCGTGAATGCGAGCAATCGAGACATGCTGGAAGTTCAACGATAAATTGAGGGGCCGGCCACTACGGGTCCGTGAAAATGCTCAGTCGAGTGGCGGGCATGATGCGGTTTGCCGACATTAACGGGAGCACTTGCCGTTTTTCATTCTACCCGCCTTGCGTCAATTGCATTTCGAACAATTCAATCGGCACGGGCTTGCCAAACAGATAGCCCTGATATTGCATACAACCTTTGTCCTGCAGCAACCTGTGCTGGTTTTCCGTTTCGACGCCTTCCGCGATCACCTCTAATCCCAGACTTTGCGCCATCGCGATGATGGTATGCACGATAGTCAGATCGCTACTATCGGTTTCGATGTCGCGAACGAACGACTGATCAATTTTGAGTTGGTCTATGGGCACTTAAGGAAATCTTTGACCATCGCGAAACCTCATATGATGCTTCCGTCGTAGACGCGTTGCTAAAGATGCTACGCGAGAAGGGATATCAGCTTCCATCCTGATTTAAAATCGATGCTGAAACTTTCGGCATCATTGTTGCGGGCAGGAACGATAGTGAGGATGCGTTTAATCTTCACCATGACAGCACGGAGAAGTTATTCAAAATAAGTTTGGCGTTTGTGAAGCTAGTTTTTCGCTAAGAGCGTTATCTGGATTTGGGATATGCCTTCTGTTTTTGCAACAGAATGATAACAGGTGAGTTTTTGAATTAATTTAAGCGCCGATTTCGGCCAACCAGCGACTGCGCATCGATTTCAGTGCATTTAAAATCGATGCGCAATCCTGAAAATCCACGCACACCCTATTCCATGTACATACCACCGTTTACATGCAGCGTGACGCCGGTAATGTAAGCAGCTGTGGGACCTGCGAGAAAGCCAACGGCGGCGGCAATATCGGCAGGCTGCCCCAGGCGTTTCAACGGCACATGCTCGACCAGCTTTGCGCGCTGCTCATCGCCCAAGGCATGCGTCATATCGGTATCGATAAAGCCCGGCGCGACGCAATTCACGGTAATGTTGCGGCTGCCGATTTCCTGCGCCAGTGACTTGGTAAAGCCGATCATGCCGGCCTTGGACGCTGCGTAATTAGCCTGTCCGGGATTACCCATGCTGCCCACTACCGACGAGATACTGATGATGCGCCCTGTCCGCGCCTTCATCATCGCGCGCAGCACCGCACGTGACAGACGGAAGACAGACTTTAAGTTGGTCGCGATGACATCATCCCACTCGTCATCGGTCATGCGCGCGAGCAGATTGTCGCGGGTGATGCCGGCGTTATTCACCAGTATGGAGATTTCACCATACTGTTTGCGCAGTTCACCCAAAACCTGCTCGGTCTGAGGTACATCGTTAACGTTCAGCGCATAGCCCTGACCTTTAATCCCGGCAGCTGCCAGATAATCGCTGATTGAAGCCGCGCCCTTATCCGAGGTGGCGGTACCAATCACGATCGCACCCTGACGCCCCAATTCCAGCGCAATAGCCTGACCGATGCCGCGAGAAGCACCGGTAACCAGCGCGATTTGTCCTTGTAATGTCATGTTCATTCCTTTATGCGAGAGTCGTTAGCGCCAGTGTCAATGCGGCACCGTCGTTGATGGCTAATGCCTGCTGACTGGTATCGATACGCTTATTGAGTCCTGCCAATACCCTACCCGGCGCGCACTCGACATTATGTGTGATACCCAGCTTGCCGAATTCCAGTACGGTTTCGACCCAGCGTACCGGTGAATACAACTGACGCACCAGCGCATCTTTGATCTTGTCGGCATCGCTGTAGGCGGCGACATCGGCGTTATGCAGCACAGCAATGACAGGAGAGACGATCGCAACGTCAGCAAGATAGGCGCGCAACTGACTCGCAGCGCCCGTCAACAGACTGCAATGCGATGGAACGCTCATCGGCAGCATGATCGCGCGTTTGGCGCCGCGCGCCTTGGCCAGTTCCATGCCGCGCTCAACCGCAGCGCGATTGCCCGCGATTACCACCTGCCCCGGAGAATTGTAATTGACGGCTTCGAGTACTTCACCTTGCGCGCCTTCGAGGCACACGGCACGCACCGCTTCATCGTCCAGCCCCAAGATCGCGGCAATACCGCCCACGCCTTCAGGCACGGCGTGCTGCATGCATTCTGCACGGTAACGCACCAGCGGCAGCGCATCGGCAAAGCTCAGCGCACCTGCGGCAACCAGTGCGGTGTATTCGCCCAGACTGTGTCCCGCCATCATGGCAGGCGTCGCGCCGTTCTGAGACTGCCAGGCGCGATAAACAGCGACCCCTGCGGTCAGCATCAGCGGCTGCGTATTCACGGTCGAATTGAGTTCGGCATCCGTACCTTCCTGTATCAACTGCCAAAGGTCCTGCTGCAAAACGTCAGAAGCTTCAGCGAACGTGTCGCGCACGACCGGAAAATCGGCATAGCCGTTCATCATGCCGCGCGATTGAGAACCCTGACCGGGAAATACGAAAGCGAATTTAGTCATTTTAGAATCAGTCGTAAGTTTATAGACGTAAGTTAGTAGTCGTAAGTGGGAAGTGGGAAGTGGGAAGTGGATAGTTGTTTTGTACTAACAACTGACGACTTCCAACTATCTATCTACCATTTGAGCAGAACCGCACCCCAGGTAAATCCGCCGCCGATCGCTTCGAGCAATACGTGTTGTCCGGCCTTGATCCGCCCGTCGCGTACCGCGGCATCGAGTGCCAGCGGAATGGAGGCCGATGAGGTATTGCCGTGATTGGCCACCGTAACCACCACATTATCGAGACTCAAGCCCAGCTTTTTAGCGGTCGCTTCGATGATGCGGATATTGGCCTGATGCGGCACCAGCCAGTCGATGTCGCTGCCCTTTAAGCCCGCGATGGTCAGCACTTCGTCAACCACACGGCTCAACACAGTCACGGCAAATTTGAATACCGCCTGCCCTTCCATGCGAATAAACGGATCGCCTTGCACTACGCCATCGGACACCGTGCCGTCCACGCGCAACAAGGCGTGATGTTGACCATCCGAATGCAGTCTGGAGGCCAAAATTCCCGGCTCGCTGCTGGCCTGCAAAATTACCGCGCCCGCGCCATCGCCGAACAGAACGCAGGTCGTACGATCTTTCCAGTCCAGAATCCGCGACATGATTTCAGCGCCGACCACCAGCACGGTTTTGGCCTGTCCGCCACGGATATACAGATCGGCGGTATTGAGTGCGTAGACGAAACCGCCACAGACGGCCTGCATATCGAATGCCGCGCCACCATTTTTGATGCCAAGCTTATCTTGCAGGATACAGGCGGTACTGGGGAAAATTTTGTCAGGACAGGTCGTCGCCACGATAATCAGATCGATGTCTGACGCCTCGATGCCCGCCATCTCAATCGCGCGCAGACTCGCATGCAGGGCCAGATCGCTGGTCACCTCATCATCGGCCGCAATATGCCGTTCATGAATGCCGCTACGCGAAACGATCCATTCATCCGTCGTATCGACAAACTTTTCCAGATCGAAATTGCTCAGCGTTTTAACTGGCAGGTAACTGCCGGTACCGATAATTTTTGCATGCATTACGACACTCCCTGGGGGGTATTTTGACGCTGGTTGTGCCACTTTTCGATATGTTCGCTGATGTGCTGCCACATATTTTCGCGGGCTTCCTCAGCGGCTTTTTCAATCGCACAGCCAAAGGCGAATACATCCGCCGAACCGTGGCTCTTCACCACAATGCCGCGCAGGCCCAATAAACTTGCGCCATTGTAACGCCGGTGATCCAGTCTGTGCTTGAAAGCACGGAGTACGGGCATGGAAACCAGCGCGGCAAATTTGGTATAAAGATTCTGGGTAAAGCCTTCTTTGAGGAAACCGCCCATCATCTTGGCGACCCCTTCGGCCGTTTTGAGGGCGACATTGCCGACGAAACCATCGCAGACAACGAGATCCGTCACCCCGTTGAAAATATCATTGCCTTCGACGTTACCGTAAAAGTTAAGATCGCTCTCGCGCAGCAACAACGCCGCCTGTTTGACGATCTCGTTACCCTTGATATCTTCAGAACCGATATTGAGCAGGCCGACTGTAGGATTGGGTTTGTGCTCGAGCGCGGTGACCAGGGTTGCCCCCATCATGGCAAATTGCAGCAGATGTTCCGCGCTGCAATCGGTATTCGCACCCAGATCAAGCATACAGACCTGACCATTTTTAGTCGGCAGATAGGAGGCGATCGCCGGACGATCGATGCCGGGAATCGTCTTGAGCACATAGCGTGCCGTTGCCATCAGCGCCCCCGTATTGCCGGCGCTAATGCAGGCGGACGCCGTTCCGTCCTTGACCAGATTAATGGCAACGCGCATCGACGAGTCCTTTTTACCGCGCAGCGCCGATTGCGGCTGCTCATCCATACCGACGACCTGAGTTGCTGCATGTACACGCAGACGATCGCCGAATTGAGCGGTTTTGACCCCGATAGCTTGCAACTGGGTATGTATTGCGTCGGGATTGCCTACCAGAATGATGGTATCGCGAGGATACTGCTTCAGATATTTAACGGCGGCTGGGATAGTAACTGAGGCACCGTGGTCGCCCCCCATCGCATCTATAGCTAATGTGACATCCACTAAAGTGTCCTTGGCGATGAATTCAGACAAATCTAAATCCGATAGAAATGAAAACGCAGCCGACGAATCGGCTGCGCTGTAGACATTAGGACTTAGTCAGCCTTAGTCTTTACTACTTTTCTGCCGCGATAAAAACCAGTCGGGCTGATGTGGTGACGCAAATGATTTTCGCCGGTGGTAGGCTCAATTGCCAGCGCCGGTGTTGTCAAAAAATCATGGGCGCGATGCATACCACGCTTGGATGGGGATTTTTTATTCTGCTGAACTGCCATGCTATTACTCCTTGGATAAACCTGATTATTTACGTTTCAATTTCATTAAAGCTGCAAAAGGATGGGTTTCATCCATTTGCTTTTCTTCTTCCTCTGCCATCTGACAATCGCCAAGCTCGTGTCTCGGTGCAATTGGCAAGCCTAACAGAATCTCGTCTTCCAGCAGCGCCAGCACATCCAGATGCGCCTCTGCCAGAATACCTTCAAACTCTTCTTCCTCGTCGTCCAATTCATCCAGACTAGCCTGATCGCACAACAACAAGCGCGCTTCATGCTGCACCGCATAATCAAGACCATGCAGACAACGCTGGCAACGCAACTGACAACCGCCTTCGATACTGACATCCAAAATCGGACGCCTCTGACTATCTACGCCGCCCTTCAGGATAAAATGCAAAGTTCCTTGCGGATTATCCAGCACATCGAGCAAACGCGGCAACTCAGCAACAGGCACTTGCGCGTCTATTTGCTTGCCGTTTTCGGCGAAATCCAAGCTATCGATAAAAGGTCGTGCGTACATGAGCCGCGCATGATATATTTTTCGGGCCTCTGTGTCAAAAATCCTGCCAAAAATATTGAAAATAGCTGTCTTTTCAATCGGACACAGGATTTTTCGGCCTGCGTGCACCTAATATTTACGTTATTTTTTCCAAGGAATCGATTTGCTTGTCCTAGCCTCCACCTCGCCTTATCGCAGCGAACTGTTAAAGCGCCTGCAACTCCCTTTCGTCACAGCCTCTCCGGATATCGATGAAACACCGCGACAGGGGGAATCCGCGCGCGCCACTTCAGAGCGACTCTCACAAGAGAAGGCTCAAGCGGTAGCTGCCAATTACCCTGATGCACTCATCATCGGCTCGGATCAGGTGGCCTTGCTGGAGGGCAGGCAAATCGGCAAACCGCTCACGCACGAAAATGCAACCCGACAATTGCGCAGCATGAGCGGTAAAACCACTACCTTTTATACTGCGCTCACCCTGCTCAACAGCCGCACGGGACAGATGCAGACCGCCGTTGCGGAAAATTTTGTCACGCTGCGCGACTTAAGCGACGAGGAAATTGAAGGCTATTTACTAAAAGAGCAGCCCTATCAGTGCGCCGGCAGCGCAAAATCAGAGGGGCTGGGCATCGCGCTGATGAGCAGCATGAGAGGCGATGACCCCAATGCACTGATTGGCCTGCCGTTAATATTGCTGCTTGACATGCTGCGCCGCGAAAACATAAAGCCATTCTAATATGACACCTACACCGGGCACACTCTTTCTTATCCCCTGCACGCTGGGCGACACCCCCGCCGAACAGGTTCTCCCCCAACACGTCATCAACGTTGCGCGCAGCCTGCAATACTATGTTGTAGAGCAACTCAAAACGGCAAGGCAGTTCTTATCTGCTTTGAAGCACGAACAGCCCATTCAGTCGCTGCACTTTGAAACGCTCAACGAACATACGGCGCCCGCAGAACTCTCAGCGCTGCTCTCACCACTGCTAGCCGGGCATGACGTTGGGATCATCTCTGAAGCGGGCTGCCCCGGCATTGCCGATCCGGGTGCCGCCCTTGTCGAGCTGGCTCACAAAAACGGCATACGCGTCATCCCGCTGGTCGGCCCCTCTTCTATCCTGCTCGCCCTGATGGCCTCCGGCATGAATGGACAGTGCTTCGCCTTTCACGGCTATTTGCCCATCAATGATGCAGACCGGAGCAAAGCGATCGCGCAACTGGAAGCTGAATCCGCCAGTCGCCGGCAAACGCAGTTGTTTATCGAAACCCCCTATCGGAACGACAAGCTGTTTCAAGCACTGCTGGCGAAATGTCAGCCGCGCACCCTGCTCTGCGTCGCAACCGATGTCAGCCTCGCGTCAGAGCAAATACAAACGCGCACCATACAGCAATGGAAATCTCAGCCTGCCCCGCAACTGAATAAGCGCCCCAGTCTGTTTTTACTGCTCGCAAACAAATAAATGACTCTCAAAGCGATTTTTTATTGCACGAAGAGTTGATCTCTGGTATTAAAGCGGACTTATTTTTTTCACGTTGGAGAAGTGCAATGTCGCAACTATCGCTAAAGCCCATCGCTCCCTATCAAGCAACCGAAGGCGAGCCTTACATGAATCAGAATCAGCGCGAGCATTTCCGCAATGTTCTGCAACAGATTAAATCGGGTCTGGGCGAGGACATAGATCGCACTGTGCATACGATGCAGGACGAAGCAACCGTATTTGCCGATCCTAACGACCGCGCGACACAAGAATCTGACATCAGCCTGGAACTGCGTAACCGCGACCGCGAACGCAAGCTGATCAAAAAAATCAATGAAATGCTTAACAAAATCAATGCCGACGAATATGGCTATTGCGAAAACTGCGGGATTGAAATCGGTCTCGGTCGCTTAGAAGCGCGTCCAACAGCCACCCAGTGCATCGACTGCAAATCTCTCGATGAAATCAGAGAAAAGCAAATGGCGAAATAATTTTCGCGCCCCGTTTTGGATGAAGCAAGGCTTCATCCAAAACGAATATCCATCCCGCATTAAAGCAACGGCTTCCCGCCTCGACGCATTAAAAATCCTGACTTTCAGGATTGATTAGTGCAAACTCTCCCCCATATTACTTGCGTAATTAAAAGGAGACCGTCATGCCTGTCATCCGTCCGCCTGCTGTCGCAGGTCTGTTCTACCCGGCCGATGCCGGCGAGCTGAAACAGGAAGTGCAAGAATATCTCGCCGCTGCACAGCCTTTCGACCTATCCCCTAAAGCCCTGATCGTTCCTCACGCAGGCTACATCTATTCCGGCGCGATCGCAGCAACCGCCTATGCCACGCTGCGCAAGCTCGCCCGAAAAATCCGCCGCGTGATATTGCTAGGCCCCACCCATCGCGTCGCGATACGCGGCATCGCCCTGCCCGGGGTTGACGCATTCGCAACACCGCTGGGACGAATACGGATTGATGTGGCAGCGGCCGACGCCATCAGACATCTGGCGCAGGTCACCACAAGCTCTCACGCGCACGCGCAGGAGCACGCACTCGAGGTGCAGCTGCCGTTCCTGCAAAGCGTGTTGTCCGATTTCACAGTACTGCCACTGGCGGTGGGTAACGCCAGCGCAGCAGAAGTCGCCGAAGTACTCGAATGCCTATGGGACGGTGAGGAAACCCTGATTGTCATCAGCTCCGATCTGTCACACTATCTGCCTTATGCAACGGCGCAGCGCATAGACTATGAGACGGTTCAAGCCATTCTGAACCTGACTCAACCTATTGCACATGAGCATGCATGCGGCGGCACGCCGGTCAGCGGTCTGATTATCGCCGCGGCACACCATCATTTGAGGCCGCATTTGCTGGCACTTAAAAATTCCGGTGACACCGCAGGCGATCGCGACCGGGTTGTAGGTTATGCCGCACTGGCATTCACTGAGGATAGCAACCGTGACTGAGACAGGCTCTATTTTATTAGCGATCGCACGCGCCGCAATTTCCCGCGCGCTGCACATTCCGGGCATCGCCGATGAAAGCGCCCCCTGGCTCACCGATTACGGCGCCTGTTTCGTCACCCTCACCCAAGATAAACAATTGCGCGGCTGTATCGGCTCGCTCATCCCCTATCAATCGCTGCTGGCTGACCTCAAAAGCAATGCCGTCTCGGCAGCCTTGCATGACCCGCGTTTCACGCCGCTGACAGCGGAGGAACTCAGCAGCACGCGTATCGAAATATCCTTGCTGTCCCCCATCGAAAAGATGGAATTTCGCGATGAAGCAGATGCCTTGTCCCAGTTGCGCCCCGGCATCGATGGCGTGATTTTCGAATACGGCCGCTATCGCAGCACGTTTTTACCTCAGGTATGGGAACAACTGCCGCAACCTGCGCGCTTTCTCTCGCACCTCAAACGCAAGGCTGGCCTGCCTGAAGATTTCTGGGATGAAGGCGTCCAGCTGTCCAGATACTCGGTCAGCAAATTCAAGGAGGCCTAAAATGGATGAGCCCATCAGCGCGACAGAACGTTATCCTGCAAAATACTGGCATGCTCTGCCTGACGGGCGCATCCAGTGCGATTTGTGCCCGCGTGACTGCAAATTGCATGAAGGTCAGCGCGGCGCCTGCTACGTGCGAGGACGGGTCAACGATCAGATGGTGCTCACCACCTACGGCAGATCGTCCGGTTTTTGCGTCGATCCGATTGAAAAAAAACCGCTCAACCAGTTTTATCCGGGCAGCAGCATCCTCTCGTTCGGTACCGCCGGCTGCAATCTGGCCTGCAAATTCTGCCAGAACTGGGATATTTCCAAATCACGCAGCTTCGATAAGCTAGCCGATCAGGCCAGCCCCGAGGCGATCGCTCATAGCGCCGTGCAACTGGGTTGCAAGAGCGTCGCCTTCACCTACAACGATCCTGTGATCTTCGCCGAATACGCGATGGATACGGCGGATGCCTGCCATGCAAGAGGCATCAAGACCGTGGCGGTCACAGCCGGCTATATCCACACGCAAGCCCGCAGGGATTTTTTTGCCAAAATGGATGCGGCCAACGTAGACCTGAAGGCCTTTACCGATGCGTTTTATGTCAAACAATGCGGCGCTCGCCTGCAACCCGTACTCGACACGCTCACCTACCTGTGCCGCGAGACGCAAGTCTGGGTTGAACTGACCACGCTGCTGATTCCGGGACTAAATGATAGCGACGATGAAATCGCCCGAATGTGCGACTGGATCGCAGCACATCTGGGCACCGGCGTGCCACTGCACTTCACGGCGTTTCATCCGGATTACAAATTAACCGACCTCCCTGAAACACCGCCTGCGACGCTCGCCCGTGCGCGAAAAATCGCCATCGAGGCAGGATTAGCTTATGTCTATATTGGCAATGTGCATGACCAGACGGGGGATACGACCTTTTGCCCGTCCTGCGGGGCTGCGCTGATCGTACGCGACTGGTACGAAATCAAAGCATACCGGCTCACGCCAGACGGACACTGCCCCGACTGCCACGCCCGGATTGCCGGACATTATGAAGCCTATACGCAGGCATTCGGCCGTCAGCGCATCAGGGTGATGCCTAGCTGAACGATGATGCCTAGTTGAACGATGCGGCCTGGCTGAACGGTCATGCTATCATTCGCTGCCGGACGCTGACCTGATCGCCCGGCATTTTTTCACAAGACCTTCATGACCATTCCTGCACAAAAAATCCTTCTCGACGTTTTTGGATATACCACCTTTCGCGGTGAACAGCAGGCCATCGTTGAACACATCGCCACTGGTGGTGACGCGCTGGTACTCATGCCGACCGGCGGTGGAAAATCGCTGTGCTATCAGATTCCTTCGCTGCTGCGGGCCGGCACGGGCATCGTCATTTCACCGCTGATCGCACTGATGCAGGATCAGGTTGAAGCACTGCAACAACTGGGCGTCAGAGCGGCCTATCTCAATTCCAGCCTGTCGACGGATACCGCACGCGAGGTGCAAGGCCAGTTGATGCGAGGCGAACTCGACCTGTTGTACGTCGCGCCTGAGCGGCTGATGAATGCGAATTTTCTGGGCCTGCTCGAACAGGTGCAGACGAGACATGGACTTGCGCTGTTTGCCATCGACGAGGCGCATTGCGTCTCGCAATGGGGGCACGACTTCCGTCCTGAATACCGTGAACTGACGATTTTGCGGGATCGCTTCCCCGCTGTGCCGCGCATCGCACTGACCGCGACCGCCGATGCACCTACCCGGCGCGAAATCGTAGAACGGCTCTCGCTCGAACAGGCACGCGAGTTTGTCTCCAGCTTCGACCGGCCGAATATCCGCTACAAAATAACAAACAAAGACAGTGTAATCAATCAGCTGCAATACTTTATTAACAAAGAGCATCCAGATGAGGCGGGCATCGTATACTGCCTGTCGCGTCGACGAGTAGATGAAACCGCCGCAAAATTAAAAGCGCTAGGCTGGGATGCGCTGCCTTATCATGCAGGGCTGGACGCGGCAACGCGGGCCGCCAATCAGAGCCGCTTTCTGCGCGAAGAAGGCGTGATCATGGTGGCGACCGTTGCATTCGGCATGGGCATCGACAAGCCTAACGTGCGCTTTGTCGCCCACATCGATCTGCCCAAGAGCATGGAGGGATATTATCAGGAAACGGGCCGTGCCGGCCGGGATGGCCTACCCGCCGATGCATGGATGGCCTATGGTCTGGGCGATGTGGTGTCGATGCGGCAGATGCTGTTATCGGGCGATGCACCGGAAGAACGAAAACGGGTGGAACTGCAAAAGCTCGACGCACTGCTCGGTTTTTGCGAATCGACCGCCTGCCGCCACCAGACCCTGCTGCGCTACTTCGGCGAGTCGCATCCGGGAAATTGTCAGGAGTGCGATAACTGTCTGAATCCCGTACAAGTGTGGGAGGCAACGCGCGAAGCGCAGATGGCGCTGTCCTGCGTATATCGCACAGGTCAACGCTTCGGCGTCGGCCATCTGGTCGATGTGCTGCTGGGCAAAGAGACCGAGCGCGTGACCAAATTCGGCCACAAGCAACTGTCCACGTTCGGCATCGGTGTAGAGCACACGGCCCAGCAATGGAGCAGCGTGTATCGTCAGCTCATCGCAGGCGGATATCTCGAAGCGGATATCGAAGCCTATGGCGGACTGATGCTGACCGCAACGGCCCGCCCCGTACTCAGAGGCGAACAACCCGTATCGCTGCGCCGCGATACGGAACCTGCCAAACGCAAATCGGTTAAATCGGGGACAGAGAGTAAGTCGCGCGAGCCGTTTTCAGGCGCAAATGAGGATAGATTATGGCTCGCACTCAAGGCAAAACGCATGGAACTGGCGCGTGAACAAGGTGTGCCGCCCTATGTGATTTTTCACGACAGCACGCTGCTGGAAATGCACGATCAGCGCCCCGGTAGTCTGACTGACATGGGACATATCAGCGGCATAGGTCAGGGTAAACTTGCTCGCTACGGCGATGATTTTTTGAAAGTGATCGAGGATGTCGCAAACCGCTAAATCATTCAGGCCACAAAATGACCGCGCGCAAATCGCATCAATTCACGCCCATCGACTGAACGGACACGATCAAGCCAGAAAATGTTCAGAAATTTCTTCGTAATATGCCTGCTCCCCGTCCGAAGCAATCCCGAGTTCCTCTAACACCTCAGCGCCTATCTGCCGCCAAACCGGATTTTCGCTATGAGAAATACGATGGTGAAAATGGATCGCCAGTTGCAAAATTGCCACCAGTGTACGCACGACCCCGGGTTCTTCGCGCGGCAATTCATAGTGATACAGGATAGACTTACAAATAAAATCCGGCAATTTCCAATGGCGCGCGATCAAATAACCGATACTGCAATGATCCACATTGAAATGTTTATCCTCCAGACTCAAACTAGGCCCGCATAAATTCGTATCCAGATTAAGCGTGCTGCAGTACTCGGGGAAACGCAGCATTAACACCGGCACCCCGCATTCGTGAAAGATACCCGCCATGTAGGCCTGATCGGGGAAAATATTGCAAACGGAGACGCGTTCACCGGCAATCAGTGCGGCCAGTTTGGCGATTTCATCTGAACGAGTCCAGAATATTTCGAAAGACTTGCGCGTCGAATCTGAAATATGGGTAGACAGACAAATCGCCTGCACCAGATTATAGGTTTGCTTGACACCTACGAGCATCAATACCTGTTCAAGCGAGTCGAATTTTTTATTGCCAAAGACCGGCGAGCCAACGATTTTAAACAGCATCGCGGTAATTCCGGGATCGGTCGAAATCACCTTCGCCAGCGTTTTCATGCTGTAATTCCCCGATGAAAGGGCCGCGTCAAGCGCAATTAACACTTTGGGTTGAGGGGGGAGTTTTATCCCTTTTATCACCAGTTGCTTGATGGCTTTTTCGGTTTCAATGGGCATCGTATTCTTTTCATTTTTCCTGCCCTGCCAGCTTAAAGCGTTCAGGCACAGGAGTTACATAAACCGGCAAGATGCCGCAGTGCGTAATCATAACGTTTAACGCAAATGCTTGCGACCCGCTTTCGGATGCTCGGATGCAAGACAGGCACGACGATAGGATTGCAAGTTTCTCTGCGCACGGCCAAGCAGGGTGCCATGCGGATAATCTCCTTCGCTATCGGCGACACCGGCCGGCACTCCCATCACTCGCTCCATCCCCTCGCGGACATGACTGGCTGAATAAATATGAAACAGACCTTGCCGGACCGCCTCGATGACCCGCGGCGCCACCATCAGGTGACGGCAATTACGCGATGGAATCAGCACGCCTTGCTGCCCATCCAGCCCCGAGGCTTCACAAATATTGAAATACCCTTCAATTTTTTCATTGACCCCGCCTACTGGTAATACTTCGCCATGCTGATTGATCGCACCTGTCACGGCAATTCCCTGCTTGAGCGGCACACCCGACAATGAGGAGAGCAGCGCATACAGTTCGGCACAGGAAGCTGAATCGCCTTCGACACCAAAATACTCCTGCTCAAATACGAGTGATGCGTTAAGCGCCAGCGGTGCAATATGCGCAAAGAGCGCCGAAAGATAATGGTGCAATATGAACACCCCCTTATCGTGTATCGGACCTGACATCTCAACTTCGCGTTCGATATTGAGCAGACCGTCGTTACCGGCAAACGTGCGCGCAGTTACCCTGACCGGAAAACCGAAACGGTAGTCCCCCAGATCCATCACAGTTAAAGCATTGATCTGCCCTAGTGCCTCGCCCTGCACACTGATCAGCACCTCGCCGTCACGGATTGATTCCTGCATGCGTCGGGCCGGGTAATCGTGACGGCGGATCCGGCAGGCTAGCGCCGTTTCAACGTCAATGCGCTCAACTAACGAGGCTGCACGCTCAAGGCAATGTGCTGCACTCTCCATTACCTGTGCCTCTGCTCTGGAAAAATTAGCACTCTGACGCGCCTGATCATCTACTTCGCGGTGCATATCTTCCAGCAGCAAGGCTACCGCCGCGGGTGAAAAATGCGGCAAGCCTAGTTTTCTGCAGCTGTGAGCGACAAATATCGCAAAAGCGCGGCGCGTTTCCTGATTCGTTGAAAAGCTTTCGGCAAAATCCACCTTGACCCTGAAGCGGCGTGCAAACTCAGGATCCTCCTCCTGCAATTCGTAGTACTGTTCGCGTGATGCTACCAATATAATTTTGACTTCAATATCGACCGCTTCAGGCTCGAGCGAGACCGCCGCAATCGGTGCAAAAGTCGTCCCCGGTTCCTCGATTTGTAACTTTCCGCTGCGCAAAAAGCGCTGTAGTTTTTCCCACACCAGCCCATCTGCCAGCAAGTCGCGCAAATGCAACATCAAAAAACCGCCATGCGCCCGCAGCAAAGTGCCTGCCCGTATCCGGGTAAAATCCGTTGCCAGTACGTCATTTTCGGCCTGATATTCGATGCTGCCGAACAGTGAACGGAACAGCGGATTATCATCAATGATCACAGGTGCCCCTTTCAGCCCCTCGTTATCAACCACCAGATTGACCCGATAGCGGGACAAAGTACGCGACAAAGCTGCCATCTTGATCTCGTCGTCGCTATCGGACTCCTCAAACAACTCAATGTTATCGAGCACATCCTGCGAGAGCTGCTCGAAAAAGCTCGAGAGTTTGATAGAGTCAACCATCTGTTTCTTGAGCTGATGGCGGATTGTCTGCAATTCCTGTTCGAGCAGGGGTTTGATCAGTTGGCGTCGCAACGCGGCCAATGCCTCGTTCATGGCACGCTCCATGGGACGCGTCTTCTCGAGGAATCGCGCGATTTCCACCCGCAAAGCCTGCTCAGCCTTATCGATTTCAGCCCTGCGCTCTTTTGGCAAAGCATAAACCTCATGCTCGGTGATGGCATGCCGCTTATCTCCCATCAGGGTAAACACCAGATGACCTGATTCCCGATGCAAAATAAAGTGGTGCGCCTCGGCAAAGGCATCCAGCTCCGCATAGGCTTTGGCCTCATCGGCCTTGTAAATATTTTCAATCCGCGCGCTTTCAGACTTAAAATCCTGACCTCCCAGACGCCGGGGAATTTCGGTTTGCAGTGTTTTACACAGTTGCACCATGAACTGGCGCAACACGCGCCCGTAACCGGCAGGCAGGCGCAAAGCACGCGGACGCTCAGGCACATCAAAATTATGCAGATAACATAAATCAGGAGGCACCTTCCGGGTCGATGCGACGGTATGCATCGCCTGTTTAAGGAGTGATGAACGCCCGCTACCTGTCTCACCCAGAACGAATAAATTATAATCAGGCTGATCCATAGATAAACCGAATCGGGCCGCAGCTTCTGCACGTTCCTGACCTATCCACGGCAATGAGTAATCCAATAATTCGGTTGTATCTGCAAACCCAAGGTCTGCAGGATCAATGGATATACGCAATTGATCGGGTGTTAAAAGGCATGTCGACATAATTTTTTTGTAACGAAATTGCACAGACGGATTGTCACCGAATAATCTGAAAAGTGATAGCAGATTGCATTTATTGGTACACTCTGCCCTGTATTAATTAAACGAATTATTTTTTTCACTGATGGAGCGCTAACATGATCAAAATCCTGCTGTTTATCTTGATGACTCAGCTCTCTCCCATGGCTTTTGCAGACTTTGAAAGCGATCTGACGGCCACTGCAAAAACGGACGCCTCATTGCGCGAGCTGCGCATACGCGCAGACCAAAACGATGCCGAAGCACAGTTCAACCTGAGTTCGCTGTATTTCAAGGGGCAGCAAGTAGAACAGGATTACGTCGAAGCAGCTAAATGGATGCAACTGGCGGCAGAACAGGGCCACGTCCTTGCCGCCTATAACCTTGCGATGATGTATAGCTCAGGACAGGGTGTCGCGGTCGATTATGCCGCTGCTGCAAAATGGTACCAACGATCCGCCGAAGGCGGCTTTGTGTTAGCACAGCTTAATCTGGGTGTCGCTTATGCCAATGGCGAGGGCGTACAAAAAAATGATACTGAGGCGGTCAAATGGTTTCGTCTTGCAGCCGAGCAGAACGATGCGCAGGCACAGTTCAATCTGGGCGTGATGTACGCCAATGGGCAAGGGACAGCGCAAAACCTGATCGAATCCTATCGCCTGTCGAAACTCGCAGCGGCACAGGGACATGAGACAGCCAACCAGTTGATTAGCGATCTCACTCGAAAAATGACGGCCAAACAAATCGCCAGTGCCAACAAGCCGATCAAAAAGAAGCCGGCTGTAGTAACCCCTGAAAAATCGCAGCAGGCATCAAAGCAAAGCCCCCCCCAACAGGCAGACAACAAGGCCACTGAAGTAAGCGAAGTTGCGCCTGTCCAACAAGCCGCTGCAACGCAACCCGTTGCAACACAGCCTGCGGTCGAAGAAGCTGTAAAACCAGTCGCAACACAGCCTGCGGCCGAAGAAGCTGTAAAACCAGTCGCAATAGCCGCTGTATCCGCGCAGTCTTCGGAAACAGCTAACTATTACGTACAAATTGGCGCGTTCAAGTCCAAAAAACAAGCTGCCGACTTTATGGAAAAAACGCGCGCCAAACAAGGCGAACTGGATAAACCCTACAGTCTGTTCAGCAACGAGGGCTGGGAACGTATCCATGTCGGCCCCTACGCCAGCCAAAGTGAAGCGCAACAAAGTGCCGATGCGCTCAAAGTCAAACTGGGCTACCAGCCCAAAGTGCGCAAACACGACTAGCTTCGCGAGCCTAAGGCGCATCAGTATGGTCAAAATCAGTCATTATATTTTCGCCTTTCTGCTTGCCGCCTGGCCGCCTGTCTCCTTTGCGGACTTTGAGGCCGACCTGTCTGATACGGGCAATGTAAAAAACCTGTCTCAGTTGCGTGAACTACATGCCCGCGCGGCGGCGGGAAATGCCGAAGCGCAATTAAATATGGGCGGGATCTTTTGCAAGGGCCAGGAAGTAGAACAGGATCTTGCAGAGGGCGCGAAGTGGTTTCGTCTGGCCGCACAACAAGGACTCCCGCAGGCCCAATTCAATCTGGGAATGATGTATGCGGTGGGGCAAGGCGTTGCACAAAACCCAGCCGAAGCGGTGAAATGGTACCGGATGGCGGCCGAACAGGGCCTAGTACTAGCCCAAACCAATCTGGGCGTAGCCTATATCTCGGGGCTCGGTGTCGCACGTAACGAGGCTGAAGCGGCCCGCTGGATAAGACTTGCAGCTGAGAAGGGCGAGACACAAGCCCAGTTCAATCTGGGCGTGATGTACATCAATGGTCAGGGCGTGGACAAAAATTATGCCGAGGCAAACCGCTGGGCCTCACGGGCGGCGGCGCAAGGCCATGAAAATGCCCGCGCGCTGATGCTGGATTTAAACAACCGGCTCAAGTCTGAAAAATCCATCGAACGCCCTATCGATGCAGGCGGCGAGACAGATAATCTAACGCATTATTACCTGCAACTTGCCGCCTTTAAATCAAACAAAGAGGCTGAAAAATATATCGAAAAAATGAGGGCTCAATTAAACCCAACAGGACATACGCTCAGCATTTTCTCAACCGATGGTTGGGTGCGCACCCAGCTGGGTCCCTATCTCAGCCTGAATGAGGCAAAAAACCAGGCCGTTAAATTAAAAGTCGTGCTGGGCTATGAGCCCTTACTTAAAAAACACTAACAAATTCTGGGTAACTGTTCACCTGCCAGCCAGTCGACGATGCGCCGACCGCCCAGCTTCGTTGTCATCTGCACAAATCGCTCCGCACTCACCTCCCCGATGATCGCAGCCTGACGGGCCTGCGGGTGCGCGCGCATCACCGAGAGCAACTTGTCAGCATCCCCGGGCGCGCAAATCGCCACCAGCTTCCCTTCGTTCGCCACGTATAAAGGATCTAAGCCCAAAAATTCGCAGGCCGCCGCGACCGTTGTATTGACCGGGATCGACGCTTCGTCTATCAGCATGCCGACGCCCGATTGACCGGCAATCTCGTTGAGTGTAGTTGCCAACCCGCCGCGGGTCGGGTCGCGCAGCACGCGCAAGTTTGCACCCGACGCCAGCATCGTCTCAACCAGCGTATGCAACGCCGCCGTATCCGATACGATGGGCGCATCAAAGCTCAAATTCTCGCGCTGCGAGAGCACCGCCATGCCGTGATCGCCTATCGTGCCCGACAGTAGGATTTTGTCGCCCGCAATCGCAAGGTTGCCTGACAGGTTAATGCCGTCTCTGACGATACCGACCGCGGTGGTGGTAATATAAATACCATCCCCCTTGCCCCGCTCAACCACCTTGGTGTCACCTGTGACAATGGGCACGCCCGCCTGCATGGCCGCCTGCGCCATCGAATCGACGATGCGTTTCAAATCGGCAAGCAACAGCCCTTCTTCGAGGATAAATGCCGCTGACAGATACAAAGGCTGCGCACCCATCATCGCCACGTCATTGATCGTGCCGTGTACCGACAGACAGCCGATATCGCCCCCCGAAAAAAATAACGGCGAGACCACATGGCTGTCGGTGGACATCACCAGTCGCCCTGATACGGCGGGCATCACCGCACCATCATTGCCTTGCGCAAGAAAGACATTATCGAACGCAGGAGCGATCAATTCCGCGATCAAGTGCGCCATCGCACGGCCGCCGGCGCCATGCGACATTTCAATGCGGCCATTTTTCAAATCCAGCGGTCGCGCATACTGTTTAGCGATGCTCAAGTTGCCTCCCCGCGAAATCGCCCGTAGGAATAATATGCCGCGCACGCCCCTTCACTGGACACCATGCATGAGCCGACCGGATTTTCCGGCGTACAGACCGTGCCGAAAATCCGGCATTGCGACGGCGTTTTTTCACCGCGTAAAATGGCGGCGCATTCGCAGGCCTTATGATCTGACACGGGACGATAGGCTGCGGAAAATTTCACTTCCGCGTCATAGGCCGAAAATTCCGCACGCAGCTTTAACGCGCTGTGCGGCAAAGACCCCAGACCGCGCCAGTCGAACGTATCGCGCAATTCGAACACCTGCGCCACCAGCGCCTGCGCCTTCAGGTTACCTGCCCGGCTGACCGCGCGGGTAAATTCATTTTCAACACTGGCACGTCCTTCGTTGATCTGACGAACCAGCATCAAAATGGCCTGCATTACGTCCAGCGGCTCGAATCCGGCGATCACCACAGGCTTGGCATAGACATCGGCGAATACCTCGTAGGGCTGGCTGCCAATCACGGTGGATACGTGTGCCGGGCCAATAAAACCGTCCAGCGCCACGCCGCCCGCAACAATCGCGTGCATTGCCGCCGGGGTCAACACATGATTGCACAGAATACTGAAATTTTTAAGCTTCTGAGCTGCCGCCTCAACAATCGCAACGGCAGTCGCAGGCGTGGTGGTCTCAAAACCGATCGCCAGAAACACAACTTCCCGATCCGGATGCTCGCGCGCAATCGTAAGTGCATCCTGAGTCGAATAGATCATACGCACGTCGGCGCCCTGAGCACGGGCACGCATCAGCGTCAGATGATCTGAGGCAGGTACCCGCATCAGATCGGCGTAAGTGCACAGGATGACACCCGCCTCGCACGCCAAGCGGATCGCCTGATCCACCCGACCGATCGGCAACACGCACACAGGGCATCCGGGACCATGGATCAGTTGCACACAGGATGGCAGCAAATCCGCTAGTCCATAACGGGATATGGCATGTGTATGTCCGCCGCAGAACTCCATCAGGCGATAGTCGCGCGCGGGGTTCACTGTTGCCGCAATGTTGTCAGCAATACGCCCGGCCAAGGTGCCGTCGCGAAATTCGTCGATGTATTTCATGCGAGCGATGAGTCCGGCGCATCCGTCATCGCATTAAATTCAGCGAACAGCGCCAGCGTGCGTTCTGCTTCCTCAACGTCGAGTCTTTGCAATGCGTAGCCGACATGCACGATCACATAGTCGCCTACCGCCACCTCGTCGAGCAGCGCCAGTGAGATTTGTTTGCGCACCCCGCCCAGGTTGACGATGGCACTGTGCTCAGCGGTGAGTTGTTCGACGCGGGCGGGTATGGCAAGACACATAGTCTATCCTTAATATACGGGGCAAAATTATAATGCGGCTCAGGTCTTTTTCATGCGATTGTAGTCAGCCCATGCTGCGGCCACCTGCCCGCCCGGATGGGCAGCATCACCGGTACCAAACTCCTGCTGCAACGCGGCGGTATTGTCCTCGATGTAATGAATACCCCGGTCCAGATTGCCTAGCTGTTTTGAGAAAAAATTGCCGTCGGATACCAGCAAACCGGCCGACTTGGCAAAATTTTCACCGAACGTTTGCACCGTATTCACGACCCCTTGCCGGTTGCTAGCCTGCATGGATTCAAGTCTGGCCGTATCGAGCGATGCAAGATGCGTCACAGGATCTATCATCAACCCCAGATCCCCCATCCCCTGCACGCCATCGCCTGCGCCAAAAAATCGATTCTTGAGGTTCTGTTCCAGCTCATATTGGGAAGCCTCTGCCGCCTGCGTGCCGGCAAGCAATCCGCCCTGCTGCGTATCGGGAGCAAATCGCCTGACCCAGTTATTGTATTGCCCGACAAAACCCAATAGACGAAGCTTGGTGCTGTCATTGCCGGTCGAACTGCTAATGCCGGCCAGATTTTTACCCGCGTCCTGCAGCTGAGAGACATCCGCTTTCATCTGGCTCAACTCCCAATACTGTGCTTTAAAAACAATCTCCATGTTATTGATAGTAGACATCATTCTGTAAGCAGAATCGGCGTCAGCCAGCGCAGTATTGCGCCCTGTCGCGGATAAGCCTTTTACATTCACCACACTCGAACTCGCCCCCACTGACGGCGTCAACAAGGTCGCGTCCGAGCTACCAGCTGCAACCAGCATCTGAAACAAGCCATCCCATGCACCATCATTCCGTGCGCTCGCGCTGGAATTTATCACGAAACTTAAAGCCTGAGCCTTAAAGGCTGTAATCGAATCGGGTGGAATGGTCATGTTTACTCTCCTAGCGATTGTTTAAAATCAATCTCCCATGCTGATACCTAAATGACGGGCGCTCTGTATCCAGGGGTGATCTTGCGGCACTGTTTTAACTTTTCCGGCCACCTCCTCCAGCAGCACAGCTTGCGTCGCATCGCCCCTTGCCGCCACCATCACGCCGAATTGTCCCTGATCAATCAGATCGGCACAGGCAGTTCCGAGTCGCGTCGACAACAACCGATCTGCAGCAGAAGGAATACCGCCACGCTGCAAGTGCCCCAGGATGGTAATCCTTGACTCGAGTCCGGTCAGTAATTCGAGTTGCTTGGCCAGACGCACCGTTTTCTCCGCGTACTGCAGTTCTGGCGCAGACTCGACGACGGCTTTTTTGCCCTCTTTATGTTTGCTGGCATTTCTCTTTTTCACAACCTCTGCCAGCGTCGCATGTTCCTGCAAAGACAGCGCACCTTCAGCAATCGCGACGATACTAAAGCTTTTTCCCCGACGGCTGCGCTCACGAATCGCTTCGGCCACGCTTTCCACAGCATAAGGGACTTCCGGAATCAGGATCACATCAGCACCGCCGGCAATACCGGCACCCAGCGCGAGCCAGCCGGCACGATGCCCCATGATTTCCACCACGATGATGCGGTGATGGCTGTGCGCCGTACTGTGCAGGCGATCAATCGCATCGGTGGCAATACCCAAGGCCGTGTCAAAACCAAAGGTGATATCGGTCATCGCGATATCGTTGTCTATGGTCTTGGGCAGGGTAATCACGTTCAGACCGCGCTCTTTCAGACGCAAGGCATTTTTCTGTGTGCCGCCACCGCCCAGACAAACCAGCACATCCAGATGGTTGTCGTAGTAATTTCCAACGATCACATCGGTCATATCCATCTGTTTTCCACCGATTGGCATGCGGTGGGGCTTATCACGACTGGTGCCGAGCAACGTACCACCCCGTGTCAGAATATCAGACAGATCAGCAGCTTCGAGCCGCATTGTGCGGTTTTCCATCAGTCCGCGAAAGCCATCGCGAAAACCAATCATTTGCATACCGTAATGATTAAGCGCGGCCTTGCCAACACCGCGGATTGCGGCGTTCAGACCGGGACTGTCGCCACCAGCCGTTAAAATTCCAATATATTTTGCCACGACTTGCACTCTTAATTGATGTTGAGTCGCCATAATCAACCATCAACCCGGTCAGGTCAACGTCGTTGACACAAGACAGAGTAAAAAAATCGCTTGTACAGCGCTTAATTTCCGCAGGCTTAGCGCTGATTGATCGCAACCCAGGCCTGTCCAAGTGAAATTCCGCCGTCATTAGGCGGCAGCAATTGCGCGCTCAACACCTGCAAGCCTTGTTTCGACAAACCACTTGTCAAGGCTTCCGACAACAGGCTGTTGAGCAAGCAGCCGCCGCCCAGCGCCACGCAACCGATACCCGTTTTTTGCGCCGCATCGGATACCCAGGCGATTAGGCCGCCGGAGATAGTCGCATGAAACAAAGCCGCGCCGAAAGACGGATCGTTGCAGCTGGCGAGCTGGCGAAGGAGGGACTGAAAATCCAGCACCCCATTCTCTGCCAGCCTGTAGCCGCCGTCCAAAGGCTTAACTTCGCCTTGTCTGACGGCCAGCGCTTCGAGATGCATCGCCGCCTGCCCCTCATAGTGCTGAATCTGACTCACGCCGAGCAATCCGGCAGCGATATCGAACAGTCGCCCCATGCTGGAACTTTGAGGACAATGAAGCCCCCGAGCCAGCATCGCCGCAACCGTGGGGGCTGCCGGCTGATTCGAAAAACGCTGAAGGATTTCCGCGCCCTTACCCATCTCAAATAACGCCGCTGACGCCATGCGCCAAGGCTCGCACGCGGCACGATCCCCGCCCGGCAGCGCCACAGCGGCCAGATGCCCCAACCGTTCAAACTGGGCCCCCGATACCCGCAGCAACTCACCGCCCCAAGATGTCCCATCTGTCCCCCAGCCCGCGCCATCCAAGGCCAATCCCAAGACGGGCTGAGTGACAGCGTACTCGGCACAGATCGCATTGATGTGCGCATGATGATGTTGCACCGCAATCATCGGCACACCGCGCGCGGCGGCAAACCTTGCCGCATATTGGCTGGTATAGCAATCAGGATGCAGGTCGTGCGCCACGCACTGTGGCTCAACATCGAAGATGTCGCACAAGTGCGTGACGGTTTCATCCAGCATGGCGCGCGCACCGGCATGATCCAGATCGCCGATGTGTTGCGAGACAAAAGCTTCATTCCCCCGTGTCACGCAGACGGTATTTTTAAGCCCGCCACCCAGCGCCAGCACGGACGGTGCCGCGAAGGGCAACAGAATCCGGCGCGGCGTATAACCGCGTGCCCGGCGAATGAATTGAAATTTTGGCGCCTGTGGCACCACCCGCATCACGCTGTCGTCGCAGCGATGCAGGATATCGCGATCATGGGTCAGATACCCGTCCGCCAGACGGGAGGCTCGTGCCTCGTCATCATTGATCACCAGCGGCTCGCCGCCCGCATTGGCGCTGGTCATCACAAGCGCAATCTTCGTAGCCTGTTGTAGCCAGTTAATCCCGTCGGGGTGCCCCAGCAATTCATGAAACAACAGGTAGTGCAACGGCGTATAAGGCAACAGCAGTCCGATATGAGACAAATCAGGCGCCACACAAGGCAAATCTTCATCGCAGGCGGGGTGTTTACCGAGCAGCACGATAGGACGCTCCCCTGTCTCGAGCAGGAACGCCTCATCCGCCGAGACCACCCCATAGTGTTGTGCCGAGCGTGTGTTGAGCACCATCACCGCAAACGGCTTTTCGTCGCGCTGCTTTAAAGCGCGCAGCCGGTTAACCGCCGCCTGATTATCTGCCATACAGACCAGATGAAATCCGCCCACCCCTTTGAGGGCGACAATCTGCCCGGCGCGCAGCAAGCTTGCTGTTTGGACAAGCGGATCCGCCGTCTCAACCGGCTGAAAATCAGCATCGTACAATTGCAGCGTAGGACCGCAAGCAGGACATGCATTAGGCTGCGCGTGAAAGCGACGCGTTTCGGGATCATCATATTCGCGCTGACACGCCGGACACTGCACGAATTTGTCCATGCTGGTGTTGGCGCGGTCATAGGGCATACGCCGGGTCAGCGTGTAGCGCGGCCCGCAATGAATGCAGTTGATAAACGCATGACGGTAACGCCGGTCGGCGGGATTGAATAATTCGGCGAGGCAATCAGGGCAAATCGCCATGTCGGGCGCAATGCTGGTTTGCATCACTCCGCCCCGACTGGCCAGAATGCTAAAGCCCTGCACATCAAATACCTGTGGCGTCAGTTCGTAGCTGACCTGCTCGATGCGGGCAAGCTTAGGTGGCTCACTTTGCAGGCGCGCGATCAGGTTTAAAATGCGTTCTCGTTCGCCTTCAACGCAAATTTCAACCCCGCAACTGTCATTGCGCACCCAACCTGCCAACGCCAATTCATGCGCCAGACGGTAGACAAAGGGGCGAAAACCCACGCCCTGCACCTGACCTGACACGCGAATTTTAGCGCAAACCGTCATGCCTGCCGGCTCATCCTTTTGCATCCGGCTCTGATCCAGTCGAGCCACTCAGCCATTCCCTCGCCAGTAGTTGCAGACAGACGTATCACGTGCAACTCAGGATTGATGCGACGCGCATAGTCGATGGCCAGATCCGCATCAAACTCAAGGTAGGGCAGCAAATCACACTTGTTCAAGATCATCAGATCGGCAGCGCGAAACATATCAGGATACTTGAGTGGTTTGTCTTCCCCTTCGGTCACCGACAAGATCACCACTTTGTGCGCCTCGCCCAGATCAAAACTGGCAGGACACACCAGATTCCCAACATTTTCAATCAACAGCAGACTGTTATCAGACAGGTTCAGTTGATGCATCGCCTGCCCCACCATCAGTGCATCCAGGTGACAGCCGCGTCCGGTATTGATCTGAATCGCCGGCGCCCCTGCGGCACGAATTCGCTCGGCATCATTTTCGGTCTGCTGGTCGCCCTCGATCACGGCAAGGGGGAGCCCGCCATTGAGCGCCGTAATGCTTTTAACCAGCAGAGTCGTTTTGCCAGATCCGGGACTCGATACCAGATTGAGTGCGAAGATGCCATGATCGGCCAACATCCGCCGATTCTCAGCGGCATAATCGTTGTTCTTGGCAAGAATATCGCGCTCGATTTTAATCATGCGCGAGGGTTGAATCTCTGCGGGTTCAACTGCCGGCAAAGGTTCAATTGCCTGAGGCGCGCGAAATTTCAATGTCGCGCCCGATTTTTTGGACTGACGAAGCACATGACCGCCAATCAGCGTCTGACCGACGCCACAACCACACGTTACACACATAAAAACTTTCCTTTGCAATTCTGTCACCGGACACTTGTAAACCGAAGCTACCTTAGCCACATTGCAGCTTAATGACGCTAAAAGAGCGCTGTTGAGTGTACTCCACTCGCAAATGATTCAGCGAAAAATTCAATAGCTCAGCGTCACGATGATCGAATCGCTATAGTTTCCCGCAGGAATTGCCTGATTGCCAAAAATTCGCCCGTAAACCGTATAGTTTCTGACATTCAGGCCGCCAACCCCGCTGTAACTGTCAGATAAAATATGACTTCCCGCATTGCCATCGCCCCAAATTTTCGTACGCGCGGCATCAAGATAGTTGTTGTAATTAATGACATACCCGACATAGCCCATTTTCCGGGCGCCATACGCGCCGCTGCTTCCGCTGTTCAGCACAATGGTATACGCAATAGCCTGCCCCTGCGCCGCATCGCACGCGACCGATATATTTCCCATCCCATCAAGGGGTGCGTAACTCGCCGGGGTATAAGCGCCGTAAGCCACATTGGTGACGGATATATTGCAGACCGCTTCCGCACCGCAGGACGTACACGCAAGCAACACAGAAAGAATGAATCTCACGGCTGTATTCCTTTACATAACAAGGGACCGATATGCGGCAAGGGCCCCGGATTTTCCGGCAGATTGATTTCAAGGTCGCACTGCTGGTTGTTCCAACTGGCCTTGATCCGACTCTTCTTCGCCAACCCGGTCAGATAGGCCTCGCCCAGTAAAGCGACCTGAAATTCATCCGTGCTGCCCTCTATGGTGATGACCGTGCCATTGGGCAAGGGCTGACCATTCTCGGCAACGAATCTGACCAGCGCGCCTATAGAGAGCTGGACTGAAAACTTCAGGCTGACGCCGCTGCGGTAATGCGGCGTCGCGTACGCCTCGCTTGTTTCGATTTGCGCCTCAATCGGCAAATCCTTCGTGTCGATGGTAATCCTGCTTTTTTGATAGGAAGGCAGTCCGGGCAAAATGGCATTCCCGTCACGATCGGTGTGCGCGGCAAGTTGTCCATTCAAATAAACCGGTACGTTTGCAAATCCCGGCACTTGAGCTAACACAAAGCTATCGTATGACCGACGTGACATCAACACATTCCCTTGCAAAAATGTGACGCTGCCGTTAGCGGTGAAGCGATAACTGTTCAGGCGCCCCATGCGCCCGACATCAAAAATATAGCTACCATAGTCGGTCTGCAGGGTTATGCCGGCCTCCTCGCGTTCGACCTGACCGCCGCCTGCCAGTGCTCTAAAACCGATACCGGCACCGAAGGGGGCACTTTTTTGCATCTGCACCGTCGTATTTTGCGCGCCCTGCTGCGAAATGAAGTTAGTGCTGGCAAAAATGCCATTATCCAGCGGATACGCTAAAAACAAGCTGACCATTTGATTGGCAGGCCCGCTGAGCGCACTAAACAAGGACAACGAAACGGAGGCCTTGCCACCTATCGATTTTGAATAGCTCGTCGTTATGTATTCGCCTATCGGCAACACGCCGGTTTTCTGGTAGGTATAGCTAATACCAAAGGACCCTAGTCCCGTATAAAACCCCATATTCGCCGTCAGTCGCTGCATCTGACCCGGCACGCTAAGACCTAACTGAGTAAAGTGATTACTGGCTGACTGCGCACGCACACCAAAGTTGATTCCGCCAAACGCCTGATGATCCACACCCAGCAAAAAATAATTGCCATTGCCAATCTGGCTGTTACTGACTGCGGCGGCGGCGGTGAGCGCCAGCGATACCGGGGGAATATAGGTCGCCGCTAATCCCGCCGTTTTTTGATCCGGCAACACTTCTAGGCGCCACTCTGTAGTCAGTTTATCGCTCAGCCCTCGCCTTTGCGTTCCGACTAGCATCGGCCTGCCATAATTCGCATTCTCGAGTCCAAAGTTATTGCGTATTAAGCCCAGTTCAACCGTGTAATCCTCGACGCCGGGACGCAATAAATTAGGTGTCAGATAGAATGGTTGAGTAATCACCTGCTCCTTCCCCAGCATATCTTTGACGACGATTTTTGCCTCACCGGATCCTGTGATAACGGGAAAATTATTGATCTGAAAAGGGCCCGGGGTGATGGCCTGACTCATCTGACGATTACCGTTGATATACACCTCGGCCATGCTAGGGAGCGCCGCCTCTCCTGTAAAGGCCGGCAGCGGAATCGTCACAAAGCCCGGTTGTGTTGCAAAATTGGTGCCGAACTGAATCCCGGCAAATTTGACAGGCCGCCCCCAAATGCTGCTTCTGCCATTGGCATCGCCCAACACGAGACTCCTGCGCTCTTCCGAAAAATCCCGGGTCCAGTTGGTTTCGAGCCTGATTAGCCTAGGCGATAGATTTACCTGATTCAAATTACTGTATAAATTCTGACCGACAAAATTACTCAGCCCCGCGCCCCAACGGTTAAACAGACCCAGTTCAAATTGACCGTTAATTTGCGTTTGATTCAAGTTACTCGAACGGTTGTTTGTGCCATAAAAATCATAGTTTAAAAAGCCACCCGTCTCCTGCAGGCTAGACACTGTGCGCTCCTGCTGACTCGCAAAGATGTTGGGCTTAAATGCGGCAGGGTCAAATTCAAGCGCCAGCTCCTGATTGGCCTCGTCGAGTTTAAATCGATACCCTTGGGCGAAGCTTAGCGGGTAATAATCTACATTCATCGATTTGACCGGTGTTGAATCAACTGGATTCAATCCCCATTGTTCAAGAACCTCTGCCCGCGCAAAATACCCAGCCGATTGCGAATAGAGGATCGTTCCCATCCCCATGTCTTGACCGTTAACTTTAATTGAATAAAGTTGTAGCGTGAAAGGAAACTCATCAGCTATCGCACAGCTTGCACCGAGCAGCGAAAAAAAAATACCACACCAAAATGCCCTGCCTGATCTACGGAGCAGCAGCATATGAAACGTTCACTCGGATTTTACTTCTGTCTCCACCCCGGGTGCTGCTGCATCTGACTTCACCATCACACGCAGTGCACCTGTTTTCCACGGCTTATCTGTTTTAAAGTCCCAAGTATGAAATTGACCGGGAAGAATATAAGTCATCATCGACGGGCTACCTGCCAAATAGGAACCGTCCGGCAAGCTGACGCTAATGGCTGTGATTTGAATATGTGCATTGCCCGAATTGGCTAAAGAGAGCTTGAGATTGTGATCATCAACGGGTTGGGCCGTCCATTTGAGCACAGCCTGGTGATTGCCCGCATGAGGCGCCACAAAAATAGGCAACGACATCCTGAGCGAGACACCCAACCCCTGTTCGTCGGGTTTTCTGGGTGGCGGTACTTCCTGAAGAAACAGGCGATAGCTCCCCTCACGGGTCGCATCTGGCGTTTTTAAAAAGCCGATTCGCACCACTTGCCTGGACTTGGGTTGAACCTTAAAAATGGGCGGAGAAACCAGTAAGTCCTCGGTAGGCTGAATTTTATCGAGGCCATTCTCTTGGGACCAGGAATTGAGCATCGCCTGTATCGTCACCACTTCATCGCTGGAATTTTCAACAACCAGAGAACCTGATTTCGACTTACCGTCCAGATAGACGCGCACCGGATTGACACTAAATTGTGCAGCTTCAACACAGGTGGAGAAAAAAAATGCGGCCAAAATTCCAAACTTGGCCGCTGAATTGTACTGTTCAAAATTAGATCTCATGATATATAGGAAATATTACATATATCAATAAGTTATTGTAGCAACCACCGTATCAGTATAAGTCCCTGACGAGGCGGGCTGTGAAGCTGAAATACTGCCTGCCACCGTATAGGCCTGATCGACACCGGTGCCGGTACCACTCTTTACCCCGCCGTGAACATCGTTGTTACCCCATAACGTACCGACCTGACTATCCATGCGAATAAAATAGGCCAGCGCCAGTGCGCCGCTCGTCAATGCGCGTACATTAGGAAATGCCGTGCCCGTATGCAACCCCCCATCCATCGAGATGCTGTAAGGGGTACTCAACGAGCAATTGGCCGTCACCGTCGTCGTCGCATTTAAGGGCGTCAGCTGATTGCTGGTATAGGCACCAAAGGCCAGCCCACCGCCTGACGCCATGGCACAACTGCTGCTTACTGTGGTGGTATTGTTCAGCGTAGCGGTGAGGGTAGCCGCTTGCGCCGTGGTAAAACCAACGGTTAATGCAAGCGCCGTCAGCAGTCTTAAGGTATTTGAAGTTTTCATGACTATCTCCAGATATAAATTAAAATATAGACCATTTCCCGTCATTTAAATCTTGCAGGCCTTACCTGCCGCAACGGATGTCTAACTTTATATCCTTCTGATACCTAATAACAATATGCCTAAATATCTATGCATTCCGGCCTAGGCGCCATTCATCCAAGTGAACGCGAACAGGCTTACAAGCCTGCCCTACTCGACTTCCAGTTCCTTAACCCGCATCGCATCGCCTTGTGTGATACTGATTTGATAGGCGCCGCACAGGGGGCAAGGCTCATAGCGCGCCGCCACCGGCACAGTACATGCACACGACGTGCACCACCCCTCCCCCCGGGTTTCGATAATCTCCAGCCTCGCCCCCTGTGCGATGCTATCAGCGACCACCGCATCGAAACAAAAGCGCATCGCATCGGGTTCGACAGACGATAATTTCCCGATTTCCAGCACCACAGAACGGACGCGTTTAAATTGCTGGGTGCGCGCAGACTCTTCAATCAGTCGCAACACATTTTCTGCCAGCGACATTTCGTGCATCTTAATTTGCGATGCACAGTGCGCCGCCAAACACGGCAATCGACAGCCCTGCCAGTCGCAACCAATAAGCAGCTCCGTTTTTCACCAGCCATGTTGCCATTAAAATACCTGACAAATGCAGTATGGCGGTCGACAACATAAAACCCAGCACATAATTCATCGCTGACACGCTATGCGGTAATTCAGCACCATGCGCGTAACCGTGAAAGAGTGCAAACAGGGCGACTAATGCCAAACTGGCGTACAAAGGCAAGCGGATTGATGCCGCGATCAGTACCCCCAGTACAAGTAAAGAGGCCAGGATGCCACCCTCAATCAAGTGCGGCGGATTAACGGCCACCCCAAACATCCCGCCCAGCGCCATGACCAGCACAAAAACACTCGGCGCTAACCAGAGTGCACGCCCGCCTAACTGCGTTGCCCACAACCCGACCGCCATCATCGCCACGAGGTGGTCCAGACCTAAAAATGGATGAAGCATGCCATGTGCCAGACCGGAAAATTCTCCAATACCCGTATGAGCCTGAGCTAACTCAGGCATCACCAGCAGTAGCGGAAAAAAGATGATCGATTGCATACGCAACGATAGTGTCATGACAGTTCCTTAAAATGAGGTAACAGAAGCGTGTGATTGTATGATGATAAATCGACACTATCAAATCAGTTTTCAAGCGCGTAAAATCGCCCGTGCTGAAAAATATTTTTCACCCGCTAGTCACCATAGGAAGCAAACTCATGGTCAGCTCACTCAATATGCATGAACAGTATCTTGATCCGATACTACGACACCACAGTCACAACCCGAACAGCCTGCTGCAAATACTGATCGGTGCTCAGGAAATCCATGGTTTTATTCATGCGGACGCCATCGATTATCTAAGCTCCGCACTCAAATTGCCGCGCGCGATGATTGAAGGCGTTGCCAGCTTCTATTCTTTTTTGTATCTGAGTCCGCACGGTGAATACCGCGTACTGTTCTCAGACAACATCACCGATCGCATGGCGGGCAATCAGAATCTGATGCAGCGCCTGTGCAGCCAGCTGTGGGTAGAACCTGGCAAAGCCTCCGAAGACGGTCTGCTCTGGGTCAATACCACGTCTTGCACGGGCATGTGCGATCAGGGGCCGGCGATGCTGGTCAACAATATCGCCATCAACCGCCTGACACAGGACAAGGTAGATCGTATCTGCGAACTGATACGCGAGCGGGTGCCCGTATCGGACTGGCCGGCAGAATTTTTTGCCATCGAAGACAACATCCGCCGCCGCGACATTTTGCTTAACAGTAATTTTCAGGCAGGCTCGGCACTCAAGGCCGCGCTGATCCGGGGAGAGGCCGCCACGGCACAGGCCTCTCAAGGCTATATTGCCCACATGATTGATCCTGCGGGTCTTGACCGCGCGGCCGATGCCACGTTACAGGAAATCAAAATTTCAAAATTGCGCGGACGCGGCGGTGCCGGTTTTTCCACCGGCATGAAGTGGGAGTTTTGCCGCAATGCAAAAGGGGATGCACATTATGTCGTGTGCAATGCCGATGAAGGCGAGCCTGGCACCTTCAAAGATCGCGTACTGCTCAACAGTTATGCCGACCTGGTGTTTGAAGGCATGACGCTGTGCGCCTACGTCATCGGCGCTAAAAAGGGTTTCCTGTATTTGCGCGGTGAATACCGCTACCTGCTGGCACCTTTACAGGCGGTGTTACAACGGCGTCGCGAACAAAATCTGTTGGGCAGCCGCATCTTGGGTCAAGCCGCGTTCGACTTTGATATCGAGATTCATCTGGGTGCCGGCGCCTATATCTGCGGCGAAGAATCTGCGCTGATCGAATCTCTGGAGGGAAAACGCGGTACGCCGCGCAACCGGCCTCCTTACCCTGTTACCGCAGGCTACTTGAACCAGCCGACTGTCGTGAGCAACGTTGAAACGTTTGCATCAACCAGTCTGATCTCGCTGCACGGCGGCGCCTGGTACGCGGGGATAGGCGCTGAAAATTCCAGCGGTAGCAAACTATTCTCGGTGTCGGGTGACTGCGACTACCCGGGTATTTACGAATATCCCTTTGGCGTAACCGTCGCTCAAGTGCTGGCAGATTGCGGGGCGAAAAACACCCAGGCGGTGCAGATTAGCGGGCCGTCCGGGATGTGCATCGCAGCCCATGAGTTTGACAGGCGCATCTCGTTTGACGACATTCCGACAGCCGGCGCTTTTATGGTGTTCGATCAGCGCCGCGATATGTTCGAAGTGGCGCGCAATTTCGTGCACTTCTTCGCCCATGAGAGTTGCGGCTTCTGCACACCCTGCCGCGTTGGTACCGCCTTGCTCTCCAACCTGATGGATAAGCTCAATGAGGGACAAGGCTCGCCCTATGATCTGGCCGAGATTGAGAAACTCGACTCGCTGTTGCAATCGACGAGTCATTGCGGACTAGGTCGCACCGCATGCAACCCAGTTCTGCATACGCTTGCCAAATTCCGCCCGGCTTACGAGTGTCGTTTGAGCCATCAGGAATTTGTGCCGGCTTTCGATCTGGACACCGCCCTGTCGCAGGCGCGCCAAATGACGGGGCGCGACGATGCAGGCGCTCATCTGGAGAAAAATCATGACGCAAAGTAATACCTTTATTCTGGACGGCGCAACGATACCCTACACGAATGAACAAACCATCATTCAGGCTGCGATGGCCGCCGGCGTGTATATCCCCCATCTGTGCTACAACCCGGAATTCAAGCCGCATGGCTCGTGCAAACTATGCACCGTGAAAATAAAGGGCCGGCAAGTGGCGTCCTGCACCGAAAAGCCGCAAGCGGGTATGGTGGTAGAAAGCGATTGCAAAGAATTGAACGATGAGCGGCGCAGCCTGCTGCAAATGCTGTTTGTCGAAGGTAATCACTTTTGCCCGTCTTGCGAGAAGAGCGGCGACTGTCAGTTGCAGGCCACTGCCTACGAGCTGGATATGATGTCGTCACACTTCGATCATTTTTATCCGGACCGGCCGATAGACGCCTCACACCCGGACTATCTGCTCGACTTCAACCGCTGCATTCTGTGCTCGATTTGCGTGAGCGCCAGTCGTGATGTGGATGGCAAGAACGTGTTCGCTCTGGCAGGACGCGGCATCAACAGCCATCTCATCGTCAATTCGAAATCAGGGGAACTGGCAGATACCGAGTTTAGCGGCAATGACAAAGCGGCAAAGGTCTGTCCGGTGGGCGTCATCCTCAAAAAACGGGTGGGATTCGCAATCCCGATCGGCGAACGCAGTTTTGACGAGCAGCCGATCAGTGCAACGCCACACCCTAAGGGGAAATAAAATGAGTGCACCGGTAAAAAAATTAAGGGTCGCCACCACTTCCTTGGCAGGCTGCTTCGGCTGCCACATGTCCTTTCTGGATATCGACGAGCGCCTGCTGCATCTGGTGGAGCTGATTGAATTTGACCGTTCCCCGCTGACCGATATCAAGACCTGCGGCCCGTGCGACATCGGCATTATTGAAGGCGGCCTGTGCAATGCTGAAAACGTTCACGTGCTGCGCGAATTTCGCGCCAACTGCACCACCCTGATAGCACTGGGCGCCTGCGCCATTAACGGGGGGTTACCGGCACAGCGAAATCATCTTGCCCTCTCAACCATCCTCGAAGAGGTCTATCACGCGCAGCATGGCCTGGTGGACGGATTCATCCCGAACGACCCGGAACTTCCGCTGCCACTCAATCAGGTGCATCCGATACACGAGGTGGTCAAGATCGATTATTTCATTCCCGGCTGCCCGCCATCGGGAGATGCGATCTGGAAAGTGCTGACCGACCTGCTGGCAGGTCGTGAGCCTGAACTGGGCCATGGCCTGATTCATTACGATTAAGGGAATCACGATGACTTCTTTAGAAACTGCTGCAAATCCGGAAAATCTGCGCCGCATCGCCATCGATCCGGTATCACGCGTCGAAGGCCACGGCAAGGTGACCATCCTGCTCGACGACAAGAACAAGATTCATCAGGTTCGCCTGCACATCGTCGAGTTTCGCGGCTTCGAAAAATTCATTCAGGGTCGCCCCTACTGGGAAGTGCCGGTAATGGTGCAAAGGCTGTGCGGCATCTGCCCGGTCAGCCATCAACTAGCGGCGAGCAAGGCGCTGGACGCCATTGTCGGCGCAAAACATCCGACACCGACAGCCGAAAAAATGCGCCGCCTGATGCACTACGGCCAGATACTGCAATCTCACGCCCTGCACTTCTTCCATCTGTGCTCACCCGATCTGTTGTTCGGTTTTGACAGCGACATCTCCAAACGCAACATCCTCGGCATTGCAGAAAAATATCCTGAGACCGCAAAACGCGGCATCCTGCTGCGCAAATTTGGTCAGGAGGTGATTCGTCACGCGGCGGGAAAACGCATCCACGGGACGGGCTCAGTACCGGGCGGAGTCAATAAATCGCTGTCGATTGCCGAACGGGATGAGTTACTCAAAGACATCTACCAGATGGTGTCGTGGAGCCGCGAAGCGGTTCATCTGGTCAAGGAGTTGCACCATAAAAATCCCGAACTCTACAACAGTTTCGGGGCGTTTCGCGCTAACTATATGTCCATGGTCGGGATGGACGGATCGCTGGATCTGTATCACGGCAGACTGCGCGCGCGGGACGACAACGGCAATATTTTGTTTGATGGCGTCGACTACAATCACTACAGCGAGTTGATTGCCGAAGAGGTGAAAAACTGGAGCTACATGAAGTTCCCCTACTTAAAATCAATGGGCGCTGAAAAAGGCTGGTATAGGGTAGGCCCGCTGTCGCGCGTGCAAAATTGCGACTTTATTTCAACGCCGCTGGCTGAAATAGAACGCAGGGAGTTCATGGCCTATAGCGGCGTGATGCCGATGCATGCGCCGTTAGGCTACCACTGGGCGCGCATGATCGAGATGCTGCATGCAGCCGAAATGATCAAGGATCTGCTGCACGACGATGACATCACCGGCAGCGATTTGATGGTCACCGGCGAGCGTGGCTTCGAGGGCGTGGGGGTCATCGAGGCACCGCGCGGCACGCTGATCCATCACTACCGGGTCGATGAAAACGATCTGATCACCATGTGCAACCTGATCGTCTCCACTACCCACAACAATCAGGCGATGAATGAAGCGGTGCGCCGGGTGGCCCAGCAATATCTGCACGGCCACGAGATCACCGAAGGGCTGCTCAATCACATCGAAGTGGCCATCCGCGCATTCGATCCTTGCCTGTCCTGCGCAACGCACGCGCTGGGGAAAATGCCGCTGGAAATCGAAGTGCTCGATGAGTCGGGTGCGCGCCTGTCCTATCTGTCGCGTTCAGGCGACGGGCGCTTTTGCGCATAATGACCGCGCCCGTTCTAATTTTTGCCGTCGGCAACGAGTCGCGCGGCGACGATGCCTTAGGCCCGTTGCTGTTGCGTCAACTACAGGACACGGCGCAAATCGAACGTCTGGAAGACTTTCAGTTGCAGATTGAACACGCGATGGATATGAAGGATCGGAAAATCGTACTGTTTATCGATGCCGGCATGGATACGCCAGCGCCCTTCCGCTTTAGCCGTGCGCATGAAAATAATGACGCGGTACTCTATAGCCACGCGCTGGCACCCGAAGCACTGCTCAAAGTCTACGGGCAGTTCTACAACGAAGCGCCCCCCGCATCATTTATCTTATGCATACGCGGCCACGCCTTCGAATTGGGCGAAGCACCCACGGCTGAGTCGCTTTGCAATCTCACAGAAGCACTTGAATTTACCCGCAGATTGCTGATAAATCCCGACATATCGGTCTGGGACAGCCTTGTGACGCCCCTTTAATATCTGACGACACGGCAACCGGCGCAATACCGGCTTACTTTTTTTGCGTTAACGTATTGATGCGCCGCTTGGCATCCTTGCTCAGTTCATGCTGCGGGTAACGGTTGATCAGATCCTGATAGAGCCGCGTGGCATGCTCAATCTCTTTCTTGTTCTCTTCATAAATGACGCCATTGCCGTACAGCGCCGTGACCGCTTCATCGCTATCAGGGTACGCGCGCATGATCAGATCGTTGATCTCGATGGCTTGATTCCAATCACTCAAATGACTGACCGCGATCTTTTGCGCCTTGACCAGTGCCGCCAATCCTTCGCGCCCTTTGAAAATATCATACACGCGCCGGTAGGTTGCTAAAGCCTGTGCCGGCTGATGCGTCTTATCCTGATAAAGGCGCGCAAGCGACTGCAAACTGCGCAGCACCACGGCGTCATTTTTGTAGCGGGAGGCAATCGCTTCATAGGCGGCAATCGCATTAACGTAATCGCGCAAGTTCTCATCATAGGTGTTGGCGAGCGACTCATGAGCCTGCCGCGCTTCGTCCGCGTCGGGAAAATCCGCTATCACCGTTTTAAAACTCGCGACGGCTTCCGCATAACGTTTCAGCGCTTCCCGCTCGATGAGCCCGACAGATAACTGGCTGTCAGCCCGAAGGGGGCTTGCCGGATAGAGTGCCAGCAATTTTTTAAAATGAAAGACGGCCATTTCAGGGCTGTACAACATCTTCTGATGCGCCAGCGCATGTTCGATCTTATCTTCATCGAGAAAAGTCTGATTGCGCGCCAAAAACAACGCGCATTCAGCGGCAATCGCTGCGGCGAAATCCGCTTCGCGCAAACTGCCCAAAAAAATCAGATAGGTCGCGACCCGCTGCTCCTGATCGCCGCTCAGAGATTTTGCGGTGTCGCTCATTACCTTGAGTATCAACTCATGCTTTTTCAGCTTGTCATCGGAGAGTGCATGCAATTCCTTTTGAGCCTCGAGGACAAAAGAGGAATCAGGGTAGGCGGCCAGCAGCATCAGTTCGTTAATGGCGGCCTGAGGATAGGCATTCATGCGCAAATTAATTTGCGACTTCAACTGATAAATTTCAGCCGTCTCGGCAAGCTCTGCAAATCGATCGATGAAACTATCCATCTCCGTCAGCAAATCGATATCCGACTGATTGACCTTGGATGAAAAAAGGCTGTTAAAAAACCCCTTTTCCACCTTCGAATCGCGCACCATCGCGCGCAACAGCGCTATTTCCAGCGGCGCACGTTGTTTGCGCAAGGTATCCGCTTCAAACAAGGACGCAGGAGGATTTGTTGCAGCCTGAACCTTTATTTGCGCATCCTGAGCCGCAACGGGCGGCGGGGCCGCCATTTCATCGGCCTGCGCAGCCCCGGCCAGCAAAAAAGATAAAAATATTCGGCGCAAAATGACGACTCCCGGCGATTACAGTTAACTACAGGCGATCTGGACGCATGGCGTTATTCAGACTCGTTGCTGACGCCACAGCATTTTTTGAATTTTCTCCCGCTGCCGCAAGGGCACTTTTCATTACGGCCAATTTTGGGTTGTTCGCGTTGAAAATGGCTGACAGGCACAGGGGTTGCAACGCGATAGGGCTGCCAGAACCGGTAGATTGCCGCAATGCTCTCGGGAATTTGCATGGATAACGCTTCGCGCTGAGCGGGCGATTCAACCAGCGCTTCGGCGTCCGCATCTAATTCTTCGGTGCCCAACAGATAAATCGGACGCAGCAATTCGGCGCTTTGCGAGTCATCAAAAAAGCGCTGCCACGCCTCGCGCTGTAAATGGATCCCGGTCATGTAACCGTAAGCCCACATTTCGCCATCGACAAACTCGCGCTCACTGTCAGGATAGACTGCGCTGTCAAAGACAGGATCAAACGTATCCAGATTCTCGCGCAGACGCAGCACGATACTGCTGCGATTTTTCATGATCAGCGCGGTAATCCGCTCCATCTGCGCATAACTTGCGAATGTCGGCTCATCCTGCACCGCGGGGCCCCAAACTTGCGGCAACCAGACGTTGTTTGCCGGCATGAAGGGGCCACTCGCGAGCGCGGTCAAAAAACCGTCCAGACGATCGAGCATCATGGTTTCATCCGAGGTTGCATCGGAAATCAGGAAATTGCCTAACTCATCCATTTCTTCATCGGTAAGATAAGGCGGCGTCACGGGTGGTTTTATTGCAGACATAGGAATTTACCAGTTCAGCGTCAGCGTCACATAGCTGCGGCGATTAAAAACGTTATTGGCGACATATTCTGAGTACTTCATATCGAATACATTTTGCAGCACGAGGGCGACCTCCCCTTTGACGCCATTACCCTGATTAAAGACTTTTGCCAGTCGTATATCGGTACGCCGCTGCATCGACTGATGATCGACCGTATTGCGCATATAAGCTTGCAAGGCATCTTGATAATAGTAAGCAGTGCTGAAGCTCACATCATGAGAAAAACGACGCGAATACAACAAACTTGCGCTGTTTCTCGGCGTACTGGTAGCCTGCACATCCGTCGTTGAGAGCAAGCCGGGGCCTATCGTCAGTGCGGCCGCATTGCTATGTGCCAATTCGTGCGCAAAATTAGCTGTCAGATCGCTGTTGTCACCCATCGAGTGTTTGATAGTCGCTTCAATACCCTGATAGGCAGCTGTATATCCATTCTCAAATTTTGTCGCCCCAACATACACCCCCTGTCCCAACTGATCACTGAATACACGCAGATCGAGTGAAGTGGCCAGCGCCGAAAATTCTCCGAGATAACCGATTTCCCGCGACAATACTTTTTCAGGCACCAATCCGGGTGAAGTAATCGTCTGACTTGGCACCAGCAAAACACCTGGATTGAGCTGTCTGTAGTGTAACTCTGCAAGCGCGGGTGTGCGATAAGCAACAGACGCGCCCATACGCAGAGTGTGTTGCGGGGTTAGGTGATAATTGACGGCAACGCGCGGAGACAAATTCTCATGGCCCAAGCCATCGCGCTCGAGCATCGCACCGGTATTGAGCAGCAGTTGCTGATTGATACGCCATTCATCGTGGGCAAACAATCGATATTCATTGGTGCTTAATGAAGACGAATAAGTTGGCGATGCGCCGTAAATAAAAAACAAGGCGGGGGAATAGCCTTGTCCGGCCACCTGATCCCGCCGCCATGCGCCACCATACACCAGACGATTCGATTCGGTCAGATGCACCGTGTGCTGTAACTCGATTTCATCGCGACTTGTCTGAGTGGTATTTGTGGCTGGCGTTAGCACAGTGAATAGCTCTGATTGCTGCTGCCCCATATGGTAGTAGCGCGCACTGAATTCGTCGCTGTTGTCAAGCGCTCGTATCCATCCCAGCTGCGCATAGTTTGAATTCGAGATCAGATCATGATTAGGATTCCCAAAGCTGTCAGTCCAGCCGGCAGTCTGCACATCGCGATTAAAACCGAACTGAATATCGAAGCGATCAATACCGTTGGGATGGTAATCCGCACGGTAATTGAGCATGCGCGCCTGATTACTATCGTTGCTGTTGTTGAGCAAACCTCCTGCCGTTGCCTGAGCGAGAGTCAAACTATTAGGCGGCGCAGTCAGGTTGTCGTAACCGTTGTCCGCACTGTACGCCACAGTCATACGGTAATCGAGCTGCTCACCGTGATGGCCAAAACGGGCGGCGACATCGTTGATGCCTTTGGCACCGCGCGTAAGGGAGAGCTGACGACCGTGAATCGCGCCTGCATCGCGCGTGGTGATACTGATCACGCCCTGCGTTGAATTTGCGCCATGCGATGCAGCGGCCGGCCCGCGGATCACTTCGATGCGTTCGATATCATCGATGGTGATCGGCAAATTAGCCCAATCCACCGTACTGGCCGGTGCCATATAGACGCTGCGGCCGTCGATCAACACCTGCATGCGCCGTGCATACTGGTCAGACGAGCCGTGATACGAAACAATGGCCTGGCCGCCTTTGTAGTAGCTGACATACATACCGGGCACCAGCTTGAACAAATCGGGGATACTTCTGAATCCGGACGCCGTGATCATTTTACGATCGATCACCGACATCGCATTGGGTGCTTCAGATAAGGGCTGCGACAGGCGTGAGGCGCTCAAAACTACCGGAAAATCCTGAAAATAATCAGTTTCACTGGCAGAATTTTCCGCGTAAAGCGCTTGCGAAAACAGACAAGAAAACAATGTTGTTAATAGATTGCGCGTGTGTAACATCTTATTCCCTGAGTCTATATGGGGTGCTCAACGCTGGAGCCCGCCTGAATTTAGGGATGTCTGATTCTCAGTGAAATTCAGAAAATCCCGAGCGGTATCATACACGATCGCCCCGAACCCAAGGATGTAAAATAATAGAATGCTTATGCAGTCAAATCCAGTTTGATGCGCCCCATTCCGGAAATAGCCCGAATTTCCTTGTAGTCAATCTCAGGAGGTGCACCGCCATCGTGCGGCCAGGCCGTATCGAAAATGCCATCGACCATATGATAAGCAGCGATGGCGGCGGCAATGGCCGGATTGCTCGAATCGATCAACGGGTTGATCAAGACTGAATTGCGTACGATGTTCGCCACGGCTGACTGCGCGAACGCGGCTTGTGTTGCTGATAGCACCGAACCTGCCGGCAGGCCGGGCGTTTCGGCTAGCGCCGGAGAAGTCAGAAAAACAGGTAGCGTGCCGGCAATGAGTGCGGCATCAAGCGTCGCGCTTGTGGCAGTTGCCACTGTGCCGGGAACAGCAGCACTCAAAACAGTGGTGCCAGCCGCAGTAGTGCCCAAAACCGTTGTACCAACAACAGCCTCTGCACCTGAAATCCCTGCCGTACCAGACACGATTGCACCTATTGTCCCTGTTGTCCCTGTTGTCCCTGTTGTCCCTGTTGTAGCTGTTGTAGCTGTTGTAGCTGTTGTACCCGTTGTACCCGTTGTACCTGTTGTACCTGTTGTACCTGTTGTACCTGTTGTACCTGTTGTACCTGTTGTACCTGTTGTACCTGTTGTACCTGTTGTACCTGTTGTTGTACCTGTTGTACCTGTTGTAGCTGTTGTCGTACCTGTTGTACCTGTTGTACCTGTTGTACCTGTTGTACCTGTTGTACCTGTCGTACCTGTCGTACCTGTCGTACCTGTCGTACCCGTTGTACCTGTTGTACCTGTTGTACCTGTTGTACCTGTTGTACCTGTTGTACCTGTTGTACCTGTTGTACCTGTTGTACCTGTTGTAACTGTTGTACCTGTTGTACCTGTTGTACCTGTTGTACCTGTTGTACCTGTTGTACCCGTTGTACCTGTTGTACCCGTTGTACCCGTTGTACCTGTTGCACCTGTTGCACCTGTTGCACCTGATACCGCTGCACCTGATGCAGCGGTGCCCGACACAGCTCCCGCCGCATTGGTCGCCTCAGTCTGCAACGTACCGAGTTGCGTCAGCATATCCGCTTGCGTGACTGCACCCGCCAGCTGTGCAGCAAACTGTCCGATAGACTGGCTCGCGGCCAGCAAGGTTGCGACAGTGCCCGCCTGATCGGCAGTGTAAGCGGATTGCAACTGTTGAAAATCAATCGTCATCTGTGCCGGCACATCCTGGCTTGTTGCGGCCTGAAAATTAACACCTACAGCCGACAAATTGCTGAAAATCGAGGTTCCTGCGTTCCCTGACGTGTTGAGCATCTGCTCAAACAGGCTACCGATGGAGACGCCTGACGTGCTTTGCTGGCTTTGCAAAAAATCATTGAAGGCATTGACAAGCTGCTGCGTGACCGCCACCACCGTACCAAAACTGACGGTAGAACCGCTTGCACCTAGCGTATTATTCAGAATCGAAGTGGCAGAGAGCAACTGCCCTAGCGTTGAGATATCGACGCTGATCGAACTTGTCGTGACCGGCGTAACAATTGAAAATTCGACGCGCTGCGAACCGGTCGTCGCAAAAATGCTATTGACCGGATTGGTTGACGATGTGACAGCAGAAATTTCCATGATTGCACGCCCGGTAACTGCGCCCTCTCGTAACTCAACGAGAATTTCGTATAAACCTACGCCTATACATCAACCATGTCAATAAAATCAGTGCATTATCTGCCTGTATCCTGATCCAGCATTGCCCCCATTTCCTGCAGTGAGGGCAACTCCTGCAGCGTGCGCAGGTTCAAGTCGTCCAGCAACTGACGGGTTGTGGCAAATAATTCAGGACGGCCCGGTGTATCGCGCGTCCCCACCACTTCAATCCAGCCGCGCGCCTCCAGCGTTTTAAGAATAGCGGATGCGACCGAAACCCCGCGTATCTCCTCGATGTCGCCGCGGGTTACCGGCTGATGATAAGCGATGATCGCCAGCGTCTCGAGCACGGCACGCGAATAACGCGGCGGCTTTTGCGGATTGAGCCTATCCAGATAAACCTGCATCGCAGGCCGGGCACGAAAACGCCAGCCGCTGGCCACCCGGGTCAGCTCAATACCCCGCCCCTGCCAGTCCTGCACCAACTCCTCTAAAATCGCCTCGATCTGGGTATGACTCAGCGGCACATCCGCAAGCCGTTTCAGTTCACTCAAAGGCAAAGGCTCAGTACTCGTCAGCAACGCGGTTTCAAAGATAAGTTTTAACGACCACTCGCCTTGTTCGCTGTGAATATTATTAAACCGTTTTTTTTCAGGCTTGAGCGCTGCGGACATAGATGACTCCAAACGTTGCAACCTGCTGTATTTCAATCAGATATTCTTTAGCAAGTTCCAGCATGGCGATAAACGTAACCACGAGTCTTGCACGGCCATCCGACAGATCGAAAAAGCTGTCGAAAGCGACATACTCGCCGCCTTTCAGACAGCGCAGAATATGCGCCATCTGTTCCCGGACGGAGAGTTGTTCGCGACGCACGGTATGATGCGTATTCACTCTGGCGCGTGCCAGCAAGCCCATCCATGCCAGCTTCAGATCTTCCACACTGATTCCCGGCTGACACGCCTCCACCGTCCGCTCGATGAGCACCGCAACCACCTCAAAATCCCGCCCGGCCTGCGGCAATTCATCAAGCTTTTGTGCGGCCAGTTTCATTTGCTCATATTCTTTGAGACGACGCATCAGTTCGATACGGGGGTCTTCTGCCTCATCGTCGGCGACCCTGACTGATTTTGGCAGCAACAGGCGCGACTTGATTTCGATCAGCACGGCCGCCATCAACAGATATTCGGCGGCCAGTTCCAGCTTGTGCTGCTTCAACAACTCGATATAGCTTAAATATTGCCGGGTCAACTCCGCCATCGGAATGTCCAGCACATCTAAATTATGCTTTCGGATCAAATACAACAGCAAATCCAGCGGCCCCTGGAAATTTTCCAGCACCAGTTCCAGCGCATCCGGCGGAATATACAAATCCAGCGGCAGCTGCAGCATAGGCTCGCCATGCAGACGTGCGACCGGCAGGATTTGAACTTCAACCATGGATCAGGAGTAACTGAGCCCCATCGCTTCTCTCACATCGCGCAAGGTCTCACCGGCGAGTTTGCGCGCCTTTTCGTTGCCGTCGGCGATGATGTTGCGCACCAGCGACGGGTCATCCAGGTACAGCTGCGCACGTTCTCTCATCGGACGCTGTTCGAGCAGCACCGCGTCGATCACCGGCTGTTTGCATTCGATACAGCCGATGCCAGCGCTCTTACAGCCCTGAATCACGCCCTGTTTCGTTTGCTCGCTGGAATACACCAGATGTAACTGCCAGACCGGACATTTTTCTGGATCACCCGGGTCAGTGCGCCGCGCACGCGCCGGATCCGTCGGCATGGTGCGAATTTTTTTAGCGACCGTCGCCTCGTCTTCGCGCAAGGTGATCGTGTTGTTGTAGGACTTGGACATTTTGCGCCCGTCCAGCCCCGGCATTTTCGAGGCAACCGTCAGCATCGCCTGCGGCTCTGACAAAATCATCTTGCCGCCGCCCTCGAGATAACCAAACAGCCGTTCGCGATCGCCCAGACTCAGACTCTGTTGCTCATCGAGCAGCGCCTTGGCGGATTCGAGCGCATCTCCATCGCCCTGCTCCTGAAACCGATTGCGCAGCTCATTGTATAAACGCGCTTTTTTGCTGCCCAGTTTTTTGATGGCCGATTCAGCTTTTTCGGCAAAGCCCGGATCGCGCCCGTACAAGTGATTGAAGCGGCGCGCAATTTCCCGCGTGAACTCAACATGCGGCACCTGATCTTCGCCGACCGGCACTTGCGTGGCGCGGTAAATCAAGATGTCGGAACTCATCAACAGCGGATAGCCCAAAAACCCGTAGGTAGAAAGGTCCTTATCGGCCAGATGCAATTGCTGGTCCTTATAGGTCGGCATGCGTTCGAGCCAACCTAACGGGGTAATCATCGACAACAGCAAGTGCAACTCGGCGTGTTCCGGCACTTTAGACTGAATGAACAGCGTCGCGTGAGCTGGATCGATGCCGGCCGCCAGCCAGTCGACCACCATATCCCAGACGCTCTGCTCGATCACTTGCGGCGATTCATAATGCGTGGTCAGCGCATGCCAGTCTGCAACAAAAAACAGGCATTCAAACTCATGCTGCATCTTGACCCAGTTTTTTAACACGCCATGATAATGCCCCAGATGCAAACTTCCCGTGGGACGCATTCCCGATACGATGCGATCAGCAAACATTTAAATTCCAACCATAATAAAAAGAAGATTCTCAACAAACTTGACCAGGGGAAACAGCACCCAGCTCAGCACCGGCGTCATTGCCATAAAAATCAGGATAAACATGCCATAAGGCTCAATCCGGCTCAGCTGATACGCCTCACGATGCGGCAGCAGACTCACCGCAACGCGCCCGCCGTCGAGCGGCGGCAGCGGCAACAAATTCAACACCAGCAGCACGACATTGATCTTGATACCTATTCCGGCCATACCCATCAACGGCTCGGCAAAATAATTCTCAGGGAATGCCGCTGAAAACTTGAACAGCAGTGCCCAGCCGAGTGCCATGACCAGATTAGATAGAGGGCCTGCAAGCGCCACCCACAGCATGTCCTTTTTCGGATGGCGCAGCCCGCCAAAATTAACCGGCACGGGTTTAGCCCAACCGAACAGCACGCCGCCCAGCACCAGCGTCAACAGCGGCAAGAGCACAGTACCGACCGGATCAATATGACGCAGCGGATTTAGACTGATGCGCCCCTGCAAATAGGCGGTATTATCGCCAAAATGTCGCGCCGCATAGCCGTGCGCCGCTTCGTGCAGCGTAATGGCGAATAAAATAGGAATCGCGGCGAGCGTGATCGTCTGGACTAGCTGATCGATTTGCATCATTGCGTAATTCCGAACGGCGCGATGTCGCCTATCCCCTGCCGCAACAGCACAGGGTGCTCTCCTGTCAGGTCAATCACGGTCGTGAAATCCACGCCGGCAGCGCCGCCGTCGATCACGGCATCCACCTTCTTTTCCAGCAATTCGCGTATCCGCTCGGCGTCATTCAAAGGCCAGACTTCGTCAGGCAAAATCAATGTGGAACTGGACATCGGCTCACCCAGCTCTTCGAGCAAGGCCAGCGCCACCGGATGATCAGGGATGCGGATACCGATGGTGCTGCGTTTGGGATGTTGCAGCCGCTTGGGCACCTCGCGGGTCGCTTCCAGAATAAAGGTGTAACTGCCCGGCGTATTCGCTTTGAGCAGCCTGAATTGCGCGTTATCCACCCGCGCATAATTGGAAATCTCCGACAAATCCCGGCACATCAGCGTCAGGTAATGCTCATCATCCAATTGACGGATCTCGCGTATGCGACTTACCGCGTTCTTGTCGTCCAGCAGGCATCCTAATGCGTAGCAGGAATCGGTCGGATAGACCACGATACCGCCGTCTTTAAGTATCGACACGGCCTGTTTGATCAGGCGCATGTTGATGTTGTTCGGATAGATGGTAAAAAACTGTGACATAGTCGTGTCCATTTAAATTACTGGAATGCTTCCCAGACCGGACGGCAGATCATCGGCAGATCAGGCAGACGCCCCAGATCGCGATAGCTCTCAGCCGGCCCGTGAAAATCGGAACCGCATGAAGACATCAGCTTGAATTCATCGGCATAACGTGAAAATTCGGCGTATTGCTCTGGCGTATGGCTGCCGGTGACGACTTCCAGCGCCTCGCCGCCAAGCGCCGCAAACTCAGTGAGCAGCGTGTGCATGGTTTGCCGCCCCATGCTGTGACGACCCACCATATAGCGGCCCGGGTGCGCGAGCACCGCAATTCCCCCGCTGCCCTTAATCCATGCGATCGCATCGCCCAACTCAGCCCACTGATGCGGCACGTAACCCGGTTTTCCGGTCGCAAGGTAACGGTTGAATACGCTTTTAACATCCTTGCAATGCCCGGCCTCGACCAGATAGCGGGCGAAATGCGTGCGGCCTATCATGTTCGGGTTACTGGCAAACTTCAGAGCGCCATGATAAACCCCGCCGATACCGGCGCGGGCCAGTTCATCGCCCATTTTACGGGCACGCTCGCCCCGTCCGCTGCGCACGCTGCGCAAGCCCTCCTGCAAGGCAGGAAAAGCGGGATCAATGGCAAGCCCCACGATGTGCAAGGTGTGCTTACGCCAGGTCACCGAAATTTCGACGCCGTTGATAAAGATCATGCCGTGCCCGCTTGCTACCGCGCGCGCCTCATCGAGTCCATCCGTATCGTCGTGATCGGTCAGCGCCAGCATTTTGACACCGCGCCCGAACGCGCGCTCGACCACTTCGGTCGGCGTCAAGGTTCCGTCGGAAATATTAGAGTGGCAATGCAGGTCGTAATCAAGCATTCCCACGCCTCCTGCGCTCAGCAAAACCGCTCACGCGTCACCACCGCCTTTTTTCATGACCTTGCCTTCTTCGGCACGGCGACGGCGCACTTCTTTAGGGTCTGCGATCAGCGGACGATAAATCTCGATGCGATCCATTTCCCGCAGCACGGCGTCCGCTTTCGTCAGTTTGCCAAAAATTCCCAGCTTGTGAGCGGCCAGATCGAGTTCGGGATACTTTTCCAACAGGCCGCTGGCTTGTATGCCCTCCAACACGGTCGTGCCCTCAGGAACCGCTTTTTTTAGCAGCGTTTGTTCGTCTCGCAGGGCATACACTATTTCGATATTTATTTTGTCAGTCATGTGTTCGGATAAACTTTCTCGGCCCGGTGTATAAAGGCATCCACGAAGCTGTTGGCGATGTAATGAAACACCGGCCCGACCAGCTTTTCCAGCAATTTACTGGAAAACTCGTAGTGGAGACGGAATTCTATTTTACAGGCAGAATCGTTGAGCGGAATAAATCGCCAGCAGCCATCCAAATGGCGGAACGGCCCGTCCTGCAAGGTAATGTCGATTTGACTGGGCGGCGTTCGGTTGTTTTCAGTCGTAAAACTTTGTTTAATATGATGATAATTTATATGCACCGTCGCGTGAACAACATTATCCGACTTATCTACCACGCTCGATCCGCCGCACCAGGGCAGAAAATCGGGATAGTCTTCGACGCAATCCACCAGCTGAAACATCTGTTCCGCACTGTGTGCAACCAATACTGTTTTCTCAACCGTCGCCATTAGCAATCTAGATACAATTCCAAAGGCTGGTAGAATAGCCGAACACACAGCAAAATTCACCTATCATGAGCATTATTCAGAATAAAAAAGCATTTCACGAATACTTCGTCGAAGACAAATACGAGGCGGGGCTGATGCTGGAGGGATGGGAAGTCAAAGCCATTCGTGCCGGGCGCGCCCAATTGAAGGAAGCCTACGTCACCGCAAAGGACGGCGCGCTGTACCTGTTCGGCTCGCATATCAGCCCGCTACTCAATGCTTCCACGCACATCCACCCTGATCCGGTGCGCACCCGAAAACTGCTGCTGCATGCAGCAGAGATTTCAAAAATCCTGATCAAAGTGCAGCGGGCGGGTTACACCGTGATGCCGCTGGACATGCATTACAAGGGCGGGCGCGTCAAACTGGCCATCGGCCTTGCCAAAGGCAAAAAGCTTCATGACAAGCGCGCTACGGAAAAAGAGAAAGACTCAAAACGCGAAGTCGCTCAGGCGATGAAAAAAGAGCGGCGCTAACGAATTTATGGAGCATGCCGGATGAAACGATTCATTTTTATGCTTGCCACCCTGCTACCCCTGACTGGAGTTGCCATGACTAACAACACACAAACAGCTTATCTTGCCGGCGGTTGCTTCTGGGGACTGGCCGATCTGGTCCGGCAAATGCCGGGGGTGATTGCGACCGAGGTCGGCTATACCGGCGGCACAACCCCCAACGCCGTGTATGAACAGGTCAAGACCGGACGCACCGGGCATGCCGAATCGCTCAAAATTGTTTTTAATCCCGAAAAACTCAGCTACCGGCATCTTTTGTTCGAGTTTTTCCGCATGCACAACCCGACCACGCGCAACCAGCAGGGAAACGACATCGGCAGCCAGTACCGCTCGGCCATTTTTTATCTGGATGAGGCGCAGCAGCATACCGCGATGGAGGTCATTAAAACCGCAGAGGCCTCTGGCGAATTAAAAAGTAAAATCGTCACCGAAGTGGTGCCGTTCCGCGAATTTTACCGGGCAGAGGAATACCACCAGCAATATCTAATCAAACACCCCGGCGGCTACACCTGCCACTACATCAGACGCCTGAATCTGGGAGAGTAATACACCGGGTCCGTGCAGCAACAGCAGGGATACGCAGCGCTAGCACCACGACAGCGTGTCACGCAGCTTGACCACTTCGCCGATGATAATCAGACAGGGAGATTTCAGCCCCGCGCTAGCCACCTTGTCTGCCAGCGTCTGCAACGTGCCCACCACCACGACCTGATCGGGTTGGGTGCCGTTCATGACAACCGCAGCAGGCCAGTCTGGTATGAGACCGTGGGCCATCATTTGACGGCAAATCTCGGCCAGCGCACCCAAGCCCATGTAGATAACGACCGTCTGTCCCGGCCTGCACAAGGCCTCCCAGTCCAGATCAAGCACGCCTTCCTTGAGGTGTCCGGTGGTAAAAATTACCGACTGCGCATAGTCTCGATGGGTGAGCGGAATGCCGGCATACGCTGAAACACCGGATGCAGCGGTAATCCCGGGCACCACCTGAAAAGGAATGCCGTGTTCTGAGAGTGTTTCGATTTCTTCGCCACCGCGCCCGAAGATAAACGGATCGCCGCCCTTCAGTCGCACAACGCGGCGGCCCTCCATGGCCAATTTAACCAGCAGCGCATTGATCTCCTGCTGAGGCAGCGTGTGATTGTCACGCTGCTTGCCGACAAAAATTCGCGCAGCATCGCGGCGCGTCATATCCAGAATCTGCGCGGACACTAGATTGTCGTACACCACCACATCGGCCTTTTGCATCAGGCGCAGCGCGCGAAATGTCAATAAATCAGGATCGCCCGGCCCGGCACCCACCAGATAGACCTCACCTTGCGGCCGCAACCCCGCATCCTCCAGTTGAGCCATCAACTGAGCCTTTGCACCGGCCGCATCACCTGCCAGCACCTTTTCAGCAATCACGCCGTCCAGCGCATTTTCCCAAAAGATACGCCGACTGGCAGCGGTGGAGATACGCGCCTTAACGGTGTCGCGCATATCGGCGCAAAATTGAGCCAGATGGCCATAACGCGCCGGGATCATCGTCTCAAGCGTCGCGCGCAACATGCGAGCCAGCACCGGGGATGCCCCGCCGCTGGAAAAAGCCACCACCAGCGGCGAGCGATCCAGTATCGAGGGCATGATAAAACTGCACAGCTCCGGACTATCGACCACATTCACCGGAATGTTCAGCAGGCGTGCCTGTTGCGAGACGTCAAAATTGACCGCGCGGTCATCCGTCGCCGCAATCACCAGCACGACGCCGTCAAGGTGCACGGCTGCAAAACGTGCGTGGATACATTCAACACCCGTCAGAGCGGCGAATTCAGCGCAGAACGCCGGCGCCACGACCCTGACCGAAGCACCGGCACTGAGCAGGACCGACGCCTTGCGCAACGCGACCTCACCGGCACCGACCACCAGACAAGTGCGCCCTTTAACCTTCATAAAAACGGGGAGAAAATCCATCTAAAACCTTTGTAAAACGCTTATTGATTACTCTTGAAGGATGCGATCTTAACGGAGCTTGCTCGTCCCACCACTTACAACCCGTTCCGCCCGCGCGCTGCTTAACTTGCAACTTCTAATGCAGATTGAATAGTGAGTCAGTTTCATCGACACAGTCTAATGCAGATTAGGCATTGAGGCCTGCCTGATCCGGTGCCACTCGCCATTTTTGAAGATCACTTCATAGCGCTGCCAGCCAGTGAATTCTGCAAGGGTCATCGTTTTTACCGCCCCCACGCCTTCTCCTGCCACCACGGTAAAAGTGATGAGGGCATCAGTGCCGGTGCCTGAACATTCGATGACACGACGCACAGACAAACTATCGCCCGTCTCACCGTTGCTGTAATAAAAACCCGGCGTAATTACGTCCGGCAGGTCCGACAACTGCCACGCATGCTTGCAGGCTAACCGGTATAGCCTGAGCAAATCTTCTTCGCGAATATCGACATAAGTGCCAATCTCATCGAGCGCATACCTAAAATCGGCCTGCCCCAGAGGATGATCATTGCTGTTGCTCTGCACCGCTTTAACGGTCTTTTGCAAGCGTGCAGGATAGCGACGCCACGGAAATGCATAGTTCACCGCAATGGCGGCAAGCAACAGGATGAGCGCATTGATCAGCACTGGCGTGAGAACAAATTGAAACCCCAGATCATGCACCTGTGCACCGCCAATCACCGCAGTAATGGCTGTTGCACCGCCGGGCGGATGAATGCAGCGCAGGTAATACATCAACGCGATCGCCAGCGCTACTGCCAGAGGCGCCGCGATCAGCATATCCGGAACAAGTTGTGCACAAGAAACACCGATCAACGCGGAGAACACATGTCCGCCCATCAGCGGCCAGGGTTGCGATAATGCGCCATTGGGCACGGCAAACAGCAGCACGGCGGATGCGCCCATGGACGCAACCAGCAGCGCCGCCCCCTGTGTGCCTAAATAATGCTGGCTAACCCACATGGCCAGCAAGATGCCGATAAAGCCACCGATGCCTGAGATAATTTTCTCCGCATGGCCGCCTGCTTCGACTCCGCCCCTGATAAAGTTCATGTATGTTCCGCGCTAACATTAAAGGTGAATAGCGATTGACGGGCATTGCCGCCCGGCGTGCCGTCAGTCAACATGCGTGGTGTTTAACGCTAAACTCAAAGCAGATAAGGTCTGATGTCACCCGACCTTATCCTGTTTTAAGGCGCAATCAGGATTGCGCTATCGTTTTTTCGATATGAGCCAGCGCTTCATCAACCTGATCGATCAGTATCAGACATAAATCACCCGGCATCAGGCGCGCCAAAGCCGTATCGATGGCGAGAAACTCCCCGTTGATCTCGTCGGTAATTTTCGCGCGCTTCGCATTGATCAGTCCCGCTCTTAACAGGCTCAACACTTCACCGTCCGCACGGCCTCGCTGACACTGATCCTGATACAGAATGACCTCATCAAAAACATCGCCCAATATTTCAGTCTGCAGGCGAATGTCTTCGTCGCGGCGATCTCCGGCCCCGCTGATCACTACCATGCGCTTTTTGGCAGGCATATTTTGCACAGCGGAAATGAGCGCCAGGATGGCGTCAGGGTTGTGGCCGTAATCGGCAATCACGGACGCACCGCGATAGTCAAAGAAGTTGAAACGCCCCGGTGCCGTGGCCGCATCGTTGACAAAGGACGCCAGCCCGCGACGTATAGTGTCCCAGTCGACACCGAGGGCCCAGACTGCCGCGATGGATGCCATCGCATTTTCGATCTGGAAGCCGATGACGCCGTTGCGGGTAATGGGAATATGGCTCAATTCGACGCGCTGCTCGAATGTGTTCTCGCAGGCCACGACTTGATTACCCTCGACATACACCACCCGTTTGCCCTGCGCGCGATGCGCCGCCATCACCGGATGGGAGCGATCTTGTGCAAAAAAGGTCACTGAACCCGGACAGATATCGGCCATCGCAGCAGACATCGGATCGGCCGCATTGAGTACCGCCACACCGCTGAGTGCAACGTTCTGCACCACGACGCGTTTAACGACGCTCAAATCCTCGACCGTACTGATGTAATTGAGCCCTAAGTGATCACCCATGCCGATGTTGGTGACAACCGCCACGTTGCAGCGGTCAAAGGCCAACCCTTCACGCAGTACGCCGCCGCGCGCAGTCTCGAATACCGCCGCGTCGACATCAGGATGCAACAACACATTTCGTGCACTCTTAGGCCCGCTACAATCGCCTGTATCAATGCGTTTGCCCTGAATATACACGCCATCGGAATTCGTCATCCCGACCCGCAACCCCTGACAGCCTAAAATATGAGAAATCAGCCGCACCGTGGTGGTTTTGCCATTGGTTCCTGCCACCGCGACCAGCGGAATGCGTCCGTCGTTACCCGCCTCAAACATCATCGAGACGATGGCGTCTCCCACCGCACGCCCCTTGCCGAACGAAGGCTGCAAATGCATGCGCAAACCGGGTGCGGCATTCACTTCGACCACGCCACCGCCCTGCTCGTCCAGCGGACGCAATACAGAATCGCACACCACGTCCACGCCGCAGATATCGAGCCCCACCATTTGCGCAGCCGCAACCGCGCTGGCTGCCATCTCAGGATGCACATCATCGGTGACATCGGTAGCCGACCCGCCGGTACTCAGATTGGCGTTGTTACGCAATATCACATAGCGCCCTTTATCGGGAATCGAATCCACCGTCAGCCCCTGCACTTCGAGACGCGCCAGCGCAATGCTGTCGATACGCATCTTCGTCAGTGAGGTTGCATGTCCGTCGCCGCGCCGGGGATCGCTATTGACCTGATCGACCAGTTCACGCACCGAATGCACGCCATCGCCAATCACCATCGGCGGTTCGCGACGCGCTGCCGCCACCAGCTGGTCACCGACCACCAGCATGCGAAAATCGCTGCCGGGAATAAAGCGTTCGAGTAAAACTTCAGAACTGATTTTTGCCGCTGCGGCGTAAGCAATTTCCAGATGCTCGCGTGTCACAATATTGACCGTCACGCCTTTGCCCTGATTGCCATCGAGCGGTTTGACCACCACCGGCCCTGCGATTTCGCACATCGCCACCCACGCATCTTCGATATCCGCAACGGGTCGCCCCTGAGGCACCGGCACACCGGCCGCTTCAAGCAGCTTTTTAGTCAGCTCCTTATCTTGTGCAATCGCTTCACCGATTGCGCTGGACAAATCCGTTTCAGCAGCCTGAATGCGGCGCTGACGACTGCCCCAGCCGAATTGAACCAGACTACCCTCAGTCAGACGACGATAGGGGATATTGCGTTTGACAGCGGCCTCGACGATCGAACCCGTACTGGGCCCCAAGCGCACATCCTCATCGAGTTCACGCAATTGCGCGAGTGCACCTGGCAGATCAAACGGGGTATCTTCCAGCGCCGAGGCACACAGGTCGCGAGCCAGCTTAAACGCTAACCGCCCCACCGCCTCTTCGCTGTACTCGAAGACAACTTGATAGACGCCCGCTTCCATCGTCGCCGAGGTGCGGCAAAAAGTAACCGGACAACCGGCCTGCGCTTGCAATCCTAAGGCCGCGACTTCGAGCACATGGGCGATGGTGACTGCCTCCGCGTGCCCCGGCAATCGCAACAGGCCGATTTCCGGGAAGCGTGCACGAAGCCGCCCCTCGAAACCACTCATTTTAGCAATGTCGCACTCGGTGTCAGTACAGGACACGATGGCTTCAATGGCGGTATGCCGACTCCAGAGATTAGGTCCGCGCAGGGCGCGTATGCGTGACACTTTCATTAAAAACTTCCCTTTATTTAACGGGCTGAAATTTCAGCTACTTCAAACGAAGCAATGCCGGCACGAATCAAACTAGGCGAAACGCCCAACGCCCAGGCTGCAGCGACGGCGGCCAGCACATTCTCCAGTTGCGACAAATTACATTCATCAGCGGACATCGGCACCGCGCACAGCGTCAGCAGCAAGACCTCATCTGATCCGGTGCAAAACACAATTTTATCGCCTCTGACCAGCACGGCCCGCCCGCCTGCCTGCAAATGTTCAGTGACAGCCGGCAACTCGCCCTCGCGTGCGAAATAAATCACTTCACCGTCGCAATAGTCAGCCATCGCTGCCACCAGCGGATCGGCACCATTGAGCACCGCCACACCGTTGGAGAGCACGACATCGATTTGTGTGCGCACGACATTACAGACCTGCTCAGCGGTTTCGATGTAATACGCACCGAAATGCTTCGCCGGTTCCAGGTTGGTGATAATACCCACCTGACAGCGGTCGTAGCCTAAGCCTTCGGACAAAATCGTTTCGATGCTGTTTTCGATGACAGCGGCGTTAACCGATCGATTCAGCAGCACTTTTTGCGCAGACGACCAGTTCGAACTATCCCTTTTATCCACAATGCGCTTATCAAACGACAGCCCGTCCCGGCTTGCCAGCCCGACGTAATAGCCTGCGAGTTTAAGCAACCGGGTCACAATGCGGGCGACCTGCGCCTTGCCTTGCGTGCCGCAAATTCCCACCACCGGAATTCGCCCGGTCTCCTCCGCTGTAAACAGACTATCGACGATTGCGCGCCCGACAGGACGCGGCTCGCCTGAGGCGGGTTTCAAATGCATCAAAAGACCCGGGCCCGCATTAATTTCGACAATCGCCCCGCCCTGTTCTGCAAGCGGCCGGGAAATATCTTCGGCGACCAGATCGATGCCGGCGATATCAAGCCCCACGATGCGCGCAGCCAGCGAAACCGTCGCAGCCACCTCGGGATGCACGAGATCCGTGACATCGAAGGCGACATTGCCGTTGCGCTGAATCAGCACTTCAGTGCCCGCTTCAGGCACCGAATCAGCAGCATATCCCTGCCGTTTGAGTTCAAACTGCGCGGCGGCATCGGTATCGATCTCGACCCTATCCATCGGAAATTCTTCGGCTTCCCCGCGTCGCGGGTCGGTATTGATCTGTTCTGCGATCAGGCTTCGGATCGTGGATTTTCCGTCCGCAACCAGCGATACCGTCTCGCCGCGTGCCGCTGCCGCCAGACGCCCGCCGACCACCAGCAGACGGTGCTCATTGCCGCGAATATAACGCTCGACGATCACTTCGCTGCCCTGGGCATCGGCCAGCACAAAAGCGGCCTCGACTTCTTCCTGCGTCATCAGTTCAGTGGAAACGCCACGCCCGTGATTGCCGTCGGTGGGTTTTACCACCACCGGCAAACCGATATCTTCTGCAGCTTCCCATGCATCCGCCGGATTATCGACGATGCGCCCTTCAGGAACGGGTACGCCGCAAGCCGACAACAAGGTCTTGGTCAAATCTTTATCGCGGGAAATACTCTCGGCAATCGCGCTGGTCTGATCGGTCTCGGCAGTCCAGATGCGGTGCTGGCTCACGCCGTAACCCAGCTGCACTAGATTTCCTTCCGTCAGGCGGATAGACGGAATGCCCCGGTCGCTTGCCGCATCGACGATACAGGCGGTGCTAGGCCCAAGACACAAGGAATCGACCATGTCGTTGAGTTTTGCAACGACGGGCGCCACTTCAAAGGGTTTGTCCTGCATCGCAGCCAGAATCAGATCGCGGGCGGCTGCCAGCGCCGCACGTGTAACGGCCTCATTGCGCGAACGCACGACAACCTTGTAGACGCCGCGCACGGAGGTTTCGCGCGCCTTGCCAAAGCCACTTTGCATACCGGCCAGATTCTGCAATTCGAGGGTGACGTGTTCGAGTATGTGGCCGGGCCAGGTACCTTCACGCAAACGCTGCAGAAAACCGCCTCGCTCACCGATGCCGCAACGGTGCTCGATCAGCGTCGGCAACCAGGCAGTCAGTCGTTCGTAAAAACCGGGAATGGTATTGGAAGGGGAATCCTCCAATACACCGATATCCAGCCACACCTCTAGTACGGGGCGATAAGTCCAGATGTTCGGGCCACGCAGAGACAATATTTTGAGAAACTCCATCAGACTTTCCTGGCGAATGTAAAATTAGGGCACGAAGCGGTTAACGCAGACCACTCCACATCGGTTTACCTGACCGCAATACAAGTTTACCAGAGGGCGCGGCAAAACTGTTTGTCCGTGCGTTTTATTGTAGTAATATCGCAGCCAGTGAATACTCAAACACCCTTCCCCGTGACCCTATCTATACCCGATGCATGGCGCATCAAAGCCCAGTCATGTTTGACTGACGGCGAAACTATCACCGGCCATCTGGAACTCAACCTCGATGCGCAGCTTAATTTTACGCACAACCTGCTGCTCATCACCGATTGCCGGCTGATCGATCTGGGTTCAGATTGCGATTACCCGTATCGCGACACACTGACCCTGCAGCACCGGGATCACGGCGGCGTCGGACGCATCGAACTGTTCGACGGCGCCACTCGTTTAGTCTGCTGGTTTTACACACTGGCTCACAACGCATCGGCTGTCCGCTTCATCAAACAGTACAAGCAGCAACAAACCAGCGCGTGCTCCGGCATACCCGCCACGCCTGACGCACCCGAACTCTGTCCGGATTGCCTGACACCGCTTGATCAGGGCGAATGCCCGCATTGCAGCATCACTCTCAATGCGCCGCCACGGGCCTGGACGCTGCTGCGCCTGTGGCGCTTTGCCAGACCCTATCAGTGGCAACTGCTGTCAGGATTCCTGCTGATGCTCGCCTCGACCGCTGCCACACTGGTGCCGCCTTATCTGACCATGCCGCTGATGGACAAGGTACTGATTCCGTACCAGAACGGCACGCCGATCGATTTCGTCATCGTCGGCTGGCTGCTGGCAGGGCTTTTAGGCTCGGCCTTGCTGGCATGGGGACTGGGCTGGGCGAAGACTTATATCCTGGCGCTGGTGAGCGAGCGCATCGGTGCCGATCTGCGCACCATCACTTACGAACACCTGCTGCGCCTCTCACTTGAATATTTCGGCGGCAAACGCACCGGGGATCTGATGTCGCGCATCGGTTCGGAATCGGATCGTATCTGCGTATTTTTATCGCTGCATCTGCTCGACTTTGCAACCGATGTGCTGATGATCGTGATGACCGCGGCTATCCTGTTCTCGATCAATCCGTGGCTGGCACTGGTCACGCTGGTACCGCTGCCCTTCATCGCCTGGATGATCCACAACGTGCGCGACCGCTTGCGTACCGGCTTTGAAAAAATTGATCGCGTCTGGTCTGAAGTGAGCAACGTACTGGCCGACACCATCCCCGGCATCCGCGTGGTCAAGGCCTTCGCTCAGGAAAAGCGCGAGGCCGAGCGCTTTCACGTCGCCAACGCGCACAACCTGCAAGTCAACGACCGCATCAACAAAATCTGGTCGCTGTTTACCCCGAGCGTCTCGCTGCTGACCGAAATCGGCCTCTTGGTCGTCTGGGCATTCGGCATCTGGCAGGTCTCCAACAACGAAATCACCGTCGGTGTACTGACGGCCTTTTTAGCCTACATCAGCCGTTTTTATGCGCGACTGGATTCGATGAGCCGCATCGTCTCGGTGACGCAAAAGGCCGCAGCGGGTGCCAAGCGCATCTTCGACATCCTCGACCATGTCTCTAGCGTACCCGAACCAGCGAATCCGGTTCATCTGGGCCAGATTGAAGGCCGCATTGATCTCAAGGGTGCCGGATTCCGCTATGGCAACCGCGCCGTGATCAAGGACCTGAATCTGACCATACAACCCGGCGAAATGATCGGGCTTGTCGGCCACAGCGGCTCGGGCAAGAGCACGCTGGTCAATCTGATGTGCCGCTTCTACGATGTCTCGGAAGGTTCCATCAGCATCGACGGCGTTAACATCAAATCGCTGCCCGTTTCCGAATATCGCCGCCATATCGGGCTGGTATTGCAAGACCCGTTCCTGTTCTTCGGCTCCATTGCCGAAAACATCGCCTACGGAAAACCGGATGCAACCCGCGCCGAAATCGTTGCCGCAGCCCACGCGGCTCATGCGCATGAATTCATACTGCGCCTGCCGCACGGCTACGACTCTCTGGTCGGTGAGCGCGGTCACGGCTTGTCCGGCGGTGAGCGCCAGCGCATCTCGATTGCCCGCGCGCTATTGATCGACCCGCGCATTCTGATCCTCGATGAAGCAACTGCATCGGTCGATACTGAAACCGAAAAAGAAATCCAGAAGGCGCTGGACAATCTGGTGCACGGCCGCACCACGATCGCCATCGCCCATCGCCTCTCCACCCTGCACAAGGCGAACCGCCTGGTGGTACTGGACAAGGGCGAAGTCGTTGAAATCGGCAGCCACGACGAACTGATGGCAACTCAAGGGGCTTATTACCGCCTGTATCAGGCACAGGCCCGCAACGTCGATACGGACTTAAACGATGTCCCCGCCATCCAGACAGACAACAAGGTGAGCGCATGAACAGCTTCCAGTTAATACGCAACGCAGCAGGTCAGCTGGTGCTCACCCGGAACGGCGAAAGTCATGCTGGCGTCGTACCCGTACGCGCCTTCCCCATCGCAGCCCCCGACGAGTGCATCTCGCTGATGGGCATAGAAGGCCATGAACACGTCTGGATAGAAAAACTCACCGATGTATCAGGCGACATCCAAACCTTGATACGGGAGGAATTGGCGCACCGGGAATTCACGCCCGTAATACGCCGCATCTGCAGCGTATCGAGCTTTGCCACCCCAAGCAGCTGGCAGGTTGAAACGGATCGCGGCGACACGGAACTGTTGCTCAAAGCCGAAGATCATATCCGCCGGCTATCCGCCAGTGCGCTGCTGATCACCGATGGTCACGGCGTGTCATTCCTGATCCGCAATACCGAAAATCTGGATGCGCATAGCCGAAAGCTGCTGGACAGATTTCTGTAGCACAGGCTCTATCGTGCTCCCGCACTGCAAAAAACTTCCGTTTGCTCGTAGTGCTTTGATCGCAGCACCATGGGACATGAATTCAGAGCATGGGCGCAGGTTAACGTCGAACATGCCTGGATTGCTTGCAATAATCCGGCGATCGTCATAGGCTTCAGGACATTCAATAATGCGAAGCTGCTGATGACTAATATCGAATCCCTCCTCTTTGGCGGCGTCAATTTTCCGGAAGACGAAGAATATCAGCGCTTCCAGTTCCGCCTGTTGTATGCGCTGCTGCTGATGGGAATTTTCTTTTCAGGCCTGTTCATTCTGGCTGACCGCCTGCAAGTGAACCACCTCTCCGGCCTGCATGTGCGCAACAACATCGCCTATTTTGCCACGTGCATTGTGCTGACCGCGGCACTATACGGACACAAGGAGCGCTTTTTTGTCATCGCGATACTCACCGAAACGGCCAGCCTGCTGATCTACCTTTCCGCACTGATTCTGGTGCCGGACGATCCGAGCGGCAACCGATCCACTCACGGGACTGATGAATGCCCGCGCTTATTATGCTACGTGCGAGCAACTGATCAGCGGCGCATTGCGCACGGGTGCTCCGTTCGCCGTGCTGTTTATCGACCTGGACCACTTCAAACGCGTGAATGACACCTACGGACACGAAGCCGGGGATACGGTCTTGCGTGACACCGCCGCCTGCCTGCTGCGCAATACCCGTCTAAGCGACGCGCTGGGGCGTATCGGCGGAGAGGAATTTTCCATGTTCCTCCCCAACACGGATTTGCAAGGCGCATTGACGCTGGCAGAAAAGCTGCGTCTGGACATTGAAAGCCTGATGCCCACAACCGGCGAAACGTAACTGAAAATCACTGCCAGCATCGGCGTCGCACCTAATCTGCCGCACCATCATGCAATCGAGGATATCCAGCGCGATGCAGATCAGGCGATGTATCACGCAAAACAAGAAGGTAGAAACCGCGTGACCTGCTTTGCCTGATCAGTGTGAGACGTACAATTCGCCGAATGTATGCTCTTCTGGGTACCCGCTGGGGATCCTGAGCAATGCTAAATAAATTGAATGGCAGATAAGCTGACAAAGGAGCGGCGAAGCTGGAATATGAGCCGGGTTCGCAGTAAAAATACCGTGCCGGAGCTGAGTCTGTTGCACAGGCAGAGATTTCGTTTACAGTTACACCATATTGCCCGGTAAGCCTGACATTGTTCCGCCGAAAGATAAAACCGTCATATTCGAGCATGATTGTTTCTGGCACAGTCATCCTCATTGTTCTGGTGCAATATTACCGAAAAGTCGTACAGAGTTTTGGGTGAAGAAATTTACAGACACGATTAAACGTGATGAGAATAATCAGGCTTAATTCAAACAATCACATTAAAGAATGGATTTGTAGTAATTGTCGATTATAGACTCACGCGCCAACTTACGGATTCCTCTGTAATGCCGCTCAAGCGCAAGAAACCAAATACTCGTAATTGCCAAATTAGGAAAAGTTATGCTTAGAGAAATCCTTAAACGTATATTGACTGAATGGCCTAAAGCTACAACTGAGCCCTTTACAAATCATCCACTTGCTCACGCGATTCGTCAGGAACTTCGAGATGAAGTTATCTCAATTATTGATGAAAAATATCCAAATTATATTGTTTCTGGTAGTGCTGGAGCAGGGAATTGGGCAAATGTTCCTTGGCTTTCAATCCTGAATCCTGAAATTACTAAAACCACACAAGATGGAATTTATCCTGGGTATTTGTTTCGTCCTGATGGATTAGGTGTTTATTTATCAATTGGGCGCGGATCTACAAACCCACAAAAACTATATGGAAAAGTACAAGCTGATAAGCAAGCCGACTTGATCGTATCCAAAATCAGAGAAAAAATGCCAGAACTAAGCAAATGGGGTCAACAGCAAGTTGAACTAGGTGCAAGTACTTCACTGGGGAAATCTTATGAAAAGGCAAATATTGCTGCTCGTTTTTACAAGCTAAATTCCCTACCATCTAACGATGAACTTAAAGTTGATTTATTGGATTCTATGAAGTTTTACGATGAAATTGAACCCATCTGGCGAGCAGCACAAAACCATGATGAATTGAATTCATCAACTCTGGCACTTAAAAAAATTGGAACGCCAATCCCTAAGCCCTTTCTTCTCCTTGCGGGTATCTCCGGCACAGGTAAAACCCGTTTTGTGCGCGAACAAGCAGCCGTGCACCGTAATGGAAATTTGACCAATTACTGTCTGATTTCCGTGCGTCCAGACTGGCATGAGCCCTCAGACTTGCTGGGCTATGTGTCGCGCATCGGTTCAAATGGTTCAGCACGTTATGTGGTAACCGAGCTATTACGCTTCGTGGTACGTGCCTGGCTGGATGCGGTGGCCTTAGAGGATGCTTCTGATGCAAAGCTGCCGTGTATATCGCCGGAAGAGATGACGCCATATTGGTTGTGTCTGGATGAGATGAACCTGGCTCCGGTGGAGCAGTATTTTGCCGACTATTTGTCGGTGGTGGAAACGCGCAAGTGGGATGCAGGATGTTATACCTGTGATCCGCTGCTGAAGGGCGCGACAATTAAACAGTTAGATGATGACGGACGCAGCGCACTGCGCAAAGAATTGAATATAGAGGATCCGCAATATGACGGGCTGTGGGCATACTTCCTTGAGAAGGGCGTGCCGTTACCGCCCAATCTGATTGTCGCCGGTACGGTGAACATGGATGAGACCACGCACGGATTTTCGCGCAAGGTGATCGACCGCGCTTTTACTATCGATTTTGGCGTCTTCTATCCTAATGATTTTGCTGAGTTTTTTGACGAAGATAAAATCAGCCAGGCTAAAACACTGAGCTTTCCGCTGATATCAAAAGCCTCGCGGGCTGATTTGGCAGAGGTTGAGGCGGATAAAGGCGGTGAGAACAGCATTCAATTTCTGGCTGCGATCAATAAGGTATTAAGCGGTTCGCCGTTTGAGCTGGCCTATCGCGCGCTGAACGAGTTGCTGCTGGCGGTGGTGTGCTTTAACCCGAAAGATGATGCCGGGTTGTATGCGGTGTGGGATGATTTTTTGATGAGCAAGGTGTTGCCGCGTATTGATGGTGATGCGGAAAAATTAAATTCAAACGGCACGGTCAGTTTGCTCACGCGACTACAGGATGAAATCTCCACACAATTCAAAGATAAGAAAGCTGATCGACCTGATTTGCTGCGCGAAAAATCCGGTGGCGAGTGCACCGTGGCCTGGCGCGCATCTGCCAAGTTGTCTTGGATGCAAAAGCGTTTAGACGAAAATGGTTTTACGACATTCTGGCCGTAATGCGTTCCCGTAACCCGTATCTTCTGTCGAACTGCATGGCGGGCTGGATTCCCGCCTGCGCGGGAATGACGGTATGGATGCCTATAAGGACAGACCATGCCTGAAATCTTGACACTTTCAACCTCGCACTTTGAATTGTCGGTCTGGACGAAGGAAATAGACAAGGCGCAAGACTTACTGAAGAAAACACACCATGCGCGAAATGCAGACCTGCCAGTTACTTCGATACGCTTTAGTCCTGCCCTGCTGCTTACACAGCCGCAAGATGCGCAATTGGCGAAGTCGCAACCCGGGCTTGTTTTGCCCGAAGCCTTATTCTTTGAAAACAAACAATATACTTTTGAATTCATTTTCAGCGATGCGGTAAGCACTCGCATCGAACCGGTCATTATTCATCGTTTGCGCGGTATAGAAGAGGTTTTTCATTACAAGCCGTGCAGGTTGAGTGGCAGTGTCAATTTCGGCAACGATATCGGATGGTTTCGGCTGGGTGTTCGTTATTACGTGAACGAGACGCTGATCGAACAGTACCTGTCTTTTGAGGTGTTGCCGACCAAGATGGCGATGGCAAAAGACCTTGAAAAAATTCACAGCGATGTAGATGCCTTGTACCCGCTGTGGCGTTTCTCACTGGCGCAAAAAACCGATCAAGAGCTGGCAAAGTCGAATAAGCCGCATGAACGGTTTCCGTTGTTATGGCTGGCGCATTTCGAGTCGTTACGAAGTGCATTGGAAAGCGGCGTGCAACAAATCTGCCGCACGCCCCATACCCGTTTAATGCCTTATGCGAAAAATGTCAGCGCGGAACGGTTACGCGGAAGGCTTTCGGCTAAATTGGAAGAGCGTGTCACCGGAGATTTACGCAACGGTGAATATCAGCACCGCTATCAAATCAATGCAAAGCGTCTTTCGGTGAATACACCGGAAAATCAGTTTGTGAAAATGGTGCTGAACAAAAGTATTTTAGAACTCATGCGTTTTAAGGATCGCGTTGAACGTGAAGATAAAGTGCCTGAACAGGGACGTATTTCCGTCTCGTTTTTGAACGAATTAAGCGGCTGGAAAAAACCGCTGGAACAATTATTGAATCGCCCTTTCTTTGCTGACGTGGGCGCGTTTGAAGGCATGAGCGCAGAGTCACTGGTATTGCAGCAGCGCGCAGGTTATGCCGCCGTGTATAGAATCTGGCAGGAACTTAAACTTTACCTGGATTTGTTCGGCCGGCACGCAGCCGTTTCTATGAAGTCCGTCGCGGAACTGTATGAAGTCTGGTGCTTACTGGAAGTACGGGGAATGCTGCTTGCGCTAGGATTTGTCGAGACTGCAACCAGCCGGGCACTGCTCAATAACAAAGGTCTGGAGAAGACGCTGACCGATGGTATGGGCGCAGCATTTCATTTCTCAAGAGCTGACGGCATCAAAATCAGACTGGCACACGAACCCGTATTTTCGCGCAGCAAAGACCCCGCTTTCGGCAAAATTTATTCCTGGACGACGGTACAAAAACCCGATATTTTTCTTGAAGCTACGTTTGCTAACGGCGAAAAAATTCAGTGGATATTCGATGCAAAATACCGCATCGCAGAAGATAAAAACGGCGTAGATTGCGCACCGGACGATGCGATTAATCAAATGCACCGCTATCGTGATGCGCTGATACATATTCATCAGGCCGATGACGGCGGGCATGAGAAAAGCCGCCCGGTTCTGGGGGCCTTTGTGCTGTATCCCGGCTGGTTTGAGGAGGATGCAGGTGCCAATCCGTATAAGGATGCCATCGACTCTGTGGGAATTGGCGGCTTTCCACTGTTACCGGGGCAAAATAACAAATGGTTGCAGGGATTCCTAACCAACTGTTTTGGAATCTTACAATACGAAAATGATGCATCGAAGGAATTAACCTATTTCATTCCTCATCCGGATCAGTTTTTTGCGGAAGACTCAGGGCGCATTGCACAGTCCGGCACTTCTCTTTCCCGCTACACGGATTTGACCTTGACAGCGCCATTGGGTCCGGATCGAAGCAAAGTCTATTCAGAGCACTATTGTGACGGAAGTGCGCGCTGGTATCACATCCCTCTCAGTACAACCAATAAGTTCTCCGTCGAACGAAATGCAATGCGTGAAGTTCGTTATTGCGCAATCGCGCACGGCGATGCTGACGGGAGACACATTACACATTTGTATCCGGTTAAATCGGTGAAATTAAAAAACCGCTGTGATTTGAGTATTGAACAAACCGGCAGGATGGACAGTGAGAAGAATACTAAATATTGGCTGTTTGAATTGGGCTATGCACAGCCACTGCCGACAGCTTTAATTTTTCCTGTGTTCCCGCATTTCAAATTCAGGCTGACCAGTGCGGCCGATGTACTCACTACTAAGAGCTGGAATGATTTACCCGCGCGGTATGCACAGGTCAAGTAGCAGCCCCGTTTCTAAGCGCTGGTAGCGGCAGCAGGATTACTTTTGAAAAAAAGCGCCTGTGACTCACATCGTCGCTCCCCTATTGAATAGGTACATATTTTGGTATAACCTGTACACATGCTAAACACGGAGTCTAACCATGCCAACATGCCTTACCGCCACTCGCCTGCGCGCCGAGCTTTTCAGCACACTGGATAACATTCTCGCCACCGGTGAAGCCGTGCAAATCAAACGACCCAACGGTTCGCTGCGCATCGTCCGCGACCAGTCAACCCGGCGCCTCGCTGCGCTTAAACCACATCCCGGCATAATCAATGGCAACGCCGATGATCTGGCCAGCCTTTCCTGGGAACAGGAATGGAAACCCACACTATGAAACGGCTTTATCTCGACACCCACATTCTGATCTGGCTTTATCAAGATGGCGGGGCGCGCCTGACCCCACAAGGAATCCGCGCGATTGATTTTGCAGAACAACTGCTCATTTCACCCATGGTAGAACTGGAATTGGCCTACCTGCAAGAAATCTCCCGTATCAATTGCCCCGCAGCGACAATTCTCGACTGTTTGCAGCGCGATATTGGCCTGCAAACTTGCCAGCAACCCTTTGCCGCCGTGATCGGCGCAGCACTTAAACTCGACTGGACACGGGACCCGTTTGACCGGATCATCGTCGCCCAAGCCGCACACCGCGAATCCCCCCTACTCACAGCAGACCAAAACATCGCCAAATATTATTCTGCGGCAATCTGGTAGTTATCGCTGTGTCACTATTCAGTCGGCCTCAACAATCTGCACAGCAATCGCAACGCGGCTGCGCAAAATTGAATCGCTGGAACAAGGACGTTCAGGAATTCAGGAAAGCGTTGATAACGCTGAACTGGCCACACAAGCACGGGTGAATAAAATCGTGGTGGAGGTTAAAACGGCGCGCAGCAGCGGCAGCTAGCCGGTTTTGGCGGACAGAATGCAAAAAAGGCAGCTTGAATAATCAAGCTGCCTCTTAAAAAATCTGGCGTCCCCAACGAGATTCGAACTCGTGTTACCGCCGTGAAAGGGCGATGTCCTAGGCCTCTAGACGATAGGGACGTTGAAACTTTTACTTCTACTGCAAATCTGGCGTCCCCAACGAGATTCGAACTCGTGTTACCGCCGTGAAAGGGCGATGTCCTAGGCCTCTAGACGATAGGGACGTAATCTAAAACTTTTCTTCTTTGGTGGAGATAAGCAGGATCGAACTGCTGACCTCTTGCATGCCATGCAAGCGCTCTCCCAGCTGAGCTATACCCCCGTTTCGAAGAGCGCGCATTATAGGGATATGCCCAGAATCTGTAAAGTCTTTTTTCTATAAATAACGGGCCATACGCACCAAGACGGTCTCGCGCGGAAACAACGCCAGCACGGCGTCAACCGATGGCGTATGCGTCTGACCTACCAGCATCACGCGCAAAGGCATCGCAAGCTTAGGCATCTTAAGCGTATGCTTAGCCAGCAATTCCTTGATCAGCAGCGCCAGCGCCGGTGCCTGCCACTCGACATCGGCAAACCGTTCGGCCAGTTCACGCAACGCAGGCTTTACTTCCTCAACCAATTGTTCATCGAGCAGGGCCTGATCAGGATGCACATCGGCATAAAACACTTCAGCCTCATCCGCCAGTTCGAGCAGCGTCGCAACACGCCCCTTATAGAGCGCGATCACGTCTTCCAGTTTCGGCGCATTGCTCGCTACAATGCCGCGCGCCAGCAGGTGCCCGCCTACCAGCTCCGCCAGACGGGTGTTGTCCGCCAGCTTGATGTAATGCTGATTAAGCCAGCGCAGCTTTTCCGGATTGAACTGTGCCGCCGATTTGCTGATGTGCTCCAGATCAAACCATTCGACGAATTGTTCGACCGAAAAGACTTCTTCATCGCCATGCGACCAGCCCAGACGCGTCAGGTAATTGATCAGCGCCTCAGGCAGAAAGCCGTCTTCGGCATATTGCATCACACTCACCGCCCCGTGGCGCTTCGACAGCCGCTCGCCATCGCTGCCCAGTATCATCGGCACGTGCGCATACTGCGGCAGGGTCGCGCCCAGCGCCTTCAAAATATTGATCTGACGCGGCGTGTTATTGACGTGATCATCGCCGCGTATTACCTGCGTGATCCCCATATCCAGATCATCTACCACCACACAGAAATTATAGGTCGGCGTGCCATCCGGACGGGCAATGATCAGATCGTCCAGTTCGCTGTTTTCGAAAACAATCCGCCCCTTGACCATGTCGTCCCAGGCGGCAACGCCCGTCAACGGATTTTTAAAGCGTACCACGGGCTTCACACCCTCCGGCGGCACCGGCAGCACCTTGCCCGCCTCAGGACGCCAGCATCCGTCATAGCGAGGCTTCTCGCCGCGTGCACGCATGGCTTCACGCATGGCTTCGAGTTCATCGGGCGTGGTGTAACAATAATAGGCATGGCCTTGTGCGATCAGCCCGGCGAGCACTTCCTTGTAACGGTCCATGCGCTGCATCTGATAAAAAGGACCCTCATCGTAATCCAGGTTCAGCCACGACATCCCGTCCAGAATTGCCTGCACCGAAGCCTGGCTCGAGCGCTCGAGATCCGTATCTTCAATGCGCAAGATGAATGTCCCGCCGAGCTTTCTGGCATAGGCCCATGAAAACAGCGCGGTGCGCGCGCCGCCTATATGCAGATAACCGGTTGGACTGGGAGCAAAACGGGTACGAGTCGTCATAACGGCCTAACAATTAAACAAAAGGGGGCACATTTTACGAGCTTTGCATGCGCCCTGCTTAAGTAAATTGATGCCTGCAGGATTAAATGCCTGCGCTACAAACAAGCGCGCCAGCACAGCTAAAGCCGCGACTTTGCTCAACACGCCCTGCACATTTTCTACACGGGCACAGACAGGCTACATGCAACGAGGCCAAAATATACCGTTCACACCCGAATTAATACCGCTCATCAGGGCAGGCGCGCCGTTGAGGCAATTAGTTTAATTATGTCCGAACGGACTTGAGTTTAAACCCCGTTGCGCGTAAATTTGCGCTCAGAAAATGACACGTACAGATGTCAAATAATCAATGAACAACTCAGGGGAGCAAAGGCGTGACAGGAAATTACACAGACAATTTATCCGCCCTTGATGAAGATGGCCTTATTTCCAACCGACAATCGCAGCAGCTGAGCCTATGAATAGCACAGACCCACTCACAGGACTTCTGGGGCGCTTCGGCTGCTTAGCGGCGGCAGGACGATTTGCCGCGACATCACAATCCCAGCCTTACGCGGCTATCTGGATTGATCTGGACCGTTTCAAACGCATCAATGAATCCTTCGGACACCCCGGAGGCGACGAAGTGATCAAGGATCTCGCTGTCCGGCTGCGCAATCGTGCCAGCGGCCGCGCCGAAATTGCCCGCATGGGAGGAGATGAGTTTGTCTTCCTCGTGCCTCGCTGCAACCGGACAAGCGCGGAAAATTTTGCCCGTGAACTTGCCAGTACCATCAGTGAAATCATCAATATCGGCAATCTGACACTCTGCCCTACCGCCAGTATCGGCATCGCAATTTGCGACACGGATGAAAGCTCCCTCGCCTTACTCGAGCGCGCAGACCGTGCCATGTATGCGGCCAAGGACAAAGGAGGAAACTGTATCGTTTTTTCCGGCGACGAACCCATTCCGGGCAGACTGGGCATCACGCTGGCGCGAGAAGAAATTTCAATTGAAAGCATGCTGCACGATGCGCTGGAAACGGGTGGTCTGTGCCTGCACTATCAGCCTATCATTCTTGCCAATGGAAAAATTGAAGCCGTCGAAGCTTTAATGCGCTGCACCGTTAACGGCATCAACCTGCCGCCGGGAAAATTTATCCCGGTTGCCGAAAAGACCGGACTGATCGTCCGACTCGGCGAATGGAGTTTATTGCAAGGCGCATTGCAAGCGCGCCAGCTTCAGGATGCCGGATATCACACCAAGGTGGCCATCAACGTCTCACGCGCTCAACTCGTTTCTTCCAAGTTCACGCAGGCGCTGCATGCGGCGCTGATCTGCTCCAACGTAAAACCGGAATTGATCGAACTGGAGCTGACCGAATCGCTGTTCATGGACATCTCCGATACGGTGCAGAACAATCTTAAAAATGCCATTGCTGCGGGCGTGAGTTTATCGATTGACGATTTCGGCACGGGCTATTCATGCCTGGCTAACCTGAAAGACATTCCGGCCAAAAAACTCAAACTCGATCGCGCTTTCGTGACGGTACTGCCGGAAGATCGCCGCGCCCTTGCCGTGGTCCGTGCGATGACGCAACTCGGGCACGAACTGGGAATGACGGTGGTCGCCGAAGGCTGTGAACACCAGAAGGAAATCGACGCCTTGTTCGATGCAGGCGTCGATGCAATCCAGGGATTTTTCTACGCAAAACCGATGCCCGAAGAAGCCCTGCTTCACTGGCTTCAGAACAGGAATACACAATGACGCAAACCCTGCACGATACCTCCCCGTCAGCCGTTGACAACCTGATCGAACGTTCCATACTCGACGTCGGCATCCCCCCCTGCCCGCTGATCTTGGATCGTTTTATGAATGAGGCGCGTCTGGAGGAACCTGACTTTAACCGGCTGGCCAGTATTATCGGCAGCGATGTCGGCCTGTCAGCCGGACTGATCAAAACAGCCAACTCGCCCTACTTCGGTTTGCGTCAACGCGTGCGATCCGTCAATGAAGCGCTCACCATACTGGGACTCAAACCAGCCAGTCGTGCGGTAGCAGGCATTATTCTGCGCAAGGCTTTTCCTAACGTGCCGAATATGGAGCGTTTCTGGGACGCCTCCGCCCGTATTGCATATTTGTCAGGCTGGCTAGCCCAACACTTAAATATCCGCGGCCTGCGCGCTGAAGACACCTATACCTTCGGCCTGTTCCGCGACTGCGGCATCCCGGTGTTGCTCGGACGTTTCCCGCAGTATGAAAAAATTCTCAATGAAGCCAATGCAAGCACGGAACAAAGCTTTACCGAAATCGAAAATAACGGCCTGTCCACCAACCACGCGATGATCGGTTGCATACTCGCGCAAAGCTGGTGGCTGCCTGAGGAGATTTGTCTGGCGATACGCAATCACCATGACCTCACTGCGTTAGAATCGCTGAGTTCTCAAATCCCGCTACTCAGCCGCAGACTGATTGCCACCGCACAACTGGCCGAGCACATCGTGCAAAAGCAGCTCGGCCTTAGCATGACGCACGAATGGAGCAAGCTGGGGGATGTCAGCCTGCGTATTTTAGAACTTGACGAGGCACAGCTTAATACACTGTATTCTGAGGCGGAATCCGTTGTTAACAGCGAGCTTTAATCCGGCTCAAAGCTTAAATGGACGAGCGATCCGCTTATAAAGTTACCGCCAAAGCTGTTATGCTCCAAACTGATTAAAATATCCGTCTGCATCCTGCCTGCCATGTAAAATAATGGATTGTGAATACACATCGCGGCAACGCTAACCGATTTTGAGCACGGCCCTAATGACAAGTGAAAAGTTCAAAATAGTAATCGTTGGATCCGGGCCCGGCGGCCTGTCAGCCGCTGCCCGCGCAGCGGAACATGGCATCAGCCACCTGCTGCTCGAAGCCGCACCACAGCTGGCCAATACCATCCACCACTTTCAAAAAGGAAAGTCGGTAATGGCGGAACCCTCCGTGCTACCGCTACGCAGTACTATCAGCTTCGGCGCCGGCATACGCGAACACATTCTAACTACCTGGCACAACGAACTCGGCGGGCTTGGGGTCAATTTTCGTGTCGGTTCAGCCGTTACCGCCATTACAGGAGAAGCGGGCGCCTTCGAAATCACACTGGCATCGGGCGAGTCATTCAGCGCCGAATTCGTCGTGCTTGCCATCGGCGTGCAGGGCAATATTCGCAAACTGGCCGTACCGGGGGAAGACCTGCCCGAGGTGCAGTACCATCTGGACGACCCGGAAGCATTCCGCGATGAAACCATAGTCGTCGTTGGCGGCGGCGATGCCGGCGTAGAAAATGCACTGGCGCTGTCTGCGCAAAACCGCGTGATTTTAATTAACCGTCAGGAAGAATTCAGCAACTGCAAGGAGGCCAACTTTGATCAGCTGACGGCGGCTATTGCACAGGGAAAAATCGAAACCCGCGTCAGCACGCTGACCGAACGCATTGAAGCGTCCAACACCGGCAATTTCAAGCTGAGCTATCTCGCGCAAACGCCTGAAGGTCACGAGCAAATCGAATGTCACCGCGTCATCGCGCGTCTGGGGGCAAAGCCCCCCCGCCAACTGGTGGAAAGTTTCGGTGTCACCTTCCCGAACAGCGACTCGACGTCCGTTCCCCAGTTGACCGAACAATATGAATCAAACCTGCCGGGTTTATATATCGTTGGTGCGCTGGCAGGTTACCCGCTCATCAAGCAGGCGATGAATCAAGGCTACGAGGTCGTCGAATATATTCTGGGCAATCCGGTCGAACCGGCCGACGAAGCGCTGCTGAAACAAAAATTTGCCGGCGTACCCGACATACACACGGTCAGCGAGGGAATTGCGCTGCTGCGCATCAACCAACCCCTGCTCGCGCCGCTCACGACCTTGCAATTACGTGAATTCATGCTCGACAGCAGCGTGCGCATCCCGGCACGCGGCGAGGTTATTTTCAGCCGCAACGATTACAGCAACAGCTTCTTTTCGATCCTGGAAGGCCGCGTGGCGGTGCAAACGGAAGACCAAAACGGCAACGAAGCCGTTTTTGCCCTGGGAGCTGGCAACTTCTTTGGTGAAATGGGACTGTTGTCCGGCCGCCGCCGCTCAGGCACCGTTGTCGCCAGCGAAGACTGCGTACTGGTCGAAACGCCGCGCCGCTCAATGCTCAAACTACTCTATTCTGCTGCCGGTGTTCAACGCAAACTCGACGAGGTATCCCTCAAACGCGCCGTGAGCAGCTGCCTTGACACCTCACTGCCTGAAAGTGAACTCAGCTATCTGGTGCAGGGTGCGCAACCCAGACGCTATGCGGTGGGGGATGTGCTGTTTAAAGAAGGGGACAAGGCGGACGGCCTGTATATGATACGGCGCGGCTCGGTCACCGTATCGCGCATCGTGGCGGGCAAAGAGGTGGTGCTAGCCTATGTGTCAGCGGGAAATTATGTAGGAGAGATGGCGCTGATGTCGAGTCAGCCGCGTTCAGCGACGGTACGGGCAGCCTCCCCGACCGAAATCGTCTTATTAGAATCGGTCCGCGTCGCCGAAGTGCTGGGCAGAAACACATCGATGCGCCGTAAGGTCGACAGCCGTTATATGGAACAGATGCGCTCCGATGAACACGCGCTGTCGAGCGAGTCGAGCGAACTGATCAATTTCCTGATGGGTCAGGGTGTCGGTGAAGCCACCGATGTGCTGCTGATCGACTATGCACGCTGCATACGCTGCAACAACTGCGAAACCTCCTGTGCGGATGCGCATGACGGCACTTCCCGTCTCGACCGGGAAGCGGGTTCAACCTTTGCGCAAATTCACGTTCCCACATCCTGCCGGCACTGCGAGCATCCCCATTGCATGAAGGACTGCCCGCCCGACGCAATACACCGCTCGATCAACGGCGAGGTATTCATCAGCGACAATTGCATAGGCTGCGGAAACTGCCAGACTAATTGCCCCTATGGCGTGATTCAAATGGCGGTAAAACAGGATTATCAAAAGCGCAGCATCTGGCAAGTCATGCTGGGTATTTCCCCGTCGCAGGCGAAACCAGCAGCAAGCGATGCACTGCCTAAAGTCGCCGTCAAATGCGATATGTGTAAAGACATCATCGGCGGCCCCGTCTGCGTACGGGCCTGTCCAACGGGTGCTGCGTTTCGCGTCAGCCCGGAAAATTTCATGGAATATGTCAAGTAGATCGCCTGCACACTACCGGAGTCGAGAATGAACAAGATGCAAGGCGCTACGCTGCTCAAATACAAGAATTTCCGCTACCTCAAAGCCACCAGTGCATTGATACTGGTCGCCATCACCGCCTACGCGCTGATCAATCCCGCCGGTGGCGAATCCTACGGCGGCACATGGTTAGGCTACACCTTAGGGACCCTCTCCACCCTGATCATGCTGCTCCTGATGTGGTATGGCGTGACCAAACGACGCATCACGGGCGCACCGGACAGACGCGATGCTCGCCGGCAATCCGCGCCCTCAGGTCAGGAGCGCCGCAGATCCCAGACAAAATCGCGCAACGGCGCCACGCTTCAGGAATGGCTCTCGGCGCATGTCTATCTAGGGGCATCGCTTGTCGTACTGGTCACACTGCATACCGGATTTCATTTCGGTCTGAATGTGCATACGCTGGCCTATGCGCTGATGCTGCTCGTCATTAGCAGCGGTTTATACGGGCTGACCGTCTACCTGAATTATCCCAGATTGATCACTCTCAACATGGGGGAGGAAACGCTGGAAGATCTGATGCTAAAAATCAATGAACTGGATGAACTAGCCCGTACCCGCGCACTGGGATTACCCGACGAAATCAATTCCCTGATTGCAAAAGTGCGCAATGAAACGCGTATAGGCGGCACGCTCTTACAACAATTGAGCGGCAAGCAATATAATTGCCCGACGAGCCAGGGCGTCGAACAACTGCGCATATTGAGCGAAAAATACAATCGGGATGAGCAGCCAAAAATCATGCGGGATCTCTATTCTCTGTTGCTGCGTAAAGAAAAAATGGTTTTGCGGGCAAGAACGGAAGTCATGCTCAAAGCACGCATGGAATGCTGGCTCTACCTGCACGCACCGCTAGGGATTGCCCTGCTGGCCGCACTGACGGCACACATCGTTTCCATCTTTTTTTACTGGTAACCAGAATGATTTCCTGCCTGTTAATTCATGTCTCGCGTAACCCGCAGGGACTGCCTGTTTGCAAGGACAGCTTCATTTCGGGTGCGACGATCGAAATTGGCCGCGGAGCCGCATGCAAAATCCACCTGCTCGATCACCGCGTCAACCAGCTGCATGCATCCATCGTCAGATCTGAAAACGGCGCGCTGTTCATCAACGGCGAGAAAAATGTCACGCTGAAAATCAATGGTTATATCGCTCAGCACGCGGAACTGACACCTGGAACACAGATAGAAATTGGCCCCTATTTGCTCATCGTCGAACCGCTAGCCGGCGGGTATGACCTGATTTTATCTATCGAACTGATTCATCCGCTCAATCATACCGAGGCAGCAAAACCGGACACCCCGCTCACCGTTGCAGCACTCGGGTTGAGCAAACGAAAGTTCGGGTTTAGCCTTGCCGCTGGCATTTTGTTTTTGTTCCTGTTTTTGCCTATGCTGCCGCATTTTTCGGCCGCATTGGACAAGTGGCAGGTAAGTCTCCCCCTCACCTTAACGGGCGCCTGGAGTCCGGGTTCGCTCGCCGGCGGACACCGCATGCTGGATGCGCAATGTTCGTCCTGCCATCAAAAGCCGTTCACTGCGATTTCCGATGAAACCTGTACCGTGTGTCACACGCAAGTAGGTCGCCACCTTGAAAAAGAAGCGTTGCAGGATAAAACCTTCCATACGATGCGCTGTACCAATTGCCATATCGACCACAAAGGCGCCGAACGCCTGCTGCTGCATGACTCATCGAAGTGTGTGAGCTGCCACGATAATATCAAACACAAGCTTGCCGACACGCAACTGGGCAACGTCAGCGATTTTGCAGCAGGTCATCCGCCCTTTCGACTGTCCCTATTCAAGGGAGACGGCCTAATCCGCCTGCGTCAGGATAATAAAGCCGGCTTAACCGAACAATCCGGATTGAAATATTCACATCAGGTTCATCTGGCCAAGGAAGGCATTTCGACGCCGGAGGGAGATACCGTGATGCGCTGTCAGGATTGCCACAAACTGGAAGAGTCCGGGCGACATTTTTCGGCGATGACGATGAAAAACACCTGCCAGCAATCGGGGTGTCATGCGCTTGATTTCACAGAGCCTGTGGAAGGATTGGCGCCGCACGGCTCTGAACATGCCGTCATGGACAGGTTACGCGAGTTTTATATCAACTGGCTGGCCAGCACACCTGAAAATCAGTCTGCATGTCAGAATAACGCCGACACACCATCGATGCTGTCCTGTGCAAATGAACTGGCTGATAGAAATGCAGCCGCAACCCTGTTCAGAACCCGCCCCGTCTCCAAAAAGGACCGGCTGGAATGCGGCGAATGTCATGAAATCAAACCCAGCGGCGAAAAGGAAGTCCCGTGGAAAGTCACGCCCGTACGCATCAATCGTGACTGGCAGCCCGGCGCTGTGTTTAACCATGCCAAACACGAAACGATGAAGTGCACGGATTGCCACGACAAGCTAAATTCAAAATTCAGCGCAGACATCGCGATACCTGCGATTACAAAATGCCGCGAATGCCATAGCGGTAACCGACCTGCAAAGGGGATGGTGACCAGCGGTTGCGACAGCTGCCACCGCTTTCACCAGCCGGCGAAATAGCACGCCGCTGATGCAGCCCCCCCCCGCACTTGAGTATTTTTTAAGGATGCTTAGTATGAGCAAAGTTGTCAATTCGGCAGAATATCTTCTGAATCAGTTGGGCGAATTAAGTTATCACCTAAGCAACGTTCCTCATCGTGATCGTAGTTATTTTGAGAAACCGCTGCAAATCATCAATAACACACTGGGATTTCATATCGGTGTGCTGTACAAAATCACTAATGTGATTGAACAGGATCTGATTTTAGAAGTAATGACCGTTTGCAATCCTGATCACATCAGGCCCGATTTGCTCGAAGGCACTAAGCTGTGCCTTAATATTGAGCACCCGCCGCTGGAATTTACCAATGAAGTATTGGCTTTCAAGAACCGGAATGTCTCGGCCATCAATATCCCCGGCTGGGGGTGCGATATGGTGGGCAGCATTTATCTGCCGGAAAATTTAGGCTACGGTTATTTGCTGGCGGGAGATTTTTTCGGCGACGAGTCCGACATTAAAGAGCATGAAGTACGCATGTGCGAAATCATGTGCAATATGCTCAGCGCCGTGCTGATGAAAACCCAATTTGAAGCGCTGGCAAGCTATGACAGCTTAACCGGTCTGATGAACAGCCGCGCCATCCGGGAAGAACTGGAAAAATCCGTCCAGCGCCAAATGCGAAAAGGCCATACATCCGGTGCGGTGGTGCTCGCGGACATCGATTTCTTCAAAAAAATAAACGATGAATACGGACATATTCAAGGCGACTCGGTGCTGCAAGAAGTGGGGGCACTCTTTAATGCTGCGATACGCAAGCATTTAGATGTCGCAGGCCGCTATGGCGGTGAAGAGTTCTTGCTGATTTACGAAGATACCGAAATCAATCAGGTGCTAGCGATCGTTGAGCGCCTAAGACTCACCATTGCCGGGCATCGATTTGCAAAAATCGGGCCGACAGGTCATGCGCTGGAGGATGAATGGTTACAGGTGACCCTGTCTTTTGGCGTTGCAAGACTAAACCAACACCCGCTGAAAAACGGCAAAGCGATCTTATCACTGGCTGACGCTGCGCTATATCAGTCCAAAGCCGCCGGCCGCAATCGAATCACGCTCAGCGAGCACGACATCACGGAATAAGCCCCTGGTACAGGAAGAATGCATACCCGCCGATCAGGCCAACGCCCAATACACGTGGAACACGCCCGAGAGTCGCGATAGACAGAAAGTGGACCACCCCGGCACTCAGGATGACATAGACCCCCATAGACAAAAAAGCCGGCACCTGTATGGGATTGAACACCGAGAACAGACCGATGCACATGGGAATGCAAATGTGCCCGTCACCGATTTGCGAACTCATCACGATGTCCTGCCGGCCGATACGCGTATAGTACAAGGCAAGAAACGCATTAGGCACCACCATCAATAAGCCGCTAAACCACCCCAGCCTGGCAAAGCTGAACAGCGGATTTTCGGTATGGCTCACCCAGGTCACAAGGTGATCGACGGCAAAATAGATGCAATAGGCGCTGGCAGCGAGCAGCATGACATCGGTTGCGATAGACCAGTGAAACGCCTGATTCTTTCGGATTTTATCTTTCAAGACTTCAAAAACATGCAAGATCTGCCAGAACAGAAAAAGTCCAATCAATACCAGCCCGTCATAAAAATCGAGTACGCCATCACGGGCCAGCGCCCACAACGTACCGGTAAACAGGAATAGTGCGATCAGGGTAAACAGCAAATTCAGCCGGTTGATACGGAAAAATTCAGCATGTCGTTTTGCAGCACTTTTTTTGACCACCGCAGCAGAGCCAAACAGCGCGGAAAGGCCGAGCAGCAAAGTAAGGTTAGTGGCATTGTTGACCAGGCAATTCTCGATGACCAACCCGCCATTACCGGCCGACTTGCTCATCACATAGGCGAACACCAGATTGGCAAATCCAGAGCAGTAAGGCATGATGAGCGTACCCAGCACCGTGCCTTCAAAGCCCTTGCTCTCCATCGCGTGCAGACGCCAAATCATCATAAAACTTGCCGCAACAAACACGATAAGCAAGCCCAGAGGATGGGTCAGATAGATTTGAATGGTATCGATATCGCTTTGCACTGTTAGATGAGACTGTTTTATAGTGAATGGGAAGTAGAACTCATCCGGCGTTTTATCGTCAAGCGATGAATACACGGTAGTGGCGCAAAGAGGCGGTGCACACCCCACCTCATTTGGGTAAACTACGTCATTTTTTTGAAAGCTGGTTGCAATGAAAAACAGGTCCTCACTTCAGGCTGATGCGGCTGCCGAACGCATCGTCCAACATTTCCAGGCGAACGGCTTTGCCGGCATCACCGAAGCCTTCATTATTCAGATACGCAAAAAAGCGGGCAGTCGAACAGAAATTGAAACCGCCTTCGAATTAACCTTCGAACAGGAGAAAATGCCCCCCGTACAGCAGTTCTTCGAAATTCAGCCCTGCGGATATTTTTCAAATTTTCGTACGTTCACGGAAGCAAAATCAGCCATTCCGTCAGATTTTACCGTAAGCCTGCGCCATGAAATTCCCCGCCTGTTTTTTGATGACGCGCCCGTTGTCGTTGACGATATTTTGGCGAGCAGCACTAAATATGATGTCCTAATGAAACTTCAGGACAATATTGACGGTTGCGCAATCGCTATCCTGCTCAACGATCCTGACGCATCATTCCTCGACTACATAGGCACCCATCACGGCTACGACTGGCAGACAATCATGGGCGACTTCAAAATCACCACCAGCTCCTTAGCATCCGAAATAAATCTGCTCTGAGCTGCTGCGCAGTCATTTGGCGCTTCGATGCAGGCTTACACCGAAGCGCACCATTGCGGCGACGATTGCAAGACGCATAAAAAAAGCCGCTGATTTCTCAGCGGCTTTTTAATGTTGGCGGAGTGGACGGGACTCGAACCCGCGACCCCCGGCGTGACAGGCCGGTATTCTAACCAACTGAACTACCACTCCAATACGACAGACTACTTACTTCTTGCTACTTTTCAGCAGCTATTTGGTGGGTGCTGACGGGTTCGAACCGCCGACAATCGCCTTGTAAGGGCGGTGCTCTACCAGCTGAGCTAAGCACCCGTATCTACTACAAAAACCCTAGGGTTTTTCTGTTTCAGCTGCCGCTTCCGGCAACTTTAACTTAATCTTTGCATCCTTCTTCGCATCAGCGATGTAGGCCTGAAACAGCTCATCACCTGCCATCTGACGCAACTGCTGTGCATACCGGCTACGCTTGACCTCATCGGGCTTAGCACCTTCTTTTACCGCATCAATACGAACGATCGTGTAACCATCAGCGGTTTCCGAACCCACATACTGTGGCAGTTTAGAGCCATCCGCCTGGAACAACTTACGCACCATTGCTGCATCGAGTGCACTATGCTGACCATGAGTAACCGGCTGAGCAACCGACCAATCCAGAGCAGCTTTACCACCCTGCTGCAATTGACCGAGCAGCATTGTACCTTGTTTTACAGACATGTCCAGTGCTATTTTCAATAATAGTTTCTGTTTGATCGAATCAGCAACGTCAGCAAGCCCGCGAACCGCCGCTGGCTTGTGCTCCAACAGGCGCGCCGCAACCAAAGTACTGCCCGCAACTTCGACAGCCGCAGTATTGCGATGATTCTTGATCACATCATCGCTAAAAATCGCCTGCATCATCTTAGCCGTCCAGATCTCGCCCGCAGCAGCCCCCTTGGACAGCCACCCGCTCTGCTCTACTTTGACCCCTGCCAGTACGGCCGCAGGTTTCAGGGTATCGCTTTGCTCATACACCGTATTGCTGAACTTATCAGCCAGCTCTGCGAACGAATCTGCCGCCTTTTGCTGACGCAGTTTGCCGGCAATTTCTGCCTGAACTTCATTGAACGGTGTGGCGCGGGACGCTTTGATCGCCGTTAATTTAATAATGTGATAACCAAAATCAGATTTCACCAGCCCGCTGATCTCACCTGCCTTCAGCGAGAATACCGCCTCGTCAAACGGCTTAACCATCATACCGCGCCCGAACATTCCTAAGTCGCCGCCGTTAACCGCCGACCCCGGATCCTGAGAATTCTGGCGTGCTAAATCGGCGAATTTACCGGGTTCCTGCTTCACCTGCGCCAGCAGCTTTTCAGCCTTTGCTTTTACCGCATCCTGTTCAGCCTGCGGTGCAGTCGCTGCGACCACCAGCAGGATATGCGAGGCCTGACGCTGCTCGGCACTGGCAAATTCGGACTGATGTTCGTCATAATATTGACGCACCTCTTCAGCCTTGATATCCGCTTTCGCAATCAGATCAGCAATCGAAAATTTAACGTATTCGACTTTAACCTGCTCCGGCACCTGAAATTCTTTTTGATTAGCGTCAAAATACGTCTTGATCGCTGCATCGTCCACCTTAGCCTGAGCCATAAATGACCGGCTCAAAATCGGAGCAATACTCACGATGCGCTGCTGCTCATTGATTGCAATAATGTTATCAGCAACGGCGTTCGATACATAACCATTCTGAGTATAGGCATCGCGCATCTGCTGACCGGTTAACTCATCCTTGACGCGCGCCTCGAATATCGCAGGCGTCATGTTTTGCGCTGCCAACGCGCTGGTGTAACGCGCCTTGTCGAATTTACCGCCGTCCTTAAAGGCATCAATCCCGCCGATCACCTGGGCGATCTGCTCGTCCGTCACCGTGAGTCCCGCCGCCTTAGCGCGCTCAAGCAGTAAGCGCTGCGCAACCAGATTATCCAGAATCGCGCGCTTCATCTCCGCTTTTTCGAACAGAGCAGGATCGAAATTTTCCCCCAGCACCTGACGCATCTTGTCTTGCTGCTGCCGCATCGCAGTATCGAATTCTTGCTTGGTGATTTTTTCACCGTTCACCGTAGCCGGCGCATCCGTGTCGCCTGAATGACGGTATGAATCCACACCAAAGAATGCAAATGGCAAAATAATCAATAGCAGGACGATTTGCACAAACCTTCTTTTTTCATGAACAAAATCAAACATAGCAACCCCAGGCGAAATTTATGAACGACAGATATGAAAAAAGGCGAACTTTACGTTCGCCTTAATTTGGCGGAGTGGACGGGACTCGAACCCGCGACCCCCGGCGTGACAGGCCGGTATTCTAACCAACTGAACTACCACTCCAAAACTTGTACTACAGGTCACTTACCACTCGCTACTGATTGTTACTTACTGCAAATTGGTGGGTGCTGACGGGTTCGAACCGCCGACAATCGCCTTGTAAGGGCGGTGCTCTACCAGCTGAGCTAAGCACCCGACTAAAGAACGCTAGTTTACAGCATCTTTCAAACCTTTACCAGCACGAAATTTAGGAACTTTCGCTGCTTTGATCGTAATCGCTGCACCCGTTTGCGGATTGCGCCCCACACGACCCGCGCGTTCACCCACGGTAAATGCGCCAAAACCCACCAAACTGACTTCCTCACCATTTTTCAGCGCAGTCTTAATCGCGTTGAGCGCACCGTCAAGTGCACGCCCGGCGGCAGCCTTTGAAATATCAGCAGATGTTGCAATTGCATCAACTAAGTCAGATTTGTTCACGTTAATCCCCTGTTATTGTAATTAAATTTTTGACAGCAACTAAGTTGCGCTTTATATCAAACCCGCGATACACAGGTCAAGAGATTATGCGCAACAGCGGATAAAATTTAATGCTTAGTCGCAGCAACCGGTTTAGTCAGTGCAGTGTCGGCAACCAATTCGACCGCCGGCACTTCATCCTCACGGGGTACCGGCTTGCGTTCCAGCGCCATGTCCAGCACCTGCTCTATCCATTTAACAGGATGAATATCGAGCTTGTTTTTCACATTATCTGAAATCTCAGCCAGATCCTTGACGTTTTCTTCAGGGATCAACACCGTCTTGATACCGCCTCGCTGCGCCGCAATCAATTTTTCCTTCAGACCGCCGATCGGCAACACCTCGCCGCGCAACGTGATCTCGCCCGTCATCGCAACGTCCGCTCGCACAGGAATACCGGTGAGCGCCGACACCATCGCGGTGCACATGCCGACGCCTGCACTCGGGCCATCCTTGGGGATCGCGCCTTCGGGCAAGTGGATATGCAAATCCGTCTTCTGATAAAAATCATCATCAATCCCCAGGCGCTTGGTACGGCTGCGCACCACACTCAAGGCGGCCTGTATCGATTCTTGCATGACTTCACCCAACTTACCCGTCGTCGTCGTCTTGCCTTTACCCGGCAACACCACGGTTTCTATGGTCAGCAGCTCACCGCCCACTTCGGTCCAGGCAAGCCCGGTCACCTGACCTACCTGATTATGCTTTTCAGCCACACCGTAGGAATAACGGCGCACACCCAGATATTTATCCAGATTGCGCGAATTCACCGTCACTTTGCTGTCGCGCGTTTTAAGCAGCAACGCCTTGACGACTTTGCGGCAAATTTTGGAAATTTCCCGCTCCAAACCGCGCACACCCGCCTCACGAACGTAATAACGCACGATATCGCGCAAGGCCGTTTCTGCGATGCTGATTTCATCCGGCTTCAGACCGTTATTCTTGATCGCCTTAGGCACCAGATAGCGGGTCGCAATATTGATCTTCTCGTCCTCCATGTAACTTGAGACATGAATAATCTCCATGCGGTCGAGCAAAGCATCAGGGATATTCAAGGTGTTCGCAGTAGCCACGAACATCACGTCAGACAGATCGTACTCCACCTCGACATAGTGATCGACGAAGGTGGAATTTTGTTCGGGATCGAGCACTTCAAGCAACGCCGCTGACGGATCGCCCCGCATATCCTGCCCCATTTTGTCGACCTCATCGAGCAAAAACAGCGGGTTTTTCACGGCGACCTTGCTCATATTCTGCAAGATTTTACCCGGCATAGAGCCGATATAGGTGCGCCGGTGTCCGCGAATCTCAGACTCATCGCGTACGCCGCCCAGCGACATGCGCACAAACTTACGATTCGTGGCGCGCGCAATGGACTGACCGAGCGACGTCTTACCCACGCCTGGAGGACCGACCAGGCAAAGGATCGGCGCTTTAAGCTTATCGACACGCTGCTGCACAGCCAGATATTCCAAAATGCGCTCTTTAACTTTGTCCAGACCGTAATGATCTTCTTCGAGCACCACTTCAGCCTGTTTGAGATCAGCACTGATCTTGGTCTTCTTCTTCCAGGGCAGTCCGATCAACACATCAATATAGTTACGCACCACAGTCGCTTCCGCTGACATGGGCGACATCATGCGCAGCTTCTTCAATTCAGCTTCAGCCTTAACGCGCGCCTCTTTAGGCATGCTGGCGGCCTTAATCTTCTTGTCCAGCCCGTCAAAGTCAGCACCGTCTTCTTCTTCGCCCAATTCCTTCTGAATCGCTTTAACTTGCTCGTTCAGATAGTACTCGCGCTGACTCTTCTCCATCTGCCGCTTGACGCGGCCGCGGATGCGTTTTTCAACCTGCAGGATATCAATTTCACCTTCGAGTAATCCCAGCAAATGCTCCAGACGCCGTCTGACAGCCTCAATTTCCAGCACTTCCTGCTTCTGTTCAAGCTTGAGCGGCAAATGGGCCGCGACGATATCGGCCAACCGGCCTGCATCATCTATACCAGCCAGAGAGGACAAAATTTCAGGCGGAATTTTTTTATTCAGTTTAACGAACTGCTCAAACTGTGCGATCAGTGCGCGACGCATCGCCTCAGTCTCGCTGCCGTCACCTTCGATGGAGTGCAAAATATCGACTTCCGCCACAAAATGACTATCGATATCCTGAACGCTCAACACATTAACGCGCTGAGTTCCTTCCACCAGTACTTTGACGGTACCATCCGGCAGCTTGAGCATTTGCAGCACATTCGCCAGGCTTCCTATCGAAAACAGATCGTCAGTACCCGGATCATCCTTAGAAGCCGCTTTCTGTGCGACCAGCACGATAGGACGTCCGGCTTCCATGGCGAGTTCCAGCGCTTTGATCGACTTGGCACGGCCGACAAACAGCGGAATCACCATATGCGGAAACACCACTACGTCTCGTAGCGGCAATAGCGGGTAAAGTTCAATCGGGGTATCTTGTGCAGACATGGCAATTACCTATTCGTTGTCAGGATTGCTAAATGGGGATAGCTTACGCGAATACAATCCCTATGGGGACAAGAAAAACTCAAAAAACCGGGAAAAACCGGTTTTTTGAGTCGACGTGCATGACCAAAAAGCGTTTATGCCGCGATCGGCGTATCGGCGTAAACAATAATAGGTTTAATTTCACCCTCGACACCCGAATCATCCAGCACAACTTTGCTGACATTATCCATTGAGGGAAGATCAAACATCACATCCAATAACGCCTGCTCCAGAATCGAGCGCAAACCGCGCGCTCCGGTCTTGCGTGCCAATGCCTTTTTGGCGATTGCCAGCAACGCATCTTCACGGAACTCAAGCTCAACGCCTTCCATCTCAAACAGTTTCTTATACTGTTTGGTCAGTGCGTTCTTAGGCTCAGTGAGAATCTGCTTCATCGCAGCCTCATCCAGTTCTTCAAGCGTGGCAATCACCGGCAAACGACCGACAAACTCAGGAATCAGACCGAATTTGACCAGATCTTCCGGCTCCACATCCCTTAAAGTTTCGCCGGTCTTGCGCTCATCCACCGAACGGATCGTGGCCCCAAAACCGATACTGGCTTTAGAGGAACGATTGCGAATGACCTTCTCCAGCCCGTCAAACGCGCCGCCGCAAATGAACAAAATGTTCGTCGTATCGACTTGCAAGAACTCAGTGTTAGGATGCTTACGCCCGCCTTGCGGTGGAATCGAGGCTTTAGTGCCCTCAATCAGCTTCAATAACGCCTGCTGCACACCTTCCCCTGAGACGTCACGCGTGATCGACGGATTGTCCGATTTTCTGGAAATCTTATCGATTTCATCCACATAGATAATGCCGCGCTGTGCCTTTTCGACGTTGTAGTCACACGCCTGCAACAGCTTCTGAATGATGTTCTCGACGTCCTCGCCAACGTAACCGGCTTCGGTTAATGTCGTCGCATCCGCCATCACGAACGGCACATCCAGCATGCGTGCAAGCGTTTGAGCCAGCAGCGTCTTACCTGAACCGGTCGGCCCGACCAGCAAAATATTGCTCTTGGCCAGTTCCACCCCGTCGTCGGTATTGCACTTGAGGCGCTTGTAATGGTTATATACCGCAACCGACAAAATACGCTTGGCGCGCTCCTGTCCGATTACGTATTCATCCAGTGTTGCGCAAATATCCTTGGGCACCGGCAGTTCGGTCTTATCACCTTTAGCCGCTTCGCCCTGAATCTCTTCGCGCATGATGTCATTACACAAGGTGATGCACTCATCGCATACGAACACGGAAGGTCCTGCGATCAGCTTTTTCACTTCATGCTGACTCTTGCCGCAAAAAGAACAATACAACAACTTTTCGCCTGTCTTTTTATCGATAGCCATCTTTAGCAACCTTTGTTATCGTTAAACACGCTTTTCCAGCACCTGATCAACCAGACCGTAAGCGACTGCATCAGCCGCACTGAGGAAGTTGTCGCGATCGGTGTCGCGCTCAATCGCCTCAACCGTCTGACCGGTGTGATCCGCCAGCATTTGATTCAGCTTTTGTTTCAAATACAGTATTTCGCGGGCATGAATTTCGATATCGGACGCCTGACCGCGGAAGCCGCCCAAGGGCTGATGTATCATCACCCGCGAGTTCGGCAAAGCGAAACGCTTGCCCTTTTCGCCGGCCGTCAACAAGAAGGCGCCCATGCTGGCCGCCTGACCGATGCACAGGGTGCTCACGGCAGGTTTGATGAATTGCATCGTGTCGTAGATCGCCATACCGGCCGTCACCGACCCGCCGGGTGAATTGATATAGAAATGAATATCCTTGTCAGGATTTTCAGATTCCAGAAACAACATCTGCGCGACGATCAGATTCGCACTGTGATCGTTCACCTCCCCTACCAGGAACACAACGCGTTCCTTGAGCAGGCGAGAGTAAATATCATAGGCCCGTTCACCGCGCCCGCTGGTTTCAACAACCATCGGAATCATGCCGATATTTTGCGGCTCCAGGTTAAACATCTTAGTTCCCCATCAATTCAGCGAACGCGATCGCTTTGTCAGCAACCTTGGCGCGGGACAAGACCCACTCAACCACGTTTTCTTCCAGAACCAGATTTTCAATTTCCTGGAAACGGGCTGGATCTGCATAGTACCAGCGTACAACTTCTTCAGGATGCTCGAAGCTCTGCGCATAATCTTCAACCAGTGTACGAACCTTTTCAGGCTGCGCCTTCAGATCGAATTTCTCAACCAGATCCGCCAGTATCAAGCCCAGCTTGACGCGCTTTTCAGCACGCTCCTTGAACAATTCTGCCGGCAATTGCATGCCCTTCATGGCCATACCGCGCTTTTCCATGTCCTGCACGGTTTGTTCCATCAAACGCTGCGACTCCCATTGCACGAGTGCAATCGGCAACTCAAACTGAGCGACCTTAACCAGCACGTCCATCGCCGCATCCTTGTTGCGTCCCTTGAGACGGCGCGTGACTTCGCGATCCAGATTGCTGCGAATTTCGTCAGCCAGCTTTGCAACATCGCCATCTACGATGCCGACCGACATCGCGAATTCGGCATTCACTTCCGGCAATACACGACCTTCAACGCTATTTAGCGTGATGGCGAAAGTAACCTGTTTACCTGCGACATCCTTGCCGTGGTAATTTTCCGGGAAAGTCATATCAAAAGACTTTGTCTCGCCGACTTTCATACCGGCGATCGCAGCTTCAAATTCAGGCAGCATGCGTCCTGAACCCAACTCGACCGGATATTCCTTCGCTTCACCACCCTGAAACACAACGCCATCCAAGGTACCGACGAAATCGATGACCACCTTGTCATCACTGGCTGCGGCACGATCAACGGACTCGAAAGTCGCGCGCTGTTTACGCAGCGTTGCGATGGTGTTATCCACATCAGCCTGGCTCAGTTCGTACGTTGCGCGTTCAACCGATTCAGCCGCCACATCGCCCAGCACAACTTCGGGATAAACTTCAAACGTTGCGCTGTATTCGATTTCTTCAGCATTCCAGTCGCTGGTTTTGACGGTGAATTCAGGATCGCCTGCGACGCGCAGTGCTTCGGCAGCAACCGCAGTTGCAAACGACTGTTGCAAAGCATGTCCCAGCGCTTCCTGACGTGCTTCCATACCATAATGCTGCTCGAGCACTTTTGCTGGAATCTTGCCTGGACGGAAGCCGGCGATCTTAGCCGTACGACCGATGTGCTTCAAGCGATTGGCTACCTGAGTGCGCAATGCTTGCTGGGGGATAGTTGCGTTCAGGCGACGTTCTAACGCGCTCACGGTTTCTACGCTTGGCATACTGTGTTCCTTAGAAATAATTTAAATGGGATGCTGGGCAATGTGAAAGCCAATTTACAAGCAATTGAATCAATTTGAAATTAACAACAACACAATTTAATGTTGCGGATATCACACCTGTCCATTGCTCGCATCCGGCAGATTGTAACAGAATACCAGCGCACCGACACAGCACGCGCCCTCTCGACACACGAGATTATTATTCTACATACCGGGCTGAGCAATGCTATAATGCGCAGCTATGCGAAAGTGGCGGAATTGGTAGACGCACTGGATTTAGGTTCCAGCGCCTCGCGGCGTGAGAGTTCGAGTCTCTCCTTTCGCACCAAATAGATATTTCATCTGGTTTAAAACCAATCCGATTTTATTTATCCTGCACGGGCATCATCTCGGGTTCATACAAACGGACCTGATTACGTCCGCTCTGTTTGGCGTAGTACATCGCAATATCTGCATGCTCGAGTAATTCATGCTCACTCGCACCGTGCTCAGGATAAACAGCAACGCCAAGGCTGCTGGAAATTTGCAAACGTGCACCGCTAATCTGAAAAACCTGCTCGAGTGCGATGCGTATTTTCTCAGCCACGGTCAATGCATCACGCTGATCCTCACTGCTGGTCAACAACACGACAAATTCGTCACCGCCCATTCGTGCCACCGTATCGGCTTCACGCACACAAGACCTGATTCGAGCGGCAACTTCCTGCAGCAGCAAATCTCCCACCGCATGCCCCAAGGTATCGTTAACAGGTTTAAACTGATCCAGATCAAGATACATCAGCGCCAAGTGCATTTTGTCGCGTTTTGCCAAAGACAACGCCTGACGCAGACGGTCGATTAACAACACGCGATTGGGCAAGTCAGTCAGTGCATCGTGTTGCGCCTGATGACGGATATTTTCCTCATCCGCCTTACGCAGCGTAATATCAGAGAAGGCGGCAACGTAATGCGTCAGTTTTCCATGCGGATCGCGCACCTGCTTGATAGTCGACCACTCGACGTAAAGTTCGCCATTTTTCCGGCGATTCCATAGCTCACCGCACCAGCTCCCAGTACAGGTTAATTGCGCCCACAGCTGCCGGTAAAAATCCGCATCGTGCTTACCGCTCGACAACAGATGAGGATTTTTTCCGATCACCTCTTCAGCCTGATACCCCGTCACCCGGGTGAACGCGGGATTGACCATGACGATACGATTATCTGCATCGCACACCAGTATGGCCTCATCTACGGTATTAAATACCGTACTGGACAGGTTGAGCATTTCTTCCGCTTGTTTGAGCATATCGATATCAGTATGCGTCCCGATCATGCGCAACGGCTCGCCTGCCGCATCAAAACTCACCACCCGCCCCCGATCGAGTATCCACTTCCACCTGCCATCTTTACACAGCAAGCGATGCTCGTTGAAATAGGCTGGCAACGCACCGGCAAAATAGGCCGCTACATCCGCCTGCACTTTTGGCAAATCTTCCGGATGAATACGGCGCATCCATTCATCCAGATGATCCGCTATCTCGTCGTCGGCATATCCCAGCATCTCTTTAAGTCGCACAGAAAATTTGACCTCATTGGTCTGAACGTTCCAGTCCCAGACACCGTCACCGGCCCCTTCCAGCGCGAAACGCCAGCGTTCCTCAGCTTCTATCAGACGCTGTTCAAGTTTTGCGCGACTCATTGCATAGCGTATCGAACGGATCAGATCGTCGGCACAAAATTCTCCTTTAACCAGATAGTCCTGCGCGCCTGATTCCAGCGTCTGCAAGGCAAATTCCGGATCGTTGTGCCCGGTCAGCACGATCAAGGGCAAGGCACCTGCCGCGCGCCGTCCATCCTGCACCGTCTGAAGACCACTCGAATCAGGCAGGGTCAAATCAAGCAACACCACATCGGGTACATTTTTCTGCAAATACAGCTGTGCCTCGGCCATACTGGTCACCCAGTCTATCGTGAACGTTGGCGCACTCTTCATAGACTGACGCAACAAGCTCGCATCGCTCTCTTCATCCTCCACCAGCAAAATCCGGCACGGTGCATTGTTCATCATGACGCGACTCCATCGGGTAATTCAAATACAACCATCGCACCCCCGGCGGGAAGATTCTCGATCCATATTTTCCCGTGCCGGCTCTCGACAATGCGGCGCGCGATAGACAAACCGATACCCGCGCCCCCATCGCTTCCATGACTTAAACGTTCAAAGATTTCAAAGACGCGCTCCAGATATTCGCTTGGAATACCGCACCCGTTATCGCTAATACGAAATCGGCTCAATGCGCCTTCACGCTCCCCGCTAATGCAAATAACAGGTAACACATCAGGATCTGCCGGCTGACCGTGCTTGAGCGCATTATCGAGTAACACACCGAATAGATCGTTAAGTCGCGCGCGATCGAGCATCACCTGCGGCAACGTCGTCATTTCCACCTTCATATTAGGTGGCATTTTGTGCAGATGGGAAGCGAGCAATTCATTCGGATCTTCCAGCTGAATTTCACCGCGCGGCATTCCTGCCGCGAGAAAAAGCTGCACATCGCGTATCAAGGTACGCAAACGAAAAGCATCCCGTTCGATGTAGTTCAGCGACTCCATAACCTCATGATCCTGACACGTATCTGGCATTTCGTTTACCCGCGTACGCAATTTTTGCGCATAACTGATCAGTCGGCGCGTCGGCTCCATAAAATGATGGGCGGAAACATCGGAAAATCGCGTCAGGTCGGCATTCGCGCGCTCCAGCTCTGCGCTGCGCAACTTAAGATCAGTGTCTGCATTGATCTGCTCCGTGACATCGGATCTCAGATACAAATAGCTGGCCACCTTCCCCTCATTGTTGTAAATAGGCGAAACATTGATCTGCTCCCAGTACAATCTACCGCTCTTATGTCGATTGCGGATGACGCCGCTCCAGAGCTTTCCTGCCATCAATTGGCTCTGCACATCGCCATATTCAGCCTCTGTCAATTCCGAAGAAATAATTTCACGCGGGGTACGATGCTCGATATAAAAATCTGCAAACTGATATCCACTGATACGACTGCACGCTGCATTCATATATTCGAGCACGCCGTTTGTATCGGTGATCACAACACCGGTCGGATTTTGCTCAATCGCCTGCGCCAGACGATTGATTTCCATCTCGAACAAGTGCCGGTCCGTAATATCTGTCGCAATACCATCCCAAACAACTAACCCTTCGTTATTCTTGCGCGGATGAGACTTAAACTGCAGCCAGCGCCACTCGCCATCAGGTCGCTGCATTTGCAATTCCATCGAAAAATTGTTCAAACACTGCAAACTTACCGCCTGTGCCGCAGCGTAAGTCTCGCGCTGTGCAGGCGCAATCTGTGCCAACAGAACCATTGCATCCTGCAATACCTGATCAACCTTAACGCCATTGGTGCGCTCAACCCCTGAACTCAGAAACAGGAATACGGGAAACCCCTCATTTAGAGTGTACTGATACAAAAAGCTGTCGGGCAAACTATTCCCCAGATTCAGCAACTGTATTTCCCTGTCCTTGATGTCGTCGGTGAGTTTTTTAAGCGCTTCACTGGCTGCTCGCAACTGAGCTCTGCTTGGCAGAGTCATGACGAGAGGCTTTAATTTCCACAACAAAATGAGCGCCAGCATAATGACAAATGCCGTCAGCATGTCCATCAACACTTCGAGGTAGTACACCGGGTACCACAACTCAATGACATGCAACAGATGCGTGAACCCGCACGTCACAATAAAACCGGCAAACAGCCAATGCAGATATTTAAAATCGATATCGGTGCGATCGCGTATAAATTTTAGAACCATCAGAGGAGCGGCAAAACAAGACAGTGCAATCAGAAGATTACCAATGATCAGCACCGTCGCCAATTCAGGCTGCCACGATATCCAAGAACCGTGTGCAATTGAAACCGCTGGCGTTAAATTGTCGATCATGCTGTCATCCCTTGATTTTTACTATCCTCAATCAGTTGCCGATGCGACATCGCTTCGCGCAGCACCCTATCAAGTTGCTGCAGGTCTACATCCATCCAGCGCAGCGGCAAGCCGATTTTTTCGCCAATCGCGATTGCTTCGGCTTCAAAATCACCTGAACAGGGAGTGCGCAGACACAGCAGCGATTTATTGGACAACTGAAATATCTCGCGTGTCACATCGGGGTTATCCCCGAACGTTTTGCCTATCGCCTCATCCCAGCGCAAGGCCCAGTCTTCGAGCAGAAAAAAAGCGCCGTCGCTCAGTTCTGCCATAAATCGCTCCGGCCCCAGTAACATCTCCACACAGTTTTGCCCTGCAGTTCTAAAAATATGCGCCGTTTCCAGTATTTTTTCCATACGGGGATGGCAACATCCGTAAAAAACAATCACATCGCGGCCTCTGTTGCGCAAAATACCGCTTTGCAAAGCATGTGCTAATTTTTCGAAATTGACATGCAGCGACGAATCCAGAAAATCCGTGTCCAGCTGCCAGCCATTTTTTTTAATCAGCCACCTCACTTCAGCCTGCAAAATGCCACAGCCCAGCAGCATGCAATCGGGCGTAGCCTTATCCGACATCAAATCCGCCCGTATTCCTTGGCAGCCGCGATCATGGCTTTAATATTTTCCTCAGGGATACCATACGGCATCACCACCGTGCCGAAGAATAATTTTTTCCCCTCCGCCAATCCGCCCTGCACAATGCGCTTTACCTCGCTTCGCACCTCGTCCGGCGTCCAGTCCAGCAACTTGATATCATTGATCACCCCAGCGCAAAGTGCCCGGTCACCGATCAGACGCATCGAATCGGTAATATTATCCAGAGGACCGGGATAATAAGTCGTGATACCGACTTCGCGAATGACTTCATCCACCACGGAATTTAACCGCGCGCCCCCCACGTAATACACCACACCATCCAAGCCGCCGGGTTCCAGATCACGCTTGATCCATTTGAGCGAGAGTTCCTTGAACAGCTTCATCGGAATAATGTCGGTCGAACCATAAGGGTCGGCATACACCAACACATCGGCACCCGCCCGGCGATAGGCCTCGATTTCCTTACGGAAAAAATCGGAACATTTTTCCAGCAGCATGTCGCGCACGGCAGGGTCGCCTATCATCAGCAACTCCATCCATTTCTCCATGCTCATCAAAATGGCGGGAAGCGACATCGAAGCGGTCAGATAGGCGCAGATCGGCACCTTACCGCCGACTTCGCGCTTTAAAATTTCCAGACACTTAGCCGTCTCGGCAAATGCAGGGTGTGTACTGATGTCGTCAGGCACCTGCAAATTGGCGATATCCTCGTACGACTGGATGATGTAATCCTCAACATTAGGCGGGCCATCGGTTGCGTAGCGAATTTTTTTACAACCGAAAAGTTCGGCTTCCCGCCCCACGTAAAACAGACTCCAGACGTTATCGTGTCCGAATTTTTCCAGCATTTTCAACTGCGCTTCGGCGACATGTTCCCCTTTGGAGAAATATTCCTCGATGGACAGGCCAAGTTCACGTGCGCCCTGATCGAGCAGGTTGCAGAACACCGGAATATGGTCGAGTATTTTGCCGTTCGCAGCGGCAAGCAATCTGTCCATACTCGTAATCGCCTTCACCTCCGCAATGCAATCCATAATCACTTTCAAGGCCGATACGCCATTTTCAGCCCAAGCGTCCGCCTGCACCAGTTTATACAGGTCAGCATCGTAGCGGAACGGCGCACCTCCCACCACCAGCTTGATTTTGCGCTCCAGCCCGCGCGCCTTGAGTATCTTGCGCACTTTGAGCGCGCCGTTCTCGCCGCGCGCCGTATGCACCATCATCGCCGATACCCCGATGACCTGTGCGCCACGCGCCACGGCCTCATCCACGAAACGCTCTGCTGGCACATTGACGCCAAGATCGGTCACCTCGATCATCTGCGCTTTTAAACACCCGATCACAATGCGTTTACCCAGCGTATGCAAATCTCCCGCTGCCGTACCGATCACGACACGACCGGTAATCTCCGGGGGAACCTTGAACAACAGCAGCATTTTTTCGGTCACATCGGCCGCAATCTGCGATGTCATAAAATGCTGTGCCAGATTGGTATCAAATCCTTCGCTCAGCGCCTTAACCATCAAGTCCATGCCCGGAATCACAACCTTAAACACAATATCTTCAGGAGTCAGCCCCTGTTCGATGGCGTCAGCCACCACTTGCAGCGCTCGCGTTCGATCGGTGTCCATCACCGCCTCGTTGTAGCTTTTGATCACCTCATCTAACATCACGCGCCCCTTCATGATCCGAACTTACGGTATCGCTTGCAGATAAAGATTTTCCACAAATAGTGACTCGAACCCGACATCCTCGGCAAGATTATAAATCCGGCTCACCGCCAGAACAGCTGCCAGCTCAGCCTCGGCCAGATCCGAGATCAGTAACGCCTCGCAACCGCCCAGCGCCGTATTGCCCTCCAGATGCACCATAGCTGTTTGCGGCAACAAACCGATTTGCTGTGCATTTTCGACCGTAAGCAACTGACCGAACGCACCGCAAGCGTAAACCTGTGTCAGATCGCCAGTTTCAAGACCGGCCTGCTGACATAACCATTGCACCCCGGCGCCGATCGCAGCTTTAGCACGCTGCAACACATCGATGTCGCCGCGCTTTAATACAACGCCTTCTGACAACACCCATCCCCCGGAGGTCTTGTCGGTAAAACGTCCAACTTTATCAAGCTGCCCCGTACGCAGCAGATAGGCTGCAGCATCCACCAGTGCGGACCCGCACAATCCACGCGGCGCCAGGTCTCCCAGCACGTGCAGCTTAATTTCGCCCCCCGTCTGATCGATACGATAGATCGCACCGTCTTCAGCCGGCATTCCGCAACTGATGCCACCGCCTTCAAAGGCCGGGCCTCCAGCGGTCGCCGTGACATGCAGCGTCTGACCATCCCACAGTGCCATCTCAGAATTGGTGCCAAAATCGATCAACAACGCGCCTGCCGGCTGCCGTATCAAACCGGTAGCGATTACGCCTGCGAGCAAATCAGAACCGACAAAACCACCTAAGGGTGTCACCAATCGAATGTTTGCCGCCTCGCTCACCCCCCAGGCTGCACGCAAGAAAGTTGTTTGCTCTGGTTGACACGCGATACGGCGGGTCCAGTTTTCAGGATCCAAGAGCATCCGGTAATTGAGCCCTGCCAGCAGGCTGAGCATCGCCGTATTGCCCACGATCTGAACCTCCCCGACGGCTGACAACGCAATCGAGCTTTGAGATGACATATTAGCCAGTGCATCTGCAATCCGATCCCGTATCAGTTTGCCCAGCGCACGCGCGCACGCTTCAGCGCGATCGGCCTCCATCAACCGTGTCAACACATCCGCACCATAGCTTCCCTGCGGATTGAGTCCTGAACAGGCATTGATGCGTACTCCGGCAACCAGATCCCAAAGCGCAAGGCGCACCTGCGTGGTCCCGACATCAATCGCAACCCCGTATCGCACGGTGTGCGCACGTGGAGCAAAAGACCATGCGCTACGGCTACACTCATCTTCACGCAACGCCCGCCAGCTCATCTGCGCCAGAGGTTGCATCACCTCGACATGTAAATCCATCAATGCATTCAGCTGGCACGCAAGCCGTATTCCTGCCGCTAACTGCGCTCCCGACAGCCTTGCCCGTTCTGAAAATGTATAGGGGATTGCCCCACTTTCAGCCACGCGGACCTGACATTGCCCGCAGCGTGCCTGTCCGCCGCAAGACGAGCGCACCGCACATCCACCTGCGATCAGCACTTCGCGTAAATTAGCGCCAGGCTGCAGGGACTGCAGTATTTCGCCTTGCGAGTTTTGCACCACGATCATAAGGTTAGCTTTTTCTGGGTAACCGGGTCAAAGTAAACCAATAATTGTCTAGTTGCCTGATCGCATCAATGAACTGATTCATGTCAACCGGCTTAGTGATATAACCTGCCGCCCCCAGTTTGTATGACGCGACCACATCACGCTCTACATCAGAAGTCGTTAGTACGACCACCGGAATCACGGACAAATCGGGATCTTTTTTGACTTCGGCGAGAAACTCTCGTCCATTCATGCGGGGCATGTTCAAATCCAATAAGATCAGATCAGGTTGAGGCGCATTCTTGTAACGCTCTCCCTGCTTGCGCAAAAACGCTAAGGCATCCACCCCGTCGAGTTCGTGATGTAAATTACAAAAAACCTTATTGCTTTTGAGTGCAGAACGCACCAGATTCGCATCAGCCGGCTCATCTTCCACCAGCAAGACATCAAAGGCTTGGGCATGGTTCATCAACATTCATCTCTCCTCGTTGCAGCACATAGGCTGACATGACGGTGTACAGTTCCGGTTTAATAAATACTAGCACGCAAAACAACACCCTATACAAGGTTAAAGCGGAACTCAATGATCGTGAGTAATAACGGGCAATTCAAAAATAAAGGTACTACCCGAGCCGACTCCGGCAGACTCGACCCAGATACGACCATCGTGATGTTCAACAATACGCCTGCATAACGCCAATCCCATGCCAGTCCCTTCAAAAATGGTTCGCGACTGCAAACGACTGAAGAACTGAAACAGACGGTCGGCTTGCTTGGGATCAATGCCCACGCCATGATCTTTAACGCTAACGCGCCACATTGCTTTTGCCACAACCGATTTGATTTCAATCAGGGGCGCTTGCCCGGATTCGTGAAATTTGATGGCGTTGCCAATCAAATTTTGAAATAATCGCGTCAGTTCGTCACGACTGGCGAAGAGCTGCGGCCATACCCCTTGGAAGGTAACCTGCGCTGCGGATTCCTGGATCATCGGTTGTAAAAAACTCAGCGCCTCATCCAAAACCGCGCGGCTCTCTATCCCTTGTTTTTCGCCGGTCTTTCTGCCGACACGAGAGTAGTCGAGCAGCGAGACAATCATCGAATCCATGCGTTTTGCACCATCGAGTGCAAAATTCATATTCAACAAATCGTCCTCACTCAGCTGCTCTTTGAGGCTATGTTGCAACAATTGCAGATGACCGCTTACCGCGCGCAACGGCTGACGCATATCGTGCGAAACGCTATAGGCGAAGCGTTCCAGATCCGCGTTGGAGCGTTTGAGCGCATCTTCGATCCGCTGCCGCTCGGTGATATCGCGTGTGACCGCCAACTGTACCCGCTTGCCGTACGCTTCCATCGGCACGGCGTGTGTCTCCAGCATGCGTCGGCCGCCTTTTAAGCCCAACACTTCAAATTTCAATTGCATCGACTCGCCGGCAATCACCCGCTTATGCATTTGCAAAAATGCCTCGCGATACTCGGGGGCAATCACACCGGTGACAGGGCGACCGGCAACCTGCGCCAGTGAATCGGCTTCAATCATCTCCAAACCGGCCGGATTCATCTGGATCAGTATGCCCTGATCGTCAACGATCTTAATGCATGCGGGTTCATTGTTAATGATCGCGCGCAAATGCGCTTCACTTTCCAGCAGCTGTGCTTCTGCCTGCTTGCGCTGCGTAATATCGACCACTGAACTGATGAAATACAGCGCAAGTCCCTCCGTATCACGCAGCAGCGCGACCGAAAGATTAACCCAAACAATCCCCCCGTCCTTGCGAATGTAGCGTTTTTCCATTTCATAATGATCGTCCGCACCACTGAGCAAACGCTGCACCTGCGCCATATCTGAGGCCAGATCTTCCGGATAGGTAATTTGCCCGAAAGAAAAATGCTGCGACAACACCTCAGATTGCGTATAACCGATAATATTGCAAAATACCCGGTTGATTTCCAAAAACACACCGTCCGTGGATACTTGCGCAATGCCCACGGCGGCATGATCAAAGGTCGCGCGATAACGCGCCTCGCTCAGACGCAATGAAATTTCCGCACGTTTAAAATCACTGATGTCGCGACTGATGCCAAATATGCCCGTCACCGTCTTGCCATCCTCGGCAAACACCGGCCATTTATTGGTGCTGACCCAACCTTGCCGCCCTGCTGAATCATAATAAGGATCGATCCGATTAAGAATAGGCGACCCGCTATTGAACAGAGGCAGCTCCTCCTCATAATAAATTTTCGCCACATCTTCAGGAAAAATTTCCAGATCATGCTTGCCTATCATCTCGCGCCAGTTCTGATGCCCGGTGATATTGGCCAGCGTCTGGCTGCAAAAACGAATCCGGCTATCCCGGTCCTTAAAATAGATAAAGTCAGTCGTGCTCTCCAGCAACGTCATGAAATCCCGATTTAATATCTGCAAGGCATCCACCGCCTCCCGGCGCCGGCGCTCGCCTCTGTAGAGCATACCGAGCAACAAAACGGAAATAACAAGAAATACCGCCGACAGCCCGACCAGCTTTAAAGAGGAATTGCGCCATTGCGCCAGATAATCATCAGCGGAAAAACCAACGGTAATATAAAGCGGATAACCGGACACTTTACGATAGGAGTAGGTTCGTTCGACCTGATCCAAAATGCCCGCCACCCGATAAGTGCCCTTGGTAAGCCCCGCCTCGAGAGAGGATTTCAACTGCGGGGTCATGGTATTTTTTCCTATCGTCGCCTGAGCAGATGACGGTTCAGGATAGCGCACGATGATGTTCATGTCGCTATCGCGGAGATTTACGATGCCGCCCTTTCCCACCTCGAGATGCGAAAATGAAGTCGAAATTTTTTCCAGTGAAACTAACGCATACACAATGCCCGCGAACGTGCCATCCGGGTGATTGAGTCGGCGCGCAATCGGCAGCACCCATTTTTTGTCGATGCGGGCAAATACAGGTTCAGATATGAACAGGCGATCGTCGTTTTTCGACTTGAAATAAATAAAATGTTTTCGATCGTTAATATCGACATTTGAACCGGGTAAAACGCCCGTACCATAGCTGATTATACCTGCCGAATTTGCAATGCGCAGATTGTCGATTTCAGGTAAACGCACCTGCCGTTTTTGCAAAAAAACATTAAGCTCCGCCGGATTGATTTTTCCGCTTTTATACTGTCGCTGCACCTCATCGATCGCCGACAGCATGGAGGCATCCACTCGCGCAAGCATGCCGGAAAAACTCTCTTCCAGAATATGCGCCAGACTCTGCGTCATTTTCTCGGCATTGTGCTGATACTGATGATAACTTTGGTACAGTATCAAACCGACCAGAAAAAACATCGCCAGATTCACTAGCACTGCGCCCGCAACCATTTGCAAGAAAAATCGTGAAGGCGCAACGGTATCTTTTAGCATGGAAACGGCCTTTAATCTCGTTACAAATCTGTCGCGCCCGACTGCGACAGACGCGCCCGCCACACTGCGGCGGGTTCAGGACGACCATACAAATAGCCTTGATGAATAATCTGTCCGCGCGCATTCAAAAATTCGCTCTGACCCAGCGTTTCCACCCCTTCGGCCACCACCTGAAAATGCAGGTGTTTTGCAATAGACAGGATCGTCTCAACGAGCGCGGCATCATTAGGATCACTGGTGCAATCCTGAATAAAACTCTTGTCTATCTTCAGCTCATGGATAGGCAGTCGCTTGATATAGGCCAGACTCGAGTAGCCGGTGCCAAAATCATCGATGGAAAAATGGATCCCCAACGTCGATAAAAGGGTCATTTTGGCGATCACATCGCCAATATCACCGATCACGATCCCTTCGGTCAGCTCAAGTACCAAGCGGCTGGGATCCGCACCGCTCGCCTCTAATTGATGCTGGATCTCGCTGACGAAATCTGCCTGCTGAAAATGACGCGGACTGATATTGACCGACAGCCTGATTGAACTCCCCTCAGCATCCAGCTCGGCCAGCAATCGACAAACAGCCGATAACATCCAGCGATCAATCGATATGATCAGATCAGATGACTCCGCTAACGGAATAAACAGACCGGGAAGCGTGAGACCCCGCGTGGGATGCTGCCAGCGCACCAGCGCTTCTGCACCGACCTGCACGCCCGACGAATTCACCTGCGGTTGCAGATACAGTCGCAGCTGATCCTCTAAAATTGCCAGACGCAACTCTGCCTCCAGCTGAAAACGCGCCCTGACGGTCTCTCCCATCAATGACTCAAAGAACATGGTGCGCGAGCGCCCCTCTGCCTTTGCATTCGTCATCGCCATATCCGCCTGACGCAACACATCAATCGCGGTTTCCTGAGGCGTATCGGGCAGCATGGCAATACCGATACTGGCATCGACATGAATAAACTCGCCATCCATTTCAATCGCGCAGCGTAATGCAGCGCGCAATTTTTCTGCCACCGCCAATGCCTCGCGCCCCGCTTTTTCACGGGGAATATGCAATCTCGGCAGCAACACGGCAAACTCGTCCGAATCTAAGCGCGCCAGCAGATCATCGCGATGCAAAGTCTGCCCTAGGCGATCCGCCACAGAGCGCAGCAAGGCATCTCCGATCGCTAATCCGCGCGCTTCGTTGATTTCCTTGAAGCGATCCAGATCAATCAACAACACCGCAGCAAAATAATCATCGCGCTTAGAACTCACTAGCGCCTGCTCTACCTGACGCAAAAACAACGCGCGGTTAGCCAGCCCCGTCAGAGGATCACGCCAGGATAGCTCTTCGACCTCTGCCTGCGCCTTTTTAATTTCGCTCATATCGGAAAATACCGCGACATAACTGCTGGTATTCCCCTTCGAATCTTTAATGGTCGTGACCGACTCCCACTGTGCATACAGCTCGCCATTTTTACGGCGATTCCAGATTTCACCGCACCACTGACCATGCTTGATCAATTCCGACCAGAAGTCACGGTAAAAAGCTTGTTTGTGCAGCCCTGATTTATACATACGGGGATTTTTACCGACCACCTCAGCTTCGCTGTATCCGGTAATGCGGCAAAAAGCTGGATTGACCGCGATGATGGCGCCGCTGACATCGGTGACAACAATCGCCTCCCCCGTGGTCTCAAAGACCCTTGATGCCAACTCAAGACGCGCTTCAATTTTTTTATTTTCGGTAATATCGGTAATAAAACCGTGCCACAGTATGCTGCCATCTACCTGTTTTTCGGGTCTGGCGTCACCCCTGCGCCAGCAAACACCCTGCTCAGGTAACAAGATGCGATACTCATGATGCCAAGGCGTCAAGGTACGGGCGGACTCTTGTATCGATGCGGCAATACCGGCTGTATCATCCGGATGCTGAAAGGCAAACACCGCGGTAGCATCGTCACGAACCGCATCAGCCTCTACGCCATACAGCTCCAACATCGCACGGCTGGCAAACGGAAAACTCATATGGCCGTCCACATCGAGACGAAACTGAAAAATCAATCCGGGTACATGATCTGAGAGTTTGTGCAATAAATCGTGGCTTTTCTGCAAATTAACCGACAGTAGTTTTCTCTCGATTGCGTAACGAATCGAGCGCACTAACGCATCGGTATCAAATTTCCCCTTGACCAGATAATCCTGAGCGCCCGCTTCGAGTGTCTGCAGCGCAAAACTGGTATCGTCGTGTCCCGTGAGCACGACCAACGGCATCTCGGATGCGACCTCGCGTATGCGATGCACGGTTTCAATTCCATTGGAATCAGGTAAGGATAAATCCAGCAACAACACGTCAAAGCGCTGTTGTTTGAGTTCCAGCAAACTGAGGGCCAGTGTAGTGACCCAAACGACGCTGAAAACAGGTGAACGACTGGCGCGCAGTGCTTGCTGCGCCAAATGCGCATCCGCCGGCTCGTCTTCGACCAGTAATACAGAATATTGGGTGTTCAACTTGAACACCCGTACGCGCAGCAAGTTAAAATTCCAACAAAATCCGGTTGACTTAACTTGCGTGACGCGAATTTATTTATGGGCATAATGTACTGCAGGAACGATGATTTTTATTTATAAAATCCCTTAAATTCGCTCGTTCACTCCTCCTAGCCGCATGGTATCAGACGGGAGGAAATTTGCGGTCAAAATAACAATGTTTCATCGAAAAACAGCTAGGCCGCCTTTAAAATTGCTAAATTTAGCGCCACAAAGAATCCAGCATAATTCATAACCGTTCGCGCACAATCCGAACTTCGAATTAGCAAGGGGCGTTCCTCCCATGGTAAGCTTCAGATACTTAAAGACGGATTATTTATACATCCGCCTATATTTTTGAGAGTTTCGAATATGATCCTGCGCGGCACACATCGCCCTGACCTTCTCAAGCCCCCTCTCCCCGACTTGCTGAACACCGCTGCAATGCGTTTTGCCGCACAACGCTTATCAAATCTGCGCGAAAACACATATTTTGCCGGCGTGACGGTGCACGGTATTTACTGCGTGCGATGGATAGGCTCACTGACCGTGTGCGATTTAACAGGCACGATATTTAAAATTAACCAACCTATTAAATTCGAATGTTAAATTTTAATGGAACTCTCGTTGAGCTCAATTCCGGCTCGCATCAAAATCTGAGAATTGAAGAGGCAAAGCCGGATTACGGGTTCGCTCGCAATTGCACTTCGATACCCGTCACGTTTGATGAGTTGACCAGCGCAGCCCAAGAGCTTCCCATCTCATTCATGTACGACGAGCATGAACAATTGTGCCCTGTCGTACTGTTCGGTCTTCCCGCCACAGGCAATCTGCTGGTCAGTACCACGGGCCTATGGCGTGCCGCCTATATCCCGCAAGCCTTGCAACGCTACCCGTTTATACCGAACCTAGATCAACCCGCAAAGATTTATCTGGACGAGACCTCGCGTGCGCTGAATTTTACAACGGGTGAACTGCTCGTTGATGCAGAGGGGGTATTACAACCGCGCGCGAATGATGAGTTGCAATTTTCCCAGCATTACGCTGAGCGGCTCGCACAAACACGCCTGATGGCGGAGCAACTCAAGCAGCTGGACTTATTGTCGCCGCTGAAATGCGACGGCAACAACATCGATTTTCCCGCGCTCTACTCAATCGATGAAGCGAAACTCAAAAAACTGAGTGATGCCGCCCTGCCCGGGCTGTTCCACAGCGGTGCGTTACAATTAGCTTACTTGCAACTTGCCTCACAGGATCACCTGCCCGGTCTGATCCACACCGCGAACAGGCAATTGGCATTAAACGCGGACAAGGCCACTAACAAACCTGAGCCCCTCCCGCGCCGCGCAGAACAAATAATCCAGCGACCGGCACTCAAAGCCAGAATCGTTGACACGCCGCCGATTATTTCAGTCGATGATCAACAGGAAATACTCCGCAAACAGGAAATTGCCAAAAAGCTCAGCGATGAGGCAAATCGTCTGGCGCAAGTGCATAAGCAGCGTTACACGCAAAGTTTAACCGAAACACCCATCGTGCCGGAGATACCCGAACCTCTCGATACCCTAATCAATACGAAAAAGCCCCTCCAATGGCGATGGGCACTGGGTGCATCGGCCGGCGCAGTTATTTTCACCGTCTATTTTTTGACAGGTTCAAAAAATACAACCGCCCCTTCGACACCGAGCCCTACCCCCCCCACCGCTTCTTCGCCCGCGCTGACCGATCCCTTTAGTACTGCCATGATACGTATAGCACCGGGGACATTCGAGATGGGTTCGACGGACGGTGATAAGGATGAAAAACCGATCCAGCAAAACCACATTAGCCCGGCCTTTGAGTTAGCCAAGACGGAGGTCACACAAGGCCAATGGGTGAGCGTGATGGGGCATCTGCCTGAAAAGCTGGCATTTAAACAGTGCGGCGACAACTGCCCGGTCGAGAATATCAGTTGGAACGATGCTCATGAATTTATTAATGAACTCAATAGGATAACGGGAAAGTCGTATCGTCTGCCCAGCGAAGCGGAATGGGAGTACGCCTGCCGCGCGGGCAAAAATCAACGCTATTGCGGCGGCAACAATCCAGATGAATTAGCCTGGTACAACACCCAAACGCCCCACCCGGTCGCATTGAAACAGGCGAATGCCTGGGGATTGTATGACATGAGCGGCAATGTTTGGGAGTGGGTTGACGACTGCTACCACACCCGCGCGACACAAGGTGATCGCAAAGAGACATGCGATACGCGCGTGTTACGCGGCGGTTCCTGGTCCAATGATGAAGACACGCCTCGGGCAGCCAACCGCTACAAACGTTCAGCGAAGGAGCGCGTCAACAATAACGGCTTACGTCTGGCAAGAACGCTGCCCTAAACAACACGCAGATCCCATCAAGCGGCTCCGTTTCGAAAACCGGCCTGCATCCAAAGGGCGCATGGTCAGGACGGTATTGAATCATCGCAACACGGCCCTCAAAGCGTTGACCTCCTTAAGATCGACGCCTTCCCGATATCGATCCACTGGCGCAGCGCTAGCTGCCGATCGCTGAAATCAACACCGATCGCGAGCAAGTCTACACGGACTGCCGTCTGATCGAATCTGAACAATTATAAAGGCTACCAAGTAGCCGTTACGACGTTAACCGCACCCAGGCTATACCAACACGCCTAGTATCCTCATCGACTTGCATCCCGCTACCCCATAAATCCTATGGGCCTCAGTCCGTCTCTGACGGACAAAGCATAAGAATTTCCTTAGATAAAATCAGTACTCTCTAATGGTGTCAGACGAAGTGATCTGTGCATAATGAAAAAAGTTTGATCAACCGCTCCCCAGCCCATTTTAGCCATCTCACCTTCAATTCGATCACGATAATTCATGAATCCAACCCCGCCCACCGGCCCTAAAGCGCCCCTGATACTATCGTCCGAACAGCGCCCTTCTCTGACTGCCGACTTGAAGAGTTGCTCGCCGGGCTCGCCTAAAATGCAGGAATTACGCACCAGGGATGCCGCACGTCGACAAACACGGTCATTTCCCGCACCCGGTATTCGCAAAAGCTGATTGACATGGCCACCTGAGCAAATCCACATGTCCGCTCTCAATCTTAAGTTAAAGAAAAAGTCCGTACTCTTTCATCTGTTGATATGGTTTCTGCCATTCGCATTGCTCGTCATCGCATCGGCCGTCTATTTATATAAATCAGAAGAGCAAAGAGAGTTTATTGCGCAAAGCCTCAGTGAAAATGCAAAAATTTCACTTGCAAAGGGCGCGGTTGAACAAACGCTGGAAGGGATTTATAGCGACACCTATCTCGTTGCTCAAAACCTGAGTTTACAGGAACTCATCGCAAACAAATCATCTGGTTTGACGTGGCGTTTTTTGCATGATTTGCGTCTGATTTCACAAAGCCGCAAACATTACGACGAAATCAGCTGGATAGATGAAACCGGCATGGAGCGAGCCCGTGTTCATTTCAACGGTCATCACACCAACCTGATCCCCGAAGAAAAACTGACCAACAAATCCACTGCCGATTATTTCACCCGGACGCTTGGGCTCAATGCCGGCGAAATTTATGTCAGCCCGCACGATCTCGATGCCGAGTCAGCCGAATTGGCGCGCAAACACATCCTGCGCATCGCAACACCGGTTGTCGATATCAATGGATATAAACACGGTGTGATCGTATTCAACTATCCAAGTGAAATTCTGGTTCAGAAATTTATTTCCTCCGCCCCGACCGGCGACGAGCATGCCATGCTGGTCAACCGGGACGGCTATTATCTCGAGAAATCACCCGGGGTAGAAACCTTAAGCAATCCGCCGTACCCGGATACGCAGTCGATAGCGAACAGTAAACCGGTTGCATGGCAGCATATCGGCGGCCATACACAGGGGCAGTTTATGACCGCTGACGGGTTATGGACATTCGCGAGCATTTATCCTGCCAGCATTACCCCAAGTAAACGTGTAGCCTACAGCGCCGATTTCAATGCAACGCAAAACCTCGACTGGAAAGTGGTCAGACATATTCCCCGAGCGCAGCTGCTTTCCAGAACAAAGGTATTGGGAGAGCGTCTGATTCCTGTGAGTACACTGTTGCTGGGCCTGATATTTTTCTCCAGCTTAAAACATGCGCGTACGCATGTCAGAGCCCAATTAGCCGAAACAGATTTGCGCATCGCAGCCACCGCATTTGAATCTGAGGAATCGATGATCATCACTGATTCCCGTGGCATTATCCTGAAGGTCAATCAGGTCTTTACCGCAACTACCGGATACACGAGCGAAGAAGCCGTAGGAAAAACGCCGAGCCTGCTAAAAACAGATCGCCACAGCGCAGAGTTTTACCACGAGATGTGGCGGCAAATTAAACAAACCGGAAAATGGCAGGGAGAAATTTGGGATAAACGCAAGAATGGCGAAATTTACCCTAAGCTGCTCAACATTTATGCAGTTAAGAGTAAAAACGGTGTCGTCACGCATTATGTCGGATCTTATACGGATCTGACTGAACGCAAAATGGCCGAAGAAAAGATTATCAGCCTAGCGTTCTACGACACGCTGACAGGCTTGCCCAACCGTCGCTTGTTGCTCGACCGACTTAACTATGCGCTGGCATCAGGTCTGCGAACCGGTAAAAATGGCGCACTGCTCTTCATTGATCTGGACAAGTTCAAAACCCTGAACGACACACTGGGACATGATATTGGCGATTTATTGCTCAAACAGGTCGCACATCGCTTAAAAGCGTGTGTACGGGAAATCGATACCGTGGCGCGCATCGGCGGAGATGAGTTTGTCGTCATGCTCGAGGACCTGAACATCGAATCGGTGGAAGCCGCTGCGCAAACCGAGGTCATCGGGGAAAAAATATTGGCGGCATTAAGGATGCCCTACCAATTGCTCACCAACGAATTTCACAGCTCTGTTAGCATCGGAATCTCACTATTCAGCAACAACGGGCAATCACAGGACGAGCCCCTGAAGCAAGCCGACATCGCAATGTATCAAGCGAAGAAATCGGGCCGTAACAAGTTGAGGTTCTTCGATCAACGCATGCAGGACACCATCAGTTCGCGTGCAAATCTTGAAGCGGAATTGCGCAAAGCGCTTGCAAATGAGCAGTTACAGTTGCATTACCAGATTCAGGTAGACAGCGCGCACCAGACTATCGGTGCAGAAGTGCTGCTGCGCTGGATTCATCCTGTGAACGGCATCATTTCACCGGCACAATTCGTGCCCGTCGCAGAGGAAACCGGTCTAATTTTACCCATCGGTTTATGGGTACTCGAAACAGCCTGTGCACAACTGAAAAAATGGCAGGATAATCCCGCGACCGCTCAGCTGATTCTCGCCATCAATGTCAGCGCCCGCCAGTTCCACCAGAACGGATTCGCAACCGAAGTCCGATCTGTCATTGAAAGACACGACATCAACCCGGCGTTGCTGAAGCTGGAACTGACCGAAGGTATGCTGCTCAATAATCTGGACGATACAATTGCCACCATGCGCAGTTTGCAGGAATTCGGCGTACAGTTCTCGCTGGATGACTTCGGCACAGGATATTCGTCATTACAGTATTTGAAGCGTCTGCCGCTAGCCCAACTCAAAATCGATCAATCCTTCGTGCGCGATCTGGCAACGGGCTACAACGATCAGGCCATTGTGCGCACTATCATTGCCATGGCGCACAGTCTGAACCTGAATGTGATCGCCGAAGGGGTAGAAACCGAAATTCAACGGCAAATTCTGCTGAAAAATCAGTGCTCACACTTTCAAGGCTATTTATTTGGCAAACCGATGCCCATTGAGCAGTTCGAGTCATTGCTATCAAGCGATTCAACTGCCGCGGCTTGCATTTAACCCGCATCAATTTTCAATCCGAAAGATTGAAAACAGCTACAATCAAACAAACAGTTGATGTTGAATCGAATAGTGGACCAGTTCGACGACGTTTTTTAATCCCAGCTTATTGAGCAGATTGATTTTATGCGCACTGACCGTTCTGTCGCTGATAAATAATTGCCGGGAAATATCGTCATTGCTGAGTCCTTCCACGAGCAGCCGAAAAATCTCCTGCTCTCTGCTGGACAACAAAGCCAATGAATTATTTGCTTGTGGAATAGCACTCGTATAAGCCAACTCTTCTGCCATCAACGGTGAGAGATACTTGCCCGTCGCAACGACTTTATGAATCGCTTCCAGCAGCGTTTTTGGAGAACAATCTTTGCAAATGTAACCTGATGCACCCGCCTGAACCGCACGCGACACAACCTTAATTTCATCATGCGCACTGAGTATCAGGATTAGCAAATCGGGATAGTGTCGTCTGATGCGCTCAATCAAATTTGCGCCATTTTCGCCCGGCATATCAAGATCAAGCAACACTAAGTCAACCTGCGTTGCTTGCAGCTTGCGCATCAATTCTTCACCATTGACCGCCTCGCCGACTACCTCAATACCCGGCGCACCTTCAAAAAGCTGCAACAGTCCAGCCCGAACCAGTTCGTGATCATCCGTTACAATTAAGCGCACGTGCATACATTCTCGCATCAAGTTACCCGCAGCCCTTATTATTCCACGAAACACCCCCTATCGCGTGATGAACGTTTCAGACGACAGCAAATAATTCAGATATTATCCGGATCAAATTAGCCGTTATGGCCGTTTTAAAGACGGTTTCGGCACCAGATGAAGGCTAAATGTAGTCAGCGAGCAACATGACTTAATGCGCTTCATTCAACCTAGCGGAGTCGTTTATGCCTTACCAGAAAGATCGTTTAGCCAACAACACAAGCACTCCGCTGCACGGCATCAAGATTCTCGTTGCAGAAGACCATGTATTTAATCAGGAGATCATCACCGACATTTTGGAAAATGCCGGTGCCGCTGTGTGTATCGCACAAAACGGAATGGAAGCACTCAACTTAATGAAACAAAAGCCGTTTGACTGCGTGCTGTTAGACGTGCAAATGCCTGTGATGGACGGTTTCCAGACGATAGAGCGAATTCGTGCCGACCCGACGCTGGCGATGACCCCTGTGATTGCAATGACGGCCAGCGCCTCAAATGAGGATCGCTGCCGCTGTCTGTCTGCCGGTATGAATGATTTTATCGAAAAACCCTTTGAGCCTGCAAGGCTACACCATATGATTACCGGTTTGACTCAAATCACTGTGACACATGCCCTGCCAAGGGCAGCGAAAAAGCCAATCGATCTGTCCGTGCTGACAAACTGGATAGGCGATGACAAAATAAAATTGCAGAAATTTACCGGCAGTTTTTTGGATTCTGCGCACCTGGATCTCATCGAAATCAACGCGGCGCTGGAAATTAAAGATTTTGTCGCGCTCACAACCTTAGCTCACCACATCAGTTCGCCAGCCAGAATGGTCGGTGCAAGCGATTTTTATGAATTATCCAAGCAACTGGAAATAACGTCCCGAACGATATGCGACACCGGCGTTGCCCATAATCTGATTAGCCAGATGCACGTTGCGCTGGAACAAATCGCAGAAATAGTCAGTCAAGAATTGGCTTAAACGATGCGAACTCGAAAAACTACGCCGTCTTCCCAGGAGCTTAATTGAGCACTGAATTGATCTGCCGGGCACAATCGGCCAGCTGTTCAGGGGTCATGAAGCCTGCATCAAGATGCCTCCTTTTGCCCATCCGAACCGCTTTATCCTGCCAGAGTGGATTGTAGGGCAGCAAGGTGACCTTGCGGATATCGTGATTCCGCAAAAACTGTCCAATGAAAGTGAGATTTTCCACGGTAGCGGTCATATCTGGCACGAGCGGCACTCTGACCATGACAGGAACCTCACTTGCGCGCTTTAAATGCAGCAAATTTTCAAGAATGGGACGGTTTGACTGTCCCGTCAGCGCTTGATGGCTAGCCTCATCCATGATTTTCAGATCGAAGTAAATGCGATTCAGATAAGGCAACAGGTATTTCTCGAAGTGCATGTAATTGAAAAAACCGCAGGTCTCGATGGCCGTATCGACGCCTTCACGTTGAAGGCTACTCAGGAACGCGCCGACGAATGGCATCTGATGCGCAGGCTCGCCGCCGGAAACCGTAACGCCGCCCCCTGTCGAGTCAAAAAACGGCCGGTCGATCAAGACACGATAGCGTAATTCTTCAAGCGTATACCAGCGTGATCCGTCGTATGACGCACTCTCCCGGCTCGACCGTGCCTGACCTTCCGGATTCTGACACCAAAGACAGCGAAGCGGACACCCCTGAAAAAAAACCGTAGTGCGGATGCCCGGCCCGTCTTCGCTGCAATCGCGCTTAATGTCGAACACCCTGCCGCACAAGGCATTCACGGCGCGCTCGCAATCAGTCGTTGCACATCGGCGGCGATGGCACCCAGTTTGAACAGATGCCCGACATTACCTGTCAGCTGCACTTGATTTTTCAGCAGCAGCCCGACAATATCCACATTAGCCTGGCCGATCAGACCGAGTATGGTTGCACTGTCGCGAAAATGAATCACCAGATCGACACAGCGCACCTTCACATCGGCTTCTTCCTCGTCCAGCACGGAAGTTTGCACTACGGCAAACGGATCCAGACAGGCACCCCACGGCATGTTGCGATACAGATTTCCAGGACTCGGACAAAATTCCAGCAACACATTCATATTGTCTCCGGCCTGCCGGGTGCGGATCATAAACTTCCCCTGATAGTACCGAATACCCCCTGTTACCATCGGATCGCTGATCTTAAAATTATCTTCGAAAAAAATTTTTGCACGTCTCGACTGCGTCTCATCGAGTAAGCCATCGCGCAAAATTAAACTGAATCCCAACCGGAGTGCCAGCGCCATACCCCCGGCAACCATACCCCCTCCAGCTTGTGAGAGCACACTCTTCAGGTGCGCATCGCCCTGCATACCGGAATTGAGGGTACGAAAAATTCCGGAGCTCAACTGAGGAAAACCGGCATGCATGCTCTTCTCCTTAAAGATTCAGCTACAGACTATGAACTGCATGTTGCTCGGTGCCATCCTTCAGCGAAAAATTGGCACGCGCGATAATTTCCGTGCGCATCTGCGCACTCAGCGTGACAAAATACGCCGAGTAACCTGCCACGCGTATCATCAGATCCTTGTAAGGCGCGAGCGCCTCAAATGCCCCCGCCCCCTCCATCGCTGCGGCCTTATCAGCCGCGACCAGATCAGCGATGGACGAGACGCACAGCTGCACCAGCACACCGTTGTTATCTGTGAAGGCCCTCATATAGCGGGCAAATAATTCAATATCTGCAGAACGCTCTGCCGCCCCCCGCGTCGTCAGACTCAGGTTATAGGTGTAGCCGTTTTTCACCGCATCGCTGTCAACAGCGGCGACAGAGAGCATGTGATCGAGCGCCATCACAGGCGTGCCGTCGCGCTTGACGATACCGGGACAGGGCGTGATGCCGGAGGCGAACGCCTGCCCTGCCCGCCTCAAGTTCGGTGTTGCCTGTGTCAGCATGCCAAATCCGGCGTGATTGGTCATCGACCAGTAGCCCGTCAGATAGCGTCCGCCCCGGTGGGTACGGTATGCATAAAACACCTCATGGATCATTCGCGTCAGCCGCCGTGAATACGTCACCGCCAGACTGTTGTCAAAAATGCCGTTCTGTGCAACACCCGCGCCGTAATGCGCGGTATGTTTAATGGCGGTACAAATTTCGGCTAGACGCTCGGCGCTCAGCGCTGGCAACGGAACGGTGGCATCGGGATGCAACCAGCGACGCATTTTCTCAAGATAATGCGGCCAGTCGTGCTGCTCGCTGGCGTGCTTCGCAACCGAAAAATCAGAACCCATCGCGGACAGCAACTCGGCGGCACTCACTTTGCCGCTAAACACCAGTTCATCGAGAATGCAGAATGTATCGATGACATCGGCCAGACCGATGATGGCCACCCCGGCCGAATTGTATTTCGCACCGCCCGCGGCCACGTCGCGAAATTTTGCCCCCTGTTCGCCCGGCAGATTGACAGGCCCCGTAAACAATCCGGACAAAAAAGGCGATGCGCGCTCCTTCGCCATCACCCTGCCCAGATAATTATTGTTCTGCACCGCATGCTTCGCCATCTCATTTAACTGGAAGCCAAAGGCGCTGACAAACTCCTCCATGCAGGTCATCCCGAGCAGCGGGACTGAGGTGTAGCGCGGTTGACCATTGAACAAATCAGGATCCGTCCCCCCCGTCCCGTCGGAGCGATGTTTTCCGCCGAATATCGCCAACTCCAGCACCGCAGGTAGCACCAGCAAGGTTGAACCTGAATTGCCGTAATGTTTGCCCGGCGCGTTCTGCTCGATGCAGCCGATAGACGCATAGTCACAGGCATCCTGCATCGCCTCTTCGTCACTCACCCCTTTATGGTCGGCATAATAAGCCGCCATGCTTCTGATAACAGGAATGTCACCGTGCAGTGCCGGGGTGGCGCGCGTTGCGATATTGACCTGACAAATGCGCTTGAGGTAATCATCCATCGCATCACGAGACAGGGAATTGCCGTCCGCATCCCGTCGATGCACGTCAGCATGGTAGCGGGCGTGTACGTTGGGATCGCGGATGCTCAGCAGTTCCGTCGCCTTGAGAATAATGTAAGTCATGTCATTGACCGCATCGACGACTTGTCCGTTCTCATAACGGGTGCCCCCCACGGTGAGCGCCTGATTCGAACCGCTGCCGGCAAACAGGGTCTCCGAACCAGAAGTGGACAGCGGCACATGATCCGAGCAACGTAAAAAGAAATGACAGATTAATTCGACTGCATGCCGGGTATAGGACGCCCTTGCCTCGTCGCTGCCTAGCTTCTGCCACTCCTTGAAATAATAAGGATTGAGCAGCTGATCCAGGCGGCCTAATGACAGCCCGAAATTGGTATTTTCCTGCAACAGCAGATGGTAACAAATCCAGATCGCGGACAGCGCTTCATGCAGGGTATCGGCAGGCTGTGCCGGCACTTTTCGACAGATGCGCGCAAGCTCACTATTGCCAGCCGCCTCGGCAGCCTCCGCCAGATGGTTAGCGTAGGTCATCGCGCCTTCAAAGGTATCAATGACGCCCGCCAAAAACTGCCGCGCCGGCTCACTATTAGCCACCGCAAGATCGAATCGCATCTGCGCTGCCAAACCGTCAAGGCCATACTTTAGCAGCCGGTCCCAGTCGGGCACGGTATGCGAGACACAGGTGGATTTATCCGACAAATAAAACGCCACACGCTCCATCAACTCCTGACACTTAGGCGTTTCCCCCGCCATTTTTTTAAGTGCGGGGTCGATTGAATCGCCATTCACCTCATCCATGAAAGGGTAATCACCTGTGTCGTACGCCGCCGCCCGGGCCGCTTCCTGAACGGGACGTTGCTGATCCAGCCAGAACGGAAAAATTTCCTTATTTAAGCGTTTCGCCACATCAGAACTGATCTTGAACGGATTTTGCGAACGAGTTTCAACCGTATTGAGTTCGGGCCAGATGCAGTAACCGATGGTATCCATGTATATGACAGGCCCCACAAAACTTGTGGTGGTCTGCCCGGGCAAAAGGTCACTTGCGCGTACCAGTGCCTTTTTGTGCTCGAACACATGACGCACGGCGCGTGCCCGCCGCACTTCTGGCGACAAACTCTGCGCCTCCGGCGTACGCACATAGCCGGTCAAGAGTCGCGGCAGCTCGTCGCATATTTCCGGAATCTCATCAAACAGGCGCTTTCGCCAAGCCATGACCACGGGAAAATCGCTTAACAGCAGGCCACTCAGCGTCAGGTCAGCCAGCGTCATCACGCGAGAAGATCCTGATTTTTCAAGCGGCTCCTCGCCGGCTGGTAACGCCCCCTTATCGCCAACCGATCCCGTCGTCTCCATACATCCCCCGATATGACATGCATTCACACCTCTAAATCTAAATTTATGATGATGAAGCGTCAATATGCCAAAAGGTCTATGCGATTAAGCCAGTTGCATTAATAATATTACCGTATATACTATTAATCATTAGAAAACGGTACTCGGATAAAGGAGAACATCATGGAACAACAATTTTCACCCGGTCTGCTCTATGCCGTCGCACCTGAAGACTTAAGAGAACTGCATTTACAGGATGACGCCGAGACCGTGGAATGGGAAGAGCCGGAATCAAAGATAAACACCCTCACGCACGCGATATGTGATTTTTTCCATAAAACAGCCAAGTGAGCCGCGACAAGCTGCATGGCTGAATGCTGTGATATCCTCATCCCCATGAAAAATATCACCGATCACTTAGCATCGTTGTCCCTGACTGCCTGGGTTGGTAGCCTGTGGGGCATCGGCTATCTTGCCGTGCCTGTTTTGTTTCACGCTCAACCCGACAGGCAGTTGGCCGGCATGCTGGCAGGAGAGATGTTTACCATATCAGCTCATCTCGGCCTGCTTTTCGGCAGCTATTTAGTCTTCTATTTTGCCCGTCAGTCCGGCCGCCTGCGTGAACCGAAGCTCTGGATTGTCGCAGCCATGCTGATTTTGACCTTGATCATCCAGTTTGGCATTCAACCTGTGATGAGCGAGCTGAAATTACAGGCCGCACCGCTGAATGTGATGGACAGCGCCTATGCCGCGCGCTTTAAATTGCTGCACGGACTTTCCAGCATCGCCTATCTGATGGAGAGCCTGCTAGGTCTGCTGCTGGTCGTTAAGGGCTGCCGGCCGGCTCACCCACCCGCCGAACGCTAAATGTCTATTATTGAGCGCATGCCGGTCGTTTTCGTCTCGCACGGCGCGCCGGATGCCCTGTTAAAATCGGCTGACACGCGCGCCTGCTGGCAGAGCTTAGGCGAGCGAATCCCAAAACCGGCGGCGATACTTGTCATATCCGCCCACTGGGAAGCGGCGGTGGCCACGGTCAGTCAGGCCACACAGCCCGCAACCCTGCACGACTTCTCAGGTTTTTCACCTGACTTGTACCAGATACAGTATCCCGCGCCGGGCGCGCCTGTTCTTGCCGGACAGGTGGCCGCACTGCTAACGGCTGCCGGCATCACCACAAAGTTACATCCCGATCGCGGACTCGACCATGGCGCATGGGTGCCGTTGTCGGTGATGTATCCCGATGCTGCGGTGCCGGTCACACAACTCTCGCTGGTCGCGCATGAAAGCCCGGCGACGCATAGTGCGATCGGACGCGCCTTAGCGCCACTGCGCGACGCGGGCGTGCTGATCATCGCCACAGGTTCGATCACGCATAATTTTTCCTGGCTCGACTGGCGTGCATCAGAGCAAAAGGCGCCCGATCAGCGTGCGAGCACATTTACCGACTGGATCGCCGAACGGATCGCAGCCGGTGATCAGACGGCGCTGCTCGACTATCGCTGCGCGCCCTATGGCGCAGAGGCCCATCCGCACGACGATCATATTTTGCCGCTGTTCGTCGCCCTGGGTGCGGCACAGGGCGATACGCCGACGCGCTATCAGCCCGACTTTACCTACGGCAGTTTATCCATGGATGCGTATCTGTGGCGGGGAATCTAGCCCCTGTCACATGATAAACAACCTTATTTATCCGCCTGTATCGGGTGACCGGTGGTAATGAAGGTCAGCGCATGGTTACCGCTTCTGATTTCGGCGTGTACCGCCTGCACCATAGGCGGATTAGTCGGGACGGCCGCGTCCCATTGAATCAAGAAATTCGCCCCGGAACCGCCTTCCGACTCCTTCCTTTCGACAAACAACTCTATCGTGCCCATCGGCTTGATCACGGCAGGCTTGATGAGGTATTCGTTGAGCAAGCGGCCTTCCGTGTTGTAATACCGCGCCGAAATAATTCTGATCGGAGTTTTAAGACTGGTATTGCGTAAGCTCACCAGCGCAGACAACTGAATTTTCAGCGGTGCCCCCTCAGCGCCGATGCGATCACCGTGCCAAATGTGCGAATAGACCGGCAAATACAACGTCTGACCGGAAAACAGCTCATCGGCCAGCGCGGCGCCCGAAAGCGCCCACAACAGCAACGCAACCATATAATTTTTCATGTCAATTTCTCCCGTAATTCGTCGCGTTGCAAATTATACCGACTACTCCCAATGCCGCACGATCAACTGCAGCGTTTGCGCACCCTTGTATTCGTTGATACTTAAACTGTACACAGCGTGTATGAATTCCGGCAGCGGCTCGTTGTGCCCGAACAAAATCGCATCGATCGATTGCCCCTCATCGGTGGCCAGTTGCAGTTTCAGGTGTTTTTCACCGACCACGCGCTGATTCAGCACTTCGAAATCGTCGTCAAATTGGGGCGCAGGAAAGCCCTGCCCCCAGACCTGCTCATCCAAAAGTCGCGCAGCTTCCAAGGTCAGACCCGATGAATCGAGCGGACCGTCGGTTTCGATGCGTTGCAATAAGTCATTCGGCGTCAGCAGCTCACTGGCGACCTGTTCAAAAGCCGCGACAAAGGCGTCGAAATCAGCCGCATCGATAGAGAGTCCGGCGGCCATGGCATGACCGCCAAATTTCTTGATCAGTGTAGGCGAGCGTTTGCTGACCAGATCGAGCGCATCGCGCAAATGCAATCCTGCGATGGAGCGCCCCGAACCTTTGAGCTCGCCGCTATTCGCCTGGGCAAAAGCAATCACCGGACGGTGAAATTTATCCTTCAGACGCGAGGCCAGAATCCCGATCACTCCCTGATGCCAGCTTTCATCGAATAAAGTCAGGCTAAAATTATCCTGCGGATTGACCGTATCGAGCACCGCCAGTGCGCCTTCCTGCATGTCCGTCTCGATACTGCGCCGTTCGCGGTTGAGCGTGTCGAGCTGGGTGGCAATGCCCATTGCAACGCCCTCATCATCGGTCAGCAGCCCGTTGATCCCCAGACTCATGTCATCGAGCCGCCCCGCCGCATTAAGCCTCGGACCTACGGTAAATCCAAGATCGAGGCTGACAATTTTTTCCGGCGACTTTTTAGAGACTTGCAACAGCGCACTGATGCCTTTGCAGGCGCGACCGGCACGGATGCGCAACAGCCCTTGTTGCACCAGAATGCGGTTATTCTGATCTAACCTGACCACATCGGCGACCGTGCCCAGCGCAACCAAATCGAGCAGTTCCGGCAATGCCCGCCCCTGAGCTTCGGTCAGCTGCCCGCGATTGCGCAATTCGGCGCGCAAGGCCAGTAATACGTAGAAAATCACGCCTACGCCAGCCAGATGTTTACTGGGGAACTCGCAGCCCGGCTGATTGGGATTCACGATACAGGCCGCATCGGGCAGCATATCACCCGGCAAATGATGGTCGGTCACGAACACCTGCATGCCGAGCCTGTTCGCCGCCGCTACGCCGTCCACGCTCGCGATGCCGTTATCGACCGTGAGCAGAATATCGGGTTTTGATTCATGGGCGAGCTGAACAATCTCAGGCGTGAGACCATAGCCGTATTCGAAACGGTTCGGCACGATAAAATCAATGCTTGCACCAAACGCGCGTAAACCGCGCACCGCAACCGCACAGGCTGTCGCGCCATCGCAATCGTAATCGGCAATGACCAGCAGTTTTTTTCGCGCCGCGATTGCATCGGCCAGCATGACGGCCATGGTCTTGGCGTTTTTCAAATACTCAAACGAGACAAGGTGCGCGAAAGTCGCGTCAAGTTGCACCTTATTTTCGATGCCGCGCGCGGCGAATATTTTCGCCATTGCGGGCGGATAGCCCTCATCCGTCAAATTATGAAACGCGATTGCCGGAATGTCCCGTGGGGTGATTTGTGTCATGGTGTGCCAAATACGCTGAAATTGACTCAAGTTTAACACCCGTCTGCGTCAAATTATCGACTTTCGCCCCCGATGCAAGCGCTACGAACTCGTTTTTTTTGGTCAGGTGCGCTAAAATCGTCATACTTTTTTAAGTCGGATAGATATCGTGGCGCTAATAGTACAAAAGTACGGTGGTACATCAGTCGGCAGCACAGAGCGCATCAAGAATGTCGCTAGGCGCGTCGCAAATTTCAAAGCAAAAGGCCATCAGGTGGTCGTGGTGCTCTCGGCGATGAGCGGAGAAACCAATCGTCTGATCGGACTGGCGCGTGAAATTCAGCAAAATCCTGATCCTCGCGAGTTGGACGTCATTATTTCCACCGGAGAACAGGTCACAATCGGCCTCCTGGCGATGGCCCTCAAGGAACTGGGCGTCAATGCGAAGAGCTATACCGGCGCGCAGGTCAAAATTCTGACCGATGACGCGTACACCAAGGCGCGCATTGTCAGCATCGATGAGCAAAGCATCCGTGCTGATCTGGCCAATGACTGCGTCGTGATCGTGGCAGGCTTTCAAGGCATGGACAAGGACGGCAATATCACGACGCTGGGACGCGGCGGTTCGGATACCACCGGTGTTGCGATCGCCGCCGCACTGCGCGCCGACGAATGCCAGATTTATACCGATGTGGACGGTGTTTATACCACCGACCCGCGCATGGTTCCCGAAGCGCGCCGCCTGAAAACCATTACCTTCGAGGAAATGCTCGAGATGGCAAGTCTCGGCTCCAAGGTGTTGCAGATACGCTCGGTAGAATTTGCAGGTAAATACAAGGTCAAACTACGCGTGTTATCGAGCTTCGAAGAAGAAGGCGAAGGCACACTGATTACTTTTGAGGATGAAGACAAAATGGAACAAGCCATTATTTCCGGTATCGCGTTTAACCGCGATGAAGCCAAAGTTAACGTACTAGGCGTACCGGACAAACCTGGCATTGCCTACCAGATTCTGGGCCCCGTCTCGGACGCCAACATCGATGTGGATATGATCATCCAGAACGTCGGCGTGGATGGCACGACCGACTTTTCGTTCACCGTGCATCGCAATGAGTTTTCCAGAACCATGGACATCCTCAACAACGAAGTGCTGCCCCACATCGGCGCGCGAAAAGTGATCGGCGACAACAAGGCCGCCAAGGTGTCCGTGGTTGGCGTCGGCATGCGCTCGCACGTCGGTATCGCCAGCAAGATGTTCCGCACCCTGGCCGAAGAAGGCATCAACATCCAGATGATCTCGACATCTGAAATCAAGATTTCGGTCGTAATCGACGAGAAGTATCTGGAGCTGGCCGTGCGCATATTGCACAAGGCGTTCGATCTCGATCAGGAAGTTGCATAATAGAATTGACAGGAACACCGCGTATCCCTATAATGCGCGGCTTCGGAGAGGTGGCCGAGTGGTCGAAGGCACTCCCCTGCTAAGGGAGCATCCGGGGATAACCTGGATCGAGGGTTCGAATCCCTCCTTCTCCGCCAGTAGTTTTGAGGTTAGCGTTTTTAATCTCATGTTTGCGCCCGTAGCTCAGCTGGATAGAGTACTTGGCTACGAACCAAGGGGTCGGGCGTTCGAATCGCTCCGGGCGCACCAGTTTCGGATGTAGTATCAAAATGTCAGGCAGCAATGCTGACATCTTTGATAAATTAGTAAAGTTTTCAGCAGTATCAAGTTTGCGCCCGTAGCTCAGCTGGATAGAGTACTTGGCTACGAACCAAGGGGTCGGGCGTTCGAATCGCTCCGGGCGCACCATATCGGTATAAAACTAGGCACTTGATTTTTCAAGCTGCCTTTTTTTATTTGTTGCATAGTTTCAGCCAATGCCACGTAACTTCCTTTGATGGTCGCGGTTTTTTCTTCCACCACGATTTCATCCACCAGCGCATTCAGATAGCTTTTAGCCAGCGGCGAACCTTTCGCCAGCAGCTTTTCCCGCAACACCTTACCGAATACGTCCACCTGACTCGCTTTCAAGTAATCACCTGCCGGTATCGCAGTATCACGACGAACTCCCGCCAATTCAATAAATATTGCCTCGCGGGAAGTTTTTAACTGCTGGCAGCGACGTTGCGTTGTCTCATCCAATTCAACAATACCGGTTTCAATCGCATCAAGCAGGCGTTACTGACGTTTTTCAACATCCCTCATCTGCGAATTTAATTTTCCGATCTGCTCCTGCTGTCCATTCTCCGATGACTGAATACGTTTGCGCAGTTCCTCCATCATGATTTTCAAGCGATCCGGTGAAAAAACCTGCTCGGACAACTGACTCAAAACCAGCTCATCGAGTTTTTCCATCGGCAGATTACCACTCGTACAGGCATGATTACCTTGGCTGTGTCGGCTAGTGCATTTGTAATATTTATACTTACCGCTTTTCCCCGTGACTAACGTCATGGCATGGTCACAGACGCCGCATCTCAATAATCCCGTGAGCAGCGTCGGTGAAGAGACTCTGCGCGGCGGCACCACACCAGGAGCACGAGATTCACGCTTTAACCTGACACGCTCAAAAGTGGCAGCATCAATAATTGCAGGAATCGTTGTTTTGACCCACTCCTCCGGTGGACGTTTTTGACCGGTCTTGGAGTCGATCACATTGAAATAGTAATCGCCCATGTAAAGCGTGTCAGAAAGTAGCTTGTGAGTTTTATGGACATTCCATGCGCAACCGCGCATCAGCAAATTTTGGCTCGTCAAATGCTTGCCGATTTCCTTACAGCCCATCACCCGCCCCTCAAATCCGTTCTGATATAAGTCATATACCTGACGGACGATACTGGCCTCCCCTTCGTCGATTGCCAGCTTTTTCTTACTTCTCCCACGGCTGGCCGATTGTTCTGTTGCCACAGACTGATAACCAAACGGCGGTTTTGCACCATTGAAAAAACCTTGCCGGGCGTTTTCCTTCATGGACCGCGATACGTGCTTAGAAATCTCTTTGGATTGATGCTCGTCAAACATACAGATGATACGGCGCATCATTTCGCCGCCAGCATCATCGCTGGTCGGTTGCGTGATAGACACCACCTTGACCTTGTTTTTGGCGAGTTTGCGTTCATAGACGCCAAACTCAATGCCGTCTCTAAAAAATCGTGACAGGCTATGAATGACAATAACCTCGAATGCAGCCGGTTTCATCATTGCATCGCTGATCATCTGCTGAAAAACAGGCCGCTTGTCATCAGTGGCCGATGCGCCAGGCTCTACATACTCCTGTATAACCAGATGACCGTTTGCTGCCGCCCACTCACGAAGCTGGCGTAATTGATCGGGAATTGACAGGTCGTTGTCAGCCTGCCGTGTTGTTGATACGCGTGCGTATAGCGCTACATGCATAAAATGCTCTCCAAAATGTTAACCGCACACCCCAGATGGCTGAGATGTACGGGTTGTAAGAAGCGCAGCTTATGTATGATGCGCATCAGACGTTCTTGTTATTATTGTTGCTGATGCACTTCCGCAGCCTGCATCGCCTGAATTAAATCAGGCAGAATGGACTCAAGCAGTGCTAATTCCTCCGCAGAGACTAACGTCAACTGCGGTTTAAAGCGAATTATGATATGGGTGGGTATGTTCACTCATTCTGGCACCTCCTTTCCTGCATGTATAGGCCTGCCCGATCCATTCCGTGCCGTGTGCTGCTTCAGGATTTCTTCCAAATCCCGTTCAAATCCATTCCGACCCAGCTCATCGAGCAGGATTTTTCGGTAGGCTTCAAATTGATGGTCGGGCAAGCCGACTTGTGCGGTGAGTAACAAGCGATTTTTCCGCTCGTTCAGTGCATCTATAACCAGCGACAATTGAGCTGCCGCCGAAATGACTACATCGCCGAATGATTTTTTACATAATTGCTCCTGATAATTTGCTGTCATAAAACTCCTTATTATTGTTTTTGTTGGAACCCGTCATCGCCTGCTTCATATCGATGCCCAGAAACCGCTATTTTATAAATACAAACAAGCATGATATTTGTCAAGCTGTTGATTTATATAAGTATAGTAGAGGGATCCAAATGACGATGCAACTTAAAAACGCAAAACAAAAAAATATTTTTCAATTAAATTGGGTACTTCCTATCAGCGCCGGTATTTGATAATTTCTCCGTATAATCCCCGACTACTCGAGCGGTTGGTACAAGACAAACTAGTTTGTAGAATTCAGCAAACCCTTATCAAATAAGGCTTTCAGGGATTCCAACTGAATTTATCTCGGCTTTTTAAAGTGATCCGGCACATTGGCCGATTCAGAAAATGTCAGCGATGAGCGATGTTGTGCCTCCCACTTTAAATCCCTGTTCAACTTGCAGGCCGACTCATATAAATCGCTAATATGCCGAATGTCTTTCTTCTGACTGGCAATTTCAGCGGCCATCTCAGCTATTTCACGCTTAGCCTCCGCCAGTCTGGAATCAACCTGAAACCTTGAGGTAATTAGCTGTTGTCGGAGTCGTTCAAGCTGTTTATTACCCAGCTGAACAATTCCATATATCACTGCACGGATTTTTTTAATCCATGGTTGCCGCTCAAAGGATTTTTGACCTTGCTGTCGCCCGAGAACCTCAGCCTGCCTCTTGACCTTAGCTGCATCCTGTTGGATTTTGGCAGTGGCCTCATCCATACGCTTTTTTATGGCGGCATCTGCAAGTTTGTTGTTGTCGAGACGGTATTGCACCGCTTCACGTTTTGTCTGCTCAATAATTCCCGTGCGTTCTTTCCTTCCTTGTTCAACCAGACTGGTTCTATCCAAAGTGGCCGCTGATACAATATTAACCGCCTCCTTTTCAGCCAAATAAGCAGATCGTGATAATCGGCGCCGTTTAGGTCCGTCTTTAGCTAAACCATATCCCGTCGATACCGCAGCATGAAAATCTGCCTGAAAAATTTTCATCGCGGCTTTGTAAGCGGTATTCTGATCGGTCGTGCGCTGTTTTAAGGCCCGAGATTCATTGCGCGCCTTCTCACCCTCATGCAGGCCGTCAAATCGTTCGCCGTCACGCGGGATTACAAAAAAGTGCAGGTGGGGATGATCTTCATCAGTATGTTCAACCACGGATTGCAAGCGATCACCGTATTTGATTTTCAGCCACTCAATACAGGTCAGCTTATAATCATCCCAGTGCTCAAATTCGGCATTGACCGAAATGACCCCAGCCAACAGCACATGACCATCTTTGCGGATTTTGTTTTGCTTGCCCCATGCTTCTGCCAGATCACCTGCGGCAGTCGGAGAGCAGCCGAACAAGATGACCGGTGCTTCGACCTCTTTAATGTGGTGGGTGTAACTCGGTTTTCGGTCCGCTTCCGATACTGTTGATTTGACGCAGGCAGACGATTTGCTCTTTTTTGAGGCTTGCGATGAATAGCTGGAGATGTGTATGAACTGGTACATGGGCTTGACAATCCTTCTGTTAGTTAGTATAAATGATATAAATCAATCAGTTACACGTTAACGTCAAAGATGAAAAAGTCCAAGTTAAAAATACTGAAAAACTGAAATCACCCCAAAAGGCAAATTCAAAGAAATATAGTGACCGACTATATTTCCTACGGAAATGCGGTTCCTGCGGAAGGCCAAAAGCATTCGCTTCGCTCACAAATCGTTACGCATCTTGCGATGCGTCAGTGCGCGAAAATTTTTGTGTGCAGGTATCAGGATGAGGTTTATTCTGCTTTTATCACAGGGGTTGCGTCTAGGATTCACTGTCTAGCCCTAATGGCTAGTAGTTGCATCCGTGGTTCTCCGGTATATTGAATAAAACATCGAAAAATTTTATCCACTTGGTTTTTCAGGTCGCGCTGTAAAATCACGGTAAGTTAGCTGACCGATGTGATGGGCTGCACAGTGCCAATTGCTGCCTGTCGAGGTGTAGAGTGGATCGCAAGAAAGCTGACGGTCGTGACCAGCAACAGTGTGCCAATAGCTGAAATTCAGGACGGAAGAGAGCTACTTCCGTAATATGCCGTGAGGAACGGTGAAAAAAAGGCCACAGACGTTGGAATATTTTACAAACTAAGGCTGATTCCGCCGCCAAACAGTCATTGATGTCTGCTCAAAAATAATGCGAAGTCACGGGTTGCTTTGGTTTCGCTTGCAATGGTCACGAAAACCGTAATCCCCCCTTATCGTGCTATTGTCGATTCCAAAATGCATAAAGTAGAAAAGTCTATGGAAACAGTGCTGCAACACCACCTACAGGAAAACGGCGACGAGATCACACTGATCGCCGAGCTCGTAGCAAAGATCCGCCCCCCGAAATCCTCGCAGGCCGATCATGCGGAACACATGATCGGCGCGTTGTGCCACATACTCGGACGCCGACCGGACTTGCGTGCCGCGCTGCGTGCCGCGCTGCTCAAATTGCTGGGAACGCACAAACCAGTTTCTTTGTATGTGGAATCAGGAATACTGCCCAGTACCGGATTTTTCACGGAGTTGTACCGGCGGGTGAGTCACAAGATACTGCCCGAGGCGATCGACCCCCAATACCTGAAAGACATCTTCGCGCTGGTTTTCACCCGTCATGACGGCGAAGTCTGGGTCAATGCCGTGCCAGAGGCTCGCTGGCTGGAGTTGCTGACGGAATTGCGCTTTGACGAGCAAGCAGCGGAAACCGTTCTGCCCCTGCCGGTGCGCGGCATTATGGATGCGGTTCGAGTGCTCTCCTACCGGATCTCATCCATAGGTCTGGAACCGGAACTGATCCGCAATGAACCGTCGCTGGAAGAGTTCGCCTCGCCCTTCCTTACCCAAAACGATGAAGTCGGCAAATATCTTGAACAGTTCGCGCTGGCTTGGGAGGGCTCCACGCTTGCATTCCAGGACGAAAAACACATCCGCGTATTGCTGGACCAGTGCGCGCAAATCATCCAGAGGATACGGCGCACCGCATCCCGTTCCGGCACCAGCATCAGTCTCACCTTCCTGTTACAGCGTCTGACCCAGCAATTGGAGCGCATGGAATACCTGCTTGCCATTCTTGCAGCACTGCACGAGGAAAAAACAGGGGAGCGTGCGCGCCCCTTGTATGTGGGCCTGTTCAAGACACTGGTCAGCGGTGAATGCCACAAGAACGATGTGCGGCAACACTGGCGTGATAGCATGGAACTGCTGGCGCTGCGCGTGACAGAAAACGCCAGCCGCACCGGCGAGCATTACATCACCAGCACACGCTCTGAGTATTTTGCACTGCTGAAATCGGCCATGGGTGCGGGGTTAATCATCGCTTTCATGGCAATGATCAAACTGTTCATCGCGGCGCAACACCTGCCGCCGCTGACCGAGGCGCTGTTGTTCAGCCTGAACTACGGTTTGGGCTTTATCCTGATCCACATCCTGCACTTTACCATCGCCACTAAACAGCCCGCGATGACGGCCTCGGCCATCGCCGCCAGCATCAGCGAACACGGCAATAGCCACGACATGGAAAACCTGACCAGCATCATCGCGCAAACGATGCGCAGCCAGTTGGCGGCGATCTTGGGTAATGTGCTGGTGGTAATACCACTGGCCATGCTAATCGCCTGGGGAATCATGGCAGCAACAGGCGCGCATTTCGTCGCCCCCGAAAAAGCCCAACACCTGATGGCCGACATCGACCCGTTTCACAGTCTGTCCGTGTTCTACGCTGCGATTGCCGGCGTTTGCCTGTTCCTGTCGGGACTGATCGCGGGCCACCATGACAACCTCGCCGTCTACAACCGGATACCGCAACGACTGAAACAACTGCGCTGGCTAAAGCGTCTGTTGGGCGCGGCGCGGCTGGCGCGTGTCGCCGACTATGTGGAAAACAACCTAGGGGCACTCGCGGGGAATTTCTACTTCGGCTGCATGCTAGGCGGCGTGGCCGCCATCGGCGTGGTGTTCGGCCTGCCGGTGGACATCCGGCACATCACCTTCTCTTCCGCATTTCTGGGTTTCTCGTTGGTCGGGCTGGATTTCGCAGTCGAACCACAGCAACTTCTGGTAGCCGCACTAGGCATCGCGCTGATCGGCCTGGCCAATTTGATGGTTAGCTTCACCTTGGCGCTTAGCGTGGCAATGAAAGCACGCAAGGTTACTTTTGCGCATTGGTCAACCTTGTTGCGCAGTGTGGGACGGCGCTTCGGGCGCAAACCGAGAGAGTTTTTACTGCCACCAAAGTCTCAGAAAGGCGATGAGCTGGACGCTCATTGAACACGCCGGATGAAGTGGATTAGTCGTACTATGAAGTTGAATTCTTTCTATCAGGGACACTATGGTTAGTTTAAGCTGGCCCACAAAATTGGCCTCATCGGAAATTTCGATCAGAAACTATTGCAGGTAATATCCCATAGCAATTCACCAACATATCCCAGCGAATGAGGCAGCTAATCATTCGACTCTGCTGAATACGCGTAGATAGCGGTCGGGGCTGTCTCGTCAACAGCCCCAATTGGCGCAGTTGCTGGTGCAACACATACGCCGCAGCCGTTAGCAACAGGCGAGCGAAGTTGGCGAGGAAGGTTGATGCGGAGGTTCGATCGGACTTCAGATCACACTTCACTTGCTTGATCCAATTCTCTGCTTGTCCGCGGTCGCAATATTCCTGCTGGTAGATTCCAAACGGGAGTGAGTCGTAGCGCAGGCCAGTAAATTGTCAGTATCCAGAGGCGCAAGCGCCGCTGCGAGCTTGAAAATCGGATCGCCACGCAAGGTATTGGCATCATTGCAGTATTCATAACCCGAAGCAATCTGAAAAACGCGTTGGGTCAGCAAATCTCGCATGGTATGCGTGATGTAGCGAGCGTCACGAAAAACGGTAATGGCCGCAGTCAGGCGATTGAGCAGACCAATACGACGGTCGACTGCACTCAACACTACGGCCCCCAAGTCAGAGGATAACTCCCCGCCCTTGAAGTCGGCGCGAACGGTGAAACTAGGAATGGAAGGAAAATGGGGTTGTTCTGGGGTAAAATCGTCAACAGGGTGAGTGCAAGCAGGAATTTTTTACAAATCGGTGTATAGATAATTCAAATTATACAAATGCTTACTGTGATATTCGCCCTATTTATGCAATATTCAGGTTAGATGAAATAGTTAGCCCAGATTCGAAAAAAACATTGCAGAAGTTGGCATTTAAACGTTACATCATCCCGGTGGATACAATCCATGGTTTCGCTAAAATAATGTTCGTGTGGCACCCAAAATCATTTTCCGCACTCATTCTGGCGGGCTATTTGTTTGCTTCGCTGCCGTTGATATTTTCGCTGATCTACAGTGCCACGGCCATTAACCAGCTTTCAACGCAAAATCGGCAGGTAGTTTATAAAGCGGAACGAATTGCTCATTTTAGCCGTATCCTGGTCAATCATGCCGCATCAATGGAACGAAGCGTCAAGCTTACATCTATCTTGGAGGATAAATCCCTGTTAAAAAAATATTTCCAAAGCCATGACGAATTCAGGGACATTCTGCAAAACCTTTCATCTCTTCCTCTAACGGACAAACAAAGACAACTAATACAAATTATAGAGTCTTCAGAATCCGCTATTTTTCACGATGTGACAAAGATCTTAGATGCCAGGAAACACATCGTGCAACGACATGTTGACTTTTCCACCCTGATAGTTGCAACGCAAGACTTTCTCAATCATGGAGACGCACCGATTGAACGGGAAGTCGAAGCTATGCAGAAAATGGCCGATCAGGCAAACCGGATCATCATGTTGCTGCTGGCCGGGCTAGTCCCGTTTGTGACTTTGCTGGCGTTCGGTTTCTCCGTACTGATTACCAGACCCATCCGGCAAATTGACAATGCAATACGATCGATGGGAAATGGAAATCTATCGAGCCCGGTCGAAATTAATGGCCCTCAGGATTTGCAGCAGCTGGCAAACAGACTGAACTGGATGCGTCAGCGCCTCATGGAAATTGAAGATCAAAAATCTACTTTCTTACAGCATGTATCCCATGAACTAAAAACGCCGCTTACCTCTATCCGGGAAGGCGCGAATCTTCTTTGTGAAGGTGTCGCTGGAAAACTCACCGAAAGGCAAAGCGAAATTACAAAAATCCTTTATTCCAACAGCCTTCATTTGCAGAAAAGAATCGAAGACCTGTTAAACTTTAGCGCACTTCAGTCGGCGAAGGCCATTCTGATCAGGCAAAACGTTGCTCTCAAGCCGCTCCTTGATTTGATCGTGCATGATCAGTATCTGGCAATGACCAATAAATCATTAAAAATCGAGTTGCTGTGCCCCGATTTATCAATTGAGTGCGATCAACAAAAGCTTGGCATCATCATGGACAATCTTCTGTCCAATGCAATCAAATATTCTCCTGTTGGTGGACAGATAAAAATTCGAGTGAAAGAAATCAACGACACCATCAGGCTGGATGTAATTGATTCTGGCCCTGGCATAGACCCGACTGACAGAGAAAGAATTTTCGACGCTTTTTATCAGGGGCGCAAAGCGCCGCAATCCCATATCAGGGGTACCGGACTGGGGTTGGCGATAGCCCGCGAATATGCTCTTGCGCATAGCGGGACGCTCGAATTGACCGAACTTGAGGCAGGTACGTGCTTTCGCCTGGCTCTTCCCGCGACTCGCATGGTGGTCACAGCATGAAGCGCATACGCATGAAGGTTCAATTGATAAACGCCTTCACAGTGGCAATGATGCTCGCTGCATGTTCTGGCGTGACCGCTCACAAGCCGACGCTGGATATGGCTTCCTGTCCCACCCCTTCGGGTTACGATATTAAACTTCACGAAGCCTTGCTATACGCAGCTTACATTCGCTCTTTGTCCGCGTCTGATCTGACTCAGGAATATAACGCGGCGCGCATGAACATAGTAAACAACACTGAGCGCCTTAAATTGGCAATATTGTTGTCGCTCCCCGATACCCAGTTCCGCGATACCGGCAAGGCAATCGGTCTTCTGAATGGTTTGACCGTAACACCTTCTGATTCGCAGTCTGATTTAAATGGCTTTGCACTGCTGTTAAACATGTTGCTTGGTAAAGAGCAACAGACAGCGGAAACATTGAGCGATCTTACAAAGCTGCTTGCAACCGACAGGGCTCAGATTAAATCGCTCCAGGATAAAATTGACGCTATCAAGGATTTTGAAACAAATCAAACTCACAGAGATCAACCATGAACAGCACACAACTCACGGCAGCGCCCAAGCGCAAAATATTGATTGTAGACGACGATCCTGACTTGTTGCGATTGCTGTCCATCCGGCTTGAATCTGCAAATTTCGAGGTCGAATCGGCCGATAGCGCAGAGGCTGCAATCAAGTTCGTGTCGATGGAAAGACCTCAACTCGTAATAACCGACATGAGGATGCAAGGCATGGACGGGATAGCGTTGTTTGAGCGTATTCACAGAAGCGTGCCGACCCTTCCTGTCATCATGCTGACCGCGCATGGCACGATACCAGACGCGGTTAACGCAATGCAACGCGGCCTGTTCGGATATTTGACCAAGCCTTTCGACAGCGCCGTTCTGCTCGAGCATGTTGAAAGAGCGTTCCAGTTTATTCCTGCTGCGCTGCGAAACCCGGAAACCGGCGATTGGCGTGCCGATATCATCACACAAAGTCCCGTCATGGAAGACGTTCTGACTAAAGCCAGACTTGTGGCAGAAGGGGACGCAAGTGTGCTGATCCGGGGTGGGAGCGGCACCGGCAAGGAATTGCTTGCTCATGCCATTCACAATGCAAGTCATCGCTCTCAACGTCCATTTGTTGCAATCAATTGTGCCGCCATTCCCGAACTGTTGCTGGAGTCTGAGCTGTTTGGGCACACCAAAGGTGCGTTCACTGGTGCGGTGCGCGATCACAAGGGTTTGTTTCAGTCGGCAATTGGAGGTACTGTCTTCCTGGACGAAATCGGCGACATGCCTTTGGCGCTTCAAAGTAAGCTGTTGCGTGTGCTTCAGGAAAAACAGGTCACGCCTGTTGGTTCAACGCAGACGGTGCCCCTGGATGTGCGCATCATCTCAGCGACACACCGGGACCTAAAAGAAGAAATTGTTGCAGGCAAATTCCGTGAAGACATTTATTACCGTCTTAATGTCGTGGAGTTGGTTATTCCTCCGTTATCGGAGCGGCGTGAAGACATTCCCTTGCTGTCCAAATATTTTCTGTCCATGCTTTCTGGAAAATATAACCGAAAAATAAACGGTTTTTCGCCAGATGCAATGAACAAGCTTATTGAAGCCCCATGGCCTGGAAATGTCCGGCAGCTTCAGAATGTTGTTGAGCAAAGCGTAGTGCTGTGCACGACATCGTTGATTTCATCCGTACTGGTTCAAAATACGATTCATATTGAAGCAGAAATGTTCGTTTCGCTTGAGGAAGGGAAAAATCGTTTTGAGCGGGATTATCTGATTCGCATTTTAAAAATTACGGAGGGCAATGTAACCCAAGCTGCAAAATTATCGAAGAGAAACCGGACAGAGTTTTATAAATTGCTTCAGAAACATCAGATCACCCCGTCATTGATCAGGCAACTGCCGTAATCTGTGATAACCCCTGTCGTGATCTTGCGACACCCAAAAACGCTTAAGTATCAATCAGATTGAAAATTTGGCCATATTTCTGTCTCATTTTGGCGACATAAAAAACTATGATTTCAGAAATTTGCATTCAGGAATATTAAATCAACATGCTGTTTTTTATAGATTATTTGCAAGTGGCACGACACTTGCTTTTAACGGGGTGCCAAGCAAGAATGCTTGCGGGCTATTCTCAATTTTATAAAGGAAAGTGTTATGAACAAGCTATTGTCCGTATTAATCGCCAGTGCATTTGCTATCGTCTCTATGGCTGCTACAGCGGGAGAGGCTACCATCTCAAGCTCAAATGACAAGGCTGCGGAAACAACACAGGCAGCGGCGAAAACTGATGCTGCCACAGTAAAAACAGAAGGCGCTGCATCGAAAACCGATGCTACAAACGCAGCTCCCAAAAAGTAATTTAGTTCGCTAACGTTCGACAAAGTCAGCAAAGGCTGACTTTGTCGAACGTTCTATACTCTGTATAAGCGTAGGAGAACGGTCATTCACAGTATTTCCATACCTGCAATACCTCCATGCATTTTTATCAATTCAACGTAAGCGCGCCATAAACCGCAGGCTTGTTGCCGTGTTGAAACGGTTACGCCATAAAGGAGAGGAACATTCCAAAAAAAATACGAGTAGGATTGGTCGGCTATGGTAAGGCAGGCAGTGCAGTAGCCAACGTCTTAAGCTGCGATCCGCGTTTTGAATTGCGCTGGATTGCGAAGCGTTCTGCAATCGCAGGGCAGAAAACTCATCTAGGAAACGATATTCCTGTCTTCGGGCTGGAACAGAATTCATTCGATGATTTATTCGAGCGTATTCCAGTGGATGCACTGCTCGATTTCTCTTCGCCAAAAAGTATTCATATTTACGGGGAAGAAGTGCGCGCGCGCGGCATCATGCTAATCAGCGCAATCTCTGCCTATTCAGAAATGGATTTGGAATATGCGCGCAGCCTGGGTCAGACCACCCGAGTTTTGTGTTCACCCAACATCACGCTGGGTATCAATTTTCTGATCGTGGCGGCGAAGTTGTTGCGCAAGATTGCCCCGTTCGCCGATGTGGAGATACTTGAACAGCACTTCAAAGAAAAGCCGGAAGTATCCGGCACTGCGCGCAGAATCGCTGAAACGCTGGAGATTTCTGGAGAGAACATCACTTCATTGCGGTTGGGTGGCATCGTCGGTCACCACGAGGTGATTTTTGGCTTCCCGTATCAAACGGTGCGATTGATACACGATTCGATCCGGCGTGAAGCATTTGGCACGGGGGCGGCGTTTGCGCTTGTTCAGCTTGCTGAATGTAAAAACGGTTTCTACACATTTGACGATCTGTTGCTGCGTCTGATGCGTGATGAACTGCAGGAAAGTGAACAAGCTACCACCGAGGCGGAAAACGAGTGACTGGCATCATATGCTGCCAGTGATCCAGATTTAAAAGTAGGGTTGATTGATTGAGTGGGTCAATTACCAACGTATATTCAAGAAGTAAATGTTGGGGCTATTTGCAATGTTTTTTGGCGGCATGGCATTGAAACAGACTAAGGCTTTGGACGAACAAGGGAATGAAATGGCGCAAAGCGAAATTAGCACGATGTATGGGCTTGGGGAGGAAGTGGTGTAGGACTACGCGCAGGCGGCCTTACTGGCGCCGTAAGGCAGCATAACAGGGGGATGCTGTCGCGCAAAGAAACCTAGGTAATAGGTATGCCATTGGTCAGGGCGTGCCACAAGACTATGCACAGGCGACAATGTGGATACGTAAGGCAGCCTATCAGGGCGATGCTGATGCGCAAAGCAAACTGGCACATATCCTTGCTGATTTAGATATCAAGAATACCAGCGCTGCGTATTTCTGATAAAAATTTTGGTAAATAGCGACCCTAAGCTAGTCAATGTATTGGCTGTTCGTTCCTTATCGAGTAGCTCCAGACAATCCGGGCTGAGATGGCGCAGGTGAATCGTTTATTGCTAAGCAGGGTAAAACGATTCGCAAGCATATCTATCGCTTCGAGTATGGAGCAATTGGAGAGCGTCGATCTTGTGAATTGCACACCATAAAGCGTCCGTCGCGAACGACGGCTGTGTCTCGTTACCGGATGCTCAAGGTTGAAAAATTCCTACCTGAAAGCTGATGTTCAAGACACCACACTGGCTTATCTTTACCAATTGGACCATCCATAAATAATAATCACTTTAAATCGACACTAGAACTGACAAGCATTGGCCGCCTTCGGAAAATCATGATTAAACCCTTAACACTACCCCCAGTGGCTGTTTTTTTCATACTGTTTGACCAGACTAGGGTAGAGTGATATGATGCATCCAGTTCCCAGATTTATCGTCTGTGGCGCACCAGTTTCGGATGTAATATTAAAGGGTTAAGCAGAAATGCTTAGCCCTTTGTTCATTTCTACCTGGGACTTCTCGGGGGGCTCTTCCACAGGATGAGCCTTGAGCATATTAAGGTGCTGAACAACCGAATCATATTTGCGCAAACATTAATATGCGACGATGATTACGATTGCTAAAGTACCTGAATACATCCGACAGACAGAAAAACTCCTGAGCGCAACGGAACGGCAAGATATCGTTAGGTATTTAGCGGCCCATCCTAAATCTGGTGACTTGATCGAAGGGACAGGCGGTATCCGTAAGTTACGCTGGGGTAGCGGTGGGCACGGTGAAAGTGGGGGTGTCAGGGTGATTTTCTATTACCACAGTGGTTGCTAAATGTGATTCAGCGTGCGCCGGAAGCGGTTACAGCGGCATTGAGCTAGTTTTTGTCGTAGGAATGAGGTATTTTCACCAAGTGAAAGCTGAATGAAAAAAATTATTATCATCGCTGGTCCAAATGGTGCGGGGAAAACTACTTTTGCACGTGAGTTTTTACCTAATGAGGCTGATTGCCAACAATTTGTTAATGCGGATCTGATTGCCGCTGGCTTGTCTCCTTTCGCACCGGATGTCGCGGCACTGAAGGCAGCTCGAATCATGCTGGAAAGTATTACAGAGCTTGAGCAACGAGGTGAAAGTTTTTCCTTCGAGACGACACTGTCAGGAGTGGTTTATGCACATCGCATTCGCCGCTGGAGAGAAGCAGGATATCACGTCACGTTATTTTTCTTATCCTTGCCAAATTCACAAATGGCAATTGAGCGAGTTGCCGAACGGGTTCGCCAAGGTGGTCATAATGTGCCGAGTGCGATTGTGCGCAGGCGTTATACTGCGGGACTGAAAAATTTCGAACAAGTATATCGTGATGAGGTTGATGCTTGGGCGTTGTATGATAATTCTGGTGATGAGCCAGTGTTGATTAACTGGGGAGAAAGATTATGAATCAGAAAAGTATAGAGCTAGCAAATGACCCTGACTTAGTGAACTCTTTGGTTGCAATTCGTCGTGCAGCTAAACGCGCTGTTGAGGTGGCATTGAATACGAATACAGAATTGGTTATCTCGCGAAATGGGAAAAGTGTGCGCGTAAAACCGATAGGAATGCAGCTACCCAGATGAATCTATCGAGTTGCTTGCTGTGCGGAAATTTTAGGGTTGTAATGCCGGCATTGGAGCAATATAGGCTGTAGTAAGAACCATATCATTTTGAGAATTTGAAGGGCTTCCTGTAGTTGCTTGAGACGATTTTAACGTGTGGCGAACACTGTATATTAAATGCTTGCGTTTAGAATGACAGTCCTACGAAACAAGGGGTCGGGCGTTCGAATCGCTCCGGGCGCACCAATTCGGTATGAGTGTAGGCACTAGATTATTAGTGCCTATTTTCATTTGATGCATCGCATTTGCAAGGGAGGCATAGCTCCCCTTGATTGTCGCGGTCTCATCCTCCACCAGCACTTCATCCAGCAGCAGTTGCATATAGCCCTTGGCTAAGTTGGAATCTTTAGCCAGCAATTTGCTGCGCAGCGCTTTGCCAAGCAAATCAACCTGACTCGGTTTCAAATATTCAATGGCAGCAGGCAACGGGGTTCTACGCGCCTCAGCCATTTTAATCAGCAGCGCTTCGCGTATCGTTTTGTTTTGCTGTGATCTGTGATGGGTGATTTCATCCAGTTCAACGATGCCGTTTTCAATGGCATCGAGCAAGCGGTTCTGTTTTTCATCCATAATTTTTAACTGCCGTTCAAGCTCTGAAACCACTTCCTGCCGACTGTTTTTGCCAGACTGAATCCGCTCGCGTAATTCACTCATCAGAATCTGAAGGCGATCAGGATGGAAGATCGTATTCGCGACTTGGTTCAGCACCATCTCATCAAATTTTTCCATCGGGATGTTTTTGCTGCTGCAAGCATGGTTGCCCTGACCCCGACGACTGGTGCACTTGTAATAACGATATTTGCCGCCCTTGCCCGTGGATAAGGTCATGCGATTGCCACACACACCGCATTTGATAATCCCCGCCAGCAACACGGGTGAAGACATCACCTTGGGGATCGCTGTGCCGCTTTGCGGGGCGCGAGATTCACGTAGCACCCTCACACGCTCAAAAATATCCGCATCAACAATGGCTGGAATCTCAGTTTTAATCCATTCTTCCGGTGGTCGCGGTTTCTTAGCCTTCGAGTCCATCACATTGAAGTAGTAATCTCCCATGTAAAGCGTATTCGATAAGGTCCAATGCACCTTCTGGATGCTCCAAGGTTTTCCGCGTGACTGATAGCCCAGCGTGGCCAGATATTTGGCAATTTCCTTAACCCCAGCACCACGACCTTCAATCCCGTTCAGATAGAGACGGTATATCAGTCGCACCACCTCCGCCTCATCGGGATCAATGGCCAGTTTCTTTTTCTGACGGCCGCGACTGCCCGTTGTGCTGGTTGCCACAGCTTGATAGCCAAACGGCGCTTTAGAGCCGTTAAAATACCCTTGCCGGGCGTTTTCCTTCATGGAGCGCGAGACGTGCTTGGATATTTCCTTGGATTGATGCTCGTCAAACATGCAGATGATACGGCGCATCATTTCGCCGCCAGCGTCATCGCTAGTTGGTTGTGTGATAGACACCACCTTAACCTTGTTCTTGGCAAGCTTGCGTTCATAGACGCCAAACTCAATACCATCCCTAAAAAATCGTGACAGGCTATGAATGACAATAACCTCGAATGCAGCCGGTTTCATCATTGCATCGCTGATCATTTGCTGAAACACAGGTCGCTTGTCATCGGTGGCCGATGCGCCAGGCTCCACATACTCCTGTATGACCAGATGACCGTTTGCTGCCGCCCACTCACGAAGCTGGCGTAATTGATCGGGAATTGACAGGTCGTTGTCAGCCTGCCGTGTTGTTGATACGCGTGCGTATAGCGCTACATGCATAAAAGTTCTCCATAAAGTTAACCGTACACCCCAGACGACTGAGATGCACGGGTTGTATGAGGCGCAGTTATTCATGATGCGCATCAGACGTTCTTGTTATTCTTGTTGTTGATGCACTTCCGCGGCCTGCATAGCCTGAATTAAATCAGGCAGAATGGACTCAAGCAGTGCTAACTCTTCCGCTGAGACTAACGTCAACTGCGGTTTAAAGCGAATTATGATAGGGGTAGGTTTGTTCATTCATTCTGGCACCTCCTTTCCTGCATGTATAGGCCTGCCCGATCCATTCCGTGCCGTGTGCTGCTTCAGGATTTCTTCCAAATCCCGTTCAAATCCATTCCGACCCAGCTCATCGAGCAGGATTTTTCGGTAGGCTTCAAATTGATGGTCGGGCAAGCCGACTTGTGCGGTGAGTAACAAGCGATTTTTCCGCTCGTTCAGTGCATCGATAACCAGCGACAATTGACCTGCCGCCGAAATGACTACATCGCCGAGTGATTTTTTACATAATTGCTCCTGATAATTTACTGTCATAAAACTCCCTATAATTGATTTCTCGTCTCCCCTCATCTCGGTGCCGACAGATTCATCGGACAAAAGCTCAGTGGCGCTTAAATACAACAAGTTGCAATATTGTCAAGCAACCTATTGATTTGTATAATTTATATGGCCACGTTAAAAACACCTAGCTAAAAATAATGTTTTTTAAACTATTTTTTTATTGGTGAGATTGACTACAAGAAACGGTGGGTAAATGCCAAAAAATCAAAGCAGACTTTTTTCACTCTTTGAGACAGCTGAACCATGATGCTGTTGTAATAATTCTGCAAGAATTCGGTAATATACTGCGTGCAGTCAAAATGAAATCAAGCAACAGAATACCTCCCTGCGATTGATTACATATTGCCTCTCCTCCTTAGAGCATCCATTGCGGATGCTCTTTTTTATCTGCACACATCAGAGCTACTGGTGTTTAAGCTCTACATTTTATAAACATTCCAGCATCATCTTTAGGCTGTAACTCATGAGGTTTATGCTGTTTTTTGACCGAAGGGAAAAAACGGGGCGACCGCAGGTCGAAGGAGGCAACGCCACCATTCCTCGCTATCCACTGTTTTTTTGAAGTGATCGGCATCAACAGTTGTGTTTAATTTTTAGGGGGGCATTTTTTGAAATGGATTGCCTGCCCCATCAAAAATGACAAAAATCACTGTGCCGCGCGGCAAGTCGGCTCAATATTTTTTGATCGCTGCAAACTGGTTTGCAAGATTTTTTCTGAGGTCTCGGCAAACTCGGGCGAAATGAAAATGTGACGGCAAGCTAGTTTGTTGCAAGAAAAATTTTGATGAGATTTCTGAACAGGGAGTACGAATTAGCTGCGAGAAAAATTCTGATAGTCTTTACAGACAGCGAGTAAGTCTAACGCATTGTTTTTTGTAAATATTATTGCGCGTTTTAAAATGTGATCCTGCCGGGAATAAACACTACTGTTGGTTTGACCAAGCAAAAATGAGATGGATAGCGAGGAATGGTGGCGTTGCCCCCGACCCCGCTTTTTTTCCTTCGGTCAAAAAGATGAAACACGGCTAAACTGCGGTGACCTTTCGAGCAGTTGATATATGCAAGCCTTTAAAATTCGGGATGCAGTGCACAAAAATTTTTCCTGTCGGGGTGTACAATCGCGGTCAGATAGCTGACGGTGGTGATGGGCGGTGAGGTGCCATCTGCGGTCGCTGACGGGTAGACTGCGATCAGTCGGTTGTGTGCCACAATGCGGTCGCTCAAGTTTGCCGCCAATTAACAGTGACTATAGTAGCAATGGAGTGCCCGCGTTACCAATCTGGAGAAAACAAAGTGAGAAGATTTGGAAGCCTATTTTTTAAGGTAATTTTTATCTACTTATTAGGGGTAGCTGTTTTGTCCATTCCCCTTTTTATCATAGATTTCACCGTCAATTCGCAAATGGCGGATTATCTCCTCAGCAACAAAGCACTTTTTGATAACAAAATGGGAATAAGCCTGTTTAACCTCATAGGAGTTATTTCAGTTGCCTTGGCTATTTGGGATGGGCAGTTTGTGGATGATGTAAAACCAACCCATTGGAGCAGGCAGAATATGCCTAAATAGCGTGGAAAAGGTAGGCATGAATACAAGAAGCTCCAATAGCACAGCTCAAGCTGAATCAAAAAAAACTGTATGGCGTTATATGAGTTTTTCCAAATTTGTTTGGACAATTCAAAACAAATGCTTGTGGTTATGTCGTGCTGAGTTATTAGATGACCCATGGGAAATCAGTCTTTCTGGGGAACAGTTACGGCTTTTAATCAGTCGCGCTCCTATTTCACCTATAGGTGAGCCAAGAAGAGAACCAGCAATTGAGAGGGCTGAAAGGATAGTAAATTACTGGAGGAATAATACATTCATTAATTGTTGGAACATGTCGGAGTATGAGTCAAATGCCTTGTGGCAAATCTATTGTAAGAGTACTGATGGAGTCGTCCTTCAAACAAGTTATGAAAAACTTAACTTAATTAAAGGCCCGTATTCATTACACCAAGTTACATATCCAACACATGGAAGTAATAAGAGAACACCTACACACACTGACCTTGTTACCAAGAAACTGCCTATGTATGCGTACGAAAATGAAGTACGAATCGTACACTTTGATGAGAATGAAGAAATGCAGATTGCTAAGGGTATGCAATTAGCATTCGATCTTGAACAATACATCGAGTCTATTAGAGTTCATCCACAGGCAGAGCCTGCATTTTTTTCAACCGTACGTTCAGTTGTTGAAACGTATGCACCAAATTTTAAAGGGGAGGTCATATGGTCGGATATGAAGTTAGGCCCCCCGTTTTAAGCTGTGCAAATATGGTTGCTACGGGTTGGTTATAGTCATTCTGTCACGAGGATGGGCTAGTTTCAGAGCTGCCTGCTCGAAAGCAGATGGTCAAGCCAGCTGGTTGATTTTCACCAATGGTGCATTTTTAAAAAATAATCGGTTTAAACCCATAGCAGCACGGAAAGTTAGATAGCCTACCGCGTCCGTGACGCGGAAATTCCAACTCATGCAAGTCGCTATTCAAAAATGCAATGCCGAAATTGATGGTTAAATCAATGAAATTTTTGTTTGCCATTGCCCAGACTCATCGTATATGGCGCACCAGTTTCGAATGTAAAATTAATAGGCTAGATCTTAAATGATCTAGCCGTTTTTTTATATTTATTTACCCAGCACAGCGCCCAATGCATCCGGGAGTTCGGGATAGGTAAATTTAAACCCTGCCGCCAGCATTCTGACAGGCAACGCGCGCTGGCCTTCCAGCAGCAACACCGCACGCTCCCCCATTGCCCATTTGAGTAAACGCCCCGGCGCGACAAAGATCGCCGGACGTCCGACGGCGTGCGCCAGTTGCCCGGTAAATTCGGCATTGCTCACCGGATGCGGCGCGGTCATATTAAAAGCGCCGCTCAATTGCTCATCGTGCAACAGGCGCAAGACCATCGCCACGTAATCGTCGATATGCACCCAGCTCATCCCTTGCCGCCCCGCCCCCAGACGTGCGCCCAGCGCAAACTTAAAAGGCAATAACATCCGCCCCAACAGCCCGCCCTGATCGCTTAACACCAACCCCGTGCGCAGCAAACACACCCGCACCCCCAGAGCACTGGCAGGCACCGCCGCGTTTTCCCAGTCTGCGCAAAGGTGTGCGGCAAAATCCGCTCCTGCCTCCGACTGCTCATCTAATTCAACATCCGGGCGGTTGCCGTAGTAACCCACCGCCGAACCGCTCAACAGCACCGCCGGTTTATGCGCGGCATCAGCGATGCGCTGCAGCAGTTTTTCGGTCAGCGCAATGCGACTGTCGCGCAATATCTGTTTGCGTGCCGGAGTCCAGACCGCATCGACAATCGGCGCACCGGCCAGATTGATCACCGCATCAAAGTGCTGCGTTGAATGCCATTCGTCCAGACTCGCCATGGCCTGCACGGTTTTGCCGCACATTTCCGGCACCAAGGCGGCCTGCCGACTCAGAACGGTGAGCTGATGCCCCTCAGCCCGCAACGCCTTGCACAGCGCACGACCGATCAACCCCGTCCCGCCCGTCATCAGAATTTTCATCGCTCACCTCACTACTGTCCGGTTAAAAATCGAATAGATTCAATTGTTTACTGATGTCCGGTTCGTCAAGATTCTGTATCGCATTTGCAACCATTTGATTTATTGGGGTTTTATCGAACATATTGACCTCAAAAAGATTCAGTAAAATCTGCTGGGAGGCAGGAAGATTGAGCTGTTTTTTGGCAATGCTGACCAGCAGGTAAACGCATATTGCGATCCAGATTTGGGATTTGACGGCATTGAGGGAATTGCCATAGAAATGTTTGATGGCAAGGTTTTGCTTGAGCCACTTGAAGAACAGTTCGATTTGCCAGCGATTTTTGTAGATATTGGCGATGGTCAGCGCGGGCAAATCGAAGCGATTGGTCAGGAACACCAAATGCTTGCCGGTTTCCGGGTCGCGGAAAGAAACCCGGCGCAGGCGTTCCGGGTAAGCGGTTTTTGATTTGGGTGTCGCCAGCAGTATGGTTTGATCGCAGCGTAATCCAGTGGCTTTGTCCACTTCGCGCGACGCAATCCAGGTAAAGCGGAGATTGTTCTTTGCGCGGATGACAAAGGTAACTTGGCGCTGGTGTAGCGCATACAATCTGGCGAAGTGCAGGTAGCCCCGATCAATGACGACGATGGTGCCAGCGGGGAATGGGATCACGTCGAGCAGATTGACATCGTGAACCTTGCCGGTGGTAATGGACAGAAACACAGGGATTGAACCGCGCAGATCAATGATGGTGTGCGCTTTGACGGCGGCCTTGGTTGAACGAAATTCCGCCCAGGGGAACAGCGTCAGGCACAGATCGATGGTGGTCGAGTCCATGGCGTAGAGCGGTTCTTTGAGTCCCAGGCCGATGTCCTCGTCCCGGTACAGTTCGAGCGCTATGGAGATCAAACGATGGCCGAGTGCCTCGAACAGCCGCCAGTCGCGCCGTTCGTTGGCATCGGCCAGTGTGGAACGGGATACTTTGCTGCGGATACCGATATGGTAAAGCTTGCTCTTCTGAGAATTGAGACAGGCAACCAAATCACGCAAGCCATCGCGCCGGGTCAGTTGTGCATAGGCCATGCAGATGAATTGGCTCCATGCGGAGAAATGCTTGATCCCGTGGTTGGCGGCAAAGCGCTCGGTCAGATATTCGAAATGATTGAACGGCACGAAGTCCAGCAATTGTGCGAAAACTGTTTTGCCCCGATTCATGCTGCCGCTCCGTCTGCCGATTAAAGGGCAAACGATACGGTTTTTTAACCAAAGGCGATTCCAGATAGTATTTGAAATCGTCGGAATGCAAAAACGTGCTGAAAGCCACGTCAATAAAGGGCTACAGCGAAATGAACTTAAAATCTACCGGACAGTAGTGCGCTCACCTATTGAATTTATTGAACCACTAGTAAATAACACGGCACAAATCTCAAGCATAAAAACTGAGGCTGGCCAGACAAATATCCGCCTGCATCGCTTTGCCTATGGCGATGATGCCCAGACGGCGCAAGCGGGTGCAATCAAGCGGCCGATCGATGCGATGGGGTGCAAACTCGTCGAATGCTAAACGGATGGTTTGCCAATCAGCCCCGGCCTGAAAACTGGCGCGGTAAGACTGCCACACGATGCGGGTGTCGTCGGTACGCAAATGCAGATTGTAAATCTCACCATTGCCGCATACCTTAAGTTCGATGCCCCGATAAGCGCTCGCATCCAACGCACCCAGATCGAGACTCGCCTGCACGAAACCGCCGTTATTCGCCAGACTCACCTGACCGCGCAATCTCAAACAGCGCACCCCCGCCACCTCCGCCGGAATCAGATCAGCCGAGGACACGCCGCCCATCACCGTGTCCGTGAACACACGCCATGTCTGTTGATTCGAGGCAATCAGATCGTCGCGACGTCGGTCGTCCAGCATTAACGGCATCACGGCATTCATCCCCTTACAAATTTAGTTTTGCGGCACACCCCGCGTCATCAGCCTGCCCGGACAATGACACAGCTAAAAGTGAGCGCCCGATAAAATAAGTTTAAAGCACGGCGAATATTCTCCGCTGGCAACGGCTAGCATACAAGCAATTCGGTCAGCACAGCTTAAAACCTTTATGACTTAGCCGCTTTCATAATCATCCTGAGAAAAAACATTCCGGCACCGGCAATCAATGGCCCCGCTCCCCTGTCCTGAAAATCGCGCCTCGCGAGCGCAGGACGAACATTAGGCGCTGTCCTCTACCGCCCGCTTGTGGCAAACTGTCGGCCTGTTCCACCACACCGATCAAATCACCTTGCAACCCTACGAACTCTTCATCGGCCTGCGCTATACGCGCGCCAAGCGACGCAATCATTTCATTTCCTTCATTTCACTGATCTCGATGCTGGGCATGGGCTTAGGCGTCATGGCACTGATCGTCGTGCTGTCGGTGATGAACGGTTTCCAGAAGGAAATCCGCGCACGCATGCTGGGCGCATCGCCTCACCTCGAAGTCGTCGCAGACGGCGGGCGCATGGAAAACTGGCAACCGCTGCTGGGCACCGTGCTGCATCATCCGCAAGTGTCGGCTGCTGCCCCCTACGTCGCGGGTCAGGGCATGCTGTCGTTCGGGCAGAGCGTACAGGGCGTGATGGTGCGCGGCATCGATCCGGAACGTGAGACCGCCATTACGGATTTATCCAACAATATCAAGGCGGGTAAACTGACCGATTTGCGCAGTACCGAATTCGGCATTGTATTGGGTTCGGATCTCGCGCGTGCACTGGGCGTGCGGATGGGCGAAAAAGTCATGCTGATCGCGCCGCAAGGATCGATCACGCCCGCCGGCATGATGCCGCGCGTCAAACAGTTTCGCGTCGTCGGAATCTTCGAGATCGGCATGGCCCCGTACGATAATAGTCTGGCGCTGGTGAACATCAACGATGCGCAAAAGCTGTTCCAGCTAGGCGATGCGGTAACCGGCATCAGCACTAAACTGCGCGAAATCGACAAAGCGCCCGATGTCGCCAGCGAATTGCAAAACCAGTTGCCGCAAGGCTTGTACGCGAATGACTGGACACACCAGAACAGCAACTATTTCAAAGCCGTGCAGATGGAAAAGAAGATGATGTTCATCATTCTGTCATTGATCGTCGCGGTCGCCGCATTCAACATCGTCTCGACCTTGGTGATGGCGGTGACCGACAAGCAGGCCGACATCGCCATTTTGCGCACCCTCGGCGCATCCCCTCGCAGCATCATGAAGATATTCATGGTGCAAGGCGTGATCATCGGACTGACCGGCACGCTGCTGGGCTGTTTCTTTGGCATTTTGCTGGCGCTGAATCTGAACGTGGTCGTGCCGTTTATCGAACATCTGTTTGGCGTGCAGTTTTTAGCAAAAGACGTGTATTACATCAGCGAACTGCCGTCCGACCTGCGCTACACAGAGGTGGCAACAGTCGCAGGATTATCATTTATAATCAGCATATTAGCGACGCTCTATCCGAGCTGGCGCGCATCTAAAACACAACCTGCAGAGGCACTGCGCTATGAATAAAAACGAGATTCAGACGGTCATTGCCTGCCGCGATCTGAGCAAGACCTTCACGCTGGGAAAGCAGCAAGTCCCCGTGCTCAAAGGCGTCAGCCTGACGGTTGAGCGCGGCGAACGCATTGCCATCGTCGGTTCCTCAGGGTCGGGCAAAAGCACGCTGCTGCACCTGTTAGGCGGACTCGACAATGCCAGCGGCGGCAGCGTGCAGATCTTAGGGCAGGATGTACAAAAGATGAACGAGACACAGCGCGGCGACATCCGCAATCAGTCTTTGGGCTTTGTGTATCAGTTTCACCATCTGCTGCCGGAATTCACCGCCCTTGAAAACGTCGCGATGCCGCTGCGGATACGCGGCATGACGAGCGCTGCGGCAGAGCCTGTGGCCGCCGCGATGCTGGAAAAAGTAGGCCTTGCGCACCGCATCGGCCATCTGCCTGCCGAACTGTCCGGTGGCGAGCGTCAGCGCACGGCTGTCGCGCGCGCACTGGTCACGCAACCTGCCTGCGTGCTGGCCGACGAGCCGACCGGCAATCTCGACAGAGCCAGTGCGGAAGCCTTATTCGATTTGATGAAATCGCTCAATGAACAACTAGGCACCAGTTTCATCGTCGTCACCCACGATCTTGAACTGGCAAAACGCATGCAAAAAATCCTGACGCTGGTAGACGGTGTGCTAACAACAAACTAAACTCAAACTCGTTTACGCCGACGGGCTCGCCATTTCAACAACACGCCGCCCCGCCACGCCAACCGCACCGCGATGTAGCCTGCAACCGCAAATCCGGCGGCCAGCAATGGCAGGCCGATCAACAGCGGTTTGCCCATCTGCAACAGCCAGACCCACAACTCGCCGCCCATGTTTTGCCATTGCAGTTCGGGAAAGGGAGGATTCGACAGCCCCTCAGTCGTGCCGCTCACCTGCGCACCGAGCCGATAGGCGAGCAAATACAGCGGCACGATCGTAAACGGATTGGTGTACAGCGTGACAAGCAAGGCGACCGGCAAATTCACGCGCAACAATACGGCGAACAGGGCAGCCCCTATCATTTGCAACGGCCCGGGAATCAGCCCGCAAAACAGCCCGATTGCAACGCCACCGGCGACCGATCTGCGGTGCAAATGCCACAAATTAGGCTCAATCAACCAGCGGCCAAACGGCTTAAGCCAGCGGTTATTCACAACCGTGTCGTGATGCGGCAAAACCCGATGTAAAAATTTTCGCATGACGACATTCTAACCGTGCGTTACGCTGTGCGCATGGTTCTCTTCGCGGTGTTTTTTACGGTCGGCGTCTACCTGCTGCAACTGCAGGCACGACTACCCGACTTTATCTGGGCCTGGTCGCTTGCAGGAGCGATCCTGTGGCCGCTAAGCCCGCCGCACCGCCTGATGCGCCCGTTGCTGATTGCAGGCGTGGCTTGTGGCATCGGTTTTTTCCATGCCGCATGGCAGGCCGAGCAAAGACTCTCTGACAGTCTGCCCGATGAGTGGCAGGGGCGCGACATCGAAGTGGTCGGCATCGTAGCCCAATTACCCCACCAAACGGCGCGCGGTCAGCGCTTCCGGTTTGATGTCGAACGTACACTGACGCCCGGGGCGCATGTACCGGCACACCTCTATCTCAGCAGCTACCTAAATTTAAAAGCGCCACCGCCCCAATATCATGCAGGCCAACGCTGGCAACTGACCGTGCGACTCAAGCAACCGCACGGCAGCAGCAATCCGCACGGGTTCGACTTTGAACTGTGGGCGCTGAAAAACAACGTGCGCGCCATCGGCTATATTCATAATCCCGCCCCCGCTATCCTGATCGATCAGCGCGCTCAGGGAATGCACTACCGTGTTGAAGCGTGGCGTGAAGCGATACGCGACAAATTCACCGACACGTTAGGTTCTGCGCCCTACACCGGGGTGCTGACCGCACTGGCGGTCGGCGATCAGGACAGTATTTCAAGCGAACAGTGGGAGACCTTCAGGCGCACCGGCGTCATTCACCTGATGAGCATTTCAGGACTGCACATCACCATGCTCGCCGGCATGATGTTTGCCCTCGTGTACTGGCTGTGGCGGCGCAGCAGCCGGATGACACTATGGTTGCCCGCCCGTAAGGCCGCCGCCATCGCGGCGATGCTGACGGCTTATCTCTACTCAGAACTGGCAGGCTACGGCGTTCCGGCGCAACGCACCGTGTTTATGGTGAGCGCAGTAGCGGCCGCCTTGTGGCTCAACCGCAACTTCTCGCTCGCGCAAATACTCAGCATCGCTTTGCTGGAGGTACTGATTGCAGATCCGTGGGCCATACTCTCCCCGGGATTTTTACTGTCGTTTGGCGCGGTCGCCCTCATCCTGTACACCACCAGCCATCGCATCGGACGCACAGACGCCCAAACGCCCGGCATCCTCCCGCAAGTTCGGACTCATCAAATTTTACGCGGAATACGCGATTACTTCACCGTGCAGTGGGCGATGTACATCGGCCTGCTCCCGCTGCTGCTGATGCTGTTCGGACAGTTCTCGCTGGTCTCGCCCATCGCCAATGCCTTCGCGATCCCGCTGATCAGCCTCGTCGTCGTGCCACTGGCATTGACTGGCGCAGCTCTGCCCGGCGAAGTGCCCTTATGGCTCGCACATATCGCGCTTGATCTGACGATGCTCCCGCTGCAAGGTTTGAGCGACTGGCCCGATGCCATATGGATACAACACATCCCGCCGCACTGGAGTATCGCAACCGGCATGCTAGGCGTGCTGTGGATATTGCTGCCGCAGGGTTTTTCATCGCGCTGGCTGGGCGGTTTATTGTTGCTGCCGATGTTTCTCAATACCCCTGCGCCCCCAAAATCCGGCACCCTGCGCCTCACCCTCTTTGATGTCGGACAAGGTTTATCGGTGCTGGCAGAAACGCGCCATCACACGCTGCTCTACGACACGGGTCCCGATTACGCCGGAGAGGGCGACAACCGCATTGTGATACCGACCCTGCACGCAATGGGCATAAACCATCTGGATAGACTGATTATCAGCCACGATGACACCGACCATGCAGGCGGCACGGCCTCCCTCTTAAAATCCGTCCCAACGGCATGGGTCGCCTCATCAAATGAGATTGCACACACAGCGACACGCCGTTGCTACGATGGCATCAGCTGGAACTGGGACGGCGTTCAGTTTGACCTGCTGCATCCGGGGCGCAACAGCACCGGCAAAGCGCACGACAACAACCTGAGTTGTGTGTTGCGCATCAGCATCGGCGACCGGCATATTCTGTTGCCCGGCGACATCGAAAAGCGCGGCGAACAACGACTACTGCTCGAGCACCCGGAACAGCTGCCGGCAAACTTACTGGTTGTGCCGCATCACGGCAGCGCGGGTTCATCAAGCGTCGATTTTGTAGCGGCCGTACTGCCCGACTATGCGGTGTTTACCGCGGGCTACCGCAACCGCTTCGGCCATCCTAAAGAGCCGATTCTGCAGCGCTATCTGGACAGCGGAGCGACCTTGCTGCGCTCCGATCAGGATGGCGCAATTCTTGTCGACATGGACGCGCAAGGCATCAAGGTTGAGCGCTATCGCATCACGCATGCTCACTACTGGACTCACCAATTGACTATGCCGAAATAACTAGGCATTCAGGCATATTGTCCGCACACCCGAAAGCTGAAAAACTGCGCACCTTAGATTGGCACAGGCGGGCGAATGATGTACGAATCGCAATTGCTCTATTTATTGCTGGCGCTCTCTGCCGGACACACGGCGCCCACCCTGCCGCTTCATAACAAAGCCGTACAACTGCCCGCGCAGCCCAAAAAATTGCACTGCCGCGAGAAAATAAATGCGGCCGCAAGCCGCGCCTGTCAGCCAGCAAACTTAAGTCATACCCATTAACCTCAACGGGGGAAATATGCCGATCAAAAGCCTGCTCATCGCTCTCTTTGTGCTGACGCTCTCAGGCTGCGCGAGCCTGCCAGCCGTGCAAAAGTACTCCGTTCAGACCCGCTCTTTAGCCGATTCGATCGATGTTTTAGCCCAAGATAGCAGCGCATCCTGCTTCAGAAGGCTGGCCCTCGATGTGCCGGTCAAAGGGCTATCGAACGACACCCGCCTGTCTTATGCCGCTGATTGCGATCAATTAAAGCTGGCTGGCAATCACTTCATACAGTTCAATGGCATCACCCGCGCCTATGGTGAATTACTGGGCCAGCTGGCGGATAATCAACGTCTATTCCCAGATGAGGCAAGCGCAAAAAACGCCCTCGCCAATCTCAACACCGCAGCGCCTTATTTTAATGCCGCCCAGCTCAACGCCGTCAGCGCCTTAGCCAATCTACTACTGCGCGCTTCAACCGACGCCTACCGGCGCAATGAAATAAAACAGGTACTCGATCGACACGATGACATCGTTCAGCTAGCCTCCCTGCTCAAATCCTTCATCAACCATGCGTACTTGCCCGTGCTGGCCAATGAATCCGGCAATCTCGACAGTCTGGAGGAGCTGCTCAGCGACCGCCATCTCAAAACAGAACCCTTACGCGCCCGGGAACTGATCGAATCGATCAAACAGCAAAAGATCAATTTAACTTATCGCCAGAAATCCGCCAAGGACGTATTAATCGCCATAGACGCGATGGTCGATGTACACGCCGCGCTGCTGAAAAATGCCGACAATGACAAACTACTGATCGAATTATTACAAGACTACGCCGGAAAAATTCGTCAGGTCAGAAACCAGATTCAATTCGCCTTTTAATCAACCGACGTAAATTGCCATGTTAAAAGACAAAAAACTACTCCCCGCCCAGGCGTTTGAAATTGCCGATGCCATTCAGGCGGCGGCCGCCGCCGCCCTACTCTTGCGCCGATCGTTAAAATCCGGCTTAACCGATCAGCAGTATGACGCCTTAGTCGCCCGCGAAACGGCACTGCGCTATGACGCCGATCGCTATCGCGCCGTGGGCATCACCCTGCTGGCCTGTAATGGCGAAATCACGACGCAAGGGCTGGTTGATGCCATTGATCAGGCAACTGCCGCCATCAATGCCATCCATGATGTCAGTCGGATTTTGAATATTCTGAGCAAAATCGCGACGCTGGGCATCACGATTGCCAGCGGAAATGCGCAAGCGATCTTGAGTCAGATGTCTGAATTAAAAGGCGTCGTAAAAGCCAATACCGCCGTATAAAAATTGCTGCAATTCACGCCTGACGGAGTGTGCGATGATGAACTATCTCAGCAGCGACAACTTCCCGGACACCACGAAAGAGGTGCGCCTGATACTGGATAGCAATCTGGCCACCCTGCTAACGGAGGATTATCACGGCGATTTTTACACTTTGATGGCGGAATATCAGCGGATTTTATCTGACAATACACAGCATGCCAGATGGCCAGAAATTAACGATAAATTGCGCACACTCTTCCTGTGCGGCCGCGCCGTGCCGCTCGACGGCCCCATGATAGGCATCACGCTGTCATTACGCGATAGTGACTTTTTAAGTGCGCAGGCCAGAACAACAGGCCTGTCTCGTTCGGCCATCGCAAGTCTCGAGATTCTGGCCACCACCTGGAACGCCACGCTATCTGGCAGCGGGATTTGGATGGGCAAGACATTCGAGCCTGTTTTACGCGATGCCTATGCTGAAAAATGTGGCGATGCCCCTGAGGTGATGGCCAGTTACGACGAAAAGGTGAGCCGCATCGGCCGCAATTTTTTTCGCGACATGCCAGGCCTGTTGCTGCCTGTGATCACGGCGGCCTGGCACTTAAAAGACCGGCCGGAATCAACCGGGAGCGGCGGATTCGACAGCATCCTGCTGCAACGCCATCTTGACCTTGAAAAGCGCATTCCCTACAACAAGACCGGCGGCTATTTTCTGGCCGATCTGGGCAGGTCAGTGCTGCCGGACATGGCGGGAAAGACCGTCTTTTCGCTCAATTACCGGTGGCCCAATCTGCACCCGATCTTTCCGATGAGCGGCCTGATCGATGAAATCGTACAAATTTCAGACGGCATGTATTTGGGACAGCTGATTTATGCGACCCGCCACATCAATTTGGGCTCACTGCCGTTTTTAAACGAGGCCATCGACGAAGCCTATACGGCGTCCGGCACCGACTATGGCTATCAGAATAACGGCTATTTCCTGATGCTGGACCCGGCCAACTCAAACCGGATTTACGCGGCCTTTCCCCAACTCGCGCCTCGCCCTGATGAAAGCCCGCCTGCCACCACAAGACCTGTCGATACCCGCTGGCAATCGGATACCACACTCCAGCAGAAATTTACCCGACTGATAGGACATCCAACCGGCATGGCCGGCATCGAACACCCGGATGAGTCGGTACTGCAAATGCTGCAGCGCATCAGCGCGCATATTTCAGAACAGAGTAATCCGCACGACCGGTTACTAGCCTTTGAGCCGCTGCATCGTTTGTTTGCAGCAGGCATCGCCCCCTGCGTTCGAGATGGACTGTTTCAGGGCAGCGGCGCGCGCGGGTATAACGTCAGGTTAACGAGCAGCGCTCAGGATGACTGGTATGGCGAAAAATCTCTCATCGAAGGGTTCGATTATTACCACGGCGCCACACTCAATCTGCACTGCGGCTTTGCTGATACATCCGATCAAGCGGATTCGCGCCTGTCCTTCGAGCCCCCCAGCGGCCCGAATATTTTAAATAAGCTCTGGCACAGCATCGGAAAATTCATTTTTCCCTGGGCTGGCAAATCCTTCGAAAAAATATCGCCGCGCAAACTGTCCATGTTGCTAGACGAGAGTCCGAATCTGACCGCGCGCTATCCGGCCCGCGTCTCTCAACTCAAATGCCATCCGGCAAGCAGCCCCCATTACCTGTCGCTCAAAGCGGATGCACAGCATCTTAACAGCGGGCGCTACACCGAACATCTGACGCACAGCTGGGATCAGGGCATGAGCCCTGCCGACAAGGACTTCTGGCGTCAGGAAGCACTCGAGCGCTATGTGATGGGTTACAACCTGCAGGATAAACGCATTTTAATGATGGATAGCCTGATGGCGCTCAATGACATGAATTATCGCGTCCCCGATACTGCGCTGCAGCAAGCATCCGTCAAGAGCGGTTCGCCCTTTGAAAGACAGGGATACGCCTTTTTGGGCGTTGCGGATCAGCCCTCTATCCTGCCCGCCAATCGCGAAAAACGCGTGTTTCAGTTCAATTATCGCTATCCCTTAATCGGCGGCCCCGCACCGATCGGCTATTGTCTGGACGAGCTGGTCGAAATTGCCGACGGCCTGTTTCTGGGGCAGCTCATTTATGCCACGGCGCTGCAACGGCCCTTTAATTCGGGCGTTAATCCCGCCGAATATGACTATCAGCTATTCGGCTACTTCCTGCTGCTGGACGACGAGTGGGAGCGACACCGGCAGGCGATCGGTCTGGACACGCTTAACTGATACGAAAACCCTATTCAAACGACGGGAGCACTCATGCAAATTGATTTTCACCACGCCACCACCTATGTCATCGCACGCGAAGCCGGCTTCGATCATCACGATGCCGATATCATTGCCTACGCATCCCAGTATGTCGACGATGCAACCTGCAGCGGCGCGGTCTATTTTGATAACGGGGCCGCCTATAACCGCATCAATTCGGCACATAAAATGATCGATATTCGCAACGCGGAGGAGCTGGCCAATCACAATGTCTGGCTGCCTTTTCACTTTTTACCCGGCAACGGCGGATTGCCGGCAGAGCAAAATCCCGAAGGCAGTTTCATCGACAAAATTGTCTGCACGCCGGATAGTCCGATCGCGCGTGAAATGGTGCGCGATGCCATACTGGATAAGCATCGCGCCTATGGCTTGCACAGACTGGGCGTGACCCTGCATGTCTATGCAGACACCTGGGCCCATCAGGGATTCGCCGGCGTCACGCACCAGATCAACGAAGTGGAAAAAGCCCGTGAGACCGGAAAGTCCGGTATTTTCAACAAGCCGTTGAGTAACCTGCTGGGCAGTTTTCTGGATGATGCCATCCCGCCGTTAGGACACGCCCGTGCACAAATTTTTCCTGACATGCCTTTTTTACGCTGGCAATACAAAAACGGCCGCGGCAAACTGATCCCGCGTGACAATCCGGCCGATTTTATGGCCGCCAGCGAACAGATGTGCATCGCAATGCGGCGCTATATACTGGGGGATCCGGAGGCTCTTGTACCCGGACTTAGCGCTCAGACCCGGGAACAAATCGGCACGATGTTCGCCACCACGCTGTCCGCTGACGGCGACGCGCGTCATCAAAAATGGCTCACGGCGATTCGGGACGGACTATTTACCGTGTGCGGCAAAACGGACATAGACGACTACGACCCGCTAGGTAAGGCTTCATGGAAGGCTGCTGCGCTCGGCACGAGCGACGACTTGCATAAATACGGCTATCAATCGCACTTTCTGAGCAGCAACTGGAAAGAGTTTCACGATGCGATTCAGGCCCACCGTTTCAATGTGATTTACAACATTCTGCCCAAATACGGTATCTGTGCCGCATAAACGGATGCGCGCGAACAAAGCACTTTTGACAGACTCCGCCGCTTTGCTGCTAAGATGTTTTCCCATCTTTACCTCGCAACGATCAGGAACATGATTTCTTTGAACGCATTTCAGGCCGCCCCCGGCTTCGACGACCCGCTAGAAATGCTGCACGCCTGCCATGACAAGATATTGCAACAATGCGCCACACTGACAAAACTGGACGCACACCTCAGGCAAAGCGGATGTGACACACAGGTTCAGCAAGCCGCATCAGGGATACTGCGCTACTTTGATAGTGCAGGGCAATTTCACCATCAGGATGAGGAAGAAGATCTGTTCCCTCTGCTGCTAGGCCACCCCGATACCGATAGCGCTTTGCTGGCGCGACTGCTTGCCGAACACGAAAAGATGCAAGACGCGTGGACCGCGTTGCGGCCGGTGCTGCTGCAACTCGTCGCAGGTCATGAAACCCCGCTCGACAGTGCGCTGGTCGAAAACTTTATTTCCCGCCACACCGACCATATTGCGATCGAAAATGCGCAACTGCTGCCGATGGCGGAGCGCCTGTTAAGCACGCAACAAATCACGCTGCTCGGTCGAAAAATGAGCGAGCGCCGTGGCGCAAAATTCCCCGAATCAATGCCTGCCTAATCGACTTCTTCAACCTTGATCAGCACGGAGCGCGCTTCATTGAGCCTCGAGGTGCTGCGCGTGGTGATCGTCGAATCATCGACACTGTGCTGCTGCTCCGCACCGCCCAGGCTGATCCATTCGCCTAAGCGCCCCGACACAACACTGTTCGTACTTTGTATGCGGGTCGTGCCCGCCGAATTCTGATTCGTTGCTAAAGCGTCATTCTGCGTGCTGATTTCCAGCGTCACCCGTTCCCCCTGCAGGCGCGGCAGGACATAAAATCCGCTGGCGACCTCCCGGTACTGCGTCGTCTCCGTCACCTGCGTCCCCCACGGGGTTTGCACGACCTGTCGCTGAGGTAGCGGCACACTCTGGCCGCTACGCACCAGAGCCCGATTACCCTCCAGCACCTGTAGCTGCTGGGTCTTCTTATCGTCTTCAAGCGAACGGGTGCTGATGATACTGGCCTGCGTGCCGTTCTGTCCCAGACTGATGCGCGATCCCATGCTGCCCGACAACGCCAGCAGACGCGATGCCGTATCGCTGTCGACATTCTGCATCACCGTGACTTTCAAGCGGCGCGGCATCGTATCGAGTCCATCGAGCAGGCGTTTAATCTGCGTAATACGATGTGAGGATGCGCGCACAATAAGCTGATAGTTCATGCCGCTGACCATTTCATCCTTATCGAGCAAAGGCCGGATCACAGGTATCAGCTCTTCGGCAGTACGGTGCTTGAGGTTAATGCTTTCAAGCTCGCTGGCCTGTATTGACACGCTAAACCACAGCACTAACAACAAGATAATCCGTTTTTTCATTATTTTCCCTTTACAAGCTCGGCTACTCTACCGTAAATTATCATTCATGAAATATCCAGCCACGCTTTTTTCAGTATTGCTGCTCAGCGCATGCGGCACTGCGCCTGTCCATACCAGCGCGCCACAGTCAAGCTACACAGCGCCCCTGAATGACGAAGCGCAGATGAACAATCTCGCGATCTATGCGATGAGCCTGCACGACACCCCCTACCAGTATGGCGGTGCTTCACGCAACAACGGATTCGATTGCAGCGGTTTTGTACAGTTCGTGTTCCAAAATTCGCTCGGGCTGAATCTACCGCGCACCAGCGCTGAAATGGGTCGCATCGGCACGCCGTTAGACACGACCCAGTTAAAACCCGGAGATCTGGTGTTCTTCAACACAACGCGCAGCGCTAATTCCCATGTCGGTATTTTTATCGGCGAAAACCGCTTCGTTCATTCGCCTAAATCCGGCAAGGCGATCATGATTACCAGCCTGAATGAAAAGTACTGGCGTGCTCGTTACAACGGTGCCCGCCGCATCACGCCGAACAAACAGTTCGCCGTCAATAATTAATTGACCTGCCGGGCAGACTTGAGCCCACAGGCCAGCTGATACACGGTCATCGCATAAAAATCGCTGTTGTTGTAGCGCGTGATGACTTCGAAGTTATTAAACCCCAGCCAGTATTCTTTACCCTCAGTCACGGTATAGTCCATCAATCGCGCACTTTCTTGCGGACTGAGATGACCGCTGACGACGACATCAGATTCCTGCCAGTCGGCCAGGCTACGCGGAATTTTAGTGATCTCGCTGCAACACCCTTCGCTGACCTGTGCGTGCACCGCAACCGGCCCGCCTTTTACCCAGCCGTACTCCTTCAGATAATTGGCCACGCTGCCGATAGCGTCGACAGGCTCATCCAGCAGATCTATTTTATGATTGCCGTTAAAATCGACCGCATACTTGCGATAGCTGCTGGGCATGAACTGAGGAATACCCAACGCGCCGGCATAAGAGCTTTTCACCTCAAATAGATCGAACTGCTGCGCTTTAGCCAGCAGCAGATAGTTTTCCAGTTCATCGCGAAAAAAGGCAGCGCGGCGCGGATAATCGAAGGCCAGCGTTGTCAATGCATCGAGAGTACGAAACTTTCCCATCTGCTGACCGTAGATCGTCTCCACACCGATCAAGGCCACAATGATTTCCTGCGGCACGCCATATTGTTTTTCGGCACGACGCAATGCAGCGCGGTGCTTATCCCAGAACAGGAGTCCTAGCTTAACGCGCCGGGCATTGACGAAGGCAGCGCGGTAGGTAAGCCACGGCTTGATCGTTGAGGGACGCGAAATCGCCGCAATAACCTGAGGCCTGTAATCAACCGTTTCAAAAACAGCCTTCAGCTCTTCGCGATCAAATTGATGCCGTGCGACCATTTCATCAATAAACTCGGGGATACCCGGCAGCGTTGCTGACATCACGGGCCCAGCGAACAAACAGCCCAACAGAGAACAAATGCAATATAAATAGGATTTCATAGCGCAGATTTTAACCTATGCTCGACAGATTGCTGCCATTACTGGTAAATTTCGCCTATCGCTGAACAATTTCACCAGCACAAACACAACCGGAAGACCTATCATGACCACTCAACACCACCGTCTCATCATTTTGGGTTCAGGACCTGCCGGTTATACGGCGGCCGTCTATGCTGCACGCGCGAACCTCGGCCCCGTGCTGATCACCGGTATGGCACAGGGTGGACAGTTGATGACCACCACGGAAGTGGACAACTGGCCGGGCGATGTATCGGGCGTACAAGGCCCTGAATTGATGGCAAGGCTGCAGCAGCACGCGGAACGCTTCAATACGCTGATGATTTCCGATCACATCCACACCGCCCGTCTGCAACAAAAACCGTTCCTGCTCGAAGGCGATGCGGGCAGCTATACCTGCGATGCACTGATCATCTGCACCGGCGCATCCGCTCAGTATCTGGGACTGCCCTCCGAAGAAGCCTTCATGGGACGCGGCGTGTCGGGTTGCGCGACCTGCGACGGGTTCTTCTACCGGGGACAGAATGTGGCCGTGATCGGTGGCGGCAACACCGCCGTCGAAGAAGCCCTGTATCTTGCCAACATCGCCAAACACGTCACCTTAGTACACCGTCGCGACACCTTCCGTGCAGAACGCATCATGATCGATCATCTGATGGAGAAAGTAGCCGAAGGAAAGATCACACTGCAACTGAACAGTACGCTCGATGAAGTGCTGGGCGATGCCTCAGGCGTCACCGGCATGCGCGTCAAAGATGTGCAAAGCGGAGACAAACAGGATATCGAGTTGACCGGTGTGTTCATCGCGATCGGACACAAACCGAATACCGAAATTTTCGCAGGCCAACTGGAAATGAACAATGGCTACATCAGCACGCGCGGCGGCTCAACGGGTAACGCAACAGCCGCCAGCATTTCCGGCGTGTTTGCGGCAGGCGATGTACAGGATCAAATCTATCGTCAGGCAGTCACCAGCGCGGCAACCGGCTGCATGGCGGCGCTCGACGCGGACAAATATCTGGCCTCTATCGGAAAGCTGTAACACAGGCTAGCGTCGCGTCATGAGCGCAACCGTTGAGGATGCCATTTTGTTCCGCTCGGTGGTAGGTGCTGTGACGCCGCTGGCTGAGCACAACCGCGCCACGCAAGCAAAACCTGCCGTTCATACCCGGGTGCGCAGCACACACAGCGCCACTGAAATTCTCGACACCCTGTCCGACTATCAAGCTCAGCCTTCAGCGGAAACCTACCTCGCCAATGGCTTATCGCGCATGGTACTGCGTAAACTGCGGCGCAACAGCATCGATGACAGCCTGGATCTGCACGGCAGCCCGATAGAGGAGGCGCGTGTGCTGTTGCAACACTTTATTTTTTCGGCAATCCAGCAGGGCTTTCGTCATGTACGGATCATCCATGGCAAAGGAATCAACAGCCCGGGCGGTGAAGCGGTGCTGCGCGCCCTGACCCGCAATTGGCTGACGCAACATCCTCAGGTACTGGCTTACTGTCTTGCCCCGCCGAATCTGGGCGGCGATGGTGCGGTCATCATTCTGCTCAAAAGCAATTGACCGCTCACGGCACGACTTGTGCGCTGTTTTGCGCAAAGAGGATCCTCATCAACGTCCCCTGACCATTGGAACCTGATAGCACATAAACCTCAGCCTGATGACGATGCGCAATTTCGCGGACGATAGACAATCCTAACCCGCAGCCATCCTGTAGCGTACCCGGCACACGATAAAATCGCTCAAAGATGCGCTGACGCTCACTGACCGCAATACCGGGGCCATTGTCTTCCACTTCCAGACAGACCTTGCCTCCCTTGCGACTGATGCGCACCGTCACCTGCCCGCTGTAATGGCTGTAGCGCAACGCATTGTCGATCAGGTTGCCTAGCATCTCCGCCATCAACAAGGCATTCCCTGTCACATCAATCACATTCTCTTCGCTCTCCAATCCCAGATCGATATGACGCTTCAGAGAACGCGGCACCCAGGATTGCGTGATGTCGCGCGCCAGAGCCACCAGATTCAGCCGGGAAAAACTCTCTTGCGTTTGCGCGCCCGGCTCGGAACTGGCCAATACCAGCAACTGGCTGATCATACGACCGGCCTGATCGGCCGCGATATGCAACTGCCGCATCGTGTAATGTATCTCATCGACATTATCCATGCCCATGATCAACTCGGCCTGCGTCTTAAAACCGCTCAGCGGGGTGCGCAACTGATGCGCTGCATTGGTGATAAAGCGTTGCTGTGCCGCTAGTGACACGTCCAAACGCGCCATCAACTCGTTAAAACTGTGGATCAGGGGCCTGACTTCAAGAATGATTTTCTGCTCCGGCAACGGATGTAAATCCAGTGAAGAACGGCGGGTCACCTCATCGCGCAAATCCAGCAAAGGCCGTAAACCCCGTCCCACCCCCCACCAGACCAGCACCGCAGAAAGTCCCATCAGAATTAGATGGGCTGGCAGTACACGCCAAATCCACTCCCACGCGCGTTCGTGATAAAGCACCAGCGTTTTTGCCACCACCATCACAACAGGCTCCGCATTGACATCTGCCTGCGGCATAATCACGGCCATCATGCGTACCGGTTTGTCTCTGTAGGTATCGAAATAATAAATGGGCTCTGCAGTGAGCATTTCCGTCGGTTCCGGCAAGTCGGCATCACCGAAACGGAAGTTACTCTGTACTCCGCGAAAAAAATAGTGAACCTCATCACTTTTGTCTTCGGTCAGAATATTTAGGTTGCGGTCATTAAAGCCCACATGCCCTTGCCTGGTATTTAACTGTTCCAGCAATTTGGCGCTGACGTCCTGCAAAAAATGATCGTGCCTGCGCGTTGCGCTGTCGTATCCCATTTTGCTGACCACCACGATATTGATAACCAGCAGTATCAGCATCGGCAGCAGCACACTCCACAACAAGCGATGGCGTAGGCTGACCGTCTTGATCCAGGTTCGGTACCAGCTCACGGCAACGCTAGCATATAGCCCAGACCGCGCAAAGTGAGAATACTGACCCCTCCACTTTCAATTTTTTTACGCAGGCGATGCACATAGACCTCAACTGCATTGCTGCTGATCTCTTCCCCTGCGGAGGAGAGCTGTTCACACAGCACGTCTTTGCTGATTACGCGACCTGCCTGCTGCATCAGTATTTTCAACAAGTTCAGCTCGCGTGCGAGCAAATCAAGCGGTACTTGATTGAGCGTGGCGCATTGCCCCTCCATATCCAGGCACAACCCTCCCACTTCCAGCCGGGCATGGCCAATGGGCTGGCTGCGCCGCAACAACGCCCTGATACGCGCCTCCAGCTCCTGCAATTCAAAGGGTTTGGCCAGATAATCATCCGCCCCGCCATCGAGCCCGTGAACCCGATCCGTCAGGCTGTTGCGAGCCGTCAAAAGCAACACCGGTATTAAATTGCCGCGCTGGCGTAATCGGGAAAGAATTTCCGTGCCATCCATATCCGGCAAGCCCAGATCGAGTATCAGCAGATCAAAGCATTTCACGGTCAACCAATGGTCTGCGCGCTGGCCGTTGGCCTCATGGGTCACCGTAAAATTGGCCAACTGCAGTGAGTGCATCAGACCATTGGCCAGCACCGGGTCATCTTCGACGAGGAGTAAATGCATAACAATGTTGTGAATTAATTATAAAACTTCGTCACAGCACGCCTGTCATGACCAGCGCAATAAAAGCACAAAACAGTGCGAAATGGCTGATACCTTCGATGGCATTGGTTTCACCGTCATGCAGGTTGTTCATCACGGTCAGAAAGGTGAGCAGCAGCATACCGCCCTGAACCGGCGTGAGCGCCAAATCGATTCGCTCGCCGTTGAACAGCGCAATGCCCTCAAGCACAGGCAGTGTCAACAGCACCGTAGCCAATGAGGCGCCCAGCGCAATATTGACGGTGGTCTGCATACGATTTTGCTGCGCGGCCTTCAGCGCGGTGAGGATCTCCGGACTGGCGGAAATCAAGGCGACCAGCACGGCAGGAATCGCACGAGGCAAACCGCTACCGCTGAGCCCTGCATCGAGCAGTACGGACAGCACCTCTGAGAGCAGCCCCACCAGCACAATCGCCCCCAGCATCACGGCAACATGCAGGCTATTCGGACTCTTCAGCCTGTCCTGCACTTCTTCTTCCAGCTGGGTCGAATATTCAAAAAAGCGGCGATGTTCAACCGTCTGCAGGCGAAGAAAAGCGGTGTACATCACGACCATCATGACGATAGAAAAAACAGAGTATCCCATCCATTTCGCATCCGGCACAAAATCGGGGATAAACATGCCAATTCCGATTGCAACCAGCAACATGGCAATGAAAGAATTGGCCGAGTCCACATTGTAGCGGGCGCTGCCGTGTTTAAGACCGCCGACAATCGCCGCCAGACCCAATATACCGTTGATGTCGAACATAATCGCAGCAAATACGGTATCGCGAGTCAGGGTCGGATTCGGCGCCCCTTGCAGCAAAACGATCAGAATCACCACTTCGACCGACACGGCGGCGAGGGTCAGGATCAGCGTGCCATAAGGTTCACCAAAGCGCAGCGCCAGCACTTCCGCATGATGAGCAATACGAAACGCAACGCCGATGATCGCGGCTAATATGGCCAACAAGGCCGCCCACAACAGCAAGCCGCCCTGCTCGACCGCAGCATGTTCCAGCGTAAAACCTAACGCCAGCATCGCAAATGCAATGATGATAGGCCATTCGGACTTAAGCGTATTCATAACAAGAACTCCTGCCCATCATAAGTGCTGCATCCGTCCGGGACGAGGACAACACCCGTTGTTAACCTGCCCATGCTACTCTTGAACAGGCAGCGTACACAATCTCGTAAACGTCTGCACATCAGTTACCCACAACACGCCGTCCCCTGTCTGCCCCGTATGCGCAGTGCGGTGAATGATCGCCAGAATCTCATCAAGCATTTCATCGGGAGCAATGATTTCGATCCGCAGTTTTTTGGTGAAGTCAGTCAACTCGTTTTTCAACGAGTCACTCTGCTCGATACCCGAATGCGCACTGCAACCTTCCACATTCGAAATATTCATACCGGGAAAACCCGGCAGCAGCCGGAACGCATCGCGTATTTTATGCAGTTTTGCGGGTCGTACGATTGCTTTGATTTCTTTCATTTTTCTCTCCTAGGCTTCGACGGGCTTCTCTTCAAACCATTTATACAACGTAGGCAGCACCACCAGTGTCAGTAGGGTGGAGGTAATCAATCCGCCGATCACAACGATCGCCAGAGGACGCTGAACTTCAGAACCCGGTCCGTTGGCAAACAGCATGGGGATCAGGCCCAGCATCGCCACGGTTGCCGTCATCAGTACCGGACGAAAGCGCTGGCGACAGCCCTGCACGACGGCTGCCGTCTGACTCATGCCTTCATCGCGCAGACTGCGAATATACGATACCAGCACCACCCCGTTGAGCACTGCGATACCCCACAACGCGATGAAACCAACCGATGCCGGCACGGACAAATATTCGCCAGTGATAAACAACGCCACCACGCCGCCGATCGATGCGAAGGGCAGCACAAGAATGATCAAAGCCGCATATCGCAGCGAACCAAACAACAAAAACAACAGAAAGAAAATCGCCGCAACCGTCACGGGAACGATAATTTTCAGATGCCCCATGGCGCGTTCCATATTCTGAAATTGTCCGCCCCACTCCAGATAATAACCATCTGGCAATTTTATTTTGCTATCCACCGCCTGCTGCAACTCGGTCACGAAACTACCCAAATCGCGGTCCTTCACATTGACCCCGATCACGATACGGCGTTTGCCCTTTTCGCGACTGATCTGGGCCGGACCATCGGCCACACTGATCTGAGCCAGATTCTCCAGCGCCACCAGCGCGCCATTCGGAGACATCACCAGCAGACTGCGAATAGTGGCTACATCGCCGCGGAAGGCCTCCGGCAAACGCACGACCGCACCGAAGCGACGCTCGCCCTCGTAAATTTCGGTCGCAGCTCTCCCGCCTATCGCCGATTCAATCACATCGTTGATATCAGAGACGTTGATGCCGTGACGAGCGATGGCCTGACGGTCGATCTCGATCGACAGGTACTGTTGTCCTGTCACACGCTCCACTTTGAGTTCCTGCGCACCTTTGACTGAGCCTGCCACTTTGGCAATGGCATCGGCCTTTTGTTTGAGCAGCTCCAAATCATCGCCGAACAGCTTGATCGCCACGTCAGAGCGCACGCCTGTCACCATCTCATCCACCCGGTCTGAAATGGGCTGCGCCATAACGATCTGCACCCCCGGCAAGGTCATCAGTTTTTCCCGTATTGCGGCGGCAATATCGTCCTGATTCCAACCTTTTGGCCATTCGCTGCGCGGTTTAAGACTGACGATCGGTGTGGACTCATTCTGACCTTGCGAGTCGGCAGGACTCTCGCCGCGCCCGACGCCCGAAACGGCGGACTTCACGCCGGGAACCTGCATCACTAGGCGCATCGCCTCCATTTCAAGCTTAATCGACTCCTCAAGGGAAATATTAGGCACGCGGTTAATCCCCGGCACGATCGATCCTTCCTTCATTTCTGGAATAAAAGCGGTGCCCAGCAGCGGCAGCATCAGCAGTGCCACAACGAACAATACCGATGCCGCCGTGATCGTCTTGCGACCATTCTCCATGGTCCAGTCCAGCAAACGCAAATAAGGCTTTTTGGCCAGCGCGACCAGACGCGTATCGTGCTCGTCTTTGCCGACCAAAAGATAAGAACACAGCACCGGCGTGAGGGTGAGCGCTAACACCAGCGAGACAAACAAGGCGATGGCAATGGTAAAAGCCAGCGGCGCAAACATCTTGCCCTCCATGCCTTGCAGCGTCATCAACGGCAGGAACACCAAAATAATGATGGAGACCCCGAAGATTACCGGCGTTCCCACTTCAGTTGCGGCATCGAGCACCACCCGCACCCGGCTCAGACCCCGGCCTTTATTTTCAGCCAGACGCTGAAAGGCATTTTCGACCACCACAACCGAGCCATCCACAATCAGTCCGGTGGCAATCGCAAGCCCCCCGAGCGACATCAGATTGGCTGATAAGCCATAATGATTCATCACCATAAAAGTGACCAGCGGCGTCAACACCAGACTTGCCACCACCACCAGCGATGAACGCACGTCGCCCAAAAACAGGAACAATACGATGATGACCAGTACCACGCCTTCAATCAGCACCTTCACCACCGTCCCCAGCGCCGCATCCACCAGCTCGCTACGGTCATAATACGGCACGATCTTCAAACCACCGGGCAGCATGCCCTTGTCGTTGATCTCCTGAACCCGCTCTTTGACGCGCGAGACCACTTCCTTGGCGTTTCCGGCACGCATCATCATGACGATGCCGCCTACCGACTCGGTGACGCCATTTTTGAGCAGCGCACCATAGCGAACTTCATGCCCGATGGAGACATCGGCCACATCTTTCACAAACACTGGCACGCCGTCCTGCTCTTTGAGCACGATGCTGCGGATATCATCAAGATCCTTGATCAGACCGATACCGCGTATCAAATACTGCTCGGCATAGTGCGGCAGCACCCCGCCGCCCGCGTTGGCATTATTGCGCGCCAGCGCCTGATAAACATCGGTCAGCGTGACTTTGTAGTGACGCATCCGGTCTGGATTGACCAGCGCCTGATATTGTTTGACGTAGCCGCCTTGGGAATTAATTTCCGCCACGCCGGGAATACCGCGCAGCAGCGGCCTGACCACCCAGTCCTGTGCGATGCGGCGGCGGGTGAGTTCCTCAACGGACAACACCTTATTCCCGTCATCCGGCAAATCCAGCGTGTACTGGTACACTTCGCCCAGTCCGGTTGACAGCGGCCCCAGCGTCGGGGACACACCCTGCGGCATGCGACCGGCGGCCTCAATCAGACGCTCCATGACCAGCTGACGCGCGAAGTACACGTCAGTGGCATCGGTAAACACGAGTGTAATCAGCGACAAACCCGGTTTATTGAGCGAGCGCATCTCCTCGAGACCGGGCAGGCCGGTCATCGCCATTTCCATCGGCACGGTGACGAAACGTTCGACTTCTTCAGGTGAGCGGCCTTGTGCCACCGTTGCGATCTGCACCTGCACGTTGGTCACATCGGGAAACGCATCTACCGACAATTTGCGCGTCGCATCCAGCCCGAATACAACCAGACAGACGGCCACCACAACCAGCACCAGCCGCTGCTTGAGCGCTGCGCGTATTAAAGATTCCAGCATAATTAGCCTTTATATGACTTTGTTGATCACTGCGTGACGATAAGCGCCTTAGCCTTCGAGTTCTTTACGGCGGCGCTCATTATTCAGATGAAACGCACCTTCCGTGACGATCTTCTCGCCCGCTGCCAGACCTGAGATCACCGGGGCCACCCCAGCGTTTTCCTGTCCCAGTTTGACCTGGCGCAACTCGAAATGCTGTGCATCCTTCTGAACAAACACATAATCCTGACTCCCGTCATGCACAACCGCGACCACCGGCACCATCAGACGTTTGTGCAACGCACCGCGTATCAGCATCGACGCGAGCATGCCAGGCTTGATCAAGCGATCTGCATTTTCCACGTCCATACGCGCAGTGACCGTGCGGGTGTCGGGTTTAACCGTATCCGAGACGAAAATCAGTCGTCCTTTGATCGCCTGATCTCCCAGTGCTGGAATCTCGGCTTCCGTCACGCCGCCCGCTCTGACCAGCCCTGCCTGCTGCTCGGGAATTTCTGCAACCAGCCAGACATGAGACAAGTCAGCCACGGTAAACAACGCATCAGCGGGTTGCACGACCTGTCCCTGCGTGATCTTGCGCTCGATCACCACCCCGTCTATCGTCGCTATGACGGATGAAACCGAATGCACCGAACGCGTCGCGGCCAATTGATTGATGTCCTCCTTAGTCATACCCAGCACGCGCAACTGGTCATGCGAAGTCTGACGTTCAGCTTCCGCCTGCAAAAGCTCGCTCTCGCGTTTTTGCAGTTCGGCCGAGCTGATCACATCGGATTCGAACAGAAGCTTGGCACGCGCCACCGCCCGCAACTGCAACCCTTCCTGTGATACGGCTTTGAGATAGGCTAACTGTGAAGTGGACAGTTCAGCGCTGTGCAATATGGCCAGCACTTCGCCGCGGCGCACCCGCTGCCCCAATTCGGCGTGAATTTCAGTCAGACGCCCGGTCACGGCAGCGCCGATACGCGCGACTCGCTGCTCATCCACCTCGATGCGTGCCGGCACGCGGACCGTGTCGGCCATTTCGCCCTCACCCACAGCTAAAATCGTCAGCCGTTTGAGCAACAGCGGCGTAACGGTGACGAGTCCGGGGTCTTCAGCGGGAGCCGCTGCAGAGGTTTCCTGTTTTTTCTCGCAAGCGCCCAACAGCGCGACTAAAACGAGAGGTAATAAATAGCGTTTTGATAAATTCATTTTGGTTCTCCTGCGCGCAGTCGTTCGATGTCAACTAGCGCAAATTGCAATTCATAGCGTGCGTTAAGATAATCCATACGGGTGCTGCGATACACCCGCTGCGCGTCCAGATAGTCGAGAATGCCGCGTTCACCGTATCGATAAGCGGCTTCCGCCACCTTCAACGCCGATTCCGCATCTCGCATCAGACCTTTTTCAAACACATTCATCTGGCGACGCGCGATCTGATAGCGCCCATAAGCCTGATCAAGCTCCCCCAGCAAGCCCAGACGGATGCGTTCCTGTTCGGCCAGTGCACGCTCCCGGTTTGCATGTGCTTCACCAACCGGACCTGCCCGCTGATTCCACAAGGGCAAAGGCATCGCCACACTAACGCGCCATAGGTTCACGTCAGGATGGCGTTCAGCCCCCCACTTCAGCGTGGGTTGCGGAATCCGCAGACTGCGCTCCTGCTCCAGTTTAGCCTCGGCACGCTCAGATTCGGCAATCGCCGCCTTGAGCAGCGGCTGACTTTGCAGCAACTCGGCCCGCAATACACTCAACTCAGGCGGTTCTGATATTTTAGGCATCACATGAACGATCTCGAACTGATCGTCAAGGGGCGCCCCCAGCAAAACGCGCAACCTGTCTTTCGCCTGCACGACTCTAAGCTCGGCGGTTTTGGCCGCGTTTTCAGCCGTCAGGGACTCTGCATCAGACTTCACCAGCTCATAGCGCGGCGACTCGCCCACCTCAACCCGCAACTTGACACGATTGCGTATCTGCAACAGCAAAGCATGATTTTCAGCGGTCAACGTTGCTTCGTCCTGACGGCGCAACACCTCAAAAAAGGCCAGCTTAAGCTGTGCGTACAAGTTGACCCGGGCATCATCCAACAGGGCAGCCCCTGATGTAATTCCGGCTTGAGCCGCACGCTGACGGGCACTGCGCAGCCCCGGAAATTCCAGCGGTTGCGAAATGCTCATCGCACTGTTGCGTCCAGTTTGTGCGCTGGGTGGTAAGAGATGCGAAGTACCCGCACCGAACTCAACATCCGGATTAGGGTAAGCGCTTGCGGTCTCGAGTGCCGCCTGCGCCCCCTCCGCCTGATTGCGGGCCACTTTAAGGGAAGGGCTGTGCTGTTCGGCTAACACCCAAGCTTGTTGCAATGTCAGTGGCGCACTACTCACCGGCGCTAGCATCAATAGCATCGACACACCTGATATCAGGTGAGCATAAATATATTTCATGTTTGAATCCGTTGATTATCTTGCAAGTTACAACAAAATCTGACCTCACGCCGTGACGTCATGTTTAAATCAAGCGGCTAAGATAGGCGGGCGGTCAGGTGGAGAGAAACAGTTAAACAAAACAACTTGCGCCAGCCATTTGGAATAATTTTCTCTGTGTGGCGCTTGAATGGTGCGGGCAGGCGATGAGATGATCGCCGCGATATTATCGGCATCATCTACTTGAATATCCGAGCCCAGTGTAAGCTCAAGATGACCGCTGCCGATCACATCCTGCGCGCAAAAACTTTGCGCGCAACCGACCCACAGGCTAAATAACAGCGCTGCTGCAACAAGGCATAAGGTCAGAAGTGAGGTCAACGGTTGGATATTCATGCCCGCATTGTATCGCATTTGCACAAACAGTATGAAAATACGACGCTAAACAGGCTATCCGGCCATGTCAGCCAGAAGAATCGCCGCCTCGATGTCCACCGACACCACTTTCGAGACGCCCTTCTCCTGCATCGTCACGCCAACCAGCTGCCCCGCCATTTCCATGGCGATCTTGTTGTGGCTAATGAAAACAAATTGCGTGTGTTGTGACATTTTTCGCACCAGTGCGCACAAACGCTCGGTATTCGTATCATCCAAGGGCGCATCGACTTCATCGAGCAGACAAAAGGGCGCGGGATTGAGCTGAAACAACGAAAATATCAGCGCTATCGCCGTGAGCGCTTTCTCCCCGCCTGACATCAGATGTATCGTACTGTTCTTTTTCCCCGGCGGCTGCGCCATCACCTGCACGCCCCCGTCCAAAATTTCCTCACCGGTCAAGACTAACGAGGCTTCCCCTCCGGCAAACAACACCGGGAATAACTCGGCCAGATGCAAATTAACCTGACGATAGGTGTCCATCAGCAATTCGCGCGATTCGCGGTCAATATGCCTGATAGCGTCTTCGAGCGTTGCCATCGCCTGCTGCAAATCCTCTGATTGCGCCATCAGGTAGCCGCGTCGCTCGGTGGCCGCCTGCAACTCATCAAGCGCAGCAAGATTGACAGCCCCTAAGTCGGCAATCTCGCGACTCAATCGAACCAGTTCGTTCTGCAGCGTACCTGAACGCGCTTTAGCCAGTTGCGGCAAGAGGGCTGATTCATCCACGCCTTGTAAGTGAGCGGCCCATTGCTCAAAATATAAACGGGCTTCCTGCTCTTTGAGCGCGAGTCCGGCCAACCTTTCCCTTATTCCTGTCAGCTCATGCTCACAAGACAGACGCGCCTGATCCAGACGCTGCATCTGCATCGTGACCGCCTCCAGACGATTTCGCAGCTCACTGAGCGTATTTTCAGCCGTCTCGCGAGTGGCCAGCGCAGCTTGCAATGCCTCATTGGAGATTTCATCCGCACCGCTGGACAAGTCGGCACGATGCTTACACATTAGCAGTTCGGATTGCTGCAAAGCTTGCGTGGCAAGCTCAATCGCGGCCTGTGCATCGGTAATTTTATCGGCACAGGTGCGCTGTAAAAAATCCGCTTCCTGCTTAGCCAGCAATAGCTGCCGCACGCGCTCCTGCTGTTCGCGAAACTCGCGCTGACGGTCTTCTGCCGCCTGCCGCGCTTCGCTCACCTGCGCACGGATACAGCCCTCCTCGTAGCGTAACTGCGCCATCTGTTCCAGCAACGCGTGCTGCTGCGCATGCTCGATCAGGAGCAATTTTGCGACTTCAGCCAATTCCACGGATATCTGTTCCCCGCGTGCACGACGGTGTTCCTCGGCCTGTTGAGCGGTATGACGCTGCATTTGCAACGCATGCTGGCGTTGACCCGAAGCATGGATAGCACGGCGCAACACGGGCAACTGACATTCGAGATCGCGATAGCGTTGTTCAGCTTCGCTGCAGGCCGCTTTTAATTGCGCAACCATTTCATCGTCGATCATAGCGCTGCGCTCCAGCATATCGATCTCGCGCTGCCGGCTCAGCATGCCGTGCAAATGAGGATCAGGCGCGTGAAACAGCACACTGCGGCGGTCGATCAGATGCCCCTCCGGGGTGACAAAGCGTCCTCCCGAGGGTAATTGCCCCCGTATTGAGACCCCCAGTGCTACATCCGCCACCGTATAAACCGATGCCAGCCATTCATTGATCGACGCCTGCGCATTGCTGCTTTGTACGCAATCGAGCAAGCGGGGCCAAGACCCCGCCTCTAAAGGGGAATCCGACCCCGGCTCAAACAAAGCCAATCGGCTAGGCGGCGTATCGATTTGGCATATGAGTTCAGATAATGCGGGCAGCGCATTGAGACGCTCACCCAGCACCGCCTCGAGCGCAGTCTCCCAGCCCGGTTCAATCTGTATCCCCTGCCACAGAGGCGGCAATGCATCGAGCCCATGCCGACCTAACCAGTCCTGCAAGTCAGGCGCGTTATCTTGCTGCAAAGACTGCAAGGCCTGCACCCGGGCTTGCGTTTGCGCCGCCTGCAACTGCCTTTGCTGCAACGTGCTGCGCAACTGCTGTCGCTGACTGTCGGACGCCGTCAATTGCGTCTGTAAGCTTGACTGGCGTGCATCGTGTTCGGCCTGCAACAAAGACAATTCGGCCAGCTCACGCTCGAATTGTTGCAGCGCGGGGAGATCCGGCAGCGGCAAACTGCCTGCCTCACCCGTTAAGCGAGCCTCGCGCGCCTCCAGTTGAGCGATGTTGCGCGCAAGGTTGCCGTGCTCTCCGCCCGATAGTTGCTGCTGCAATTTAACCTGTTCGCGCTGTAACCGGTGATACGCCTCGCGAGCCTCGTGCGCCTGCAGCTCTACCTGAGACAAATCGACACAGGCGAATTGCTGCTCGGCCTCGGTTAATTTTTCCGCCGCGACCCGTTGCTGGCTCTGCCAATGCAGCAATTGATGTTGCGCGACTTCACGCTGTTGCAGCTGTTGTTCAATTTGCTGGCCGGTCTGATCGATTTGCTGTTGCAAGCGCTGCCTGGCTAACGCTGCATGCTTGATTTGCTGCTCAAGACGGACGAGGTCCGAGTTGGCCGCGTACAAATCGCCCTGTTTCGCCTGCAACTCGTCCGATAACAGGTAATGACTGCTGCGCGCCATCTCAAGCGCGCTTTCATTCTCGCGCAAGACGGCTGTTTTCAATTCAAGTTCGGTGCGACATTTTTCGATCTGTGCCGCGAAACCTGCCCGAGCAAGCTCAGCCTCCTCACGCCGCAACAGCCAGAACAAATGCTGCGCCGTATCGCGCAGCGTTTCCAGTTCGCGATATTGCACCGCAACCGCGGCCTGCTGCGCCAGATGCAGCAACTGCTTGTCCATCTCTTGCAGGATGTCATCGACACGCAGCAAATTATCTCTTGTGTCATTTAACCGCTGCGCTGTTTCACGGCGGCGCTCGCGATATTTTGACACCCCGGCCGCTTCTTCGAGAAAAATGCGCAATTCTTCCGGCTTTGCTTCGATGATGCGGGAGATCATGCCCTGCTCGATAATGGCATAGGCACGCGCGCCCAGCCCGGTACCTAAAAAAATGTCCGTAATATCGCGCCGTCTGACCTTCTGGCTGTTGATGTAATAGCTCGAGTCGCCGTTACGCAACAACACGCGCTTGATGGAAATTTCGGCGTAACTGGCCCATTGCCCGCCCGCCTTGCCGGATTGATTATCGAAGATCAGTTCGACGCTGGCACGCGCGACGGGTTTTCGACGGGCTGAACCGTTAAAAATGACGTCCTGCATCGATTCTCCCCGCAGCGCGGACGCGCGCGACTCGCCCAGCACCCAGCGCAGCGCGTCGATCACATTCGATTTTCCGCAGCCGTTAGGCCCCACCACGCCTACGATCTGACCGGGCAGATCGATGGTGGTCGGATCGACAAAGGATTTAAATCCAGCCAACTTGATTTGTGAAAGACGCAATTTGTCAGCCGCAACGATATAATGACCGCCATCTTAACCGAAGCGAGTCCCACGACCAAATGACGACCCAACCCACCAAAGCACTGGAAACCTTCCCGAATCCGAACCCGTCGCGCGATTACCACATCCATATGGAAATCCCCGAATTTACCTGCCTGTGCCCTAAGACCGGCCAGCCCGATTTCGCGACGCTGGTACTCGATTACATTGCCGATCAGCAATGCGTCGAACTCAAAAGTCTCAAGCTCTACATGTGGTCGTTCAGAGAGGAAGGTCACTTCCACGAAGATGTCACCAACCGCATCCTCGATGATCTGATCAAAGCCACGCAACCGCGCTTTATGCGCCTGACCGCCAAATTTTACGTGCGCGGCGGCATCTTCACTAACGTTGTGGCTGAACACCGCAAGGATAACTGGATGCCGGCCCCGTTCGTTGAACTCTCCCAGTTCGGCAGCCAATCAAATACGCGCGGTTAGCACTCAGCTTTTGTTTCATTGCACCGATAACATGTATAACAGGGAGCACGCGCCCTTAACGTAACAGACGGAGGTGTGACATGAGCATCGTTACCATGAACATGAGCAGTTATGAAATCGAACGCAGCGATTTATCCTTACGGCCGGCAGATGAAATGCCATGGCCTCAACTGAGAATGCACATCGCTGATGCCGAACCGGTCACGCTGCCGCATTGCCTCGTCGCGCTGGACGTCGACGCCTTGCTGTTAAAAATGGACACCGATCAGCACACGCTCAATTGACCGATGAACGCTCCATCTGATTTGCAGGTATTGCGCGAGAAACTGCGCGAGTTTGCTCAGGTGCGCGACTGGGACCAATTTCATACGCCAAAAAATCTGTCTATGGCACTGATGGTCGAAGTGGCTGAACTGATGGAGCACTTTCAGTGGCTCACCGCTGCGCAATCGGAGCAGCTCACAACCGAAAAAATGGCGGAGGTTGCCGATGAGCTGGCCGATGTACTGCTGTATCTGGTGCGCCTCTCTGACAAACTCGGGGTAGATTTATTTGCTGCGGCCATGCGCAAGATCGATAAAAATGCATTAAAGTATCCGGCAGATCAGGTTTACGGCAGCGCCATGAAATACAGCGATTACCGGTCGTGAAGGCTTGCCCCTTTCACGATCATTCAACGAACGAACAGTGAGTCAGACACCATGAGCAAAAAACGCACGCCTATAACGGATGTCAGAGTTGAAAAGATTGGTCACGCAACCGCAAGGCTGCACAGCATACTCAAAGAGCTCGGACACACCCGACAACTCGAGAAGTCAGCCTCAACCATGCCGGACGCGCGCGACCGCCTGTCCTTTATCGACAAATCCATGCACGATGCCTCGGAACTGACCATTAGCGCTGTCGAAACTTCGCTGCCGATGACCGCCCGGAATCGCGCAATCTGCAGCGACTTGTCTATCCGTCTGGCGGATGCGGTGTTTACCGAACAGCAAGAACTCATCATGGAAACCATCTCTAAGCTGGGTGAAATCGCCATGAGCGAGGAAACCATGCGTCACAATCTGCTGCAGATCATGGAGGCGCAGGAATTTCGCGATGTCGCGGGGCAAATGGTCAACAAGATCGTCAACGCGGCGGTTGAAGTTGAAAGCATACTGCTCGAAATTCTCAAAGAATATGCGCCCAATACCCAGGACTCTCTGATCAGCACCGAAGGATTGACCGCAGGACCGGGCAATCAAATCAAAGACAGCGTCAAAGGACAGGATGAAGTGGATGACCTGTTAGCCTCGCTCGGCCTGTAAGGTCTGATTATTTAAAACCTAAGTACAGATATAAACCATGAAATTCAGACCGGACGAATGGGCGGAAAGTTTATACGACTGGGCTGAATCGCGCATCCGGCTAGCGATCGAGAAAAAAACACAAATTGCCCAGATTACCGGGGCGCTCATTCTGCTGAGCGTCTCGGCCAGCAGCTTGCAATACGTGCCGTATCTGGTGCATTTTTTTCATATCAGCGACATGCTGTTCGGCAAAATTCTTGTCTACAGCCTGCCGTTCTGGATCGCTTTTGCCATCTTTCTGGTTTGGCGATCCTGAACAAAGCAAGCCTTAACTGACGACGACTTTCGCACTCCCGGCTTTCATCACACCGATCACCGCAGCCTGCTCGAACCCTGCCTGATGAAAGCACGCCAAGACTTCTTGAACCGCATCGGGTGCGACGGACACCAGCAAGCCGCCGCTGGTTTGCGCATCGGCCAGCACGCGCTGCTGCCAGGACGATATCCCCTCTGCAAACTGCACATCGCACCCGTAGCTTTCCATATTGCGCTCAATCGCACCGGGACCATAACCTGCCTGCGCCAATTCCAGCGCAGCGGGCAATATCGGCACCTGATTAAAGCTTACCTCTCCCGTCAGCCCCGCGCCCCGGCACATTTCCAGCAAATGTCCGAGCAGACCGAATCCGGTCACGTCGGTCAGCGCATGCACACTATCAATCGCCGAGAGCGCAGGCCCAACCGTGTTGAGCTTCGTGGTATTGCTGATCAATTGTTGATAGCCCTCAGCTGACAACGCGCCCTTTTTCAGCGCAGCGGCCATAATCCCCACGCCCAGCCCTTTGCCTAAAATCAGCACATCCCCCGCACGGGCCGCGCTGTTTTTCTTCAACCGGTCAGGATGCACCACCCCGATCGCCACCAACCCGTAGATCGGTTCGGGGGAGTCGATCGAATGTCCGCCTGCCAGTGGAATGCCGGCGGCGCGACAAACCGACTCACCGCCCTGCAAAATCGCACGGATTGCCTCGACAGGGAGTTTATTGATCGGCATGCCGACAATCGCCAGCGCCATGATGGGCGTGCCGCCCATCGCATACACATCGGACAGTGCATTCGTCGCAGCGATACGGCCAAAATCATAGGGATCATCGACGATGGGCATGAAAAAATCGGTGGTTGCGATAATCGCCTGACTGTCGTTTAAACGGTACACCGCCGCATCATCACAGGTTTCCGTACCGACCAGAAGATCGGGATAGGGCAACTTGTCTTTGATATCGCCTAAAATTTTTTGTAAGAGTGCCGGTGCAATTTTGCAGCCGCAGCCGCCACCGTGAGACAATTGGGTCAACTTTACTTCCGACATAGGTTCCTCAATGCTGTTCAGAACCGCAAACCTATCACAACTGGCCCTGTTTGACGAAATTATCGACGTGCGCACGCCGGCTGAATTTGCCGAAGACCATATTCCTGGCGCGATCAACTGCCCGGTTTTCAGCGATGAAGAGCGCATCATCGTCGGCACCCTGTATAAACAGGTATCGCCCTTCGAAGCGCGCAAGGTGGGTGCTGCGATGGTCGCCAAAAACATCGCACGCCATCTGGAAACCCGCTTCAAGGATCATCCCAAGTCCTGGCGTCCAGTGATCTACTGCTGGCGCGGCGGACAGCGCAGCGGCGCAATGAGCATCATCCTCTCGCAGGTTGGCTGGGCCGCGCACAAGCTGGAAGGCGGCTACAAAACCTACCGGCGCTCCGTGCTGGATCAGCTGGCCGTGTTGCCGCAAAACTACCACTATCAAGTGATCTGTGGTCCAACAGGCTCGGGGAAAACGCGCCTGCTCCGCGCAATGGCCGCAGAAGGGCATCAGGTGCTGGACCTAGAGCATCTGGCGCAGCACAGGGGCTCGATGCTGGGTCGCCTGCCGGATCAGCCGCAACCCTCGCAAAAAGGCTTCGACAGCAACCTGCTGCTGGCGTTACAAAAGCTCGATCCTGCCCGCCCCGTCTATGTGGAAGCCGAAAGCAATAAAATCGGCCTCGTCACGCTACCCCCCGCGCTGGTCGCCGGCATGCATGCAAGCGCATGTACGCTGCTGGAAGTGCCGCTGGCCGCGCGCGTCGAGGGATTGCTGCAAGACTATCCGCATTACGTTGATCAACCGGCCTTGCTGATTCAACATTTGCAGGCGCTGCGCCAGTTTCACGGCGAAAAACAATTGCAATGCTGGACTCATTTAATCGAGACTGGCGATTTTTCTACGATGGTGGGCGAATTGCTCACGCTGCATTACGATCCGAGTTACCTGCGCGCCACCTCGAAACACTACGAAAAACTCCCCGCTGCTGAGAGGATTCAACTCACTGATCTCAGTGCTCAGGCATTGCTGAAAATAGCCGCGGGTTTTTAAGCTGCAACACTCGCAACAGCCAATTCGGTGCGCGCTTCGCCCAGTCGCTGATGTGGCGTTTCCAGATAGCGATGCGTCTGCATCTCCGTCAGTCGACTTGCGATGCGCTGCGACTCGCTGTCGTGCCGCCCGGCGTCATAGAGCTGATCGGGCGCGACGGCAAAACTGGCCACCAGTTTGACGTGATTATCGTAAAAGACATCGATCAGCCAGGTAAAACGACGCGCGGCCGAGGCGTTGTCGTGCGTCATACGCGGGACATCCGATAAAAAGACTGTATGGTAACGATGGGCGATCAACAGGTATTCAGCCTGATCGTGATTTCCCCCGCACAACACCTTGAAATCGAACCAAATAATCTCACGCGATGCGCGGCGCGCGTTAATCCGGATCTCGGAGTTCACCGGCGAAGTTGCCCCTGCCGTCAGCCGCTCAAACAACGACGCCATCCTGCCCGCCTCGTCGCTGCCCATAAAGATTGGATCCCGCACCATCTGCATCATCCGGTAATCGTTATTGCCTGCCAGCTGCAAGACTTTCAGTTCCTGCTTCATCAGCGCAATCGCCGGCAAAAAGCGCTCGCGTTGCAAGCCGTTCGGATATAAATCATCCGGCGCGTAATTAGAGGTGGTGAGCAACACTACGCCGCGTTTAAACAAAGCGCCCAACAATCGGCCCAGTATCATCGCATCGGCGATGTCATCCACATGCAGTTCATCCAGACACAAAAGACGGGTGGAATGCGAAATCGTATCGGCTAACGCCATCAGCGGATCGGGGGTATGCGCCAACAGTTTCATCTCGTGATGAACTTCGGCCATAAAGTGGTGAAAATGAATCCGGCGTTTGCGGCGGAACGGCAGGCAATGATAAAAACCGTCCATCAAAAATGTCTTGCCGCGCCCGACCCCGCCCCAGATATACAAACCACGGGGCACATCAGGACTCAACAGGCTGCGCCCCAAAAATTTATCGCGCCGGCTTTTAAACTCGACCAGTTGCTGCCAGAAAGCTTCCAGCTCGTTGATCGCGGCCGTCTGCGCGGCATCACAGGTAAATCCGCCTTGCTCGCATGCGGCCCGATACCAGGCCTTAGGATCCAATCCCGTGTCATCCTGATGCACGTTATGCCACCTCGATAAATTCCAGCGCGTTCTGATCCGGATCGCGGCAAAACAGCGCACGGCGACCGGATTGACTCAGAGTATAAACAATACCCGCATGATCGAGTCGCGCCACCAAGGCCGCCATGTCGGTTACGGTCAGCGCCACGTGGCGATCGCGCCCGCCGTGCGCGGGGCGCGGCAACCCCGCAGCGGGGTCGGGCAGCAGCATCAGATGTATCTGTGCCCCACAGCCCACGTCATACCAGATTCCCTCAAAACTCATCTGCGGACGAGCGGCATCCGGCGACAAACCCAGCACGCCTTCGTAAAAAGCGCGCGCACGCGCCAGATCAGCCGTTAAAAAAGTCGCGTGATGAATGCCGGTGATCATGGTTTGACAGGTTTTACGCGGCCAGCCGCGAGTTTTGCGCGCGCACGCGCCTCATCGGTGTCAACCCCGGTCGCCAGCGCAACCCCCATACGGCGGCGCAAGAACGATTCGGGCTTGCCAAACAACCGGATATCGCTGCCCGGGACGCGCAGCGCATCGGCCACGCCCTCGAAGGCAATCCCTTTGGCATCCATCTGTCCGTAAATCACGGCAGACGCACCCGGCGCACGCAAAGTAACATCGACCGGCAACCCTAAAATCGCCCGTGCATGCAGCTCAAATTCATTCTGTGCTTGTGTGCACATCGTGACCATCCCCGTGTCGTGCGGACGCGGGCTGACTTCGCTGAACCACACCTCATCCCCTTTGACGAACAATTCGACCCCAAATAAACCCAAGCCGCCCAGATCGCCGGTCACTTTGCCGGCAATGTCGCGCGCGCGCTGCAAGGCCAGTGGCGACATCACTTGCGGCTGCCAGCTCTCAACATAGTCACCCTGCACCTGCACATGACCGATCGGTTCACAGTAGTGCGTTTCAGTGTGGCCGGACGCGCCCAGCGCACGCACCGTTAACAGCGTGATTTCGTAGTCAAAACAGATCATGCCCTCGACGATCACCCGCCCCTGATTCACACGGCTGCCGCTAGCGGCATATTCCCATGCGGCATCAACTTCATCGGGCGTATCCACCTTGGACTGACCCTTGCCGGACGATGACATCACGGGTTTGATGATGCACGGGTAACCTATTTCTTCAATCGCCGCGCGCATTTGAGCCAGACTGTCGGCAAAACGATACGGGGAAGTGGGCAGGCCCAGCGTTTCCGCTGCCAGACGGCGGATCCCTTCGCGGTTCATGGTAAGCCTGGTCGCCCGTGCGGTAGGGATCACGCGCGCTAAGCCGTCGTTCTCGATCAGTGCCAGCATGTCGGTCGCGATCGCTTCGATTTCCGGAACAATCAGATCCGGCTTCTCAAGTTCAACCAGTGCGCGCAAGGCAGCACCATCCGTCATATCGATCACATGGGCGCGATGAGCGAGCTGATGACCCGGCGCATCCGGGTAGCGATCCACCGCGATGGTTTCGATCCCTAAGCGCTGCAGGGCAATGATAACTTCGCGGCCCAGCTCCCCGCTACCCAGCAGCATGACTTTGGTGGCGGAAGGACTAAGCGGCGTACCGATGACAGAGGAAGGAGCAGACATTTTTAAAACCTTCAATATTAAATGGAAGAAATTATACACCGCGACACCCTGTGCATCCTGACCTCCCCTTGCAATCAGCTAATATTTTACCTAGAAAATATCAGGAAAATCTTATATCTATCAATTAGATATTTAAATTAAAACAGGAGTAATATGACGAACATTCTCAACCCAAGGGGTAAGATCATGACCGACATCGTGCAATTACTGGCTGACGAATCAGACTATCTGCTGGGCCACCAATGCAGCGGCATTCCAAAAGAATCTCTGCACCTGCCGGGCCCGGATTACGTGGATCGTGTGGTGGCGATCAAAGACCGAAAGCCCGCTGTGCTACGCAGCCTGCAATCACTGTACGACAACGGCAGGCTAGCCGGTACAGGCTATCTGTCCTTGTTGCCGGTAGATCAGGGAGTAGAACATTCAGGCGGCGCCTCTTTCGCGACCAACCCGATCTATTTCGATCCGGAGAACATCGTCAAACTGGCCCTTGAAGGCGGTTGCAATGCGGTCGCTTCAACGCTGGGCGTACTGTCTTCGGTTGCCCGCCGCTACGCGCATAAAATCCCCTTCATCGTCAAAATAAATCACAACGAACTGCTCACTTACCCGAATAAATTCGATCAGACGCTGTTCGCCAGCGTCGATCAGGCTTTCGACATGGGGGCGGTGGCCGTCGGCGCTACGGTATTTTACGGTTCTGAACCATCGCGCCGTCAAATACAGGAAGTCTCAGAAGCCTTCGAGCACGCGCACAACCTCGGGATGGCGACGGTATTATGGGCTTATTTGCGCAATCCGGCATTCAAGCAAGATGGCATCGACTACCATGTTGCGGCAGATTTAACGGGACAGGCGAATCATCTGGCCGCGACCATCAATGCGGACATCATCAAACAAAAAATGGCCGAGAACAACGGCGGCTACACTGCCATTAAATTCGGCAAGACCAATGCCCGTGTCTACAGCGAACTGACCAGCGAACATCCGGTCGATCTGGTGCGCTATCAGGTAGCCAATTGCTATATGGGGCGCGTGGGTATGATCAATTCAGGTGGCGCATCCGGCCATGACGATTTGCATCAAGCGGTACGCACGGCGGTCATTAACAAACGCGCCGGCGGTATGGGATTGATCTGCGGGCGTAAATCCTTCCAAAAACCGATGAATGAAGGCATAGAACTGCTCAATGCGATCCAAGACGTCTATCTTGATCAAAACGTGACCATTGCATAAGACAATCTATTGATTAAAAACAATTAAATAGTAGAAATCAACTGTAACTTCAAGCTGATTCAAACCGCAGCTGGCAATTAATCCGGCTAAAAATTTTTAACGCTGAATAAGTTCAAATCTAGCCCATACGGGCACGAATACGGTAATATCACATACCGACGAACTCCAACGCCTAGAAAACCTTACCGCGCAATGAAAAACTGGTGGCAAACCCTAGACATTGGAAGCAAACTAAACATCCCGATTCAGGTGCTGCTGCTCCTTGCGCTGTCGTTCGCCCATATCTGGATTATGGCGCACATCAAGGAAGAAATTCTCGATGGCGCCGAGCGGCGGGCGACCGTTTCCGCCGATGGCATCATCAACGGCATGAACATGATGATGTTGAATGGCACGATTTCTGATCCGAATCAGCGCCTGCTGTTCATCAACAAGATGAGCGATACGGAAAACGTCAAAGAAGTCCGTATTATCAGAACCCGTCAGGTACAAGACCAGTTCGGTTATGGACTACCTGAAGAGCAGGTGCGCGACGAGATGGACAAGCGCGTGATCAGCTCCAAAAAAACGGACTTCCTGCTCAATGAAGACCCAATCGCCCCTACCCTGCGTACCGTCGTACCCTTTATCGCCAGCAGCAATTTTCGCGGCACCAATTGCCTCACTTGCCATAAGGTAGAAGCGGGTTCCGTCAACGGTGCGGCCAGTATCACCATCGACATGACGGATGACTTCAAGGCCATCCGGCGCACGCAAGGCATGCTGTGGCTCGGTCAAATCCTGCTGCAACTGCTACTGTTTTTTGCCACCAGCCGGCTGATCAGCCACGTCATCAAACCAATCTTGCAACTGCAATCCTCGATGGAAAGCATGCAGCGCTGTGGCAGCATGGCGAGTTTTGTTCCTCTCCCCTTGGATGAGCGCAATCAGGACGAAATCGGAAAACTCGCCCGTACCTTCAACCAGATGTCGGAGTCGCTGTATAACTCCGAAAAGTCGATGAGGCTGGCGAGCTCCATCTATCAATCGAATGCGGATGCCATCGTCGTAACCGATGAGAATAATCTGATCGTGGATGTGAATCCCGCCTTCACTCGGATCACCGGCTATACACTGGATGAAGTGCGCGGAAAAAACCCGCGACTGATGCAGTCCGGTCAGCACGATATCCAGTTTTACCGCAAGATGTGGCGTGCGATTATCGACCAGGGACACTGGCAAGGTGAAATCTGGGATAAGCGCAGGGATGGCGGACTCTACGCAAAATCGGTCAATATCATCGCGCTGCGCCATCAGGACGGCAGCATCTATCGTTTTGTCGCGCAATTCTCTGACATCACTGAAAAGAAACAGAAGGATGAGCTGATACACTGGCAGGCCAATTATGACCCGCTGACTAACCTGCCAAATCGCCGCTTGTTTCAGGATCGCTTGAATCAAGCCATTAAACTTGCGCATCGCACCGAATTGCCGCTCGCGCTGTTTTTCATCGATCTGGATTATTTCAAGGAAATCAACGATACCTTAGGGCATGCTAACGGCGATGTATTGCTGATGGAGGTTGCGCGCCGCATCAGTAGTTGCGTGCGCGAAGCGGACACCGTGGCCCGACTCGGCGGCGACGAATTTACCGTTATTCTTCCTGAGCTTAGCGATGCCACCCAGATCTTGCGTGTCGCCAAAAACATCGTCGATAAATTGTCGCAACCCTTCTTCTTTGTCAACGATGAGACTGGCTACCATGTGTCGGCGAGCATCGGCATCGCAAATTATCCGCAGGATGCCATGGACACGAAGGGCCTGATTAAATGTGCGGACAAAGCCATGTACGCAGCCAAGTCGGAAGGACGCAACCGCTTTGTCTATTTCTCGAACTCAGGACAATAGCTTGCCTCTTTATACGTATTTCCGTAAAACGGGCTTGGCGGCTTCTTTCCGCCGCCCTGCCCGCCAGACACTCAACCCATGACAAAAATCTCTACAGAGCTTACGCTACGACTGTCCGCTGCGGTGGAGAGCATGCCTGTATTTCCGAAAAGCGTGCAGCGTATTCTGGAACTCTCCCGCGACATCAATTGCCGCCCTAAAGAGCTGGTCATGGTGATCGAGCAAGATCCTGTGATGACGATGAAATTACTGAGGGTGATCAATTCAGCCTGTTACGGTCTACCCAAGCAGGTTACCTCGGTCAGCCAGTCCATGGTGTATCTTGGCCTCAACACGCTAAAAAACATGGCACTCTCGTTTGCCGCCATGGGCGCACTGCCCCCGCAGGGCAATCTGGGCTTCGACATTCAGGGCTATCTGGATCACTCGCTGTCAACGGCGATTCTGGCGCGCACCTTGTGTCAAAAATACAGCGATGACGATACCGACCCTGCCGACTGTTACATCGCCGGTCTGCTGCACGATTTCGGCAAAGTGGTTTTTGCCCAGTTTATGCAGGCGGAATTTACCGCCGCATTAACGCTTGCCGCGCACACAAATATCTCATTGCACGCCGCCGAGCGGCAAATCATCGGCACGGATCACACCGTCCTCGGGGGCATGCTGGTCGAAAAATGGCGTTTCCCTGCAGCGCTCACCAACACGATACGCACTCACCATGACGACGCGGCGCCGGACAACACCGTGCAAAGTTGCCTGTTCGTCGCCAATCAGATCAGCAAACAACTGGCTCTGGGCAATGCAGGCAACCTGATCGTTGAAGCGTTGCCGCCGGCGCTGTGCGAGCGCTTCAACGGTTCATTACAGGACATCATCGCAGACTTAGGCGATATATCACGCCTGACAAGTGAAGCACAGATCATTGCACAGGCCGCACGGGAGAGCCGAACATGAAAATTAAATTCTGGGGCGTACGCGGCTCTATCGCCTCCCCGGGCCCTGCGACCGTCAAATACGGTGGCAACACCACCTGTATCGAAATCCGCAGCGACGACAATCAGCTGATCATACTCGACGGCGGAACCGGCATTTTTCCGCTGGCGCAATCGCTACTCAAAAATTTGCCGGTCACCGCCCATATTTTCAATACACACAGCCACTGGGATCACATTCAGGGCCTGCCCTTTTTCATTCCCATCTTCATCCCCGGCAACACGATCAAACTTTACGGTGCGCGCGATCCCGTTACGGGTGACGGTCCGGAACGCATTATCAACGTACAGCTGCAATACAGTTTTTTTCCGGTACGCGAGGCTGAAATTCAATCGAGATTTGAATATGTCAGCTTGATGCCGAATACACCATTGACCCTGGGCGACGCCACCATTACGCCCACCCTGCTCAATCATCCGGTGATCAATCTGGGCTACCGCATCGACTGCAATGGCAAATCGATATTTTTTACCGGCGACCATGAAGCCCATTTCAACATCTATGACCTGGAAGATGAGGGCTATGCAGAATATCAGGCACTGATCGATGAACAGTGCCTCGCCATCGTAAATGCTGTACGCGGCGTCGATGTGCTGATTGCTGACTGCTCATACACGCCCGAGGAGCACCGGGCCAAAATAGGATGGGGGCACGGCACCTTCGACAGCAGCATTAAACTGGCTCTGAATGCCGGCGCCAAGGTCCTTTATTGCACTCACCACGAACCGACCCGCAGCGACGATGAACTCGAACGCGTCTTTGCAGAAGCACTCGAACGCAACGCCGGCATCTTGGGGCAACTAGAGGTCAGGCTGGCACGCGAAGGGCAGGAAATCGAGGTCTGAAGCCGTGGCTCGCACTGCATTCAAAGGGCTCAGGCTTTAACTTCAGGTTCGACATACAGCTTCCCTGACAGCAAACTGGCCGACACGATCAGCGCAGCCCCCAGCCAGTCGCGCAACCCCATCGCTTCATTCGCCAGAAAATAGGAAGCCACGGCGGCGATCACCAGTTCGAACAAAAACAGCAGCATCGCCCGATTGGCCGGCATGTGCGTCACACCATACTGCACCGCAAAGCTGACCGAACACAAGGCGATGCTGATCAATCCGAGTATCAGCCAGCTCTCACCCCCGATCCCCTGCGCCGGGAGTCCGCCCTGCCACACGAGCAGCGGCGCGGTGAGCATCGCCGTACCCAGCCAGATGCTAAAGGTTTTCGTTTCGACACTCAGGCAGGTTGCACGACGCGATACGACGTTGGACAACGCAAAACTAATTCCGGCTGACAGTCCCAGCCACTCCGAGACGTTTTGCGGATAAGGAATGCCTAACGCCGGTTCCCACAACATAATGAACGCGCCGCTCATCGACAGCGCGATCACCAGATAGCCGTAGCGATTTAAACGTTCGCCCAGCAACCAGAAGGAAAACAGGATCGTCCACACCGGCGCCAGATAGAACAGCAGCAATACGCGCATCACTTCGCCGTGCAACATCGCCAGGACGTAGCCAAAATTGGCCCAGCCGGCACTCAGCAGCAACCCCAGCGCCCACCAGCCCGCAGTTGAAAATTCGCGCCACACGCGCGGCAGCATGAATGCGCCTAACCCCATCGCCAGCGTATAAGTGATCAGCGTGCCTAACGGCCCCGAGATCCCGGCATCCTGCAATACGCGGTAAGGATACCAGATCAGCCCCCAGACGAGTGCCCCTGAGAGAATTCCAAAAGCAGGTAGTAAATTGTTTTTATTGTAATTAAAAGCCATTATTGTCGCCAGACGTCCAGAAATTTTCAGTGCCGGCATCAGCCCTGCGTGCGGATAAACTCACTCTTATCTCACACCCTACCCCGTTTAATAGTACACGCATGAAAGAATTATTAACCTCTTAGCTTTCAACACCGGAGATTAACACTCAATGCCAGCACGTTACCATCCCGTTTCCGGACAGCGAAAGATCAGCTTCCTTTAAAAAATTGAAAACCGGAATGCGGCCCTTCGGGAATAGCAATCGAGACATTGCCGTCGTTCATGACCTGCCTCTTTCTGTCATCCAATTCAAGAAGGGTAGTCGAACCTGTACAGTCGTTCGACTGATCTGCTAGCCGCTGAAAATTTTCCTCCCAATTGAACACGCCAATCTTGCTACTCGCGATGACGTGTAATTTCCAACTAGCTGGCGTCGGAGCCGGAAGCTGATGCCATCAACCAGGGTGATCATCAACAGCATCGCGATAATAACGCTGGCAGCCTGATGCATCTGAAACAGTGAAAGATGATATTTCAGCATCTGCCCTAACCCACCTGCACCGACTACCCCCAGAATGGCTGCGGCACGAATATTGTTCTCCCAGCGATACAGCGTGTAGGACATCAATTGCGGCAGGATTTGCGGTAGCGATGCATAAAAGAATGCAGCCATCGGAGAGGCGCCGTTAATGCGCAGAGTAGCCTCAGGCGCATCAGGCAAATTCTCAAGCGCATCAGCGAACAGTCGGCCCAGCACCCCGGTCGTGTGCAATGCCAGCGCCAGCGTGCCTGCGAAGGGTCCCAGTCCTGCAGCAATCAGCACGATGACAGCCCAAACCAGTTCGGGAATCGAGCGCAATATATTGAGCGCAAGACGAATGAGCGAGCGTGCTGTTGCGCCGAATCTTGCGCTGGCAGGCAAAGCCAATGTGATACCGAATATAAATGCGATGACTGTCCCCAATGTCGACATGGACAGCGTTTCCAGCATGCCCTCAGCGACCCTGATCAGGAACGGCGCCGCTAACTCAGGCGGTACAAAGCCGTTTAAAAACTCCATGCAAGAACGCAATGCATCGGCGCTGAAAAGCTCCCCCCATTTGATAGTCAGCGAATAAAAGCTGACACCGACCAATGCCAGCAAACCAATCAGCAATACACCGGTGGCAGGTTCGATAACAGGCGGAGCGGGAATTCGAGGAGACTTCATATCATCCCAGTCGCTTACGTAAGAAAGTGCTGACCAGATCAGCGCAAGCCACCAGCAGCACGAAGATGATCAGCATGGTGGACACTTCACTCCCGGCCAGCATTTTCATCGATTCATCCATGCGTTGACCGATTCCACCTGCACCGACAAACCCCATTACTACCGAGCCACGAATCGCACATTCCCAGCGGAAGGTGGTGTAGGACACTAACTCTGATGCCGATGCCGGCAAGGCGCCATAAATCAATGAAGCCAGCCGACTGCCACCATTCTTCAGAAGCGACTGGGTCGCATGTGCTTCTGAAGATTCAAGTATCTCAGCGTAAACTTTACCAAGCATGCCGCTGTATGTCAGTGAAATGGCCAATACCCCGGCAGTCGGCCCAAGACCTACGATACGTACCAGAAGCAATGCCCAAACCAGTTCCGGTACGCTGCGCAGCAACACCAACAACCAGCGCGCAGCTTGCCTGACTATGGCGCCGGACAGACGCATCCGCCCGGTTTCCAAAAGTGAGACCGACATTGATTCCGTTGCCAGCAGGGTCAGCGGGATTGCGCCGAGCAGCCCCAAAGTCAGCCCGGCAGTGGCAATAGCGATGGTCTGCCAGGTTGCCTCCAGGATCAGCAACAGGAATTCCCTGGAATGTGCGGGAGGGAAAAATCCGGAAAGAAAGCCCCAGGTCGCCTGCAGACTTTGTGCATCCAGCAATATCCACGGCTTGAACTCGCTTGCAACCAGCATGGGCCACAACAGTATCAAGGCAACAAGGGTCGCCGCGATACGGCCTCGCCAGGCAGGGTCCGGGTGATGTGCGGCTTTAACGAGCATGCTCATAGCTGGTCAGCAGGGTACATGAATGCGCGCTGGCGCCTGCGAACATCACGCTGCTCATCCTGCACGGCATGGCGGTAAAGCTCGGTAATCATCGCTTCCGTCACTTTTGCCCGAGGCGCATCAAATACGATACGACCATCGCGCAGGCCGACAATGCGCGGAAAACAACTGAGTGCCAGCTCAACCTGATGCAGGCTGCATATCAGCGTGGCATTGCGACTTGCCGCCTCCTGTTGCAGGGTAGTCAAAGTTTGCTGTGCCAGCATGGGATCGAGTGCGGACAGCGGCTCATCCACCAGAAAGGCATCTGCTTTCGAGACCAGCAGGCGCGCCATCCCGCAACGCTGACGTTCGCCTCCCGACAGACGATCCACTCGCGCATACAACTTGTCCTGGAGATTGAATCGCGCCAGCGCGTCATACGCTGCATCAGGATTGCTTGGCCTGATCAGCGATGCGATCGCTTGCCATATATTCCACTGCGGCAGACATCCCGCCAGAACAGTGGTCACCACGCGTTGCCTCGGCGGCAATGGAGGAGTCTGCGGAGCGAGGAACAGACGTGCGCGCAGTGCATGCCGCTCGGCATGGCTCAGCTTCCAGGGCGACACCCCAAAAACGGACAGTTCACCGGAGGCTTGCGGATGAGCACAAGCCAGGGTGTGCAGCAGGGTCGTTTTGCCAGCGCCGGATGGACCGATCAAGGCCAGTTGCTCACCCTGTTTGATCGACACACTGACTTCATTCAGGGCATTGCATGAATCCCCACGCTCAGCCGAAGCATGGCGCACACTGATGCCGCGTAATACGAACGACATGCTTACTTCAGCATACCTGCGCTTCTTGCTGCACTTTCAATCGCACTGTAATTTGCCGCCTTGGTCGGAATAAAGCGGGCAGTGCGTTGCAAATCGAGAATTTCCTTGTCGGCAGGATTGTTTTTGTCCAGCGCGAGGAATGCCTTAGTTAACTTCTCGCGCAATGCCGGTGCCATGTCGGCGCGTACACTCCAGTTGTAATCGTAAAAACCCGGAGTGGTGTAGAGCACATGAACAACATTGGCATCCACCTTGCCTTGCAACAACAACTTCTCCCATACGGAGATATTCAGCGCGCCCGCATCCACCTTGCCACCGGCAACAGCAGCGACCGTCGCATCATGCGCGCCGGAAAAAGCGATGCGCTTCATGTCCGTTTCCGGATTAATTTTGGCTGCAAGCAAAAAGGAGCGGGGCATCAGATGACCGGATGTGGAAGATTCCGAGCCGAAAGTAAATGTCTTGCCCTTCAGGTCAGACAGCTTTGTAATCTCATTACGCGTCGTGATGAAAACGGACTTGAATTTTTCGTCTTCCTCACGTTGCACCAGCGGGATCACCTGGTTGTTACTGCGCACTTTGGCCTGCACAAAAGTAAACCCCCCAAACCAGACCATATCCAGTTTGTTGTTGACCAGACCTTCAACGGATGCCGCGTAATCGGTGACAGGGTTGAATTCCACCTTCATTCCCAGCTTCTTCTCAAGGTACTCGCCCAGCGGCTTGAACTTGCGCTGCAATTCAGTCGGCGATTCATCCGGAATTGCCGACACGCGCAATACCTGTTCCGCAAAGGACGGGGTGGCCGACAACAGTACTATTGAGGCGAACACAGTTGCAATGAGTGATTTGATAGATTTTGAAGATATAGAACAAGTCATGGTTACCCTTTATAAATAGTGGGCGCGGTCATGAAATGCAGGGGAACGGCAGAAATGATGATACTCCGCCCATTTTTCATGGACGAAAAAAGCTCGGATATGCCGGCTATGCAAGCGCAAAGACTGGCGCTCGTACCCCATAGGATCTGCAGACCTGCACACTGGCAGCGCGTTGATACGGTACATTCCATCGTTCCCAAATAATGTCAGCTTCACGCAGGCCGTCTGACCCGATTCACTTAAAAATGAAACGGCGTTACGGCGAGCCAACAAAAACAGGTACGACAGCGGGGCGCATTCTATCAGATGCGGCGGTGTCAGACGCCATGACGTATGACCGATCTCATTTTACCAGCAGGCGAATGCACCTTGTTACTGGTCACGGACGCCAGCTTTATTGCTGGATATTTTACGCGTCGACAGGCTGCAACAGACACCTTGCAGATGACCAGTTCCGATAATACACAGCCCGTAAGCGGGCATTGGTGATTTTTTCGGGTTAATTATTCAGCCTGCCGGATTGCTGACTGTCGCGACGGGCTGTTGCCGAGACAATGCAGACGGTCAACGTAGAGCTAACCGGCGCGCGCTGCTTTTGTGCGCGTCCGTGTTGAACGGCGGGTTATGCCTGTTATTTGATTGCTTCGTACACATAGGAGCCAAGCACAGACCCTGACGCACACAAAATGATCGCTGTCGCTGCGGAGATTGCCAATGACCACAGAGGATGTTGTTTAATAAAATCTGTGATTCTGTAAAACAGCACCTTTCGTATTCGCCGAATCTCACTCTGACATTTGGCAATTGTTTCGTCAGAGACTTTTTCTCGCCTAAGCCGCTCCACACAATCTGGACAAATAATGGGGTTGTGGCACGAGTAAACAACATCTGTTTTTATGCCGTTCATGTCGAATAGACAGCCACGTGTTTCGTCATGAGTAAAATTGGTGTGCTCCGAATTTTCGGGTATGCGGTTGCCACTTCGTTTGTATAGCAGCGTGTACGCGTATAGGAGCCGACAGATAACATTCTCAAGAGAGATATTTGAAAACCTAAGAATTTCTTTAATTTCGTGGAATGAGAAAACGACTCTATTTGCTGAGAGGCGGCGTGAATACCAATTCAGCTCTATTGGCACGTTCACAATAGCGATTAAAAATTCACCATTGAATTGTTTAGGAAGAACGTTTTCCAGAGCCTCGTCAGTAAATTCCCAATCAAGCCCATCAGAGTCGCAGGTAAGTGAATAGCTTTCTATACCGTCAACAATTTCAAATACAGATCAATCCCATCCTTTTATCTTCTTTCTATTGAAGTCAGCAGGCATATGCCCAACGGTAACTACAGTTATTTTTGTTTTTGGCATTACTGCTTCCTAATAGGCATAACGTGAATTAGCCATCTTTTTTCGCGGCGAACTTTTCTTTCAGCGCTTTAAGTTTTAGCTGTTCTTCGGTTAGTGCCAGTTGAAAAGGCAGCAAGCTACTTGCAACAAGAAGCCGGAGCAATGAGTGGCTGGATTCTTCAAGCAGAGTTTGAAGTTTACTTGGCTCGAATGCGCTACGTTGCTTGGCGAGGCACACGATTATTGCTTTAAGGTCTTTCGCGCTGAGCATGACTGTGTAGTCGTACTGACCTTGCTTGCCCATCCCATCAGCGCGCTGCACCAAGAGCTTTAAGCCTCCGGTTTCGCAATCGAAGGTAAGAGATGGGTCTCTTTCCGAAAATGCTTTCATCTGAACTTCTTTGTGGTTAGCGCCCATACTGGACAGTTCCATGTGATGCTCCTTTTGTCTCGGTTAGTTTTAACTTCGCATCAGTAGCATTTGTATGCAATGCCCTGTAGTCGAACTTCAGTCATTGTTTCCTCCATATTTAATGTCACGACTGAATCAGCGCCCACGTCAGAAGCGGCTTCGCGGATTTTCACATTCAGCGATTCAGTGGCTTGTGGCTTGAATCGGCTTTCTACCGCTTGAACTGGTGCGATCCGTTTGCAACCATCAAGAGCTTGGCTAAGCTGACTGTGAAATTGAATTTTTGAGGCTTTTTCGCTAATGGTCGTGCATCCTGTCGCGGCCAGTGCAAGAAGTATTATCGTAAGGGCAAGGTTAAATTTATGCGATCTGGTCATGTTGTGTATTCCTTGAAGGTGGCTAACGTTAATTATGCGCAATCATTTCTTCAACTGCTCTGACGCCTGCCAAAGCTGGTTGTAGGCGGCTATTGAACCTTCGCACTCTTTGAAAAATGTTTCCTGAGTTTTGCCAAGGCGGGCAAATTCTGTACGCCAGAAACGTTCAATGAATTCACTACCACCTGGCATTTTAGTGGTTGATTGAAAGGATGCCATTTGCTGCATTACTCCACAAATGCCAGCCATTTTTGACACCAATATCGTGTCTTGCAAAGAAGCCTCTTCACTAGCGTGTGCCGAGCACACGAACACCAAGAGCATAAGCGGGACTAGTGATTTCTTCATGGCGAAACTCCAATTAGGCATAACGTTTGAATTAACCGGCTGGCGCGGCTTTATCGCGCCAGTCAGTGTTGAATGATGGGTTAGAACTATTTGAGTAAGTCGAAGAATTCGCCCTCTCGCGCCTCATCACATAGAGACTCCAAAAACTTCTTTTCAGAGAAACCGTCGGAAGCCTTTTCAAGCACAAGGTTTCCCAAAGCACGTAAACGACGCATTTTTGCAGGGGACTGGATTCTTCTCTTCAGAAGATCGCTTGTTTTGATTCCATCTACAAAGGCATGTGCGGCTGCATCATCAAAGCTCTTGAACATGTCAGGAATGTGAAGAGCAGCACCATCCGCATAAAAATCAGTTCGAGCCCAACGACCACTTGACCCGACACGGCCAACGTAGGTCTTCGTTAGACTTGCCACGTACGTTGAAATCAAGTCTTCCGGAATTAGGCTTGCATATGACACTAATGCCCTTACAGCAATGTTCTCCCGTGGGAAATCGTCGAGAGCGTCTACCAACTCATTTACCATTGGCTCAGTCTTGTAACGGCGAGCTACTGAGGACAAATAGGAAAGGCCTTCGACAACTTCAACAAAGGCAAATGCTGCATTTGTGATGTCCCCATTTCCCTTTTGTATTTCTTGATCGACACGACGAATAACTTGAACCTTGACGCTTTTCGGTAAGACCTTCCACAGTATTGGAGCGACAAATTCTATGTTTGAACGAAGGACGCTTGTTGACTGGGGGTGTATGTATGACGAATAGAGTCGATTGGCAAGTTCGTTCTTGTAGACATCAGGGAGGTCGCCTAAGGCGCTTTCGATCGCAATCCGGTTTCTATCGAATGACTGCTCATTGAGAGTAGATACATAATCGTTTACATCAATTATTTGCGCCGGATATTCTGCATTGAGCACATACTTAATGCAGTCGTCCATCATGGAAAGCACTTTAATGATAGATGGAGGGCTGCTCTTGGGGTGGCCTGAAAAAATATGCCTTGTTTCTTTTGCGTGTTTTAGAACCTTGGATGCTTCCCAACTAATTACACCAATTTTGTATGCGCCATCAATCAACTGATCGTCATTAACGAAATTCTGAAAATCCTCATACGTCTTTATCTCTCGTCCAATCTCAACGGACTGATTAAAGAGCTTCAAGCTGCGGAAAGTTATCTTGTTTCGCAGATCGTCGACAACTGCATTCCAAAATGAGCCGATTGCGCTCCGGTAGCCTGCTACTTGCAAGACGCTTACCGCTTCGATGATGTAAGGGTCATCTCTCAACTCATCTCGCACAGACAAGAGAGAGCGTTTAATCAAAGGCAGTATCTCTTGCTGATCTGCTGGGAGAGCTATGGGAAATTCGGTGGTATCCATGGATTATTTCCTGAGAGTTCTAACGTGGAGGTCAGGGGCGCCGCGCGGTCTTATTGCGCGGCGTCCCCTGGACCGCAGGGTTAGACGATTTTGCTCTTCGCGCCTCTGATGTCTTGGATTTCCCTCTCTTGGGAGCGGGTGCCGAACGTGCCATAGCTGACGCGCCGGTCGAGACTTTATGCGCGACTCCATCAATCACCGTGCCAGTTCCCGTGCCTACACTTCCGGGGGCTGATGATTTTGCATGCGCTTCAACTGAGCCTTTTGTTGTGTCGACCTTTTCAGAAAAAGCTTCCCCGTAGATGTCGGAGTACGCTTCATAGAATTCCGGGCGCTCACGGAATCGCGTAAATAGTGGCCAAGAATGATAAGCATGCTGTTCGAGTATTTCGCCTGTCTTGCCAATACTCTTCATTATCACTACCGCGTCATCGTATTTCTCCAGGAGAACGGCTATAGCGAGTTTGAAATCTCGGTAGCTTGCACTCCAATCAACTGACTCAAGGAGGCGCACGGCTTCAGCGTCTTTCCCGGCAAATTTCAACCCAATCGAAGCATTGACAATCCTTATTCTTAAGTCGATTTCCGATACGTCCTTTCGCATTGGGACGCTCAATACGAAATCTTCGAGTTCTGCCACAAGATGCCAACGCTTCTGTTGTAAGCACTTGAATAGTGTGTCATTGAGCGCACTATGCATTTGCTCGAATTCCTTCGGGAATACTTTGCTCCAAAGGGTGTAGGCAAGCATTAAACCTACCTTAGAAAGGAGCCGAGCAGCACTTACGAAGTATTCGAATGTCACCCCGAGCGACTCGCCGATCTTGGGGCTCGGTTGAAACTTGTGCCCTTCTCTATCACACACGACTATGTATTGATCGCTAACCAAGCCTCCGTTGTGAGTAAGAATATTGCGGCGCTGCGATAGTTCTACGAACTGCGGCCACTCACTAAACTTCCTTAGCGACAGATTAAATTTCTTTTCAAGTGTGGAAAATTGCTCAATGTAGCTGTCTCGTCGAAATGTTTCGATTTCCTTCTCAAGCATCGATAGCTTTACTGCGTTAAGGTCTTCGAAATCTAGAAGATCGGTTAGGGATATTTCGCGTGAAATCCCCTTGAGTAGCTTGTCATTCTTTAGATAAATAATCTTTAGCAATTCGCCTATGTATGCATCAAATTCAGCAAAGAGCTGTGTAAACAAACTTTTGGCGAGTATTTCCGTAAAGTTCTGGTGGCGGAGTTCCTCCAATTGCTCAATAGTGCTGGTGAATTCCGCAAAGTCTCGCGCTGAATCAAGAGTGAAGCTCTTAGGTCCGTCGTCTTCTTTCTCCAAGTCAGGGAAAAACTTCTCTATCTTCTTCTGGGCTTTCTCCACCTCCGCAACTTTCCACTTTGCTATATGCGGAAGTGCTATTTGTGCAGTTTGTCCAATTCCTCTAATTGCAGAAAAATACTGCTCGACTGCGCATGCAATCGGTGGAGCCTTGCGTTGCGGTGGCTCTTCGCTCGTAACAAGCTCAGTTGAACCTGAATGGCCGTTAGCCAAGGTAGGAGAGGATGTTGAAGATGCCGTTTTGCTATTCTCAGTCATAGTAGTAGTGGAACCGGTAGGTAGTAAGACTGCCGCCGCAGCGGTCTAACGTGAAATAGACAGAACTATTTAAACATATGCAGGGCAGTGTTCTGTACAAGCTGGCCTGATCTATTGTAACAACTTGATTCTATAGGACTAAGATGATTTTATACAACAAGCTATCCTACATAATCAGCACATCACCCGAATGTCGGCAGATGGCACTCACCCGCCCATTGGCCTTCATTATTGCAGGACAATTAGCTGACACTAGGCTTTATCTGATCATTTCTCGGGTTGCCGTATCCGGCACCCATCATGCTAACTGAATGATCAGGTTGAGACGCTCGCACACCTGCATGAAGAAAATGCAAAGTCTGACACTCTACGGGGTGGCGACGAGATGAAATTGACTGATGCAGCTTATAAATACGTTGCAGACTGTCCATGCTTCGACGTTGACCATAGTGAGTTTGCTTGCCGAAAGAAGTTTTCGTAATACGGTGCGCTAGCCCGTGCTACGAAATTTATCAGCTTATTTCCTCATTTAGTATTAGCTACTTAGCTAGGTAGGGCAAAATTACCCGGTTGCCCGCCAAGAAAATCGGCTGCCGGCACGATATTTTGTTTTGATGACACTCGTCTGACCTTTATAATGTCCGTCACCTTCGTCGATGCCCAATTGCAATGAATTCCGACCTGAATAAACTCCAGCCCTACCCGTTCCAGAAACTCGCCGCCCTGTTTCGTGAAGTCACGCCGAATCAAGATTACCGGGCGATCAGCCTGTCGATCGGCGAACCGAAACACGCGACACCGCCATTTATCTATGAGGCCATAACTGACAATCTGAGCGGGCTTGCCAGTTACCCCACAACGGCAGGCACTGACGCGTTGCGCAGCACGATCGCCAGCTGGCTGGCGCATCGCTACGATATCCCGACGCCCGATTTCAAGACACAGGTCTTGCCAGTGAACGGCAGCCGCGAAGCCTTGTTCGCCTTCGCGCAAACAGTGATCGACCGCAACCGCCCCGATCCTGCTGTCGTCTGCCCGAATCCGTTCTACCAGATTTACGAGGGCGCGGCATTTTTAGCCGGTGCGACCCCCTACTTTCTCAATACTTTGCCGGAAGACAATTACGCATTGAATTTCAGCCAGTTAGCGGAAGAGGTCTGGCAGCGCACCCAGCTGATTTATGTCTGCTCGCCCGGCAACCCGACGGGGCGTGTGATGCCGATAGCGGAATGGAAAACGCTGTTTGAGCTATCCGACCGTTACAATTTCGTGATCGCCTCGGACGAATGCTATTCAGAAATTTATTTTGACGAGGCGCCACTGGGCGCGTTGCAAGCTGCCCAACAACTGGGACGCGGTGACTACAAAAATCTGGTGGTGTTTTCCAGCCTGTCGAAGCGTTCAAACGTGCCCGGCATGCGCTCAGGCTTTGTGGCCGGGGATGCGCGCGTCATCGAAAAATTTGCGCTCTACCGCACCTATCACGGCTCCGCGATGAATCCGGTAATCCAGTCCGCCAGCATCGCGGCATGGAACGACGAGGCGCATGTCGCTGAAAATCGCCGCATGTATGCCGAAAAATTCACCCGCGTGATGGAAATTTTGTCGCCCGTTTTACCGGTAGCTCTGCCGGATGCGGCTTTTTATCTATGGATACGCACGCCCATCAAGGATACGGCCTTCGCGCAAGCCTTATATCGCGATTATAATGTCACCGTTTTGCCGGGCAGTTTCTTGGCCCGCCACGCGCAGGGCATCAACCCGGGTGAGCATTTTGTCCGACTGGCGTTAGTTGCCGAAACTGCCGAAACCGTGGAAGCCGCACAAAGAATCGCTGAATTTACCCGCGGGTTGTCAGTCACGAGTAGCAAGTAACTCACGACTACCCACTCACCACTTACTACTAAACAGGAATAACCATGGATCAATTACAACAAATCATCGAAGCCGCTTTTGAACGTCGTGCCGACATTACCCCGCGCAATGCGGACGCGCAACTCAAAGAAGCTGTCGATGCGGTCATCAGCAAACTGGACAACGGCACGCTGCGCGTCGCCGAAAAAATTGACGGCGAATGGGTTACCCACCAGTGGCTGAAAAAGGCGGTGCTGCTGTCGTTCCGTCTGGAAGACAACGCCTTTATCAAAGGCGGTTTCACTAACTACTACGACAAAGTGCCGTCAAAATTCGCCGACTACAACAGCCGCGATTTCCGTGAAGGCGGTTTCCGCGTTGTGCCTCCCGCTGCCGCACGCAAAGGCGCATACATCGCAAAAAACGTGGTGCTGATGCCATCCTATGTCAATATCGGCGCCTATGTCGATGAAGGCACCATGGTAGACACCTGGGCGACGGTCGGCTCCTGCGCGCAGATCGGCAAAAACGTACATCTGTCAGGCGGCGTCGGCATTGGCGGCGTGCTCGAACCGGTTCAGGCTAACCCGACTATCATCGGCGACAATTGTTTCGTAGGTGCACGCTCCGAAATCGTCGAAGGCGTGATTCTGGAAGACAACGTAGTGATCTCGATGGGCGTATTCATCGGCCAGAGCACCAAGATTTACGACCGCGAAACCGGCACCGTGACCTATGGCCGTGTACCGGCAGGCTCAGTCGTCGTCAGCGGCAGCCTGCCTTCAGCGGATGGCAAATACAGCCTGTATTGCGCGGTAATCGTCAAAAAAGTCGATGCCAAGACGCTGTCCAAGGTCGGCATCAACGAACTGCTGCGTGGAATCTAAAAGCAAGTAGCTAGTTATGGTTGTCGCCGCTACGCGGCCGGCTTTAACTAGCGCCTGATAACTGGGAGTAACCATGATCGTCACACCGTTGCTGAAGCTCGCGGCTGAAAAGTTAGCCTCCGACCTGTTTTTTTCGGTCGGTGCGCCGGTCAACGTCAAGATCGATGGCAATGCCGTCCCGGTTAACTCGCAAGTCCTCAGTGCAGACATCATCAAGCGCATCGCTTACGAGATGATGAGCTCGCGCCAGATCATCGAATTTGAAGCCAACATGGAAATGAACTTCTCCTACCGTGAGGAAGGGCTGGGAAATTTTCGTGTCAACATTTTCCGTCAGCGCGGCGATATCGCCATTGTCATACGCTATATCCGCGGCAAGATTAGCGAGATGGACAAATTGCATCTGCCGCCCGTCTTAAAATCGCTGATCATGGAAAAGCGCGGCCTGATACTGGTCGTCGGCGCCACAGGCTCAGGCAAGTCAACGACCCTGGCCTCGATGATCGATTACCGCAGCCGTACCCAGACCGGGCACATCCTGACCATCGAAGACCCGATCGAGTACCTTTTCAAACACGACAAGTCTATCGTCAATCAGCGTGAAATCGGCACGGATACGAAAAACTACGAAAATGCGCTGTCGTGCGGCATGCGTGAGGCACCGGATGTGCTGATGATCGGTGAAGTCCGCGACCGCGAGACCTTGAAGCACGCGCTGATCTTTGCGCAAACCGGACATTTGTGTCTGACAACGCTGCATGCCAATAACAGTTATCACGCGCTCAACCGCATCGTCAATTTCTTCCCCTACGATTCTCGCCAGAGCGTCTTATCGGATTTATCGATGTGTTTGCGCGCAGTGATTTCACAACGTCTGGTGCGCAATGTGCACGGCAAACAGGTGCCCGCCGTAGAAGTGCTGCTCAACACGACGCTAATTGCCGACCTGATCAAAAACGACGAGATCGAAAAGATACACGAGGCCATCGACAAAAGCGTGTCAGCAGGTTCGCAAACCTTCGAGCAGGCGTTGTACCGTTTATTTAAAACCGGCGTCATCAGCAAAGAAGAAGCCATGCGCAACGCCGATTCCGCAAGCAATCTCGCCGCATTGGTCGATTTTTCCGAGCGCACCAATACCATGACGGTGCCCTCCTACACCCCCAACCCGGTTACCGCGAAAACACCGCAATCGGACTTCAGCGGCATCAAACTCGATCTGGATGTATCTTGATTAAACTCTACGGCAATGCCAATTGCAGCACGGTCAAAAAGGCACGCGACTGGCTGACAGCACACCATATCGCGGTCGAATTTCACGACTTCAAAAAGTCTGGCCTCGATGCCAGCATTGTGGAAAACTGGCTGTCGCAACGCGACCAGTCGGAATTGATCAACCGCAAAGGGCTGACCTGGCGCGCATTAACAGATGAACAAAAACAAAGTATTAAAGACGATACTTCAGCATTAGCTTTAATGATTGACAAAACAAGTGTCGTCAAACGTCCGGTACTGGAACAGGCGGGACGCGTATTACATATCGGCTTCGACCCCTTGGCTTATGCCCACCTATTCAACAAAGAGGTTAAATCATGACCGAAACACTCGCACTCGCGAAGGCGCTGATCGCGCGCCGCTCACTTACCCCTGACGATGCAGGCTGCCAGGAAATTCTGATCGAACGACTGGAAAAGCTAGGCTTTACCATTGAACGCATGCGTTTTGGCAATGTCGATAATTTCTGGGCGAGGCGCGGCATCAATGCGCCCGTCGTGGTATTCGCAGGCCACACCGATGTCGTCCCCAGCGGCCCGGTAGAATCCTGGTTCAGCCCGCCCTTTGAACCGACGATCAGGGATGAAATGCTGTTTGGTCGCGGTGCGGCCGACATGAAGACCTCGATTGCCGCATTCATCACGGCGATCGAAGCCTTTGTCGAAGATCACCCCCAGCACGACGGCTCTATCGCCCTGTTGATCACCTCCGACGAAGAAGGTGTAGCGGTGGATGGCACAGTGCGCGTAGTCGAAGCCTTGCAGGCGCGCGGCGAAACACTGGACTATTGCATCGTCGGTGAACCGACCTCCAACAAACTGGTTGGCGACATGATCAAAAACGGTCGTCGCGGCTCGCTCAACGGCACGCTGGTGGTGCAAGGCGTGCAGGGTCATATCGCTTATCCGCATTTGGTGAAAAATCCGATCCACATGGTCTCCCCCGCCATTGCCGAACTGGCTACAACAGTCTGGGATGAAGGCAACGAATATTTCCCTCCTACTTCATGGCAGATTTCCAACATGAACGGCGGCACCGGCGCGACCAATGTCGTCCCGGGCACGGTCGACATCCTGTTCAATTTCCGTTTCTCCACCGCCAGTACCGAACTGGAGCTCAAAAATCGCGTGCATGCGATCCTCGATAAGCACGGCGTCAAATACGACCTGCTGTGGGAGTTGTCCGGCAAGCCCTACATTACGCCCAAGGGAAATCTGGTTGAGGCCATCAGCCGTGCGATCGAGCAAAGCTACGGCATCACGCCTGAACTCTCGACCTCCGGCGGCACCTCGGACGGACGCTTTATTGCCGACATCTGCGCGCAGGTGATCGAATTCGGCCCGCTGAATGCGACCATCCATAAACTCAACGAATGCGTCGCAGTCGCCGACATCGAACCCCTCAAGCTGACCTATCAGCGCACACTGGAAAACCTGTTATGCAAATAAGCAATTATTTTTCTGCCGCTTCGCAAAGCCTGCTGACGGTACGCGACTATCTGCGTTTCGCGGTGAGCCGCTTCTATCAGGCAAAACTGTTCTTCGGTCACGGAAGCACGGATGCCTACGACGAAGCGGTCTATCTGATTTTGCATACCCTGCATCTGCCGGTGGACACGCTCGCGCCGTTTCTGGATGCGCAACTCACGCCTGCCGAACGCGGTGAAGTGCTCAACGTCATCCAACGTCGCGTCGAACAGCGCATCCCGGCCGCCTACCTGACCCACGAGGCTTTTCTGGGCGATTACAGTTTTTATGTGGACGAACGCGTTATCGTGCCGCGCTCCTTCATCGCCGAATTGTTGCGTCAACAGTTAGCCCCCTGGATTACCGAACCTGACTCCATAGGCCAAGTGCTTGATCTTTGCACCGGCAGCGGCTGTCTGGCGATTTTATGCGCCGACGCATTCCCCAATGCGACGGTCGATGCAGTCGATTTGTCGCCTGACGCACTGGCCGTCGCAGAGCGCAACGTGACCGACTACGAGTTAGCATCGCGCATCAGCCTGATTGAATCGGACTTATTTGCCAAGTTATCCGGCCGCCGCTACGACCTGATTATCAGCAACCCGCCTTATGTCGATGCGGAATCGGTCGCGGCCTTGCCTGCGGAATATCTGCACGAACCCAAGTTGTCGTTAGGCAGCGGGCATGACGGACTGGATGCAACGCGCGTGATCCTGAAACACGCGGCAGAACATCTGACAGAGAACGGCATCCTGATCGTCGAAATCGGCCACAACAGGGATATCCTTGAAGCGGCCTACCCGAAACTGCCGTTCACGTGGCTGGATGTCACCGCGGGCGACCAGTTCGTCTTCATGCTGCACAGAAACGATTTACTGTAATCCTTCATGTCGGTTGAGCATTACGAGAATTTCCCGGTCGCCTCGATTCTGATGCCCAAACGGCTAAGGCGGCCCGTTGCGGCGATCTATCATTTCGCGAGAGCTGCGGACGACATTGCCGATGAAGGGGATTTGCCGGACGCCGAACGCTTAGCGCAGCTCGCTGCATTTCGCAGCGAGCTGGATCGCATGGTTCAAGGAGAGCCGCCGCTCACGCCGCTGTTCCAGAATCTGGCCGCAACCGTCCAGGCGTACCAGCTTCCCTTGCAGCCCCATTACGACCTGCTCGATGCCTTTTCGCAGGACGTGGTGACCAAGCGTTATGACAACTATGCAGCGCTTGCAGACTATTGCCGCCGCTCGGCCAATCCGGTCGGCATCCTGATGCTGCATCTGTACGGCGAGGCCACGCCGGTCAATCTGGCTTATTCGGATCAGATCTGCACCAGCTTGCAGTTGATCAATTTTTGGCAGGACGTTGCCAAAGACATGGCGATCGGGCGGATTTACCTGCCGCGCGATGAAATGGCGCGCTTTGGCGTGACGGAGACCCAAATCGCACAACACATCTGCGATGACAATTGGCGGGCGCTGATGAAATTCCAGATCGACCGCGCCCGCAGCCTGATGTTACAAGGCGCGCCGCTGGGCAGCATTCTGACCGGGCGCATCGGCCTTGAAATGCGCATGATTATCGCAGGCGGACTGCGCATTTTAGACAAGCTCGACGCGGTCAATTACGACATGTTCCGCCGCCGCCCGGTGTTAGGCCCCTTCGACTGGGTTATCATGCTGGCCAAATCGGCACCGATGAACCTCGCCACTACCTGACAACAAATACGCCATGCCCGAACTTGCTCGCTTTTACGGCATCATTATTCGCATGTTCCTCATCGACCGGGAGCATCCGCCACGCCATATCCACATAAAATATGGCGACCACGAAGCCGTCATGAGTTTGAATACGCTGGAATTAATTGATGGTAAATTACCTAACAAGTGTTTTCAGTTGGTACGCGAATGGGCAGAACTGCATCAGGCCGAACTAATTGAAATATGGGACACCCAAAAATTTCACCGAGTGCAACCCTTGGAGTAGCCAGATGAAACTCAGACAATTTGAACAGCAGCAAAATTATATTTTTGGCTTAACCTTTGCCAATGGCGAGTTTATTGAAACCGATCTGACACCACTCATCAAAGATCATGTCAATGCGACTGAATTGGCATCGGCTCGCATCGACCAGGATTGGGGATGCCTGGAATTCAAAGACGGTGCTGTCGATATCGAACCCGACACCCTTTATAAATGGGCAAAATCCCATATTTCACCCCCTCATTAAAATAGAATATTACAGTGACTCCAGACCAATACTGCCAGGACAAGGCCGCCGCGAGCGGATCCAGCTTTTACTACAGCTTCCTGTTTTTGCCCAAAGAAAAACGCCGCGCGATTACCGCACTGTATGCCTTTTGCCGTGAAGTAGATGACGTGGTGGACGAATGCTCGGACGAGCAAGTGGCACGCACTACGCTGCAATGGTGGCGCACTCAGGTCGCGGAAATCTACTCAGGACGTCCACAGCATCCGGTCGCACAAGCGCTGGTACCGGTCGTCGCACAGTTCAACATGGCGCAGGAACATCTGCTTGAAATCATCGACGGCATGGAGATGGATCTGGATCAGCCGCGCTATGCAGACTTCAAGTCGCTGCAGCTGTATTGCTACCGCGTCGCCTCCGTTGTCGGCCTGCTGTCTGTGGAGATTTTCGGCTACAAAGACCGCCAGACGCTCAAATATGCGCACGATTTAGGGATCGCCTTCCAGCTCACCAACATCATCCGCGACGTCGGCGAAGATGCACGCCGCAACCGCATCTACCTACCGATGGACGAGATGCAGCAGTTCAATGTCACGGCAGCGGATATTCTGAATGCCAATGAGACTGAGAATTTCCAGAAACTGATGGCGTTCCAGATCGAGCGCGCACAGCGTTTTTATGATCAGGCGCTGGCGCAGTTGCCGGCGACTGACCGGAAAAATCAGCGTACCGGACTCATCATGGCGGCCATCTATCGCGCAACGCTGGATGAAGTCATCCATTCCGGCTGCCACGTACTCAAAGAACGCGTCTCACTCACTCCGCTGCGCAAACTGTGGCTCGCCTGGACAACTTGGATAAAGAATTAAATATCGCCGTCATCGGTGGCGGCTATGCGGGGATGGCGGCTGCGGTGCGTCTGGCAGAACAAGGCATGGCCGTCACCGTATTCGAGAGCGCAAAGAGCTTGGGCGGACGCGCGAGGGGCGTCGCGCACCGGCATGCACAGCTCGACAACGGCCAGCACCTGCTGCTGGGCTGCTATCGCGATACCTTACGGCTGATCGAGCAGGTGGGCGGCGACCTTGACGCCGATTTTCTGCGGCTGCCGCTGCAGCTTGATCTGCACGGCCATTTTTCACTCAAAGCCCCGAAACTGCCGGCCCCTTTGCATCTATTGGTCGCCTTGCTGCGGGCGCAAGGGCTAACATGGCGTGAGCGCTTGAGCGCTGCGCGCTTTATGCTGTTGCTGCGCCGGATGAATTTCCGTCTTGACAGCGATATGACCGCGAGCGCTCTGCTCGCCCGTCACGGTCAAAGTCAGCAACTGGTGGAAAAACTCTGGGAGCCCCTGTGCATCGCCGCGCTCAACACGCCCGTGGCAATTGCATCGGCGCAGGTACTGCTCAACGTGTTGCGCGATGCGCTCAATCAAAAACGCGCTGATAGCGACATGCTGATTCCGCGTTTGGATTTTACCGCTTTGTTTCCAGCGCGAGCCGCAGCTTATGTCAAGCGGCACGGCGGCCATGTCCTAACCTCCTGCGCTGTGGAACGCCTGCTGCCCCACAATATCGGCATGGAAATCGTCACGAAACGGGGCAGCCTGTATTTCAGCCATGTCATCTGCGCAACGCCAGCTGTGACTACAGCGCGACTCCTGCGAGACTTCGCTGAACTCGCGCCCGTGGTTGCACAAATCGACGCTTTAGCGCATCAGCCAATCTACACCGTTTATCTGCAATATCCGCCACACGTCACACTCCCCCACCCGATGCTAGGCCTGCATCAGCGTTACAGCCAGTGGCTGTTCGACAAAGGGCAGATATCCGGCCAGCCGGGTCTGATCGCGTCGGTCATCAGCGCGGAAGGACACCATCAGGCCTTATCACAAGACGAACTGGCGCAAAAGGTCATCGCTGAACTCAGTAGCGAATTTGGCTTTGTCGATGCGCCGCTATGGTTCAGGGTCATCGCGGAAAAACGCGCCACTTTCGCCTGTACGCCCGATTTGCAGCGCCCGGCACAACAAACACCCCTGAGCACCCTACTGCTGGCGGGCGACTATACCCGGGGCGACTATCCTGCAACACTGGAAGGCGCCGTGCGAAGCGGCATCTTGTGCGCGGAACGGCTCAAAGCCTGAGCGAACCTACGGCTTATGAGCGCGACGCTTGCCGGGCAGCGGCGCCCAGTCCGGGCGTTCGCGACTTGCCGAATCGATGATGATCAGATAGCGCCCAGGCCACGCCGTAGGCGTTCTATCGGCACGCAGCATCCACATTTTTTCGCCGTTTTCCAGTGCCTGCAGGTAGTCGGCGTCCAGCAGGCCGTAACGATCGATGAAAACATTGAGTGTCGCCGGGATACGCACACAGCCCTTGGATCTTGCCACACCGAGATAGGGTTCCAGAAAATCAGGATCGGTCGCATGCATCAGTAAGCGCATCTGCCCTCTGCCCCCGCCATCCCATCCGCGCTCTGCCATCGCCCAGCCAAAATCAAAAACGCGTATCCCCTTTAACCCCAGTCCGCGTATGCCGTTCTTGTTAAAAGTGCCCTCGGCGCGATAATCCAAATTCTCCAGCGTGTGAGCGAAGACGCCCGTAGGGGTAAAAAAATAATCGAACTGACCGGGTTTACCCGTAGAGACCGGGGATGCGCCGATGAAATGCAAACGTGCGGCGGGTAAATCCAGAAAATAAATAAAAAGGGCCTGTACGTTCGAATTTCGGTCTACCAGAATCAGGTATTGCGACGCGGAGAACGCGCCCCCCTTCAACGCCGCATCGAGCATGAACGCATAGCGCGCCTGAGCCGACTCAGGCACATTCAGCTTCACAGCGACCTCCCGCTCAAAGGCGTCAGCAAGCCTCGCCCCTTCCCCGGCCCGCGATGAACTGGCCGATAGGCAAAGCAGCACGAATATGAGCCGAAAAATAACGTTCATAAAAGGCATTGTGGTCATGAGGATGACTTGATCATATCGCCTTTGGCTATCTGACTGTGAAATTCATCTGCACTATCATCAGATAGGTAGTTTTCAAAACACCGGTATCAGCAATTCATCACGACAGGTTGCTTGATGATAAAATCAGCGCCATGAAACATATCCAGTCGCGCGACAATCCATTTTATAAAGAACTCGTCAAGCTCACCGCCTCGACTCGCAACCGCAACAAAGCAGGCCAGACGCTGCTCGACGGCGCGCATTTGCTCAAAGCTTATCTGGACGCGGGATACACACCTCGCCATATTCTGTTGAACGCGGCCGCCTTGCAGGATGCTGAAATCACCTCGCTGCGCCAGCGCATCACCGGCGCGCCCGTCACGCAACTGGATGACAAGCTATTCGCAGAACTCTCCGAACTTAAAACGCCGACGGGCATCCTCGCGCTGATCGATTTGCCGCCAGCTAAAATAGTAACCGCCCGCTTCGCCTTGCTGCTCGAAGCAGTGCAGGACCCGGGGAATCTGGGTTCGATGCTACGCTCGGCTGCGGCCGCCGGATGCGATGCGGTCTTTTTATCACCGGCTTGCGCCGATGCCTGGTCACCGAAAGTGCTGCGCGCGGCAATGGGCGGACATTTCTGCCTTGCCATTTACGAGCAGCAGGATTTATTCAAAGTCGCCCAAGGCTACTCAGGCAAACTGCTGGCCACCACGCTACAGGCCACGGACAGCCTGTTCGATTGCGACCTGACAGGAAATATCGCCTTCATGGTAGGCAACGAGGGCGCCGGCCTGACTCCCGAACTGCGTGCACTGGCGACCCATCCTGTCACAATCCCTATGCCGGGCGCAGTCGAATCGCTCAATGCCGCCGCTGCCACCGCCATCTGCCTGTTTGAAGCGGTTCGCCAGCGACGAGCCCCCTGATTCACTCAACACACTCCCCATGCTGAGAACGAATCTGACCACGCGCCGATTCCTGATTCAGCCGTTTTGTGACACAATCGCGCACCTACGGCATTAAAATTAAACTCATCGAGCATTATGACAACTGAATCCACCCCAAACCTGCCTGACACCCTAGTTCACGCACAAGACGACAACCAGATTATCACCGAGCGCCGCAACAAGCTGGCTGCCCTACGCAGTGCGGGAATCGCCTTCCCTAACGATTTCGACCGCACCCATCTGTCAGGTAATCTGCACGAAGAATTCGGCGAACTCACGCACGACGAACTGGAAGCAAAACAAATCCACGTCGCCGTTGCCGGTCGCATGATGCTCAAACGCGTGATGGGAAAAGCCAGTTTTGCAACGCTGCAGGACATGAGCGGCCGTCTGCAACTGTTCATCAGCAACGGCGATGTCGGCGAAGAAGCCCATGCTGCCTTCAAGCATTACGATCTGGGCGACATTTTAGGTGCGGTCGGTGTGCTGTTCAAGACCAAGACAGGCGAGCTGTCCGTGCGCGTCTCGCAGGTGCGCCTGCTGACCAAATCGCTGCGTCCCCTGCCTGAAAAATTCCACGGTCTGGCCGATCAGGAACAGAAATACCGCCAGCGTTATCTGGATCTGATCACCAATCCCGACGCGCGCCACGTATTTGTCACGCGCACCAAGATCATTCAGGCGATACGCGAATTTTTCATCCATCACGGCTATCTGGAAGTCGAAACGCCGATGATGCATTCGATCCCCGGCGGCGCATCGGCCAAACCGTTCGAGACGCACCACAATGCGCTCGATATGCAGATGTTTTTGCGCATCGCGCCCGAGCTGTATCTGAAGCGTCTGGTGGTCGGCGGCTTCGAAAAAGTCTTCGAAATCAACCGTAATTTCCGCAATGAAGGGCTGTCTACCCGCCACAATCCGGAATTTACCATGCTGGAATTTTACGAGGCCTATCGCGACTACAACTATCTGATGGGTTTCACCGAAAAGCTGCTGCGCGAAGTCGCACGCAAGGTGCTAGGTACCACCATTGTCAGTTATCAGGGCCGCGAACTCGATCTGGGCAAACCCTTCCATCGTCTAACCATGGTACAGGCAATCCAGAAGTATCATCCGCAATTCTCCACCGAACAATTGCACGATCGCGATTTCGTCCTCACCGAACTGCAGGATCTCAAAGCCAAGCACAATCCGAAAGACTGTCTGGGCGGTTTGCAATTGTCGCTGTTTGAGGAGTTGTCCGAGACCCTCTTGTTCGAACCGACCTTCATCATCGACTATCCGGTGGAAGTCTCACCGTTAGCGCGCAGCAGCGATGCCAATCCCGCCATCACCGAGCGCTTCGAGTTGTTTGTGCTGGGACGAGAACTGGCTAACGGCTTCTCGGAGTTAAATGACGCGGAAGATCAGGAAGCGCGCTTCGATGCGCAGGTTATCGCAAAAGAAGCCGGCGACGAAGAGGCGATGTTCAAGGATAACGACTATATCCGCGCCTTGGAATACGGCTTGCCGCCGACCGCAGGCGAGGGAATCGGCATCGATCGCCTGATTATGATGCTGACCGACAGCAGCAGCATTCGCGATGTCATCCTGTTCCCGCAAATGCGCCCAGAGTAAGATCGTCACTCTACAGGTAGCCGGATTATGATTGATGGCGAGACCCGCACCCGCATCCTGCAGCAGTATCCGATGCTGCAGTCGCTCACGAGCCTTGAATTAGATACACTGCTCGCGAGCGCACACGCGATGATTTTTCCGGCCGGTACGATTTTGTTCGATGAAAACCAGCCTTGTCAGGGATTTCCGTTACTGCTCAGCGGCAGCCTGCGGGTCATTAAATCGTCCGCCAATGGTCGCGAATTACAACTGTACCGGGTCATGCCGGGTGAGAGCTGCATACTGACCAGTAGCTGCCTGTTGGGGGACACGCCCTATCAGGCACGCGGCATCGTTGAGGAGTCGCTTGAGATGATCATGCTGCCCGCCGGCGTTTTTCATGTATTGTTAGGCAAACACGATGCCTTCCGTCGCTATGTGTTCCGGCTGTTTACCGAACGACTGACTGACATGATGCAGCTGGTCACCGCCGTCGCATTTCAAAAGCTGGATCAGCGACTGGCTGCGCTGCTGATTGCCAAAACCGGCCCCATCCATCTCACCCATCAGGCCATCGCAGACGAACTGGGCTCGGCACGCGAAATCGTCAGCCGCCTGCTCAAAGGCTTTGCAGAACAGGGCTGGGTCAAACTCGGTCGCGAACAGATCACACTCACCGATATTGCAGCACTCAAGAAATTTGCAACACTGGTGTAACTTTTATCACCGGCGGCGCAGAAGCTATCCTGCGCTACATTAATGATGCGAAGGAAATAAAATGAAGAAGAATGCAGGCACGCTCGACCGCGGCTTTCGCGTCCTGGCAGGATTATCCCTGATCGAATTAGCCTATTCCGGCCTGATCGGCTCCTGGGGATGGTTCGGCATCGTCCCCATGCTCAGCGGCGTGATCGGCCTGTGTCCAGCCTATGCACTGCTGGGACTTAACACCTGCCGCATCAATAAATAGCGCGTTTTTAACATCACCGTGTTCATCCTCCCGATAGGCTTGGGTTTACTGATCGGCCTGATCATGGCACTCACGGGCGCCGGTGGCGGCATCCTTGCCGTGCCGGCACTCACGCTGGGTCTTGGCTGGACGATGGCCTCGGCCTCACCGGTCGCACTGCTAACTGTCGCCACGGCAGCATTGATCGGCATGATGAGCGGACTGCTCGCAGGCGCAGTCCGCATTCGCGCCGCGCTGCTCATTTCCGCCACCG